>NZ_JBQAEF010000020.1:0-69147 GCF_051915185.1 Bacillus cereus group sp. MYBKT14-1 | reverse complement strand
TACGAAACGGATTAAGGCAAAATTAAAAATGAGTCCGGTACAATACCGAACTCATTTTTATCAAGCTGCCTAATGAAATAACCGTGTCTAACTTTTAGGGGTCACTTCATTTGCTACTCTTTTTTTAGTATTGTCGCTGTTCCTTCCACGACAATATCATCTGATTGATTATATATGTTTGTTTGCAACGTAATGATTTTTTTATCGTCACGCTTCTTAATAACCTCTGCCACAACGCGAAGTGTATCACCGATTTTGACAGGGGCACGGAATGAAACATTTTGGGATAAATAAATCGTATTTTTGCCTGGGAGTTTCGTTCCAAGGATGGTAGAAATAAAACTCGAAACGAGCATTCCGTGAGCAATACGTTCTTTAAACATTGTCGTTTTTGCAAAAGAATCTAAAATGTGAATAGGATTCACATCTCCAGTCAATTTTGCAAAATTGATAACATCTTCATCTGTAATTGTTTTTGTAAGGGATGCTTGATCACCGACTTGAATCTCATCATAGCGAAGCTCCGGAACAGTTTGTGCTTCTTGAAATGGATTCATTTTGTCCTCCTTCTTTTCCATATCGAAAAATGTTAGCCATCTTGATGTAGTAGGAGGAAGAAAGAGTTTTGTTTGTGCTGCGGTTAGCTCCCACATTTTTCTTACTTGATGGAAGTAAATAGATTTTTTGAGTTTTCCTCGAACTTTTTTGCGAGTTCCAACTGTTTTGACTTGAACTCTTCCAAAAAACCCTCTAACTGTTTTTGAGCCTCTTCACGTTGTAATTGTTGTTGCTCAATAAATTGTTTTGTTGTTTCTTCAAATTGACCGCTTGTTTGTGTAAGAATTGACAAAGAAGTTTTTGTAGGAGAAACGGTAAGCTGATGCATATGAGCAGAAAGTTCCTTCCACTTGTCTTGCCACTCGTTAATTTGATCATTTAAGGAGTTTCCAGTTAATTGTTTCACGTAATCTGTATATTGGTTATTGAACTGAGCAGTGAGTTGTTGTAGTTCTTTTTCTAGTTCATCTACTCCTGATGTTAATTTATGCAAAGCGTCTTGTTGTTGTTTTAATGTTTCTAAAGTAAGTTGCTCTAACTGTTTTCCAGCTGAAGAGAAAAGGGAAAGTGATTGAGACCAGTTTTTCCAAAATGCATCGACTAATTCGTATGGTTTAGTTTCCATTGTTTGACCCCCAAATGTTTTTTTGCATATTGTGAACGCAGATTACTCTGCTGTACCACCAGGTGAAGATGAAGAATCCTTTTCATCCTTTTCTGGAGAAGTAGAAAATGGAAAGAATGCATTGGTGTATAACGTGAAAAACGTTCGCAACATATTTTGATAATGTTCAAAAGAAGTCGCACAGGTTGTTAAATATTGCTCTCCATATTCAGTTAAAGAATAAATTCTTTTTGCCGGCCCTCCATCGCTTGTATCCCAAGTAGAAGAAATAAGGTTTTCTTTTTCTAATTTGCGTAGTGTTCTATAAACATTACCTTGGTCAACAGAAGAAAAGCCGATATCCATTAGCATTTGAATAAGTTTGTAACCATGAAGACTCCAGTCTTTTAGACAGAGAAGTAAGAAGGGAACTAAGAAGTTTTTTGGCATGGAGTTTGGTTGTTTCGCTTGGTTCTTCTCCAAACTTTCGCGTTGTTCTGGTTCATTTTGTAGCATGATTGTGCATCACCTCATGAATCAGTTAGATGGAATTTTTTGCTTATAAGTGCAATTTACACCTATCTGTTTTTAAAGTCAACACATTTGTTAGAAAATAGAAAAAAATAAAATATAGACTTGAAGTTTTATTCAGAATATTAGAAAATAGTGAATAGGTTGAATTGTTTCAAAAACGAAAAAGGGAGTGTAGGTAAAGTGATTGATCAAAAATTCGATCCACTACAAGCATGGAAAAATGCTTATGAACAAACCGAAACATTTTGGGGAAAAGCGCTCAATGAAACAATTAAAACAGAAGAATATTCAGCTTGGATGGGCAGCGTTCTAGATTTGAATTTGTTTTATCAAAAAGCATTAAATGATACGACAAAAAACTATTTAGAACAAGTAAATGTGCCGACGAAAGAGGATATCGCAAGAGTGGCTACGCTTGTTATTAACTTAGAAAATAAAGTAGATAACATTGAGGAGTTTCTAGAGGAGAAAGTAGATTCTTTAGGACAAGCCCCTACATTAAAGCGTGATGTGACGAAAGTGAAACAAGATATTCGTACGCTTGAAACAAAAGTAGATCGAATTGTAGAATTGCTAGAAAAGCAAAATGCAGTACTAGCTAAACTACAAGTACCTGTAAAAGAAGAGGTAAAGCCTACGAATAAACCAGAAAATAAAAAATGATAAAAGCGCTTGTTTATAACAGGTAAAAGAGAGCGGGAGAATCTCTTTTCACGTATAAACAGCGAAACATAATTATATATGGACTCTATAGTATGAGTACCAAAATGATTCATAACAATCGTTCACAAATTCATTTAAGGGGGAAAAGAAATGGTTCAATTAAATGGAAAAGTAGCAATCGTAACAGGTGGAGCAAAAGGAATTGGAAAAGCAATTACAGTAGCATTAGCACAAGAGGGAGCGAAAGTAGTTATTAACTATAATAGCAGTAAAGAAGCAGCTGAAAATTTAGTAAATGAATTAGGAAAAGACGGACATGACGTTTATGCAGTGCAAGCGGATGTTTCTAAAGTAGAAGATGCAAACCGACTTGTAGAAGAAGCTGTGAATCATTTTGGTAAAGTTGATATTCTTGTTAATAATGCTGGTATTACAAGAGATCGTACATTCAAAAAATTAAATCGTGAAGATTGGGAGCGCGTAATTGACGTGAATTTAAGCAGCGTATTTAATACGACAAGCGCGGTGCTTCCATACATAACGGAAGCGGAAGAAGGAAGAATTATTAGCATTTCTTCTATTATTGGTCAAGCAGGTGGATTTGGCCAAACAAACTACTCAGCAGCAAAAGCGGGTATGTTAGGATTTACAAAATCATTAGCGTTAGAACTTGCAAAAACAAATGTCACTGTAAACGCTATCTGCCCAGGATTTATTGATACTGAAATGGTAGCAGAAGTACCAGAAGAAGTACGTCAAAAAATTGTTGCAAAAATCCCGAAAAAACGTTTTGGTCAAGCTGATGAAATTGCAAAAGGTGTAGTATACCTATGCCGTGATGGTGCGTATATCACAGGTCAACAATTAAACATTAACGGCGGATTATATATGTAATGAAGTAAGAAAAAAGTGCATATCCATAGCAGGAATGCACTTCTTTTTTTAAGAAGGAAATCGACCAAAAAGGAGATAAAAAAATGACTACATTCGCAACAGAATGGGAAAAGCAATTAGAGCTATACCCAGAAGAGTACCGAAAAGCGTACCGCCGAGTGAAAAGGGCGAGTGAAATTTTATTACGTGAACCAGAGCCGCAAGTAGGATTAACGCCGAAAGAGGTTATTTGGACGAAGAATAAGACAAAGCTTTATCGCTACATTCCAAAACAAGAAAAAACACAAAGAGTTCCAATTCTGTTAATATATGCTCTTATTAATAAACCATATATTATGGATTTAACTCCTGGAAATAGTTTAGTGGAATATCTAGTGGATCGTGGTTTTGATGTGTATATGCTTGATTGGGGCACATTTGGTTTAGAAGATAGTCATTTGAAATTTGATGATTTCGTTTTTGATTATATTGCAAAAGCAGTAAAAAAAGTAATGCGAACTGCAAAATCGGACGAGATTTCTTTACTTGGTTATTGCATGGGTGGAACGCTAACTTCTATTTATGCAGCACTTCATCCGCACATGCCAATTCGTAATTTGATTTTCATGACAAGTCCTTTTGATTTCTCTGAAACAGGATTGTATGGTCCTTTATTAGATGAGAAATATTTCAATTTAGATAAAGCGGTTGATACATTTGGAAATATTCCGCCAGAAATGATTGATTTCGGAAACAAAATGTTAAAGCCAATTACGAACTTTGTTGGTCCATATGTTGCTTTAGTAGATCGTTCAGAGAATGAGCGCTTCGTCGAAAGCTGGAGATTGGTTCAAAAGTGGGTTGGTGATGGTATTCCGTTCCCAGGTGAATCATACAGACAGTGGATTCGTGATTTTTATCAAAATAATAAATTGGTTAAGGGTGAACTCGTTATTCGCGGACAAAAGGTAGACCTTGCAAATATTAAGGCGAATGTCTTAAATATTTCCGGGAAACGTGATCATATCGCTTTGCCATGTCAAGTAGAAGCATTACTAGATCATATTTCTAGCACAGATAAACAATATGTATGTTTACCAACAGGGCATATGTCTATCGTTTACGGTGGAACAGCTGTAAAACAAACATATCCGACGATTGGAAATTGGCTTGAAGAGCGTTCTAATTAAAAATAAAAAAATCCAACTAGCCTATGTTAGTTGGATTTTTTTATGAAAAATAACAAAACATAGAAAGGAGAAATTTATATTTTAGGAGTATAATTATGAAACTTATGACGGGTAAGTTGTTTTGGAATACAGGAGTTTCTGTACCTTGTTATCCACTGTTAGAAAATGATATGATATGTGATGTGCTCGTAGTCGGAAGTGGCGAAGCCGGTGCTCATATAGCGTATTCTTTAGCGAAAATCGGCATGAGTGTAATGCTTATTGAAAAAAGAGAAATTGCATGTGGTAGTACATTTGCAAATGTAGGTTTATTACAGTTTCTTCATGATAAATCGTTAACCTCACTTATCCATACATTTGGTGAAGAAAAAGGGGTACGAGCATATAAACTGTGTTACGAAGCGTTACGAACAATGGAGAAAGTGGTACCTACTCTCGATATTGATCCCTATTTTATTCCGAGAAGTAGTTTATATTATGCAAGTAAAAGTGAGGATGTCTCATTTTTACAAGAGGAGTACAATACGTTACAGAATTATGGATTTCCTGTTGAGTATTTTACAGAATCTGATATTAAGGAACGTTATCCTTTTATAAAACAAGCGGCATTGTATACACACGGTGATGCTGAGGTGAATCCGTATTTACTAGCGCATAGTCTTTTGCATAAAGCAAACCAAATGGGAGCTAATATATATGAACATACAGAGGCAATACATATAAAAAAACGGCAAAATGATTTAATTTGTTACACGAAAACAGGAAATCAAATTGTAGCAAAGAATATTATTATGGCGACGGGCTATGAAGCACTTTTTGGGAAGAAAGAAAAAAATACAACAGTAGAGGCATCTTATGCAGTTGTGACAAATGAAATAGATCAGTTTGATGGCTGGCATGAGCGATCGTTAATTTGGGAAACAGCACGTCCCTACTTATATTTTCGGACGTTTCAAAACCGCATTATGGTAGGCGGATTAGATGAAGCGATGCAAATTCAACCGATTGGTGATACGAAACTATTGCGTAAGCGTGATATCCTTATTAACATTGTAAGAGAGATGTTCCCGCAGTATAAGAATATACAAGCAGAGTATTATTGGGCAGCAGCATTTGGTAGTAGTCATGATGGTCTACCTATTTTAAAAGAAGATAAGAAGATACATAATTTATTTTACGCATTATTGCACGGAGGTAATGGAACTGTGTATGGAATGGTATTTGCCAAATTATTTGAGCAGTTATTTACAAATAAAGAAAGTGAAGATTTTTCTTTATTTAATCGATAGAAAAAAGGTAGCGAAGTGATGGAATGAGAGATATAAAAAAGTTTTTACAAAAATTACGTCCTGTACAACTCATCGTTTTGTTTTATTTATTAGCGGTAGTTGTATCGGTGATATTGCTTAGTTTACCGTTTGTTACGAAGCCTGGTGTGAAATGGACATTTATAGATTCGCTTTTTACATCAGTTAGTGCGGTAAGTGTTACGGGACTGTCTGTTATTACGATTTCAGATACGTTTACTACAGCAGGAATTATTGTTTTAGCCCTTATTCTACAATTAGGCGGCTTAGGAATTATGGCGCTTGGTACATTTGTTTGGATCATTACGGGGAAAAAGATTGGTTTGCAAAGAAGAAGATTAATTATGGCAGACCATAATCAAGGAAATTTATCGGGTCTTGTAGAATTGATGCGTTCTATTTTGATTGTAATTATTTCAATAGAACTTATTGGAGCAATCCTATTAGGTACAAGATTTTTACTTTACTTTCCGACTTGGCAAGAAGCTTATTTTCACGGTTTCTTTGCAGCTGTTAGTGCGACTACGAACGGCGGATTTGATTTAACAGGACAATCATTAATTCCGTATAAAAAAGATTATATTGTTCAAATGATTCATATGTTACTAATTATTTTAGGAGCGATTGGTTTCCCTGTGCTAATGGAAGTGAAACAATTCCTTAGTAAAAGGAGACAACAATTATTCCGGTTTTCATTATTTACAAAATTGACGACAACAACATTTTTTTCGCTCGTTGTTGTTGGTACAATTATGATTTTTTTATTGGAGAGAAATCATTTTTTAGTAGGAAAGTCATGGCATGAAACTGTATTTTATACATTATTCCAATCTGTGACGACGCGAAGTGGTGGACTTGCTACGATGGATATACGTGAATTGTCACAACCGACGCTTTTATTTATGAGTATATTAATGTTTATAGGGGCATCTCCAAGTTCGGTTGGGGGCGGAATACGTACAACAACATTTGCTGTTAGTATATTGTCACTATATACCTTTGCAAGGGGTGGTAGAACAGTTAGAGTCTTCAAACGTCAGCTACATGAAGAGGATGTACTGAAAGCATCTGTCGTTATGACGATGGGGATTTTGTTATGTGCTACTGCGCTATTCATTTTATCTATTACGGAAAATGTACCGCTTATGAGCTTAATTGTTGAAGTTTGTTCTGCTTTCGGAACGACGGGACTATCAACAGGTGTTACGCCTGATTTAACAACTGTTGGGAAACTTGTACTTATTGTGCTTATGTTTATCGGACGCGTTGGTATTTTAACATTTATTTTAGCTAGTGGTGGAAGGGAACAACCACCTCGCTATAAATACCCGAAAGAGCGGATTATTATTGGATAGTATGAAACCATTCTACCTACGTTAGGTAGAATGGTTTTTTAGTCGTTAATTCCAAATTGTGGATGCATAAAAGCTTCATTTTTATTATCCGCTTCGTTTTTTAGCAACTCTTGATTTTCTTCTGAAATCCACCCAATATCATTTGTAGGATGGATCCACTCATCGCCAGCCATAATGGCAGGATCTATTTTATCACTCCAATTGTTAAGTGGACTGTTCTCGGAATTATATTTACTGTCTCCAATTACAACATCATATTGATTCACAAAAGGTTGTTGCATCGTTTTTCCTGTTCCTTTAAAAGATGGAAAATTCATTTGATGCGGGAGCGTTTCGTCTAAAATTGGTGATTGAATCTTTTCTTTTTTCTTCAAAATTATCGCTCCTTTTTATAATGATTTCTTCATACGTAGTATTTCCATCTAACGCCTCTTATGTACTTGTTAACACTTGCCAGTAATAATTATTTTAAGTTGTTTCAAACTAGAGTAGAAAGTGATTTCTTGAGAGCAGGTGAATGTATTGGTAAAAAGAAAAGTGAAACAAAATGCGGCAATCAATAATAATAAAACTCCGAAAGAAAGCTTACCAGATGCAGAATTTGCATTAGAGTATGAAGGAGAAAATAGCGCAAAGTATGCTAATCGTAATTCAAAAAAAGGTAAACAAAAATGAGGCGTTTTTTACAAACGCCTCATTTTTTTGTGGGATTATAAAGGTTTTTTTAATTATTTGTAAATTTAGTGTTTTCTATTAGCAGAAAAATGCGAAAAAACATAGAAGTAGCAACGTATTACACAAAAACAAACAACAAACAAAAGATTAATGTTGGTTTAATACTGCTTTTACACTAGTTGTTTATATTTGAGTTGTACATAAGATTTGTAAAAGGAGAGAGAAACAGTGAAAAAAACAATCTTTAAAGCTGTAGCGACTGGAATGGTATTTTCGTTATTAATGGGTTGTGGTGCAAAGAAGGAAGAAAGTGCTGGAGCGAAAGTGAAAGATGACAAATTATCTGGATCATTAACTGTTTACACAGCGATTGAAGAAGAGCTTGTACCAATTTATCTTGATTCCTTTAAAAAGAAATATCCTGATGTGAAATTGAACATTGTACGTGATTCAACAGGAGTTATTACTGCGAAATTGCTAGCTGAAGGAAAAAATACACAAGCAGATGTTGTATGGGGAACTGCGGCATCAAGTCTATTAGCTTTAGATAAAAAAGATATGTTAAAAGGATACTCTCCAAAAGGAGCAGATCGTGTTCTTCCGCAATTTAAAGATGATAAGCAACCTGAAAAATGGGTAGGAAATACTGCATTTATGACGGGGATTGCTGTAAATAAAGAAGAGTTAAAGAAGAAAAATTTACCGATGCCAGAATCATATGAAGATTTAACGAAACCAGAGTATAAAGGAACACTTGTTATGCCACATCCAGCATCATCTGGAACAGGATTTTTAACAGTTTCTGCATGGCTACAAATCATGGGTGAAGATAAAGGCTGGGATTACATGAAGAAACTTCATGATAATATGGCAAGTTATACGCATTCAGGATCAAAACCAGCGAAATTAGCAGGAGCAGGTGAATATCCAGTCGGTGTATCAATGGTTTATAGTGCTTTAAAAGAGAAACAAAAAGGTGCACCAGTTGAAGTTGTACTGCCGAAAGAAGGATTAGGGTGGGAAGTAGAAGCGAACGCACTTATTAAGAAAGATAATGCGAAAAATGATAAATTAGCACAAGCATTTTTAGATTGGGCAATTACTGATGATGTAATGAAGTTATACTTTGAGAAAAATGGATTTGCGACAATTAAAAATGATTATAAACTTCCAGAGGGATTCCCGAAAGATGTTACTGAAAAATTATATAAAAAGAATGACTTTAAATGGGCAGCAGAAAATCGTGACAAAATTTTAGAAAAATGGGAAAAAGAGTTTGGCCAAAAAGCAGAACCGAAAAAGTAAGTGAGTGGGAGAGAGAAAAATGAGCGAATATTTATCAATTCAACACATTCAAAAACAGTTTGATGCATTTACAGCGTTAAAAGATATTTCTTTTACTGTGAACAAAAATGAGTTTGTTTGTTTATTAGGCCCGAGTGGCTGTGGGAAAACGACGTTGCTTCGCATTTTAGCGGGACTAGAGGAACCAACGACTGGCAGTATAGCTGTGAATGGAAAAGATATTACAGCATTGCCTCCTGGAAAGAGAAACTTCGGAATGGTTTTCCAATCGTATGCTTTATTTCCGAATTTAACAGCACTTGAAAATATTGAATACGGCTTAAAGACAAAAAAATATGGGAAAGCAGAAGTGAAAGAGAAAGCGCTAGATGCGTTAAAACTTGTAGATTTGCTGAATGTAAAAGATAAATATCCTGCTCAAATGTCTGGTGGACAACAGCAGCGAGTAGCACTTGCACGTGCGCTCGCTCTGTCTCCAGATATTTTGTTACTCGATGAGCCGTTATCAGCTTTAGATGCAAAAGTGCGTGAAAAATTACGTAGGGAAATGCGTGATTTGCAAGAGAAAATAGGAGTAACGACGATTATGGTAACGCATGATCAAGAAGAGGCATTAACGATGGCTGATAAAATTGTTGTAATGAATCATGCGGAAATTATGCAGATTGGAACACCAGAGGAGATTTATCAAAGACCAGCCAATCCGTTTGTGGCAGATTTTATTGGTTCTATTAATTTCTTTTCGAAAAATAACGAAGAACATGCAATTCGTCCTGAGCATGTAACAGTCGTACAAAATAATGGCATTAAAACAATGGTAGAAAGCATGGAGTTTCGTGGGTCTGTATACCGGACAGAAGTGAGAGTTATAGATGAGAAAACACACCTATATAATGAGAAAATCGTTGTAGATATATTGGCATCAGAAGTAGAAAAAACAGCCATTAGGAAAGGGAAGCCAATTCAAATCTCTTTCTCAGAAAATCATATGTTGTCATATGGAAAGAAGGTTGTTGTATAGATGGAGATGTTAGAAGATTTAAAGGTAGAAAATACGAAAAAAAAGATTAAGAGACGTATCGGTAAAGAAGAGTGGGTACAACGACTATTAATTATTGGTATGATTTTTGCCTTTTTGATTATGCTTGTATTGCCGCTATTACAACTATTTACACAAGCTTTTTATAATAAAGATGGAGTTTTCGTTGGTGTTGCGAATTTCAGTAAATATTTCACAACACCAACTTTAGTTCAGTCTTTACAAAATACAGTATGGATTTCTGGCGCAACAACAATTATTTCAGTTGCAATCGCATTCGTTTACGCATATGCAATTGCCCGTACGAATGTTTTTGGAAAGCGTGTATTTCAGTATGTAGCGTTATTACCATTGTTCGCACCAACGATGATGCACGGTATAGCACTTACATATTTATTTGGTAATCAAGGGCTAGTAACGAAAGGAATGTTTGGTTTATTTGAAGGTATACAAATCCCTTTATATGGACCAGTAGGAATTGTAATAGCTGAAGTTATGTATACATTTCCACAAGCCTTTCTTATATTGCTAATTGCCTTCCAAGGATCTGATTATCGTTTATATGAAGCTTCTAATATGTTAGGGGCGAGTAAAACAAAGCAATTTTTCACGGTTACTTTACCTAGTGTAAAGTACGGATTAATTAGTGCAATGTTTGTTGTGTTCACACTTAGTTTTACTGATTTTGGGGCACCAAAAATTGTTGGTGGTCAATATAATGTGCTTGCTACTGACGTATACAAACAAGTAATTGGACAGCAAAATATGCCGATGGGTGCAACTGTCGGAATGATTTTATTAATCCCAGCTATATTCGCATTTGTAGTTGATCGTATTACGCAAAGAAAGCAGGCGAATTTCTTATCTTCAAAAGCAGTACCATACAGAATAATAGCTAATAAGAAAAGAGATGTAATCTCATTCATATATTGTAGTGTGATTACACTTATGATCATTCTATTATTTGTTGCAGTTGGTATTGCTGCAAGTGTGAAAGTATGGCCATATAATATGAGTTTTACATTTGAGCATTTTAATTTTTCAAGTTTAACAGGAGATGGACTTGAAGCATTTAAAAATAGCGTAATTGTTTCAGCAGTTACAGCAGTTATTGGGGCGATTTTAACATTTGTATTCGCATATGCAATTGAGAAAATAGACCAGCTACAATTTTTCAGAAAAACAGGTTACTTTTTCTCTATAGTGCCGTTAGCGATACCAGGTTTAGTACTCGGATTAGGATATGTCTTTTTCTTTAGTCAACCAACGATTCAAATTCTTGGACTATCAGTAACGAATCCGTTTCATTCTTTATACGGAACAATCGCTGTATTAGTACTAGTAAATATCATTCATTTTTATTCTGTAACATTTGTCACGGCAACGACTGCCTTAAAGAAATTAGACCGAGAGTTTGAGCTTGTTTCGCAGTCGATGGGTATTCCGTTTTATAAAACATTCTTCCGAGTAACAGTACCAATGTGTTTACCAGCAATTTTAGAAATGGTAATGTACTACTTCGTAAATTCAATGGTAACTGTATCGGCAGTTGTATTCCTATATGCAGCTGATTTTAAACTAGCTGCCGTATCAATCGTAAATATGGATGATGCAGGAAATGTAGCACCAGCAGCTGCAATGAGTGTACTTATTGTTGTTACAAATATTGTAGTGAGAGTTGTATATGAATGGGGAACGAAAGCACTTCGTAACCGAACTTCACAATGGCAAAAAAGATAAGTAAGAAGGGTGATGGACAGAATGAAAATTGAAGCAGTTATTTTTGATTGGGCAGGTACGACGGTTGATTACGGATGTTTTGCACCGCTAGAAGTATTCATGAAGATTTTTCAAAAACGTGGCGTTGAAATTACAGCAGAAGAAGCACGTAAGCCAATGGGATTATTAAAAATAGATCATGTAAGGGCACTAACAGAAATGCCTCGTATTGCGGATGAGTGGAAGCGTGTCTTCGGTCAATTACCAACAGAAGCAGACATTCATGAGATGTATGAAGAGTTTGAAGAAATTCTCTTTTCTATTTTACCAAGTTATGCTACGCCGATTGATGAGGTAAAAGAAGTAATCGCTTCTTTACGTGAGAGAGGCATTAAAATCGGTTCAACAACGGGCTATACGAGAGAAATGATGGAAATTGTAGCAAAGGAAGCAGCGTTGCAAGGATATAAACCTGATTTTCTTGTTACGCCAGATGATGTTCCAGCAGGCCGCCCATACCCATGGATGTGCTATAAAAATGCAATGGAACTTGGTGTGTATCCGATGAACCATATGATAAAAGTAGGGGACACAGTATCAGATATGAAAGAAGGTAGAAATGCTGGAATGTGGACAGTTGGTGTAATTCTTGGAAGTAGTGAGCTCGGTTTAACGGAAGAGGAAGTGGAGAGTATGGATTCGGTAGAGCTTCGTGAAAAAATAGAAATAGTTCGTAATCGGTTTGTTGAAAATGGGGCTCATTTTACGATTGAAACGATGCAGGAGCTCGAAAACGTAATGGAACATATCGAGAAACAAGAACTTATTATTTCATAAAAGGGGTACGGGATCATGAATGAAAATCACTACTTATTATTAACACCAGGACCATTAACGACAACAAAATCAGTAAAAGAAGTTATGCTATACGATTGGTGTACGTGGGATGTTGAATATAATACGATGGTGCAAGAAGTAAGAGCTAAACTTGTATCGTTAGCGACGAAGGAAGAAGAGAAATATACAACAGTGTTAATGCAAGGAAGCGGTACGTTTTCAGTTGAAGCAGTAATTGGCTCTGTTATTCCGGGAAATGGGAAGCTTCTCGTTTGTACAAATGGTGCGTACGGTAAGCGCATTGTACAAATGGCAGAGATGTTACAGATTGATGTAGTGGTCAGCCAAACAGAAGAGTGGGAACCTACTAATATTGTAGAAGTAGAAAAGTTATTGGAAGAAGATAAAGAGATTACGCATATTGCAGTTGTTCATTGTGAAACAACGACAGGCATTATAAATCCAATTGTAGATGTATGTAAATTAGGAAAGCAGTATGGAAAGGTTACAATTGTTGATGCGATGAGTAGTTTCGGCGGGATTGAAATAGACATTGCTGATTTACAAATTGATTTTTTAATTAGTAGTGCGAATAAGTGTATTCAAGGGGTTCCTGGATTCGGATTTGTAATCGCAAAACGTGATGAATTATTGAAGTGTAAAGGGCAAGGACGCTCTTTATCTCTTGATTTATATGATCAATGGGAAACGATGGAAAAACAAAATGGGAAATGGCGTTTTACTTCACCTACACATGTTGTACATGCTTTTTATCAAGCACTACTTGAACTAGAAAAAGAGGGTGGAGTAAGAGCGCGTTACAATCGATATTACAACAATCAAAAACTACTAGTGAATAGAATGGGAGAAATCGGATTTAAGCCACTAGTAGATGAGAAATATCAATCTCCTATTATTACATCTTTCATTTATCCAAAAGGGGAGTTCGAGTTTCAACAGTTATATAACGAATTAAAATGCTATGGATTTGTTATTTACCCTGGGAAAATTTCGAAAGTAGATACGTTCCGGATTGGAAATATAGGTGATGTACATGAAGAAGATATTAATCGCTTAGTTGATAGTATTGCTAAAGGAGCTGTTATTGGGTGAAAGTATTTTGTTTAGGTGGAGCAGGTAAAATTTGTCGTGAAGCTATTTTGGATTTAATTCAATTTTCATCTTTTGAGACGATTACTGTAGCCGATTTTAACGAGGAAGAAGGCCGTAAAGTAGTAGAATGGCTCAACGATCCTCGTGTTGATTTTGTAAAAGTAGATGTAACGAATCACGAGGATACGGTTGCAAAAATGAAAGGTTATGACATTGTATTGGATGGTACGACGATAAAGCTAAACGGATTGTCGACTCGCTGTATTGCAGAAGCAGGCTGCCACGGTGTGAACTTAAATGGATTTGGTGAAGAAAATGAATCGCATGCTATATTTGTTCAAAATGAAAAAACATGTTTGCCTGGGTTTGGCATGACGCCAGGTGTAACGCAAATGATGGCAATGCATGCAGCAAATCAACTGGATACTGTAGAGTCTGTCCGCGTAAGTCACGGTTCGTATCGTCCGATTGCTTTTTCTGCTTCAATTACAGAGACAACGACATATGAATATGATCCACATTTACCATCGCGTACAGTGTATGAAGATGGTGAATTTAAGCAAGTACTTCCGTTTGCGCGTCCGAGAGAAATAGAATTGCCAGCGCCTTATGGTAAGGAAACGCAGTATATCATTCCGCATTCTGAAACGATTACGTTAGCAAAGGCACTAGAAAATAAAGGTGTCAAACTGATAGAGACGAGAGGAACTTGGCCGAAGCAAAATATGCAACTTGTACGTGCTTTATATGATTACGGCATATTGCGTAATGATCAGATTGAAATAAACGGGAAAGAAATAGGCATTATGGATTGTATTTCGCAGTATTTATTGCAATCGAAAGAAGGACAAGAAACAGAGCTTTATGGTTATGCACTTCATGTAGAAGTAATAGGTATGAAAAATAATGAGAAGCAAAGACATGTGTTATATCATACACATCCGTTATCTGATGGTTCTATTGTAGGATGGGAAAAATTAAGGGCGTATACGAGAAACGTCGGTATTCCATTTGGGATTGCTGCAGAGTTAATTGCAACTGGAAATGTAAGTAGGGTGGGTGTTGTTACGCCTGAAGAAGCTTTTGAAAATCCACAATTAATTTTTGATGAACTAGCAAAGCGCGGTATTCATATTCATGAAGAAGTTTCTACTTACAAAGAAAATTATAACTTTGTATAAGCAAGGAAGCTTATGAGGGAGATATAAATGAGGTGAATCTATGTCTGTAGTAGGAGAAGAAAGAAAGCGAACCATTCTTGAAAAGGTAGAATTTAAAGGAAAAGTAAAGGTTTCAGAATTAGCGAGAGAATTTGCTGTATCAACAGAAACGATTCGTCGATATTTAGAAGAATTAGATCGTGAAAAGAAGCTGAAAAAAGTGTATGGTGGAGCTGTTCAACTTCCAGGCGCTGGGGTAGAGGCGCCAATGTTAGAAAGAGAAATGCTACATATAGAAGAGAAGAAAAGAATTGGTTATAAAGCAGCGACATTTGTAGAAGATGGTGATGTCATTGCAATTGATGATGGAAGTACACCGCTTCAAATGGTTTCATACCTTGTTCATCGTAAAAACTTAACGATTGTAACAAGTTCATTTCCAGTCGCAACACAATTAATTTCTTCTATTAATAAAAAGATGTTTCACGGTGAAGTTTTATTTATAGGTGGAAAAGTATCTCCAAAGCATTCGCGTGTATCAGGGTCTATTTCTCAGCAAGTCATACAGCAATTCCATTTTCATAAAGCGTTCGTTTCGATTGATGGGTTATTACCTAGTTTTGGAGTTTCCAGCTTTGAATTAGAGAAAGCGAAATTGTCAGAGGCGATGATGAAATTAGCTGAGAAAACATATATTTTATGTGATCATACGAAGGTAGGCGTGAAAGGGAATTATCGTATAGCAGCATTTTCACGTATTCAACATGTAATTTGTGATAAAAAAATGCCATATAGTTTTGAAGAAGAACTTATGAAGCATAATATTCAGTGGACAGTTTGTTAAATAAAGTGAAAGTACCTAAACTCCCGCCTAATTTTTAGGAGGGAGTTTTATTGTCTGCAAATCGTAAAATAAAAGATTTGCATTTATGCAAAAAGTGGACACATTTTCTCATCTCTTTCATATAATTTACCAATACAAAAAAAGTTGGTCGAAGGAAAGAAGGGAGAACATGTCAGAACGAATATATAATAAACTTGTATTGTACGCGAATATTTTGCAAAAAATTGGTGTCATCAATGAGAAGGAAAAAAGTGAAATTCTTCATACGATAGGTAAAAAAGCCCTTTGAATAAAGGGCTTTTTATTTTTTATCTTTAAAAATATAAATTTAATGTAATATTCTCATTGACAATGATAATGATATTCATTATCATTTATTTGTGGGTAATTGATAAGGGTTATCAATTATAAAAATTGTATATGATAGGGGATATTATTTTGAAAAAAAATTATATGAAGGCGCTAGTAGTAGCGACAACATTAGCAATTCCATTTGCTACGTATTCTACTCCAGCATTAGCGGCATTAAAAGTTGAAGCAAATCAATCGGTAGCAGCAGCGAGTGATCGCACGTATGATACTGAAATTAAAATATATAAGGACCAAAAAGACGAGCCATCTATGGTTTCTCAATATATAAAAGATCCTAAAGTAACGATTGCAGCTGGTAAAAAAATTGTCACTGTAACAATGCAAGATAGCGATTATTTTCAATATCTTAGAATAGAAGATAGAAACCAGCCTGGTGTATTTCATGATGTGAAGGTTTTGTCAGAAGATAAGAGGAAGAACGGAACGAAAGTAGTCCAATTTGAAATTGGCGAGTTTGAGAAGAAGCACAATATGCAAATGCATATACTTATTCCAGCTATTGGATATGATCACAAATATCAAGTTCAATTTGAAATTAAAGATCCAACTGTAGGTAACAAAGAAACAGAGAAACCAGATGATAACTCTAATTCAGGAAATACGGAAACGGATAATCCAGTTGATAATCAAAATATGATAACAGATAACAAATTAAGAGAGCTTGTTAATAAAAAAGTATTTAATAGAAAAGATTTAAATACACCAATTACGAAAGAAGATTTATTACAAGTAAAGGATTTGTTTTTAAATACAAATGAGATACTTGATTATAGTGCATTAAAATATATGCCAAATTTAAAATCTTTAACAGTTGCGAATGCGAAGATAAAGGATCCGTCGTTCTTTGCGAACTTAAAGCAATTAAATCATTTAGCTTTGCGTGGTAATGAATTTGCAGATGTAACGCCACTTGTTAAGATGGATAATTTAGAATCCCTTGATTTAAGTAATAATAAAATTACAAACGTTGCACCACTAACTGAAATGAAAAATGTAAAAAGTTTATTTCTATCAGGCAACCAAATAGAAGATGTAACAGCATTAGCGAAAATGGAACAACTAGATTACTTGAATTTAGCAAATAATAAAATTACGAACGTTGCTCCATTAAGCGCTTTGAAAAATGTAACATACTTAACTTTAGCAGGTAATCAAATTGAAGATATTAAAGCGTTATATTCATTACCTTTAACAGACTTAGTATTAACACGTAATAAAGTTAAAGATTTATCCGGCATTGAGCAAATGAAGCAATTAGAAGAATTGTGGATCGGGAAAAATGAAATAAAAGATGTTACTCCTCTAAGTAAGATGACACAGTTAAAACAATTACACTTACCTAACAATGAGTTAAAGGATATTACTCCATTATCAAGTTTAGTAAACTTACAAAAGCTTGATTTAGAAGCGAATTATATTTCAGACTTATCACCAGTTAGTAATTTAAAAAAATTAGTATTTCTAAGTTTTGTTGCAAATGAAATCCGTGATGTCCGACCAGTTATAGAACTAAGTAAGACGGCTTATATTAATGTCCAAAATCAAAAAGTATTTTTAGAGGAAACAGAAGTAAATAAAGAAGTAAAAGTACCTATATATGAAAAAGATGGTGAGATTTCTACGAAAATCCGTCTGAAGAGCGATAATGGTACGTATAGTAATGGTGTAGTGAAATGGAGTACACCAGGTGAGAAAGTATATGAATTTGGTGTGAAAGATCCATTCGCGGATACAGGAATCTTCTTTACAGGATCTGTTATTCAAAATGTAGTAGAAAGTAAAGACGGTAATACATCTAAAGAAGATGAGAAAACAGAAGTGGTAGAATTTAAAGATGTACCAAAGGGACATTGGTCAGAAGAAGCAATTAATTACTTAGCGAAAGAAAAATTATTTATAGGCTATGGAAATGGTGAATTTGGATTTGGTGATAACATTACTCGTGGACAAGTAGCACTTCTAATACAAAGGTATTTAAAATTAGAAAATAATCTAGAACAAAAAACGGCATTTACAGATACGAAAGGAAATATGTATGAAACGGCTATTGATGCAGTGGTTCAAGCTGGAATTATGACAGGCTATGGAAATGGTATGTTCCGTCCGGATGGAGTATTAACTCGATATGAAATGTCAGTAGTACTACAAAGAGTATTTCAGTTAAAAGAAAATGAAAATAGTGCAGAGAATTTTAAAGATGTACCAAATGGCCATTGGGCGAAAGGATATGTGAAAGCTTTAGTGGATAATAAAATATCAAAAGGCGACGGGGAAGGGAATTTTTTAGGAGATAATTTCGTAACACGTGAACAATACGCGCAGTTTTTGTATAATGCAATAAAGAAATAAAGTGAAACTTTATTCAGTGGGGGTTTTGTTCATTCCCCACTGATTAGTAGTCCTCACCAATCGGGCTGCCCGTTAATGCGGAATAAAAAATGAGGAAAATACGCTATTCTTTAATTAAAGAATAGCGTATTTTTTATGTGCAAAATGAAATAGATAGGAGTATAGACATATGAATAGCCTATTTTAAAGAAGAACCACGAAACTATATTGACAAAAAAGCGTTCTCATGTGATAATTCAATTAAATTTTTAGAATAATCAAAAAATTCCTTTTACATAGAAAGGATTCGAACCTTATATGAATATTATGCCGGGGGTGACGAAATGTTATTTTTTCTGAAGAAATGGAATGAATTAAAAGATGTGAAATCTGAATTGGCACTTCGTGATTGGTTTTATGGTACCAAAATTAGCTTATCGCTATGTACGTCAAAAGAGCCGTTAACATTTTTAGTAAATGTTGAGGGAAGAGATAAAGGGCTATTTTCGGAAGAAGATTTTATTGTCGTAAATTGCATGTGCGAGTCAGTATTTGAAAATGAAGAAAAACCAGCTGCAGAGTCATTTATGCATGCGGATATTTATAAAAAAAGTAGTGCAGGATGTATTTTACAAGTGCAGACTGTAGATAGTCATTTAATATCAGAGTTATATGGGGAAGAAGGAGAAGTAACGTTCGATAAACGCAGTGTGGAGCGTGTTTTCGGAAAAGAAGGTATAACAGAAATGACAATTCCAATTGTAGAAGATGAAAAAAAATTCGCTGATTTATTAGAAAGCAATGTTCCGAATTTCATTGAAGGTGGAGGAGTAGTTCTTGTTCATAATTACGGCATGATTGTGTGGGGAAAAACGCCAGAAGAAGCGAAAAAATGGCTAGAGGGTATAGAATATTTAATGAACTATCATGTAAAGTTATTAATGATTAAGGGTGCAAGGAGCTCTGTTATATAAAAATGGATGTGATATGGCTACAAGTTAATAAACAAATGAAAGCGTTTTAAAAATAATTTCACTCATAAAATATAGGTCTCCTTATTATATATAGATTACATGTTGACATGTAAGGAGGAACATATTTTGCGAGTTAAATATCATTTTCTGCCAAAGCAGCAAGTAACATTTTGCAAGATAAATGATTCTGGTGAAGAGGCACTGCAAATGATGAACGAAACGGGATTTCGAGCCATCCCGGTATTAGCAGAAGATGAGAAGGAATTCACGGGGATTATTTATAAAGTAGATTTATTAGAAAAAAAATGCAATAGCGGATTAGAGCATGTAAGTGCAGGGGATATGCTTGATGATTCCAATGCATTTATTTTTGAAAAGGATTCATTCTTCAGAGCTTTTTATGTAATTCGTCGGCTTCCGTTTTTAGCCGTGCTAAATGATTATAATGAATTTGTCGGTATGTTAACGCATTCGAATATATTTGATGTTATTGAAGATTCATTTGGTATGCGAACAGGTGGTTATATATTAACAATTGCAACACAAGATTGTAAGGGAACGATTAAAGAGCTTGGGACATTGTTAAAAGCATATAATATCGGTGGCCTATTTACGTTAGATAACGGTGATCAATATATCCGCCGCGTTATTGTAAATATATCAGATGAGTTAGATGAAACAAGATTAAAGCAATTAATCGGAAAAATAGAGAAAAAAGGATTCAGAGTGAGTCATGTAGATTATATTTAAGTTAAAAAAAGTACCTATCTGTTATATATAGATAGGTACTTTTTTGTCCCGCCATTTGTGGGCAGTAAAATCCGCGCCTCAAAATTCAGCGCAAGTAAAGAAGTTAAGTGGGGGGACGGATTGCCCATAAAAGCCCAATTGGTGAGGGCTGATTAAAGTTTTACTTTATGTGAGTAATGAACTTTATTTTGAAACAGGAGGCGGGGATAATGCTAGATCAGATAAGAAAATAAAGTCTGCATGCTCACGAATTTTAGGGATAGAAGTTTCAATAACGCGTGATGTAATTTCACCTGGAGGGCCCACATGCCCGATAGCTACCATAATAGGTTTTTCTTGAATTTTTTTGATGAGTAATTGGGCTTGTTTTGAAATATGTCCTGCTGTATACACATCATCAAAAAATAGTTGGTTTTCAATAATAGGAACTCCTAATTCTTTTCCGATTTTTGGGACGACACTATTAGGATTCGTTTTACTATCTAAGTAAAATAAACCGTGTTTTTTACAAGCAGCAAGTATAAGGCGAACAATTCTTTCATCCGCTGTTACTTTTGACCCCATATGATTGTTCATTCCAATTGCATGCGGTACTTCTTGAATCGCTTGTTCAAGTCGGTTGTTTATTTCTTCATCGCTTAAATCAGTTGTAATTGCTTTCGGCCCAAGCCATTCTTTTTTACCTTTTATAGGTTCCATTGGCATATGTATAATAACTTCATGGCCTTTCTTATGGGCAGCTATTGCATCTTCTTTTGTGGAAGGAAGAAAAGGCATAACAGCAACAGTGAGTGGAATGGGAAGTGATAACATTTGATTAGTCCCCTTCATATTATTTCCGAAATCATCAATGACAATAGCAACTTTATTCGTATGAGCATTTGCTTGAATAGGAAATAAGAAGGACGGTAAAAACAAAACAATGATGAATAATGCAATCGTATATTTTCGCATATAAATATTTCCTTTCTATTGTTATCCCGCTATTTGTGGGGAGTAAGACTCCCACCTCAACATTGGGCTGGATAGGTGGGAGATTCACTGCCTACCCGATTGGTGAATGCTAATAATCAGTGGGGGCTGAACAAAAAACACTGATTAAAGTTTCACTTTATCAATCATCATTATGTTTTGCTTTTTTATATAAATTAAACAAAAAATGTCGAAGAAAAGTAGGTGGAAAATTAAGAATCCACGGTTTACGTAGCATTTATAAAAAAACAAGATGAAAAAAATGTCTATTATTGCGAATGTATTTACAAAGATAGAATAATTTGTAATAATTCTCAAAGTGAGGGTAAAGATTTGTAAATTACAGGGAGAAAATGTTAAAATTTCTGATTCTTCAAATTTGCATATGATTAAGTAGTTAAAAAAGTCAATGGAGAAGTGAAGTTAAGAGCATGGAAGTATAATAAGGGGGATATGGATGTTTACTGTAAAAAGGAAGTACACATTAGAAAAGCTTTCACGTGATATTCATATGAAACGTGAAGAAATGATTCAACTAGGATTAACAAGTGGGCTAAATAGTAGGGAGACAATTCAAGTTAGTCAAGAATTGGACAAGCTTATTTTACAATATCAATGTTATAAAGAAAAACAAACACCGAAATGGTTTTCAATTATAAAAATACCTATTTTCCAAATCGGGTATGAAGGAAAATCAAATAATTTTTGGCGAATGCTTGTGGCTGGTTTTATGAAATAAGTATAATTACCCTTATGGGATAAGGATAATTATACTATGTGTAACGGAATTTCGATATGAACTGTTGTTCCTTCGTTTTCTGTACTGTCAATAAAAATATGCCCATTATACATCTCTACAATTCGTTTACATATGACAAGTCCAAGACCTGTTCCAGTATCTTTATTAGTAAAGAACGGATGAAAGAGGTGTTTTTGAATATGTTGCGGAATCCCTTTTCCAGTATCTATAATCTGCAATTGTGCGTGTGTTTCATTGTTTTTTACTACAATGGTTAGTGTATCACTAGAAGTCATGGCCTCAATTGCATTTTTTGTAATGTTTAAAACCACTTGTTTCATATGGTCTTTCGAACAACGGATATGAACAGGATGGTCTGGCAGATGTAAATGGAATACAATGTTATGTAAATTCGCCTCAGATTGAATAATTAATGCTACCTCATTTAGAATTTTTCTTACATCATACGTTTGTTCGATGATGGCGGTTGGCTTTCCGAGAATAAGAAATTCACTTACAATTTCATTGATTCGCTCTATTTCTTGTTCAATTACGGAAAAGTAGAACTGATCTTGCTCATCTTTATATTTCTCTTTTAATAGAGCGACGAGTCCTTTAATTCCAGTAAGAGGATTACGGATTTCGTGTGCTGTACTCGCTGCAAAAGTTCCAACTAATTCAATTTTTTGTAGTTCATTTTGTTGCCTTTCAATTTTTGTTTGACGTTTTAACAACATATATTGAGCAAGTAAAAATAAAATAGACATTAAAAATAAAGTAGCTATACACTCTATTGCAACCCACTGGTATAAGGTTTTTTGATGAATAGGTAATGGAGAAACAGAGACCTTCCAATTTAATCTTTGGAGTGGGGTAGTAAGCATATTAGAATGCGTATCACTTGTGTCGTTATTATCATCGGTTAGAAAAACTACATCATGTTTATCAGTTACCTCAAAATGGTATTGTGGTTTAATGGCATTTAAAGAAGATGAAATGTAATCAAAGCGTAAACTAGCTAATAATAATCCTGAGAGCTCCTTCTGTTTATTAAATATGGGGGCAGCAATCATAATAGCTTTATGTCCAAGAACGCGATCAGTAATGACTGATGATACAGTGGTTTTTTTAGTTTGGAGCGCGTCTTGAATATATTTACGGTCTGAAACATCTATAGGCTTTGATTCATCTTCAGATGCGATTGTAATGACTCCTTCTGGTGTAGCGTAATATAGACCAGAAAAGCGTGCATCGTTTCCATCTGTATCATGTACAATTTGTTTAATACCATTTATATTACCAGTCTCGGTGCCTACAACTTTTGCAAGCATGTCTAAAGCAGAAATTGCTTCACCAAGATGATGATCCAAATAATCTCTATATAAAAAGAGAACTGTATGAGCAGATAATTTGTTTTCCTGTTTCATTTTATATGTATGATACGAATAAAATGTAGCACCAATCCCTATTGTCGGTAGGATAACAAGCAATATATATACAATTATGCTTTGGAATTTGACTTTCAAATGTGGTACTCCTTCTTTTTTTATTATCATTATATATAAACTATGTTAAAATTGTCATGTTTTTATTCAAGAATGATTCTTAATATATTAGGGGAGAGGAAATGGATGAGTGAATGCTCATTCGGAATTCACAGGAAGTATGAACTGGCATTTTCTTTTTATTGCTGAGAATTTAAGTGAAGGGTTGAAATTTGTATGACATCAAATAATGAACGAGAAGATATTTCTCAATCTTTAAAAGTATTTATTGCATTATCTCGTGTACATCGTTCTGTTATGGATACTACAAATAAATCTATACAAAGTAACGGGTTAAATCCAACTGAATTTGCTGTATTAGAACTGCTATATCATAAAGGCGGTCAACCACTTCAGCAAATTGGTGAGCGTATTTTAATAGCTAGTGGCAGCATTACATATGTTGTAGATAAGCTGGAGAAAAAGGGATTAGTAAAGAGAATTCCATGTCCGAATGACAGACGTGTTATTTACGCGCAATTAACTGAGTCTGGCGAGAACTTTATTGCTTCTATTTTTCCGGGGCATGAGAAAGTTATACATCAGTCTTTTGAAATGTTAACGAAAGATGAAAAAGATGAATTACTTGATTTATTAAAAAAAATTGGGAAGTATGAAAAATAATATGTTCCAAAGGAGCTTTGGATAAATAAATCCAAGGCTTTTTTATTTGTAATGAGCTCAGGGCAATCACTGCCGAAATTTGTTGAAAATTAAGAGGGAATTCAAGAATACGTATTGAATTATAATAAAGGTATGTAATGGAGAGGAGGCTCGTTCATGTCATTTAAAGACTATGAATATAAACGCCCAAATATTGAAGAGTTAAAAGAGAAATTTACTGTTGCTTTAGAGAAGTTTGATAACGCAAAAACTGTAGAAGAACAAAAACAAGTCATTCATTCAATTAATGAGATTCGCAACGATTTTGGTACAATGGGAAACCTTTGTTACATTCGCCATTCTGTTGATACGACGGATACTTTTTATAAGGAGGAGCAGGATTTCTTTGATGAATTCTCTCCAGTTGTACAAGGATATGGTACAAAATATTATAAGGCACTCATTAATTCTCCATTTCGTGAAGAATTAGAGGCGTATTATGGAAAACAATTATTTGCTCTAGCAGAATGTGATTTAAAAACATATTCAGATGAAGTCGTGAAAGATTTACAATTAGAAAATAAATTATCATCGCAATATACACAGTTATTAGCATCTGCAAAAATTGACTTTGCTGGAGAAGAAAGAACGTTATCGCAACTGATTCCGTTTATGCAAGGAAAAGAAAGAAGCGAACGTAAAGCAGCAAGTGAAGCATACTACGGATTTTTAGCTGGAAATGAGGAAGAACTAGATCGTATTTATGATGAGCTTGTTAAAGTGAGAACGAAAATCGCAAAATCTTTAGGTTTCAAAAACTTTGTTGAACTTGGATATGCAAGAATGTACCGTACAGATTATAATGCGGAGATGGTGGCTAATTACCGTCAGCAAGTGCTAGATTATATCGTTCCCGTTACAACGGAATTAAGAAAGCGACAACAAGCACGTATCGGTGTAGAGAAGTTAGCTTATTACGACGAAAACTTTGAGTTTGCTACAGGTAACCCAACTCCAAAAGGAGATGCGGATTGGATTGTTGATCATGGAAAGACAATGTATAAAGAGTTATCGGCTGAAACAGATGAATTTTTCAATTTCATGCTAGATAATGATTTATTAGATTTAGTTGCGAAAAAAGGAAAAGCTGGTGGCGGATATTGTACATATATTGAGAATTATAAAGCGCCATTTATTTTCTCAAACTTCAATGGAACATCTGGTGACATTGATGTATTAACACATGAAGCAGGTCATGCTTTCCAAGTATATGAAAGTCGTAAATTTGAAATTCCAGAATATAATTGGCCAACATATGAGGCGTGTGAAATCCACTCTATGAGTATGGAATTCTTTACATGGCCATGGATGAAGCTATTCTTTGAAGAAGATGCAGATAAATATTACTTCTCTCACTTAAGTTCAGCACTTCTGTTTTTACCTTATGGTGTATCTGTTGATGAATATCAACATTATGTATATGAAAATCCTGAAGCATCACCTGAAGAGCGTAAGACAGCATGGCGTAACATAGAGAAGAAATATTTACCACATCGTGATTATGAGGAGAATGATTATTTAGAGCGCGGTGGTTTTTGGCAACGTCAAGGGCATATTTATAGCTCACCGTTCTATTATATTGATTACACGCTTGCTCAAATTTGTGCGCTACAATTTTGGAAACGTGCAAGAGATAATAGACAAGAGGCGTGGGAAGATTATGTGAATCTGTGCCAACAAGGTGGAAGTAAATCGTTCTTAGAATTAGTAGAGGTTGCAAATTTAACATCACCATTTGCTGAAGGCTGTGTGAAAAGTGTTATTACAGAAATTGAAGCATGGTTACATGCGATTGACGACACAAAATTGTAAAAAACATGCGCTTTTTTTCACATGTTTAACATCGACATAATGGGAAAATGATGAGATAATAAAAGAAAATTCAGAATACTAAAGGGGTGTTTCTAATAAGGAGCACCTCTTTTCACCAACAAAAGGGGGGAACAAGTATGCTTCAATCTAATATGGATGTAAGTTTAGAAAGTTTAGTAAACTCATTACAGGCTACTCGAAGCACGCTATTATCAGAAATTGAAATGTTAAATGACACAGAAGTGAATGTAAAGCCACGCCGTGATAAATGGAGTATTATTCAAATTTTACACCACTTGCATTTAGTTGAACAATCTGTCACGTCTGCCCTTGTATATGCTTTACAAAAAAATGAAAGAAACATGACTCCATTTAAAGACCTCCAACTTACGCTTGATCGCACACATAAACGAGAAGCTCCTCAGCAAATGCAACCAACAGAAACTTTAATGAAAAAACAGCAAGGAATTCAATTGCTAGAACATTCACGCCAAGAACTATTACACGCGCTTCATAGTGTTATAGATGAAAAAGATCTATTTGAAAATGGATTAAAGCATCCTGTTTTTAATGATCTGAATTTGTATCAATGGGTTCAATTTCTTGATTTGCATGAACAAAGACATCTTACGCAGTTAAAAGAGGCGAAACATGCAATTTTGCAACGCTAAAGTGGAAGAAGTGGGAAACCACTTCTTTTTTGATACGTGCATAGTTTTCTTTCTTATTTTGGAATACTACATGGAGAAATAAGAAAGAAAAGAAGGAGTTGAAAAAAACATGTCTAAGAAGAAGCGAGAAGAAGAGCGCGCCTGGAAAGCACGTAAAAAAAATCAACAACCGCACGGAAAAGTGAAAGCTTTTGCTGAATTAGTTGAAGGAACAGAAAAAACGTGATGAGTATTTCATCACGTTTTTTGTATGAGTGGAAAAGTTAATAAAAAGGTTGTACCGATTCCTTTTTCACTTATAATATCAATTTTTCCATTCATAGCTTGAACAACACTGAATACGACCATCATTCCAAGTCCAGTACCTTTTTCTTTCGTTGAATAAAAGGGCGAACCAAGACGTTTTACTTGTTCTGAATCCATACCGACTCCTGTATCTTTTATATATAACTGAATATGCTTATGATCAGGAACTAATGTGAAATAAAGATCACCGCCTTTTGGCATAGCCTCAATGCAATTTTTTAAAATATTTAATAAACATTGATTTAGTTTTTGCTTTTCTCCAGCGATAAAAAAAGAAGTGCTTTGCTTTATATAATGAGTACGTACATTTGTTAAATTAGCAAGCGGTGTAATTAGCGACAATGCATGGAGTAATTCTTCTTCTAACTGTAATATTTGTTCTTTTTCAATGCTTGGTTTAGCAAAGGTTAAATAATCTGTAAGAACATGATTTGCTTGTTCGATGCCATTAATGGCAATGTCGATATATAATTTTCGTTCCTGCTCAGTGCATGTATCTGATTGTAACAGTTGTAAAAAACCTTTCGTTGAAGTTAATGGATTGCGAATTTCATGAGAGATAGACGCTGCCATTTCACCAATTAAATGAAACTTTTCAGCATTTATAAGTTCATTTTGGAGACGAACTTGAGTTTGTAATATGTGTAGTAAATATAAAATTAGAATCGTACC
Source organism: Bacillus cereus group sp. MYBKT14-1 (assembly GCF_051915185.1). Lineage (NCBI taxonomy): Bacteria > Bacillati > Bacillota > Bacilli > Caryophanales > Bacillaceae > Bacillus > Bacillus cereus group sp. MYBKT14-1. The sequence continues at coordinate 41,568 of NZ_JBQAEF010000020.1, read as the reverse complement.
AAGCATTGAACATAATTCATACACAATAATATGCGGTATATAATCAGTCTTATTTGTAACCTTTGAAAGGAAGAAGGGTATCCAACTAAATCCGTATGTGAGACTGTAGATAATAGCAAGTGTTATTTTTATACGATTAGAAGTTCGATTGAAAAATTTATATGTTAATAATAGAACAATAAATAGAAGAACAGAACCGATAAGAGATGGGAAAACACCTACCCCACCTAATAATAAGCGATATATGTTTAATACAACTAAGATAGAACCACCAGCAATAGGCCCTCCCGTTAATGTACCGACAATTAATACAATATGGCGCATATCAAATTGAAAACCATTATTTGTTTTTGCTGCAAATGTAATACAGAGTACGGTAGCGAGGCAACAGAGTACAATGAATATAGCTGAATTTAATTTAGGAGAGCGTTTCCCTTTTTGATTCCAAAATAAATGATATACGAGCATTGTAATCAGGATGAATAATATATTTAAAAAGAGATAAATAATAAAGGATTTCAGTGGGATGCCTCCTCTCTTCTTATATTAAATTAATCATACTATAAAATGAAAGAAATGAAATAATAAATAGCGGAAAAATCAGAAATTTTTACGCTAGTATACAATATGTTACAATAAGCTATGTCAATGAAAGAAGAAATTCCGTGCACCGCGCGGGAGAGGTTCGCGAACTCCCTCTATAAAAAACTATGGAAACAACAATATCCTTAGGTATTGTTTTGTTTTTTTATTGTGACAGTTCAAGAACGTTCTTTCTTCTTATTTATAGTAGAGAAGGAGAATGAGTGAAATGAAAAAAGAAAAAGCAGTTGTTGTTTTTAGTGGAGGACAAGATAGTACGACATGTTTATTTTGGGCAATAGAGCAGTTTGCAGAGGTAGAAGCTGTAACGTTTAATTACAATCAACGTCATAAGCTAGAAATTGATTGTGCAGCGGAAATTGCAAAAGAACTAGGAATAAAGCATACGGTACTAGATATGAGTCTATTAAATCAACTTGCTCCAAATGCGTTAACGAGAACGGATATGGAGATTACACATGAAGAAGGTGAATTGCCATCGACATTTGTAGATGGACGAAATTTACTCTTCTTATCATTTGCTGCTGTATTAGCAAAACAAGTTGGAGCACGTCATATTGTAACGGGTGTATGTGAAACTGATTTCAGTGGTTATCCAGACTGCCGTGACGTGTTTGTGAAATCGTTAAATGTTACTTTAAATTTATCTATGGATTACCCGTTTGTCATTCACACGCCACTTATGTGGATTGATAAGGCTGAAACATGGAAATTATCAGATGAACTTGGAGCATTTGAGTTTGTTCGAGAAAAAACATTAACATGTTATAACGGAATTATTGGTGATGGTTGCGGTGAATGTCCAGCATGTCAACTTCGTAAAGCAGGATTAGATACGTACCTACAAGAACGCGAAGGAGCGAACAACTAATGGATAACTTTTTTGGATTTCGCATCGTAGAGAATTTGCAAAAAATGGACAAGGATATTCAGCGTAAACAACTCAAATACCATAATAAAAGAGTAATGGTCAGCAAGGAATTTACATTTGATGCAGCACACCATTTACACTGTTATGAAGGGAAATGTAAAAACTTACATGGTCACACATATAAAGTTGTATTTGGAATTAGTGGATATGTAAATGAAATAGGTCTTGCAATTGACTTTGGAGATATAAAAGAAATTTGGAAGAATGAAATAGAAATTTATCTAGATCATCGTTATTTAAACGAAACGTTACCTGCAATGAATACGACTGCTGAAAATATGGTCGTTTGGATTTATGAAAAGATGGCAGAAGCACTAACAAAAGAGAATCGAGTGAACGAATATAAAGGAGCTCGCGTTGAATTTGTTCGTTTATTTGAGACGCCGACTAGTTATGCGGAAGTAAGACGGGAGTGGATGCTTGATGAGTAAAATCCCTGTCTTAGAAATATTCGGTCCGACTATTCAAGGTGAAGGAATGGTTGTAGGGCAAAAGACAATGTTTATCCGTACAGCTGGTTGTGATTATAGCTGTGCTTGGTGTGATTCTGCTTTTACGTGGGATGGATCAGCTAAAGATCAAATTAGACAGATGACACCAGAAGATATTTGGGATGAGCTTGTTGCAATTGGAGGAGAAAATTTTTCTCATGTTACGATTTCAGGTGGAAATCCGGCATTATTGAAAAATATTGAGTTTCTTCTTTCTATATTAAAAGAAAATGGAATGCGAACGGCAATTGAAACGCAAGGGAGTAAATGGCAAGATTGGTTACTTCAAATTGATGAGATAACAATTTCTCCAAAACCACCAAGTTCAACGATGAAAACAGATTTTCAGAGATTAGATGCTATTATTCAGAAACTAGCAGGAAAAGATATTAGTTTAAAAGTAGTAGTATTCGATGATCATGATTTTGAATATGCAGTTAAGATGCACGAACGTTATCCAAAGGTACCATTTTTCTTACAAGTAGGAAACGATGATACAAAAACAGTGGATGATGCGATGCTTATAAAAAAATTATTAGATAAGTATGAATGGCTGATTGATAAAGCTGTAAATTGTAAAGAGATGAATGATGCAAAAGTATTGCCTCAGCTTCATGCGTTAGTATGGGGAAATAAGCGCGGCGTATAACGAGAAGGGATGTTTAAAATGACAGGAAGATTAGATGAAGATTTAAAAGATGTAACATTACTAGGGAATCAAAATACAAAATATTTATTTGAATATAGCCCAGAAATATTAGAGGTATTTGATAATAATCATCCAAACCGTGATTATTTTGTAAAATTCAATTGTCCTGAATTTACAAGTTTATGCCCGAAAACAGGACAACCAGATTTTGCAACAATTTATATTAGCTATATTCCAGAGCAAAAAATGGTAGAGAGTAAATCTTTAAAGTTGTATTTATTTAGTTTCCGCAATCATGGTGATTTCCATGAAGATTGCATGAACGTTATTATGAACGATTTAATTAAATTAATGGATCCACGTTATATTGAGGTATGGGGGAAATTCACACCACGTGGTGGCATTTCAATTGATCCATACTGCAACTACGGGCGCCCAGGGACGAAGTATGAACAAATGGCTGATTACCGCATGATGAACCACGATCTATATCCGGAAACAATTGATAATCGTTAATAGAAAGAAAGGGCCTGTATAGTATACAGGCCCTTTCTTTCTATTATATTATGCATTTTGATTAATGACAGTATAGTTTTTATGACTTACAACTGTAAGAGGTTCCATATCTAGTTCTCTAAAATTCTTCATAATTGTTATATCAACAATAACAGAGTTTTGATTTACTTTTTGAACACGGCCTTGCATTCCACCTTTAAATTCGATGATATCTCCAGTTTCTGCGATCTGCATAAGCAACTCTCCTTGTTACAGTTTTCCCAAAAAAAGAATAAATTTGGGTTTTTTTATTTCCTCCTATTTTGAACCATATTTCCTACTTTGTAAATGTTTCCAAAGTAAAAATTCGAAAAATATTCACTTTTTGTAAGAAAATATGTAGAAAATCCATGTTTTTTGAAAAAAATAGCAAAAATGCGAGAATCTTTATATCGAGGTATAATGAAAAAGTAGAATAACCTGCTGAAGTGGGAGAAATTAGAGGCGGTAAAATGATGCTTGAATTTGTGGGGAGTGTTATAGCTTTAATTTTATTTTTATTTTCTTATATGCATTTAAAAAAGATTCGTCAATATGATACGAGTACATATTTTGATGGGATGGATGGTATCCATGCTTCGATAACACATGATAGTGGTGGGGAGATGTAAAGGTATATAACTTTATTTTCTTGCGTGGTATGATGTTTAGAACTAGTGCATAATAGAGTTCATAAGTGATGAATGGAGAGTGAAAAGAATGAAGATTTCTTTTATTCGTCATGGTCGCTTAGATTGTACTATAGAACCAATGACGGTTACATCCTTTCATGAATGGATAAAAGGATATGACTTACATACTATAACAGAAAAACAACCTATACCATTGGAAACAAGAGAAGCGGTTGAAGTAGCGAAATTGATTGTAACGAGTGATCAAAAGTGTGCTGTACAGTCAGCAGCTGAATTAATGGATTCTTTATGTTTTATACAAAATTCTCTTTTTAGGGAAGCGGCAGTTCCGGCGAGCTTTTATGCGCCAAAATGGTTGAAGTGTAAACTTAACGTATGGATGTGTATTGGACGAGCATTATGGATACTTGGTTACCATAAAAATGTTGAATCTTATAAGGAAGTAAGAGAGAGGGCAAGGCAAGCAGCTTACGTATTACATCGTTATGCTCTCGTACATGGAAGTATTGCTCTTGTAGGTCATAATTATTTTAATTCGATGATTGGAACGGAGCTGAGGGCAATGGGATGGTCTGGTTCGCCTATTTTGCATAGAAAGCCATGGGGATGTACAACATATACGTTTCACGAGGCGATGGATGGAAATATATTAAATACGAATTTAACATAAAAGCACACGATTTATATAAATCGTGTGCTTTCTTTTTAAGATACAGAAATTTTGACGTTTAATGGTTTTACGAGATGAGCATAAGGTTCGCCTACTAGCATAACAATTTCATCTTTTTTATAACCTAACTTTTCGTATAGTGAATAGGCGCGTGTGTTTTCTAAATTAACAAGTAAAGCGATTTTTTCATGCCCTTTTTCAGTTGCATAGATTTCGGCAGCTTCAATTAATTTAGAACCGATACCTTTTCCGCCGTGTGCACTTGAAACTGATAGTGTATCAATGTAATACTCATCAAGCTCAGCTTCTTTTTCTAACGTAATTGATTCATCTTTATGTAATTCTCTTAAGTGATGTACAATTGGTGCGTCAAGCTGTGTTGCTTCACTACCGTGATAAGCGACAATAACTCCAACTGCACTCTCGTCTTGTTCATAGACAAAACAGTTTTCGTAGCTCAGACGGTTATTTTCTTTTGAGAACCATGTCTCAAGTCCTAGTAATACTTCTGCTTCATCTGTGCTACCTGTGATTTTTTCAGCAATTTCATGCAGAGCATTATACAATAAAGGAGCTATTGCCATTGCATCTGTCTTTTTTGCTTTCCGAATCATAGTATCCCTCCTAGTTCTATTTGTATATTGTAGCATAGTGGTATGGAACTTTGCATAATTGAATGCCGAAATGTTTGATATAGAGAAGTAGCTATGTTAGTATATGATATTTAGTGGACATATAGTAAAACGATATTGTTTGCGAAATAACGAAAATAAAATCATGGCATAACAACGAGATAAAGTGAAACGTTAATCAGTAAGATTTTTTGTTCATTCCACGACTGATTAGTAGTCAACACCAATCGCACTACCTGCAAATAGCGGGATAAATTTACAGTTGTTGACCTATAGAATATACGATAAAATAAAATATTGCAGAGAGGTGAAATACATGGATAAAGAATTAGCAAATACAATTTTAGATCAGCTAAAAAATGGTGAAATAAAGGAGTATGTTGTTACGAAAGATGTATTTTATACGTTCAGAGAAGTTGTTGTAAATAGAGAAGACTTTAAGCATTTCATTGGTAACGCACAGCGAGGCGGGCAAGTGATTTATACATATTCAGAAACGCCACGTTCATAAAGAGGAATTTTGATCAGCAGGGCATCTCTCACTGATTAGTAGCCTTTCACCAATCGGACGTTTAATGCGGGATAAATAAAAGATAAAGGAGAGGGGAATTATGGGCGATTTTAAACAAGGCATTTTACCACATTGGGATTATATGTGGAAAGATAGAGCCGGCAATCGATTTATGGGAATGGTTATGTATCCAGAGAAACGAAAATGTTCAGCAAAAATGCTTCAGAAAATAAAAAGAGCATATGAAGAAGCAGTAGAAATTAAAGTAACTGTACAAGTTCGACATACATATCAGTACGTAGAAGGAATGATTGTATACTTTGATGAAGAGGCTCCGGTATGTACAATGATTGATAAAGATGAAAATCCGCATCATATATTTGTAAAAGATATTTTGCGCATTGAGCACTCTGAATAAACTTTTCATAAATAAATTGAAGTTCCATAATAATAATCTTTTTCTATAATAGTTATCTTTTAGTATGTAACGAGAAACGAAAGTATATGTATAATATATTTAATAAGGTAAATTTGATAAATGTAATCGTTTTTTAGAGCAGATTATAGTTTCATATCTGTTCTTTTTTGCGTGATGCTGGAGAAATATATTTCTTCAGCATCTAACGTTTTATGACAAAATATATTGTTAACTTTTTTAAAAATAAGGTTAAATTCGTTGACAACTTTTTTGAAAAGCACTTTATTGACATGAGTTTTAGAATGTTGTTTCATAGTCATTGTATTGAAAAAAAACGGCTATCATGTCGAAAAGTAAAAGTTAAAAAAAGAAAGAATTTATACATATATCTTGTGTCTTATTTTGAAACGTAATACAATATATAGAGAAATCAAGAACAACATATAGAGAATATAGATTTGAGAGGGAGGGTCGGAAATGTTAGTTGCATATGATTCTATGACAGGAAACGTGAAGCGTTTCATTCACAAATTAAATATGCCGGCCGTTCAAATTGATGAAGATCTAGTAATAGATGAAGACTTTATTCTTATTACGTATACAACAGGTTTTGGCAATGTACCAGAACGTGTTTTAGACTTTTTAGAGCGCAATAATGAAAAATTAAAAGGCGTATCTGCAAGCGGCAATCGTAACTGGGGAGACATGTTCGGTGCAAGTGCTGACAAGATTTCTACTAAATATGAAGTGCCTATTGTATCAAAATTTGAGTTATCTGGAACAAATAACGATGTAGAATATTTTAAGGAAAGGGTGCGGGAGATTGCGACACATTGAACTGAATAATGAAATCACGCAAATGCAGGACGGTTTTTATCAGCTTCATAAAGATAAAGAGGCATTAGAAGTCTTTATGGAAGAAGCTAGAGAGAATACCGTTCCTTTTAATAGCGTGGCAGAGCGAATGGAGTATATGAAAGAACATGATTACTATTACAACGTTCTGGACGAGTATAGCTTGGAGGAAGTAGAGGAAGTATATAACATCGCTTATGGTGAAAACTTCGAGTTCCAATCTTATATGGCAGCATCTAAGTTCTACAAAGATTATGCGTTAAAAACGAATGATCAAAAACAATACTTAGAAAGCTATGAAGATCGTGTAGCAATTGTTTCATTATACTTAGGACGCGGTGATGTTTCGAAGGCAAGACAATTCGCAAGCATGATTGTAAAACAAAACTACCAACCAGCGACACCAACCTTTTTAAATGCGGGAAGAAGCAGAAGAGGAGAAATGGTGTCTTGTTTCTTGTTAGAGATGGACGATAGCTTAAATTCGATCGGCTTTAACATTAATACTGCGATGCAATTATCGAAAATCGGCGGGGGAGTAGCTTTAAACTTATCTAAGCTACGCGCACGCGGTGAGCAAATTAAAGGTATCGACAACGCTGCAAGTGGCGTAGTACCTGTTATGAAATTGCTTGAAGATTCGTTTTCATATGCGAATCAGCTTGGCCAACGAAAAGGTGCCGGTGCAGTATATTTAAACATTTTCCATTGGGATATTATTGAATTCCTGGATTAATTGGTAGTCCCTCTACACAGTAATGTGTATGAGAAAACCTTGTGAACCTAACCAATAGGGTGTCGCATTAGCGGCTAACGGTATCAGTTGAATAAGGGGTAAAAGAAAAAGAACCCGCGAAGAAGCTGACTAAGAGAGCCTACGGTCCATGCAAGTGGATAGCAGGTAATACCGTGCCAAGCTTGAAAGAAATATTACTTGGGTGAAGTGGAATCTTATATTCACCGGAGGCGAGATTCCATGAACTGTGGAATTTATTTGATAATTAATAAGGAAAACAGGAAGTTTTATATTGGTAGTTCTAATAATTTTAAAGTACGATTTAAAACTCATAGAAATCAATTGAATGCTAATCGGATCATAGTAAACATTTACAAGCAGCCTGGAATTTATATGGTGAGAATAAATTTGAGTTTAAAGGGATAATTGAATTACCAGATGATAAGGACATTCTTCATAAGATAGAGCAAAGTTTATTAAGTCAATATTATGGGAAACAGTATTGCTACAACGGACATCCTATCGCTAGAGGTGGGGCGTTGAGTGAGGAAAAGAACCATATGTATGGGAAAACCCACTCAAAGGAAGTAAAAAAGTTTCTTTCTGAAATTAATACTGGGCCTAATAATTATTGGTATGATAAACCTCAACATATGGAGAATATGAGATCTAAGATTACTAAACGATTTCATGGTAGAAAACATACTGATGAAACAAAAGAAAAAATGTCTAGATCTCGTAAAGGTAAAAAGCATACAAAAGAAACATGTATGAAGATAAGTAAAGCTCAAAAAAATCAATATAATTCAGGTAGAGAAAAACAAAAAAAGCAAATTGTTATAAATGACATTTACTATGAGTCTTTAGCAGAAGCCGGACGAGTGTTTAATGTACCTGCTAATACGATAAAATATAGAGTACTATCCAATAACTTTCCTAATTATCAATACTTTCAAGAAGGTGTAGAGACTATCGAACGCGCGTCATTAGACGAAAGCTAGTAGAGTAGGCTGGAAATAGGTACCAGTCGAAGTGCAAGGCAACCAGTTACAGGTTGATGATATAGTCCAACCTTCATAGAAATATGAAGACGAGTTGACCAAAAAAATAAATGCCGATGAGAAGAGCCGTATTCAGTCTCTATCAATCGGCATTATCGTTCCAAGTAAGTTCTTTGAGCTTGCTGAGAAAAACGAACCTTTCCATGTTTTCGCGCCTTACACGGTGTATAAAGAATACGGAAAGCATTTAGATGACATTGATATCGATGAAATGTACGATGAATTAATGAGCAATCCGAAAGTGAAGAAGAAGCCACTAGATATTAGTGCACGTGATATGCTTATTAAAATCGCTATGATTCAGCTTGAGTCTGGTTACCCATACTTAATGTTTAAATCAAATGCAAATAATCAACATCCATTGAAGGATATTGGAACTGTGAAGATGTCGAACTTATGTACAGAAATCTTCCAGCTTCAAGAAACTTCAGAAATAAATGATTACGGTACAGATGACATTATCCGTCGTGATATTAACTGTAACTTAGGATCGTTAAATATCGTAAACGTAATGGAAAATAAAGAAATTCGTGAAGCAGTTCATGCGGGAATGGAAGCTTTAACAGCTGTTTCTGATATGACGATTATTCCGAATGCACCAACTGTGAAAAAAGCAAATGACGAGCTTCATTCAGTTGGACTTGGAGCAATGAACTTACACGGATATTTAGCAAAAAATAAAATCGCTTATGAAAGTGCAGAAGCGAAAGAATTCGCTCGTACATTCTTTATGATGTTAAATTACTACTCTATTGAGAAAAGTATGGAAATCGCTACAGAAAAAGGCGAGACATTTAAGGACTTCGATAAATCTGATTATGCGAATGGCACATACTTCGAAAAGTATGAAACGACAGATTACAGCCCAGTAACTGAAAAAGTTCAGCAACTATTTGAAGGAATTCATATTCCAACAAAAGAAGATTGGACAAGTTTAAAAGAGCAAGTGCAGAAGAATGGTTTATACAACTCATATCGTCTTGCCATTGCTCCAACACAATCAATCAGTTACGTTCAAAATGCAACTTCAAGCGTAATGCCGATCGTAAGTCAAATCGAATCAAGAACATATGCGAATGCGACAACATATTATCCAATGCCGTATTTATCAAAAGATACGTTCTGGTACTATAAATCTTCTTACGATATGAATCAGTTTAAATTAATTGATTTAATCGCAGAAATTCAAGAACATATTGACCAAGGAATTAGTACAATTCTTTACGTTAATAGTGATATTTCAACACGTGAATTAGCACGTTACTACATCTATGCACATAAAAAAGGCTTAAAGAGTCTGTATTATACGAGAACACGTAAATTAAGCGTGGAAGAGTGTGTGGCTTGTACCGTTTAATGGCATATTGCCATACTAAATGAATAACCCAATAGTATGAGCAGGGTTATGAACCCTGCTCATACTTGGTTTGTTCTACTAAACGGTTAGCTTTTCATTGTTAGATGGAAATTTAACCGTTCAGTAGAACAATAATAGATATAGGGGTGATTCAATGCGCGCTGTTAACTGGAATAAAAAGGAAGATGATTTCAGTTTAATGTTTTGGAAGCAAAACATCGCTCAGTTTTGGACAGAAGAAGAAATCGCGGTTTCTTCTGACAAAAATACTTGGGTGCAATTATCGAAAGAAGAGCAAATTGCTTATAAGCGTGTATTAGGTGGTTTAACACTTTTAGATACGAAACAAGGTGGCGAAGGAATGCCACTTGTACTTGTTCATCTTGAAAATTTACAAGCGAAAAGTGTATTAGCTTTCATGGGAGCTATGGAAGAAGTACATGCGAAAAGTTATAGTCACATTTTCACAACATTAGCTACAGAAGAAGAAATTGATGATATTTTTGACTGGGTAGACAATCATCCGTTACTTGAGAAAAAAGCTGGTATTATTACTAGTTACTATCGTCGTTTATTAAAGCCTGAAGTAACGAAAAAAGAGTTATACATGGCAATGGTAGCAAGTGTGTTCTTAGAAAGTTACTTATTCTATAGTGGATTTTTCTATCCACTTTACTTAGCTGGTCAAGGTAAACTGACGGCAAGTGGTGAAATTATTAACCTTATTATCCGTTAACTTATGGCGGCTTTTGGTAGAGATACCAATTGAAAAACCCTTTTAATTGCTGGGACCCCCTATTGTAAATTTATCTGTATTATTATTGATGAATATATGCATTCAGGTTATTCTCTAACTATCAATAGATGGAAAGGAGAATAGCTGATAGGGCAATCAGCAGCGAAGCCTTTATCTAGCGATAACATGTACGGAATTTACTATTTAAAAATCAATGGGAAGTATTATATTGGTAAAGATGTGAACGTTTCAAATTTAAAACGAATTAGGGAACATATGTGGATGTTAAAGAGTGGTACACATTATAATAGGTATTTACAAGCAGTATACTGTAAATATGAATCCACTTTAGAATATGGAATTCTAGAGGAAATAGAATGTTCATTGGAAGAATTGAGTGAGATTGAGCAACAGTATATTTGGCTGTATGATTCTTATAATAATGGCTATAACTTGACGTTAGGCGGAGAAGGATTGGGTGGAATTAAATTCACTGAAGAACAATTAGAGAAGAAAAGGCAACGTGTTATAGGTGAAAAAAATCCACAATCAAAAATTACAGATGCACAATTTTTTGAGATTGTAGAACTACTAAAGTGCGGAAAGACAAATCCAGAAATTGCTGATATGTATAATCTTCATCCTAATTATGTATCTTTAATTCGACATAAGAAACGTTATAAATATCTTTGGGGAAAAGTGCAAAATTATATGCCGGTTAAATCTGAACACCAACTGAAAACAAGGGGACGTGTGACTCTTGAAATGTTTTTGGATATCGTTCAGATGCTACAAGCCGGTGAATCTAATGCATCCATTGAAAGAAAACATGGGTTATCGAGCGGCACAGGAAGCCGTATCAGACATCGAAAACTGTATAAACAGTGGTGGGTGCGATACGTAGATAAAGGAACGTTCAACGACTATCCCAATGGCGGTGAAATTCCGCAAGAGGAGTAGGGCCAAGCGGTGGGTGAGAATCCCTTAAATCGAAATGGAGGGCTACCTGAGAAGGTAGATGATATAGTCTCTTCTTACAGGAAACTGTAAGCTGTATAAACGGCATAGGAGTAGCGAACTTATGTGAAGGTAAAGGATGAGTCAATTCACGGCGTATTCGTCGGTATTTTAGCACAACAAATCTTCGCAGAACTTTCTGCAGAAGAGCAACAAGAAGTGCAAAAAGAAACACAAGAGTTATTAATGGAACTATATGAAATTGAAATGGCCTATACAGAAGAAATTTACACTTCTATCGGTCTTGTAGAAGATGTAAATCGTTTCGTTCGTTACAATGCGAATAAAGGGCTTATGAACTTAGGACTTGAGCCGAAGTTTGAAGAAGAAGAAATTAACCCAATCGTTTTAAATGGTTTACGTACAGATACGAAAAACCATGATTTCTTCTCTGTAAAAGGAAATGGTTACGTAAAAGCAACGAACGTTGAAAAGTTAGCTGACGATGACTTCGTGTTTAACTTTTAATATAGGATTATAAAGAAAAACTGTCTTATTCATTGATAAGACAGTTTTTCTTTATAATTTTGTTTACATAACACTATTATTTTTGTATAGCGATTTATATTTGGGAAGTTCTATTCGTTTAACGGATAGAACTTTTTTGTAATTAAATGGGTATTTACAAACTTTTTGTATCGGTGTATTATTTAACTAGTACACTGATACAAAAGGAGGGAAGAAATGAAAATAGAGTTTTCTCCAAATACACCAATTTACATTCAGGTAATGGAATACATAAAAAAAGAGATCGTAACAGGACATTTATTACCTGGTGATAAAATTCCCTCTGTCCGTGAATTAGCGAGTGAATTACAAGTGAATCCAAATACGATTCAGCGTACATTTCAAGAGCTAGAACGGGATGGAGTTGTTGTCACACGTAGAGGAATGGGACGGTATGTAACGAATGAAGGGGAGAAAATTATGGAGCTGCGAAAAGAGATGGCGAAAGAATTACTTCATTCTTTTATAGATGGAATGGACAATTTAGGTTTTTCAGAAGAAGAAATTCTTACAATTCTTCGTTCTTCATTACATGATAAGAGGGAGGAGAGCCAATGACAGAGCTATTGAAAATAGAAAACTTATGGAAGAGATACGGATTAAAAGCAGTGATCCGTGAATTAAACATAGAGATTACGGAAGGGAAAATCGTTGGGCTTGTTGGAGATAACGGGAGCGGGAAAACGACGTTATTGAAAATGATTGCAGGCTTGCAACACCCTTCTGAAGGTAGTATTACAATAGACGGTAAAAAGGTAGGGTTACAGACGAAAGAAATTGTTTCATTTATGTCCGATAAGCCAATCTTTGATGATTGGATGACTGTAAAAGACGCTTTATTTTTCTACCGAGATTTTTATAAAGACTTCGATATTCAAAAAGCGGTAGATACGATTGCAGAATTTAAAATACCGTTAGAAGAAAAAATTACAGCATTGTCAAAAGGTATGGTTGAGAAGCTGCAGATTATTTTAACGTTTTCTCGAAAAGCGAAGCTATATGTACTGGATGAGCCATTGGGCGGGATTGATCTTGTTTCTAGAGAACATGTACTTGAGTTAATACTTAAATTTTATCGTGAAGATTGTACGCTACTTATATCGACTCATTTAATAAGAGAAATCGAAAATATATTCGATGAAGTAATCTTTTTGAAAGATGGAGAAATAATATTGCATGAAAATGTGGAAGAACTACGATTTCAAAAGGGTAAAGCAGTACATGAGCTGTTTAAGGAGGCCTATGAGAAATGAGTCAGCTTTTTCTTTATCTATATAATTGTAATAAGAGAAAGATAGCCATTATTTACTTTGGTTTTATTACAGTTTCATTAATTCTTTTATTTAATATGAAAGGAGTTTCAGGAGTTAGAATTTCAGGTAGGCAAGATATAATTATTATTATATTCTTTATCGTACTAGGTATAAATGGATTTGCAATTCTTTTAACAGGTATATCGTCTTTTCGGAAAATGTTAAAAAACTCTATGCTACGTTATACTTCTATTTCAGCAAAAAAGTATATATGTGCAAATAGTTTATTCTGTGTACTACTCTTTATGATTTTGCTAGGAATAGGAATCATTTTTCTATACTATTTTTCTTTAAATATTTACAATGGAAAAACTAATTTAGGTATTCAGCAAGCAATACACAGTTTATATAATTATGGAATATTACATCATATGTTATCTATTTTCTTATGGGGACTAGATTTTCTTAATATGCTAGTTTCTATTTATTTCATTATAGTAATTGTAAAACTATTAAATGTGAAATCATCTATGAATAAAGTTGCTTGTTTAGTTTTATTCGTCATTTTTACCGCATTTAATGGAGGAATAACGTATATTTTTCAGCAAATAGAAAAGTATGTGTTTGCTATAAATAATATTGGATTTATAGATCAAAATGGTTTTTTAAATACATCATTTTATTCTGGTACAGAGGTTACAATTTTAAATCTATTTTTTAATTGTTTATTAACAATTATATTACTAGTAGTTACAGGTCACATAGTCGATAAAAAACTAGAAGTCTAAAGGAGGAATCAGCATTGGGAAACGTAGTAGTAAAGTTAGAGAATGTTCGAAAAAAGATTGGTGGAACGGAAATTATTCGTGGTTTATCATTTGAGGTTCGTGAAGGAGAAGTATACGGATTCCTTGGACCGAACGGTAGCGGTAAGACGACGACAATCCGTATGATGACAGGTCTTATTTCAATGACAGAGGGCGATATTACAATTTGTGGACATAGTATTCGCTCGGAGCGTGAAAAGGCACTAGAGCAAATTGGAGCGATTGTAGAAAATCCTGAACTATATGATTATATGACAGGAATGCAAAACTTAAAGCATTTTGCGAACATGGCCATTACACCAATTAGTAAAGAGCGCATTGCTGAGATTGTAAAGCTTGTTGAGTTAGAGCATGCGATTCATAAAAAGGTGAAAACATATTCACTTGGTATGAAACAACGTTTAGGAATTGCACAGGCATTACTGCATCAGCCGAAAATCTTAATTTTAGATGAACCGACAAATGGATTAGATCCAGCTGGTATTCGCCAAATTCGTGATTATTTACAACGTTTAGCGAAAGAAGAGAATATTGCTGTAATCGTATCAAGTCACTTATTGAGTGAAATTGAATTAATGTGTGATCGCGTCGTTATTATTAAACAAGGTGAGTTTGTACAAGAGTACAACTTACATGAAAAAGTGAAACATGATGAGGCAGTCGTTGTAGCGTTTGAAGTAGATGAAGTTCAGAAAGCAAATGAAATCATTAAAGGTAAAGCAAAAGGGAATGTAATTGTAGCATCTGTAACAAAAGACAACATTCCGCAACTTGTAAAAAAACTTGTTCATGCTGATGTGCTTGTATACGGAGTTACTGTTCAAAATAAAACGTTAGAGGATGAGTTCTTAGCGATTACTGGGGGAGTGAAAGCGTAATGTTTAAATTAATTCAAAATGAATTTTTAAAGTTGCATGCGAAAAAAGGTATGTATATTTTAATGGGTGTCATTGCGGCACTCGAAATTTTAGGTACTTTAGCAATGTTGAAGTGGGGAAAAGGTGATGAGTTTAAGGGATCATATTTAGATTATGCAAACTCAGAGATTGGCTTAATTGTTTTATTTACAACGATTTTTGGGATTACACTTGCTGCCCGTACTCTTACTGATGAGTTCCAAAAAGGTACAATTAAACAATTGTTAATCCGTCCAAGAAAAAGACTTGCAGTTTTATTTTCTAAATATATTACAGTGTTATTAGCAATGTTATTTATCGTATTAGCTGGTATGCTAATTGCAATGATTATTGGCGGTATTGTAATGGATGGTAGTAAAACAGAATTAACATTAGGAATCGTTATGAAGTCCACTTTATATCAACTACTTTCACCGTTCTTTTTTGCAACACTTGCATTTTTCCTAGCAAATGTCTTTAGAAAATCTGTATTACCATTAATTATTACGATGTTCCTATTCTTCTTACAAGGTGCAATTAATATGGTATTAATAATGTTTGCAAAAGGTGTAGCGAAGTTTGTAGTATTCAACCATTTGGATTTAAGAGCTTACGATAGTAATAAATTAATCAATGGTGGAATGGAACCAACATTTACAGAATTTACGTTTACAACTTCATTATTACTTGTAGCTGCATACTTTGTTGTGTTACTTGTAGCATCAAGTGCATTATTCCAAAAACGTGACGTATTATAATAAAAGAAATCCCCGCTTGTAAAAACGGGGATTTTTATTACATAAATTTCACTTGGATTGCAACTTGAAGAACAGCGATATGGTATTTTAAGAGCTATGTTGTTTGAAAGTAATTGAGAAAAATAGGAAGAGTTTCAACTATATTCATATTATAATGTAGTTATCCGACCATTTACTTTTACTATCTTTGGAGGTGTTCTATATGCACTATGCATTTTCACGTATAAGGCTACGTAGCTTTTTTGGATGGATGATTATAGGGGTGTTCCTTATAATGATACCATTAGGTCTAGCAAATGTTTCTGAGAATACGATGGAGGTTGTTTCACAAATAACTGTATTTTTTGTATTTCCGTTACTTTGGCTATACGTAAAAACAAATAAAAATAATATTGTATTTAACAGTTTTTTTGATAAGCCAGGACATTTATCTTGGGGATTAATTGTATTAGCAACGATAATGGGGATGATTTTTTCAGTTGGCATATCTCAGATTCAATTTTACATATTAGCACATACGTTACCGAATTTCTTAGTTACTATGCTAGAAGACGGAAATGTTATTAATACGAGTAACGTATATATGACGATATTTACTTTCATTTCAGCATGTGTGTTAGCACCTATTATGGAAGAGGTTATTTTTAGGGGATTTTTCTTACAGCGAATGGCTCATAAATGGGGAATTAAAAAAGCTGTAATTATATCTTCAATTATTTTTGGCCTAGGACATTTTGATGTTATTGGTGCGTTCATGTTTGGTGTCGTTATGTGTCTTTTATACATAAAGACAAAAAATATATGGACGAATATAGCTGTGCACGCTCTAAATAATTTGATTGCAACAAGTATGCAATTTTTCGGTGGAGAAGAAAGTGGTACAATCTCAATTACTGAATTACAAGCGCAAAGTAATTTATGGATTGGTATCGGTCTTACAGTTGTTGGATTACTATGGTTAATTCCGTATGTTTGGAAACAATGGCGTACAGTAAAAGAAGTTGGCGTGCCACCAGTACGTTTTATAAATGAGCAAAAAGTAGTGAATTCATCACAAGAAAATGAAGTGTATAGTCAAGTGATCGTAACCGATAGATTGATGGCCATAGAGTTACCAGATGAGGCTGTAAATAAGCTTCGGTTAGAAGAAAATGATTATGTAACAGTAGCTGTAGAAGAAGATAAAATCGTTATAAAGAAAGCACATAATAGATAATTAAAAAGTAGCTCTTAGGAGCTACTTTTTAATTTGTAATAATTTCTACACGAAAATTATTACCGTTCTTTACATATTTAATATCTGTAACAGTGCGGACTGTCTTTAAAATCTCCACTTTTTCACCAATTCGCGGGATGGTCGGAACATTGTCCCAAATACCAAGCAAGTCATCTAATTGTGCCGTTTTTTCATAAAACCAGATTTTCAATGTAAAGCCCCTTTCTCGAATATTATGTATTTTAATACATAATATATTATTTTTATTCTTATTGTAAGGGGTTTTTTTATAATTTATGAATAAAAATAAATTAATCTTCTGGGAAGATATGTTCAATATCAGGAGTAAGAGATACTTCTGATAATACGATATGAGAAACTGTCGTTGCATATGAAGAAACATCATTGATAAATTCTTCAAGTTCAACGAGTGAAGGAACAGAAATTTTTACAATGTAGCATAAGCTTCCTGTTACTCGGTAACAAAAACTTGCAGATGGATAAGACTGAATAAACTGTTGCATACGTGTTGTATCACCATTTTTTAAAGTGATTTCTAAAATACAATCTAAAACTAGTCCTGCTTTTTTATAGTCGATATCGATTGTATATTTTTGAATAACGCCTTCACTTTCAAGTTTACGAACACGTTCTGCAGTAGACGGAGCAGATAAGTTTACTCGTTTCGCCAATTCACGCATAGAAAGGCGACTATCATTATATAATTCATTTAAAATTTTTCGATCAACACGGTCTAGTTGCATTTGTAAATATACCTCCAGTAAAATAATGATTTTTGTAAAGGAAAAATATAAATTAAGATTCATATGAAATGTAAAGTGAACGTTATTTATTTTACAATAAAACAGAAGGAAATAGGAGGGGAAATGATGGAGAGAATTTCATTATCAAATGTAGGAGATACAAAGTTTCAAAAGTTATTAGGGCATAATTCGGATATATTACACTCGTGGAGTAAGTTAGAAGATACACTGTACAATAAAGGAACTCTTTCAGCAGAGTTGAAGGAGCAAGTGAGAAGAACATTAGCGTATGGGAATGAATGTCCGTACTGTATGGCAAAGGGAAGACCTGATGATGTGCAAAAGGCAGAGGAGATTGGTGTAGCTGTTACTTTTGCGCATACATTTGTTCATGACCGAAAAGCAATAGATGATAATATGTTTCACGTATTAAAACAATATTGGACAGAAAAAGAAATTGTAGAGCTTTGCGCCTATGTTTGCTTTATTACTGCGTCACAACAACTTGGTTTTCTATTTCAATTACAGCCAAATTAAGGGGGAAATGATGACAAATCAAATAGCACTTATCATAATCGATGTACAAAAGGCATTTCAATTACCAGATTGGGGCGAGAGAAATAATATTTTTGCTGAAGAAAACATGAGAATTTTGTTAGAAGAATGGAGAAAAAGGGAACGACCAGTTTTTCATATTCAACATGTAAATAAAGAAAATGCTCAGTCAATGTTTTATGAGAGAGCGGAAACGGTAAACTTTAAAGAAGAAGTGCAACCACTACTTGATGAAGTGGTTATTCAGAAATTCGTTAACAGCGCGTTCATTGGAACAAATTTAGAAGAGCAATTAAGAAAGAACAAATGTAATGCAGTAGTGGTTGTAGGATTAACGACAAATCATTGCGTGGAAACTACGACACGAATGGCAGGGAATTTAGGATTTACAACATATTTAGTGAGTGATGCAACGGCTACGTTTAACCGTAAAGGTTTAGATGGTAAGGAGTATAGTGCAGAAGATATTCACAATATGACACTTGTAAATTTACATGAAGAGTTTGCTACGATTGTGACGACAAAAGAAGTGTTAAAGTTATTTTAAGAAAATAATTGCGAATTATGTAGAAAAAAATAAGAATATTTCGTATAATCTAAGTACAATCATTTTGAAAATAGGGGTGGCATCATATGGAGCAAATTTCAGTAAAGAAATTAGAAGAGGTACTTGTTGTAGCAGGGGATGATAAACAGAAGCAAAAGGAATTTTATGAATTGCTCTTATCTACTGAGTTTTATGTTGCTGGTTCACTAGAAGCAGAGGACGGGGCAACAGAAGGAATACTTCGTTTGCGTCATTTCCAAGGAGAAGGTAGATGGATCGTTCCGTTCTTTACACAAATGGAATTTGTAAAAGATGTGTTGCCAGAAGGAACGCCCCTTATTACGATACGTGGGAAAGAGTTATTTGGTAGCATTGAGAAAGATGCTACAGCTGTATTAAATGTTGGCACTGATATAAGTAAAACATTTATTCCAGAAGAAATTGCAGATATCGCATCTGGACGAATTTTTAATTATTATAAGTAAAAGGAAAAGCGTAATCGCTTTTCCTTTTACTTTTTAATTTGAATATGAAGTGGCTATACCAGAAGAAATAGAGACTGTTTTATTATTCGTGTTTATTGTCGCTGTAGCTCCAAGTGGAATACCGATGTTTGGACTTATATGTCCAATTGGTAAATCGAATAGGACAGGTATATGATATGGCGCGAAATATTCATATAATATTGTTTGCAATGATTGAGAGGGCTTTGAAGGAGTACAGTCGTGACAACTTGTGAAAATAACGCCCCTGCATTCATTAAACTTTCCAGATAAAAGTAGCTGATTTAACATACGGTCAATGCGGTACGGTTCTTCACCAATGTCTTCAAGTAATAAAAGTGTATTGTTCGTAATTATCTCGTAGGGCGAGCCAATTATACTTGTTAACACAGCTAAATTTCCTCCAACTAACGTACTTGTAACTGTACTGTGAGAGCTAGGTACGATACATTCTGATGCAGATAAAATGGTTGAATACGGATGGAATAGCTGATTAAAAGAGGATAAAGATAGGGAATCAATACCTTTTCCTAGTTCTTCAATCATCGGACCATGAAATGTTATAAGCTTTGCATAACGTGAAACAGCAGTATGTAAAGCTGTAATATCGCTATATCCCCAAAAGATTTTTGGATTTTGCCTAATAACTTCATATTGAATGTGAGGAAGAAGACGAGCACTTCCATAACCACCTCGTGCACAAAAAATTGCCTTCACTTCATTATTTGTAAATGCTTCATGTATATCGTCAAGCCGAACTTGATCACTTCCGGCTAAAAATCCATATTTCTCGTAAACACTCTTCCCGATTATTACGGATAACCCCATCTCTTGTAATACATTCACACCTTTTAATACACTTTCGATTGTAGGTGGACCAGATGGTGCAATAATCATTACTGTATCACCTTGTTTTAATGCATTTGGATAAATCATTAAGCTCAGCCTCCTTCTCTTTCAATATATTCGCTTCATATGAAGTGCAACCCTTGCAAAAGCAGGGGAAAGCTTATCAAATAAAGAAGATATAAAGGAAATAGGAGGGGAAATGATGTTTACAAGTCGAGTAACAGACATATTAAAAATTGAGTATCCCGTTGTTCAAGCCGGTATGGCAGGCGCGATTACGACGCCAGAACTTGTTGCAGCAGTAAGTAATAGTGGAGGATTAGGGACGCTTGGAGCCGGCTATATGAGCCCAGAACAAATTCGTGAAGCGATTTATAGAATAAGAGAACTAACAGATAAGCCTTTCGGTGTTAATTTACTTGTAACGAAAGAGATAGAAATAGAAGAAGAGAAGGTAAATGAGGCGAAAGTATTACTAAGCGGAGTGAATAGAGAATTAGGTATAGAAGTAGAAGGAACGTTAAAGCTTCCAAAAAGCTATAAGGAACAATTACAAGTGCTATTAGATGAAAAAGTACCGGTCGTTAGCTTTGCATTTCAAACGTTAGAAAAAGAAGAAATAAATGATTTAAAAAGAAGTGGAATAAAAGTTATCGGAACAGCTACCCATGTGAAGGAAGCGAAAGTACTTGCTGAACTAGGAGTAGATATTATTATTGGGCAAGGTAGCGAAGCAGGAGGGCATAGAGGAACGTTTATTGGGAAAGAACGAGATGCTATGATTGGTACTTTTGCGTTAATACCTCAGTTAGTAGGGGTTATTCCGCATATCCCAATTGTCGCAGCAGGTGGTGTAATGAACGGACAAGGGCTTGTTGCGGCATTGGCACTAGGAGCAGAAGGTGTTCAAATGGGATCAGCCTTTTTAACAAGTGAAGAGAGTATTACGCACGATGTGTATAAAGAAGCGGTTTTACATAGTACAGATACGAGCACAACTGTAACTCGTGCGTTTTCCGGGAAATATGCACGCGGTATTCGGAATGAATTTATAGAGAGACATGAAGGAAAAGAAGAAGGGCTTCCGGTATATCCAGTGCAAAACGTATTAACTACTAAAATACGCCAAGAGGCAGCGAAGCAAAATAAGGAAGAATATATGTCACTTTGGGCAGGACAGGCAGCATCATTGGCACGAATCGAATCAGCTCAGCATGTAGTGGAGCGAGTTATGAAAGAAGCGGCGAATGCAATCGAACAATTACAAAATATATACAAAAAGACCACTTGAGTAATTCAAGCGGTCTTTTCGTTAGTTTGCTTTATAAAATTGTTGGATGGCTTCGTCGATGTAAACCCAGCCTTTCCAACCTAAGTGCATATGATCTTTTAAGAAGTATTTATCGTATTCATGATTTGAGAAGTCGGCAATTGGATAACCAGCTTTTTCAATTTGCTCATGAACTTTCTTATAGTATGCTTCGCGGCGTTCTTTCGGGAAGCCAGCGTAGTCGTACCAAGGACCTTTGACAGGAACAGAAATGAAGAGTGGTTTTGCACCAGATTGTTTTAATAAATCAAGTACAATTTGTAAATCTTCATATTCTGGCGATTGGTCATAAGCATCATTTTTTAAGTAACCTTCACGTTGCTTTAATTTTTTCTTAATTTTGCTATTGAAGTAACCATCTTCGATACCATATTCATTAGATCCAGATTCTGCTGCACCTGTTTGATCCGCATGTTTACGAGCCTCTTCCCAGTTCATTTGTTTTAATGAAGGATCGAGCTTCTCTTTGTGCGGTTTAATATTAAACATAGCTGTAAATAAATCTTTACGATCTAAAATGTTACGATAAATATAAGCGAAAGGTTTAGCAGCAAGTGCTTTTACTTTATACTTCGTATCATCATAAGCGATACCTTCAAGCGAAATTTTTAATAAAGTTTCTTTTTTTACAATCTCAAAGTTTAATAAACGCTTTGCAATTTGTTTTTTCATTTCAGGTTTTAAATCATTGTTGAAAATGAAGTGGTAACCTTGTTGTTTTGAAAAGTTAGGTGCAAAGTGCGTTTCGTCAATACCTTGTGGTACAAACCATTGCGGAGAAAGAACGAATACCATTTTCTTATCTTTCAATTGATCCATTGTAGATGCGAAGTTTAATACATGTACAAGGTCTTGTGTTCCGCCGCGTCCAAGAAGGAATGGCGTAAATCCTTCAGGCTTTACTTTAAAATAATTAGATGGATGGAAAGCATCCATACGTGCGAATTCCGATGAACCGTACATCGGAAGATATTTTGGATCTGCTAACATCTTTTGCTGTAAAATCATACTTTGAATTTTTTCTTCTTTTAAAGAAGTAGCAGCTTGTTCTACTTTTTCATCACTTAAAAGTGGAAGTAGGAAGCGCGTTGGAATAAGTAAGAATACAGCAAAAAGGGCCAATGCTAAAAGCATCGGACCAAATTTTGCTTTGTTCATCGGATTTCTTCCAACTTTTTAATAACCATGTTTGGTGTAGCCCACTCGTCACGGTCAAAATCAGAAATAGAAACTTCAATATCTAAACGCTCTTGGAATTCAACTAATAAAGATACTACAGCGAAAGAATCAAGGATACCTTCTTCAAATAATTGAACATCTAAGTTTTCTTTCACAATATCGTTTTCACATACTTCTTCTAAAATATCTAATACTTGCTCTTTGAATTCTGCCATTTTTAAAATCTCCTTTATATCCGAAATATATTATATGTGCAACTTCTTAATGGAATAAGAAGGGTGCATTAAAAGTATCTGTTAAGGTGTCCAGAGAAGATTAGGAAACCGAAACATACAACGTGGAACGTAATTACAATCGCAAGGATGTGTGTAAATTTATTGTTTGGCCAAAACTTATGCTTCTTGTTTTTTCGTTCAAAAATATCGAATAAAATAAACAGTGCGGCATGGTATAGACCATAAATAACATACTGCGCAACAGCGCTTCCTTGGATGTGCCAAATTCCCATAATGAAGAAGTTTAAAAATGCACCGATATACGAAATAGTGTAACGGTTCTTAATTAACTTTTTCTTCGTTGCAAAAAAGACGAAACGCATGTAAATAAAATCACGGAACCAGAATGATAAACTCATGTGCCAGCGGTTCCAGAAGTCTTTAATATTACGACTAAGGAATGGCTTATTGAAGTTTTCTGGCGTTTTAATTCCCATCATATAACTTACACCAATTACAAAAGAGCTATAACCAGCAAAATCAAAGAATAGATATAAGCTATAGCTATACATGTAAATCATATTTGAAAATATTGTATCGTGTTGAGCGAATGCTGGATCCATACAATATTGCTTTATTAAGTAAGCAATAATAAATTTATACAAGAAACCTTGGAAAATACGATTTAGTCCTGTATATAGTAAATTTTGATATTCTTCAGCGCTAGGTGGCTTTTGAATATCTTTTTGGAATCTTCGGTAACGATCGATAGGTCCTGTTGAAATCGCAGGGAAGAATAAAACGAATTCCCAGAAGTTAAAGAAAGAAAGCTCTTTAATTAAACCATCACGAACTTCAAATACCATTTGAACTGCTCTGAATGTTACGTAAGATATACCTAGGAAAACAACAAGTTTTAACTCAGGTAAAAACGATGCAAACGGCGCGATTTTTGCCAAAATAAGAGGCAAAATCGATAAAATAACAGCTATGCAAAATGTGAATGTACTATTATTTTGTTTTCTTAAAATTAAATAGCCTTTAATAAGGACATATTGCCAAATAATAAATGCAGCTAGCATCATTGCTTGCTTTGGTTTATCTGAGAAGATAATAGCAATCATGACTAATGTTAAAACGGCATTATATTTGCGCAACATTTTACCTTTTAATCCAGCTATGATAGTAGGTATTAATAAAATGCCCACTATAGCGAAAAAATAAAATGATCCATATGCGGTCATGCTGTAACCTCACTCAATAATTTTTTGCGATCTACCTTTCCATTTGGTGTCATTGGAATAGAAGATTGATACATGAATTTACGTGGAATCATGTAGTTTGGTAATCGCTCATTGAGTTCTTTTTTGATTGCAGATGTTAATTTGAATTCTTTTTCAAATGAATGTTCTCCAGGAACAACAACCGCTAATAAATAATCGTATTTCTCACCTTTTTTAATTGGAACGATAACTGCTCCTTCTACGTAAGAACACGCACGAAGGTGATGCTCAATTTCTTCTAATTCCATTCGATAACCATGCAGCTTAATTTGGAAATCAAGACGACCATTATAGAATAGAAGACCATTTTCAACATAGCCAGCATCGCCTGTTTTATAGGCGCGCTCACCGTCAATCATAGTAAATGCTTTTTCTGTTAATTCAGGGCTTCCTAAATATCCAACGCTTACGCTTGGACCGACAATTACGATTTCACCTTTTTCACCATCAGGTGCGATCGTGCCATCTTCTTTCATAATAAGAAGGCGACAGTCTGATTTACAATAGCCAACTGGAAGTGATTTGTATTGATCAAGCACTTCTTCTGTAACGTGAATACCTGTTACAGCGACAGTAGCTTCTGTTGGACCATACGTATTCATAATTGTTGCTTTAGGGAAACGTTCAATTAATTTTCTAGCCACTTCATTTGGTAACACTTCACCGCAGAATAAGAATGTTTTCATGTTCGGTAGCATACTCTCAGAGAAAGATGCTTCCATTAAACACATTTCAGCGAAAGAAGGTGTGGAAGTCCATACTTGAATATCCGATTGCTCTAAAGAAGCAAACAAGTCTTTTGGACGCGCAATCATATCTTTATCGATTGCCCAAAGTGTACCACCTGTTACTAATGATGGGTAAATATCCATTACAGATAAATCGAATGAGAAAGGTGCTTGGTTTAAGAATACTTGCCCTGTTTGTAAGTTGAAATCTTCTACAGCCCATTTTGTAAAGCTAACAAGGCAGTTATAAGTAATCTGAACCCCTTTCGGATTACCTGTGCTTCCTGATGTGTAAATAATGTAGAAATTCTCATCACCTTTTACCGCATGTTCAGGATTTGGAGTGTTCCCTTTATGAGTAAAGAAAATATCTTTTAAGTTGTCTTCACTTACGATGCGAACTGGTAAATCAGTTACAGTTACTGCTGTTGCCGATAAAAGTAATTTCGCACCAGAATTTTCAGCAATACGTTGTACACGATCAGCTGGGATAGATAAATCTACAGGAATGTAAGCATGTCCAGCTTTTACACATCCTAAAAAGTTAATAATCATTTCAGGTTGCATATGGCCATACACCATAATTGGTGAACGATCGTCTGGATACTCAGAAGAAATCCAATGTGCTAACGCATCAGAATCTTCCTTTAATTGTTTGTACGTAATTTTCGCATCTCGCCAAACAAAAGCGGTTTGATCAGGCGTTTCTGCAGCCCACTTTTCAATTTGTTCTAATAACTTCATAACGTTCCCACCCTAGAATTCATTGTAAATAAATGTACTTGTGTTTGTATCATGGAATCCATACAACCAAAGTAATGCAAATAAAATTGCAAGATAATAAACCGTCTTTGCAACCCATTGTGTGAGTGGTCGAGACCATATCTCTTTTAATCTTTCCATGTCTTTCCCTCTCTTAATGAAATAATAGCTCTTTGTAGGTATCATGTCCTACATTATTGTGAAAAAAACAAAATCCCACATTTTAGGTAAAAATAAGTCAAAAGGCTCTTTTCTGATATTAGCACTAAATACTAAAAAAGAAAATCCCTAACTTAGCAATTATATTACATTCAGCATGAATTTGTAATGGGTTTGACATGTAAATAGAAAGTGGATTGTGTGAATACATAAAAGTGGACTATAAGAATACGTAAAAATACAGTGTTTGTTTTTATTAATCATTTAAGACGGAGTAAACTTTTAAATTTCTAGTTCTTTTGAAAAGGAGGAAATTATCATGAATAGAGTGTGGAAGAATCTAATTTCGGAAGAAAATATCGTGAAATGGAGAAGGCATTTCCATAAGTATCCGGAATTATCATTTCATGAAAAAGAAACTTCGCAATTTATATATAATACATTATGCTCATTTTCTTCTTTTGAAGTAACGAGACCGACGAAATATAGTGTACTAGCAATTAAAAGAGGTGTGAAGCAAGGGAAAGTAATTGCGATTCGAGCTGATATAGACGCTTTGCCAATTCAAGAGGAGACAAGTAAATCTTATACATCTGTGAATAAAGGAATGATGCATGCATGTGGGCACGATGCTCACGCAGCTATTTTATTAAGCACAGCAGAGGTGTTATCAAATATAAAGGAAGATTTTGCAGGTGAGATTCGTCTATTCTTTCAGCACGCAGAAGAGGTGTATCCAGGCGGGGGACAAGAAATGGTTGAGGCAGGTGTAATGGACGGTGTTGATTATGTAATAGGTTTACATGTTATGTCAGGACTTGAGAGTGGAAAGATAGGAATTGCATATGGACCGATGATGGCAGCTCCAGACGTATTTACAGTTGAGATTCAAGGCAAAGGAGGACATGCGGCGCGACCAGAAGAAACGATAGATCCTATTGCTATCGGAGCACAGATTATTACAAATCTACAACATATCGTATCAAGAAATACAAGTGCTTTTATGCAAAGGGTTGTTTCAGTTACACAATTTCATGGGGGAACGGCTGACAATATTATTCCTAGTACAGCAACTTTAATGGGAACTGTTCGTTCATTTAATCAAGCATTGAGGGTGGAAGCAGAAGGGAAAATCGAGAAAATTGTGAAAGGAATTACAGAAGCACATGGAGGATCGTATACATATACGTATCGATATGGATATGATCCGGTTATTAATGATGAATATATTACGAAAATAGTAGAAGAAAGTGCACTACATTTGTTTGGAAATGAGCGTGTTGTGAAGCTTGAACCTTCTATGGGTGGAGAAGATTTTTCAGCATATTTAAGAAAAGCACCTGGTTGTTTCATTAAATTAGGAACAGGTAATGAAAATATATATACTTGTTATCCACATCATCATCCGAAATTTGACTTGGATGAATCAGCATTAATTTGTGGAGTGGAGCTATTTTTAGAGACGACTATAAGATTACTAAAATCATAGAAAAACAAAAAAAGGCAACTGCACTCTATTGCAGTTGCTTTTATTTCTTTCCGTCAGAGAGGGCTGAGAAAGAACTATGCTCATTCATAGTATATGAATAGCTAACGGACAAGCTTGTACATTTTAATCATTTTTTTAAAAATAGTTATTGACATTGATAATCAATGTCAATTAATCTAAATATAGTTGGAATTGATAATTATTATCAATAGGATGGATGCGACATGTTAATGAGAAAGAATTTTCACCTTCTGCGGAGGGGATTAAAAGATAAAAATAAAGATGTTGATCAGCATATGGAATGGCAAAGAAATGTAATTCGGTCTGAATATGTAGATGAGAAGAAGAGCATTCAAACAGAAAAAGAGATACAAAGTAAAGGGAGAGGTTCAGTTGAGTAAGTTAGTAATGATTTTTGCAAGTATGAGTGGAAATACAGAGGAAATGGCTGACCATATTGCCGGCGTAATTCGTGAAACAGAAAATGAAATTGAAGTTATTGATATTATGGATTCACCAGAAGCTTCTATATTAGAACAGTATGATGGAATTATTTTAGGTGCATACACTTGGGGAGATGGCGATCTTCCTGATGATTTCTTAGATTTTTATGATGCAATGGATTCTATTGATTTAACTGGGAAAAAAGCGGCAGTATTCGGATCATGTGATTCGGCTTATCCGAAATACGGAGTGGCAGTTGACATTTTAATAGAAAAGCTACAAGAGCGCGGGGCAGCAGTTGTGTTAGAAGGACTAAAAGTAGAATTAACGCCAGAAGATGAAGATGTAGAAAAATGTTTACAGTTTGGAGCTGAATTTGTAAAACACCTTTCTTAATGGCAGAAGGGAGATGAAGAGCAAGTGCATGAGAAAATCTCAATCAAAACGATGACAGATTATCATTTGTATGATTTTATGCGTTGTCCGCATAAATTTTATTTTCGTCACATAAAAAGAAGAGAACCTTCTTCATTTGAATGGCAACAAATAGCACAAATGATTGTCAATCAAATTATTAACGAGTATTACACGCTACCTGCGGGTCAACAAACGAAAATTGTACTTTTAATATTAATAGAAAAGTATTGGAAAAAAGTAAGGATTAATATGTTTGCTTCGAAGACGGAGTACTATATTGTATTAGCGAAGCTAACGGATCACTTATTACAGTTCGTTGAAAAGGATGATAGTCAGACACCACCATTGTTTTTATACGAGAAGTTTCAAACATATATGGAAGAGTTAGGTGTCCACATGTCATTGACATTTGAAGTTGGTGAGTGGAGTGCTGAGTCGTTTGTAATTAAAAAGTATGTTGTCGATGCAGATGAGGAAATGCTTGCTCTTTGTCAGAAGCTAATGACAGTATTCAGTTATAAAGCTTTCGGAGTTTTTCCAGGAAAAATTGAAGTTATTAATTTAATAGAAGGAACTAAGTATGAGTACATTCCGAAACAGGAAGATATTATAACTGGAATGGCTGATTTATCTAGAATGAAAGAAATGTTGCAACAACCTGAGCATTATACAGAGCGTCATTTTCGTTCTGAGTGTATAAGTTGTGCGTTTCGTAGTGAATGCCAAGGGGAAGAAGTAAAGACAGAAGCGAAACAGAAGAAAAATATAGTTCATTAAAGGATGCAACTTTGCATCCTTTTTTGTTATTGACATGAAAAGCTTTTCATCATTTACGGTATATTTGTAGCAGATTTTAATAAAGTGAAACTTTAATCAGTGGGGGTTTTGTCAATCAACCACTGATTATCAGCCCTCATTAATCGGGCTACCCACAAATAGCAGAATAAAGGGAGGAATAATCAATGAAAGATGAAACAAAAGTATTTCAATGGTTAAAAGAACAAAATGCTCCTTTTGAAATTCAACTGCAAATTTTACAGGCGTTTCAATTGTATAAAGTTATTGTTGAAATGGATAAAAAGTTAATGATGTATGAGGAGAGAGTATATAGGGAGAGAATGTAATCTCATCCCTGTAATATCGTTTTTAGCTGTTCTGTGCCTGTAATGAATTCGAGTTCATTCTCTGACTCAAAGTTATAAATAATATTATGTAGTAAAGGACTGTATTGATAAAAGGTAGTAATACGATGCATGAGTAATGGATCATGATGAGAAATAAGTGTACTGTACTGTTCATATACAGATGTAGTAAACTCATCTCCGAAATCATAATATAGTCCTGCAAAATCAAAAGCAGGATCGCCAATTTGCGCATCACCAAAATCGATAACACCTGAAATGCGTTTGTTCTGCTTGTTAAATAAAATGTGATGATGTGTAAAATCAGCGTGAATGATTGTATTTTGAAATTTAGATGTGGCTAGACAGGCAAAGAAATTCTCGAATAAACGATTTAAGGCTGATTTCTGGAACGAAGTAAGATTGTTAGTAACATACTGATTTAATTTAGTTTGTAGCTCTTTCCAGTAGGTAAGTGTTTTTTCAATAGGGAATCCTAACGCTGTAACACTTTTTAGAGGAATACTATGTAGAGCAGCAAGGAAAGTTGCTAATTGTGTAATAAGTGCTTTTCGTTCTTGTTTTTCTAGTGTAGTAACTATTTCTGTTTTTAAAGGTTCACCATGAATGAGAGTATAGTAACTACAAAGCGGAATAGCATCAGTCTCCTTTTTATAGAATAGGTGATACTTTGGAACTTTAATTTCATGTAGTGAACAAGAGAGAATTGCGCATAGTTCTTTTTCTAACGGAATTCGCATCGCATATTCCTGTTTTCGCGGGAAACGAAACAGTAGCTCATCATTTACTATAACTGCTACATTATCCCATCCTTCTTCATTTTGTTTATATGAATGTATAGAAAGATTAGGCAAAGCTTCTTTTATATAATGTTTGTAAGAGTCCATAATTGTTCCTCGTTTCTGAGTTAAGTTATTCTATTTTATGATATCAGAATTTTCTTTCTATATGTTAAAATATATCTATTATTATGAAGAAGGGCGGGAGTATTACGAAAAAAAGACTGTTAATCATTTCTCTATGTATCGCTTTTGTATTGTTTTGGTCATATAAAGAGGAGGTTTTTGCTACCTTTAAACCGATTGATCAGTACGAGTTAAATAAGGAATTAAAGAACAAAAGTATAGAAAATTTAACTCATAATGAAATGAAAAAGGTAGGAGAGCATTTTGTGACTGAACAACTATCAGTGTTTGAGTTTAATAATAAAGAAGATGTGAAACGAAAAGGTGAAGAAATATTTTTAAATAGAGGGTATGAACAATTAATGGAAAATTATTATCCAAATCGTTTTCGAGATTTAGAGCATAAATTTACAAGCGAGGAGATACGTGAAGAGACCGATGAGAGTTTTCTTTATCAAGCTGTAGCGTACGTTGAGGGTACTGAAAATGGTAAGAGAAGCGAAATGAAATTGAATTATGAAGTGAAAATTGTAAAGGTTAATAATATTTTTATGGTGCTAGAACAAAAGCAGCGCGTACAATAAAGGAAATTCATTGCTCAATAGAACATTTGAGGGTGTATTACTTAATGCGGAATAAAAAGGCCCTCAAGGAATAAAGGGCCTTTACAGATTTTCATTTTGTTGACCAAGTTCTTTTTGAGCAATATATAAATTCCCTTGCTCGACTTGTTTAAGAGTATGAACAGAATCTCCTGCATATCCTTTTTGTGTTTTAACAGTTCTTTTTGAACGATTGGAATCTTGTTTCTTCATATAATAGGCCACCTTTCATCAAAAATAAACGAAAATGATAAGTATGAGTAATACAGCAGCGAAAATGGTAATGCCCATTAAAAACGAAGTGTTTTTATATTTAGGTGGCTTATGTACATCTTGCCGATATCCAGGTGAAATTTCAGGGGCAAATTCTTCATCGAATGATTGCTTTTTTTCTTTGTCGTCCATATGTACCCACCTTTCTTTTCATTATATTATACGTTACAAGAAAAAATATGCATAAAGAAAACAGCCGCTTTATTATTAGCGGCTGTTTTGTGTTGTATATTTTCGTTGTACTTGAAAGAGACGGATAAGTAGGAAGGCAGCGCCAAATGCTAGACCGATAATAAGACCGATCCAATAGCCTTTCGCGGCCCATTCTGTATACGTCGCTAATATGTAACCTAGTGGTAGACCTATTATCCAATAAGCAATTAAAGTCATAATTAGAGCAACATTTACATCTTTATAACCACGCAAAGCTCCTTGTACAGGGGTTGCAATTGCATCTGAAATTTGAAATAAAATTGCAAAGATAAGAAATTCTTTTGCTAAATGATGAACTTTTGCATCTGTCGTATAAATAGAAGCAATTTGATCATCAAAGAAGTAGAGAAGAATCGAATATAATAAAGCAAAGGCAAGGGCTAATCCAATTCCAATCAATCCGTATTGTTTTGCATTATCGTAACGTTTTGCTCCAACTTCGAATCCGACCGCAATAGTCATTGCCATTGCTAAACTTAGCGGAGTCATATATAACAAGGAAGCAAAGTTCATAGCTGCTTGGTGAGCTGCAATAGTTGTCGTACTAAAATTACTCATCATGAGCGTTACCGCAGCGAAAATACTCGTTTCAAAAAAGATAGCAAATCCGATAGGGACGCCAAGTTTTAAGAATGCTTTCCAACTCGAAAGAGAAGGTCGGTATAATTGTTTGAAAATGTTGAAAGAGGCAAAAGGCTCTTTCGTCTGAATAATAATGACTGTAATAATTAAAATGCACCAATATGTTGCAGTGGAAGCAATTGCTGCTCCGACACCACCAAGCTTTGGGAAACCGAAGTTACCAAAAATTAATATGTAATTTAATATTACGTTAATTGGTAATGATAATAATGTAATAATCATCGTTGTTCGAGTTTTTCCTAATGCATCAATAAATCCACGTAAAACAGTGTAAGTGAATAAAGGTATAATTCCTATTGCGATAATACTTAAAAATTGCGCTGCAATACGTTCCACAGGTTCTTCTAAGCGCATGCCATTTAAAATAGGTGAAACGACGAAAAAACCGATGAGGATAACAACGAAGCTAGCACAAATTGCTAAATAAACTGCTTGTATGACAACGTGGGGAACGTCCTCTTTTTTCTTGGATCCAACGAGCTGTGCAACAATGGGAGTAGTAGCCATTAAAATTCCTGTTAACCCCGTACTAACTGGAATCCATATACTTGTTCCAATTGCAACACCTGCTAAATCAGTTGGACTTGCATGTCCTGACATCGTTGTATCAAAAAAACTCATCGCAAATAATGACATTTGTGTTACGAAAATCGGAAAAAATAGTAATACAAATTGCTTTAACTTTTGTGAGAATGAAGTAGTTTCTTTCATAAAATCCCCTTTCCGTATAAAAAAACAAACTCTTACTATCATACAATTTAATCAAAGATTAGAAAAGAAATACGCGCCTATAACATATGAAACCAATAAAAAAAGGATGCACTTTGAAAAGGGATAAGGTATTATGATAAGGTGTGAAAAAATTACATATTATTTGTTATTAAGGAGGCACTACTTGTGGCTGATTGGTTAATTGGTTTAATCATGGGTGCTGTTGAAGGGTTAACAGAGTTTCTACCAGTATCATCAACAGGACATATGATTTTAACAGGACATTTAATTGGATTTGACGATGAGAGAGCGAAAGTTTTTGAAGTTGTTATCCAATTGGGATCGATTTTAGCAGTTGTTGTTATATTTTGGAAGCGTCTATGGTCGTTAGTTGGAATAGGTAAAGTAACAGACGGACCATCGTTAAATTTATTACATATTATTATCGGGATGATTCCTGCTGGGATATTTGGCGTGTTATTCCATAGCACTATTAAAGAGGTTTTATTTGGTCCAGGACCAGTTGTTATTAGCTTAGTAGCCGGTGGTATTTTAATGATTGTTGCTGAGAAGTTTTCGAAACCAAGTACAGCAAGAACGTTAGATGAAATCACATATAAACAGGCATTTACAATTGGAATGTTTCAATGTTTAGCTCTTTGGCCAGGATTTTCTCGTTCTGGTTCTACAATCAGTGGTGGTTTATTAGCTCGCGTGTCGCATACAGCGGCAGCTGAATATACGTTCATTTTAGCGGTACCGATGATGGTAGCTGCAAGTGGATTAGATTTAATTAAAAGCTGGGATGTATTAAGCTCAGCAGATATAACGCTATTTGTAACAGGATTTGTAACTGCATTCGTTGTTGCGATGCTTGCAATTGTTTCATTCTTGAAATTATTATCTCGTGTGAAACTAACACCGTTTGCTTATTATCGTTTCATTTTAGCTGCGGTATTCTATTTCTTCATTATGTAATAAAAAAACCTGCCGAGCTCGGCAGGTTTTTTTATTTTACTATTTTTTCCACCATATTTTCCATTACATGTTCCCAAAGAGAAGTATCATCAGCTAATGTAGCACGGAAATTAGCATACATTTCTTTTTGTTTTTCTTCGAATGTTGGATCTTCTTTTTCAGGTAATGTAGCGCGCATTGAAGTTACTAATTCTTGTACTTTTGGAGCGCGTGGTCCAAAGACGGCTTGTTCATTTCCATCTTTATCAATGAAAATAAAGATTGGAATCGCACGTGCTGTTCCATTTGTTAAATATTGATCCATTAATTCTAAGTTTTCGTCGCGAATTAATAAACTCATTTCAATATTTGCAACTTCAGAAATTCGTTTCATAACAGGTACGCATAAAAGAGCATCGCCACACCAATCAGCAGTTAATACGATAACACGCCAGCCGTCATTTTGACGTTCTTCTAATACAGGAAGTAATTCATTTGGAATTAAAAAGTTATTGTAAATGTGTAGTAGCTCGTATTGGTTTACTTGCATTTCATTCACATATGTATCAAAGGACATACCTTTATCAGCCCATTGTTGTAAGTTCATAATTAACACCTCTTTAGTAAGATTTGCTTTCATTGTACCAATTTTTATATAGAAAAGCTTGTATTCTTACTCTTTCTCGTCACTTAATAACTTATTTAAGAGGAAAAAGAATAGTACGACACATAATTCAGCTATGTTGGACATTTGTACGCTTTCTATCCAATCATCAGCAGTATGAATGACGAACCAATCTAGTGTAATTTCAATGAATGAGAAAAGAGTAATAGAAATCCAATTTGGCATGTTTTGTGTCAGTGGATATAGCAGCGCTTTGAAGAAACTGAAGATGAAAAATGTAATACTGTCTAAGAAAGTGATTAATAAAAAAAAGAGAAGTAACGCAATACGTGAACTATACTCTATACCTGTAATTTGAAAGATTCCTACATATACAAAAAATATAAATGCAAAAATTATAATGAGAAAAAGAGCAATAATACTAATGATAATCGTTTTATCTTTTAGGCTGAGATCTGAGAATTTCTCCTCCTCATGCATTAAGATACCCCCTTTTTCTGGAAGTTAACTTCATTTTATCATGAAATACATATTAAAAAACTACGAATTATGGGAAAATAAGGTGACAAAAAGTAAGATTTCATGTAAAATTATTAATAAGGTTTTTATTTAACTAAATGAAATAAAAGGAGCTGTCAAAGTTGTCTCAAAATCGAGAGCAATTAATGGAAGAACTATCGACAAATGTGTTTGCTATGTTTCGCACATTGCGTAACGATATCGGAAAAATATTTGGTGGTTACATACCGTGGAATGAATTCATCGTCCTGAGAATATTAAATCGTACGAATAAAGAAATGGTATCGCGTGTAGCAAATGAATTAAATGTGTCGAATAGTCATATTACAGCTGTTACAGAAAAATTAATTAATAAAGGTTTTGTAACTCGTTCACGTTCTACATCAGATCGCCGAGTTGTGTATTTAGAGATTACAGAACAAGGGAAAGATTTAGTTGCGAAAATGGAAGATGCGAAAAAACAATATTTACAAGAAAGATTCTCTGCACTTTCAGAAGATGAAATGAATGTAATGATTTCAATTTCCAAAAAACTTATTTAAGTGATTATAAACAAGAAAACGCTTACGTGATGAAATAGAAGATCTTCCTTATATATGGGAGGTCTTCTTTCATGTGTAATAGATGTTAAAAAATAAAATGTGTATGAAAAAAGATAGAGCGCCATACTACTAATACAAGGAAGGGAGGGAGAAATATGACGAATCGTAACGGTAGTAAAGGGAGCGGTAATCAAGGATCACCAAAGTCCGGCCAGTTTAATCAGGAATTTAGCACTGAATTTGAAACTGGTAATGATAATAAAGGGAAAGAATATCGTTCTAAAAAAGGGAGTAAATCAAAAAAGGAGTGAAATTCATCACTCCTTTTTTGATTTAAGATGCTGCCGATTGATCCGTATTATATTTTTCTTCTGATTTTGCGACAATCATTGCGCAAATTGCATCACCAGAAATGTTTACAGCCGTTCTAGACATATCTAAAATACGGTCAATACCGATAATTAAAGCGATACCTTCTACTGGTAGATTTACTTGATTTAAAACCATTGTAAGCATTACAAGTCCAACACCAGGTACACCAGCAGTACCGATACTAGCTAGTACAGCAGTTAATACGACCATAGCTAATTGCGGTAATGTAAGTTCAACTCCGTATACTTGAGCGATAAATACAGTGGCTACCCCTTGCATAATGGCAGTACCATCCATATTAATAGTTGCCCCTAGTGGTTGTACAAATGAGCTTATCGCTTTTGGAACGCCAAGCTTATCTTGTGCTGTTTTCATTGCAAATGGAAGCGATGCATTAGAGCTAGATGTACTAAATCCAATTGCCATTACTGGTCCGAAATGTTTAAAGAAACGAACAATACTTTCTTTTGCTAATACCTTTAATAAGCCGCCATATACAAAGACCCCGTGAATAATGAGTACTAACATAACGACAATCATATACTTGAACATCGCAGCGACGCCTGCAAGCCCCATTTTACCAACGGATGAAGCGAGCAAACCGAATGTTCCAATTGGGGCTAATTTCATAACGAGATTAACAAGATACATCATTAATTCGTTGCCCTGTTCAAGTAATGAATGGATACCTTGAACTCGTTTTCCTAAAATAGCTATACCGAGTCCAATCAATACGGCAAAGGCAATGATTTGTAACATGTTTCCGTCAGCCATCGCTTTTGCTGGGTTATCTGGTACGATATTTAGCAATGTGTCGACGAAAGATGTTTCAGTTTTTGCACCTTCATACTTAAGACCTTCTGTTTTAAAATTACCGCCAGCTCCTGGTTTTATAATAAGTGCAAATGTAACCGCTATAGAGATGGCAACCGCAGTTGTTACGAGAAAGAATGAAATTGATTTTAAACCGATTCTTCCAAGTTGTTTCGGATCTCCAAGGCCGGCAGCACCAAGTACGATAGAAATGAACACAACAGGAACAACTAGCATTTTAATAAGTCGAATAAACAATTGACCAATTGGGTTGAACACAAATTGATTTAGTGGCTCAAAGATAGATGGAGCAGCTAAATTTAGAGTGAGTCCAACAACTAGACCTAGAAATAATGCGATTAAGATTGCTTTTGTTTGTTTCAATAAAATCCCCCCTTTTGTTTTTGCGAAATTTCTTTCTAAAGTAATTATACCGAAAAAATACCTGATTTGACAATATTTTCTGAATTTTTCGTTTTTGTTTAAGTGTAGATAGACTGATTTTGTGTTTGGAAAATAAAATAGACCATCACATAGGATGGTCTAGGGAAGGGGACAATTTATGTCAATTTAATTAGGGATGGAAGTTGCTTTAAGACACTGGGGAATGTCTTATAAATTAGGGAGGAACAACTTCGATACATATACTATAAAAGATAGGTGTGACTCTCATGTGAACATAGGGTGAAAGAGAGAGGGAGTTTTAAATAAAAGATAGAAAGACAAAAAATAAGACCATCATTTATAAGATGGTCAAGGAAGGGGACAATTTATGTCAATTTAATTAGGGATGGAAGCTGTTCAAAGACACTGGGGAATGTCTTATAAATTAGGGAGGAACAACTTCGATACATATACTATAAAAGGTAGATGTGACCTCTGTGTGAACATAGGGTGAAAGAGAGAGGAAGTTTTAAATAAAAGATAGAAAGACAAAAAAATAAGACCATCATATATAAGATGGTCAAGGAAGGGGACAATTTATGTCAATTTAATTAGGGATGGAAGCTGTTCAAAGACACTGGGGAATGTCTCATAAATTAGGGAGGAACAACTTCGATACATATACTATAAAAGGTAGATGTGACCTCTGTGTGAATATAGAGTGAAAGAGAGAGGGAGTTTTAAATAAAATGAAAATTTAATGAGTGTTTTTTGTTCATCCCCTGTTAATTATTAAACTTAACCAATCGGGCGTTTATTGCCCACAAATAGCGGAATAAAAGATAGAGCAAACAAAAAATAAGACCATCATATATAAGATGGTCAAGGGAAGGGGACAATTTATGTCAATTTAATTAGGGATGGAAGCTATTCAAAGACACTGGGGAATGTCTTATAAATTAGGGAGGAACAGCTTCGATACATATACTATAAAAGGTGGATGTGACCTCTATGTGAACATAGAGTGAAAGATATGGGGATTTGAAAAATAGTACATATGAAATTGTTATTGCTAGCAATATTGAGTTAGGGTATAGAGTTTTCCAGCATAAAATGAAAAGGAATCTGAATATAAATAAAAGTTGTAATCTATGAAAAAAAGGATTATGCTCAACTATATTATGAGAATATAAGGTTTGTCCCAATTATTTAAGGGCTTTTAAAAAGCTTTTTATTTATGAGGGGAAAGCTTCACTTTAATAAGGGAGTTAGTGATATGGACGTAACAAAAAAACAAGGGCTGTATAATCGTCTTATACGATTAAACCCACCACAAATATTAGCATTAGGATTTTTCTGCTTAATTGTGGTTGGCGGTTTGTTATTAAAATTACCATTTGCAACGAAAGTACATATTAGTTGGGTAGATGCTTTCTTTACAGCAACGTCAGCAGCGACCGTAACTGGTTTGGGAGTAGTGGATACAGCAAGTACATTTACGATGTTTGGCGAAATTGTTATTATGTTTTTAATTCAAACAGGTGGTCTAGGTCTTATGACAATTGCCATTTTAATTGTTTGGGTACTAGGTAAAAAAATCGGATTACGCCATCGTTTGTTAATTGGAGAAGCATTTAATCAAACAAATATAGGTGGTCTTGTAAAATTAGTAAAACGTGTCTTTATATTTTCGATTTGTATTGAACTTATTGGGGTCATCTTTTTATCATTTCGCTTTATTCCAGAGTTTGGTTTTGGAAAAGGTTTATACTATAGTATTTTTCATGTAATTGCATCTTATAATAATGCAGGATTTGCTTTATGGCCAGATAATTTAACAAGATATGTAGGGGATCCCATTATTAATATCGGGATTTGCTCTTTAATTGTAATAGGTGGACTCGGTTTTACCGTATTAATTGATATATGGTATAGTCGCAGTTTTCGAAAATTATCACTTCACTCAAAAATAATGATTATTGGAACAGTAGTGCTAAATGTTATAGCAATGATTGTGATTTTTGTATTGGAATATAATAATGTGAAGACGTTAGGGAATTTATCTTTAAATGAAAAACTATGGGCTTCCTTCTTTCAAGGTATTACCCCGCGGACAGCTGGATTTAATACGGTTGACTATGGAGGTATGGAAGAATCATCTATATTGTTTACGATGATTTTAATGTTTATTGGTGCAGGAAGTGTATCGACAGGTGGAGGAATTAAATTAACAACGTTTGTTATCTTAATTACATCTGTCCTTTCTTTCTTTAGAAAAAAGGAGGAAATTGTTTTATTTCAGCGTACAATTAAAATATCTACAGTAACGAGGGCCTTAGCGATTGCTGTTGCCAGTCAAATACTTATTTTTGCAGCGGTATTTATATTAATGCTTACAGAAAACTTCAGCTTTATTCAATTATTATTTGAGACAATATCAGCGTTTGGCACAGTCGGATTAACGATGGGAATTACTGCAAAGCTATCGGCATTCGGAAAATGTATTATTATGTTTGTTATGTTCTGCGGATTAATCGGACCATTAACACTTGTGTTCTCTTTAGCGCGACCAGCAAAACAAAAAATAAAATATCCATCGGAAGATGTGTTTACAGGATAAGGTATCCCGCGTTAAGCGAGATACCTTTTTCTTTTTTAGAACAGGGAGAACAATAGACCAATAAGTGCTACTCGGAATAAAATTGCGATAAGTGCAGCAATCCCACCGACAACTGCAGCGATACCGCCAGTTACAGTAGCTCCGCGATTATAAGCGTAAATACCGAGTAAAACAGAAACAAGACCAAATAGTGTTGGAAATGTAAATAGCGATAAGATAGATAGCGCAAGAGCAATAAAACCAGCAGTTGATCCAGCAGCGGACGATTTTACAACATCTTTATCGTCTTTATCATTGTAATCATAATCAATGCGTTGTGGTGCAACCTCAGCGGCGTACTCTTCTTTATAGTCACTATAATCACTATCTATTCTATCTTTTCTTTTATAATCATCAAATTTCTCAGTCAAAGTCATGACTCCTTTCATAACAAGGTTCAATAGTAGTATGTATCTCTTTTTCTTTTTTATCCCGCTATTTGTGAGAGTCGAGCTACGTACACATCCCACTGATTAAAGTTTCACTATACCGGAGCATGTACAGGGAGTAGTATCTTTTAAAAGGAGGAAAATGTTTTCTTGAAATAGGAAAAGTTAGTATGACTTCCTCTATTTTGGAAAATATAAAAAGGAATAATGAGGAAAGGGTGCAATACATAATGGAACATCCAATTGAAAATTTAATGAAAACGGCAATGACAAATTTAAAAGAAATGGTAGATGTAAATACAATTGTTGGGAGCCCGGTTTCAACAGCTGACGGAAATGTAGTATTAACAGTATCTCAAGTGGCTTTTGGTTTTGGAGCTGGTGGAAGTGATTTTAAAGGGGATTTTATTACTGAAAAACATAACGGTGGGCAAAATCAGCATAAAGAGAACAAACAAGGGCATCCATTTGGAGGAGGAAGCGGGGCTGGGGTTTCCATTAGTCCAGTAGCTTTTTTAGTAGTTGGTTCTAATGGAGTGCAAGTATTACATCTCAACAGCAGTACACATTTAATTGAAAAGGCTTTAAATACTGTACCAAGCACTGTAGATAAATTTGTGAATGGTCGTCAAAAGTGAACTTGCATTTTTTAGGAATTATGATATATTAGAAAAAGTGCGCTTTAGGATGATCGGAATAATTGAAATGTAAATATATATGATGTGTGGAATAAGGGAGAGGAATTTATGATTAATATCAAAAACTTAGTAGTTGGCTTATTTATGTTAGTAAGCGGCTTTGTTGTATATGTAATAAAAGAAAAAGCTCCATTCTAAAACAGACAAACCGTTAATGTCTGTTTTTAATTTGCGGAAAAATATTGACAAGTTATTGTATTGGTGTTAGAATTTTAATTCGTGTCTCGGTTACAGCTAGTGTAAAGTAAATATCTCTTATGAATGCAATACGAAAAGTTTGCGAAAGATCGGGTAATTTTATCAACAACTTTTGTGAACAAACCCTATAAATTGTATTTGTAAGCTATATATGTATACTAGTGAATCAAGGAGCGGTCAGTGGAACCGTAATGATGAGAGAGAGGTAGGGCTTTCATCCAGTATATGTTACTTTCCCGTTAGGTGAATATAAAAAAGAGGACTCCTTTTAAAAGGAGTTGGTATTATCCCCTATAGGTAGACAGTAAAAAAAGAGTCCATCTGATATGATGGACTCAATACTGTTTTATCTGGAGGGGATTTTTTTATGGCAAGAAAAGGACAATCAT
>NZ_JBQAEF010000019.1:0-71460 GCF_051915185.1 Bacillus cereus group sp. MYBKT14-1 | reverse complement strand
AATGATTGTCCTTTTCTTGCCATAAAAAAATCCCCTCCAGATAAAACAGTATTGAGTCCATCATATCAGATGGACTCTTTTTTTACTGTCTACCTATAGGGGATAATACCAGATTAGCTCTCTTTTTGTTTGTACTCTAAAACGGTATTTGGACATGTTAATAAAATCTTTTTTAATTCTTCTGTGGATAATTCAATTGTAAATTCAGGAACACCAGGTGTAATTAAAATTTTATCGTACGTATAAATAGCGTTATCCACAATAATTGTTACATCGTGTGAATATCCGAAAGGAGCCACACATCCCGGCGTACAACCAGTTTTGTCTCGCAGTTCATCAGGAGAACAGAGAGATAAGCGTTCTCCTGATAGTTCTTTCATCTCGCCCCGGTTGAGCCTTGTGCCCTCTAACGTAAAAAATACGTAATAATCTCCAGACTTTGATTTTAAAAATAAGCTTTTACTTGGAGTGCCTTGTAAGCCAAGTCTCTCGCGTACGATCCGATCGGTCTCATAATCGAGTACTGGTTCGTGTTCGAATTTTTCATAAGAAACATTTGTTTTATGTAGTAAAGCAAGTACGTCTTCGTACATATGAAATGATACCCCTTTCTATTGTTAGAACAGTCTCTTCTCGTGGCGTCAACTGAATGTTTTGGAAAGGGATATTACTTGGACGATGCTTCCCATAAGCGTTTTATGATACATTGTTCGTCGATTGTAATTTCGTAAATATCAGGATTCGTTAAAGTTCTCCATTCATTAAAGCCAATCGTATGATCAAAATGCTTTAAAATGAGCGTAAGTAAATTGCCATGTGTAACAAGTAGTGTTGTCGTATGGTTTAATTGTAAAACGTCTTGAATAAGCGATAGGGCCCGGTCTGTTGCTTGTTTTGTTGACTCTCCGCCTGAAAAGGCAATATCTATATTTGTAAAAGTAGATTCTAGTTTTTGCATCCAATCATCCATTGGAATGTTGCTCAATATGCGTTCAGTTAATCGTTCATCTTCTTGGATAGATAAGTTAGCTTGGAGCGCATAGGGCCGAATGGAATCGATAGCTCGGACAAATGGGCTTGAAATAATATGATCGATTTGTAGATGATTTTCTAAGAGGAATGTAGCAAGGGTGTTTGCTTGGTCTTTTCCATCGGTCGTTAATTCATCATCACGTTTTTGCCCAATTGCTGAACAATGTCGTATTACAATAATTTTCTTCATAAT
Organism: Bacillus cereus group sp. MYBKT14-1; assembly: GCF_051915185.1. Lineage (NCBI taxonomy): Bacteria > Bacillati > Bacillota > Bacilli > Caryophanales > Bacillaceae > Bacillus > Bacillus cereus group sp. MYBKT14-1. Next base: position 70,235 of record NZ_JBQAEF010000019.1, on the reverse strand, counting down.
TCATCCCCATCTTTCAAGTTGACGCTATATACTTCGACAAATGTAGAAATAATTCCTTTTTATTGGAAACAGCATATTGATTTAAATATGTGGAAAAGTAATGTGGATAATGAACATTTGAGGTGCAATCATGAATAAAATGATATGTATTGTATTTAGTCTTTGTTTTTTTATACACTTGTCCACAACTTATGCAGAGTCGAATCAAAAACTAAATTATCCAAGCAATCGAAATAAGTCATTTGTGAGTGAGGATGTTTTTTATAAACAGTTAGATAAGAAAATCTATAAAGAATACAATAATGCAGCATATAGTGTTCGGAAAAAAATCTTATTTAAAGAAGTGGCTGATGAGGAATTTTCTTTCCTACAAAAAACAACCATGGGTTGTCGGAGTAGTGTGATGCTTCAAGATTTTTTTGTTCATCCTGATCGCCAAGTTTATTTTTTCGCTTCCTTTTCTCAAAATGAAGTAGAAGAGTTCCATAAGTACATCGTTATAGATGCAGAAACAAAGAGGGAGCTGCAAGAAGGAAAAAGCTATCACCATTGCGACAATCCATAAAAAATAACCCACCAATCGGTGGGTTATTTTTTACTCCGGCGCACTCATTAATTTCGCTTTCATCTTGCGAATAAGAACGACAGCCCCAATTGTGAAGAGAAGGGTAATTCCTTCGGCAACAAAGATATTGATTGTTTTTGTTTGGTAAAGTGCCGCGAAAAAGTCTACAAATGCGTGGAATAGTATAGCGTATACTAGGAAGATATATTTCTTCTGTTTGACTGCGTATAAAACAAGCATTGTAAAGGCGATTTGAAGCACGAGTGCCATAATTCTTTCTAAGCTACCAAGGAAGTATAAGTAGGCAGGTTGCTGAATTAACATGTCCTGTAAAATGCTAAGCTCGGGTTTTTGTTCAATCAGTCGAGCGAAGCTACCATCGTTAATAGAATTAGCAAAGATTAATGCTTGTAATGCAGAAAAACCGCCAATTAAAATAGATTCAATTCCGCCGTGACCAATTCCATAAGCGAAGCCATCTTTATATTCTAGATATTTTTTTAGTAAGAAGAAGAAGGCAACGAAGCGTCCTAATTCTTCAAAAATACCAGCAGTCAATCCGCCATAAATTGCGAAGACAAACGGATTTTCTAAAAATGGAGCGATTGTTGGATTACCGCGCATAAATAGGTGGAATGGTGTTTCAAGAATTTGGGTGAATCCGATAAAGATAAGAACACCAACGCCGACCACTTTCCAATTCATATTATATTTTTTACGGAAATAAACGAGTACGATAATTGGGACCAGAATCGAGATAATGAGTTGAAAAATGATGCTGGCAATTACAGTATTTGAAACCATACTTTCACCGCTTTCTAATATATGTACATATCTATTATGCATGAAATAGGGGAGAGATGAAACTTTTAGAAAGAAAATGAATTTACTTATTGACTCTAACGTTGCGTCATACTTTATCGTATGTACTAAGGGGGAGATACAAATGACAATGAGAGTAAAAGAAGTAGCTGATTTAGTTGGAATTAGTGTGCGCACACTGCATCATTACGATGAAATTGGGTTGTTAACCCCAGACGAGACGACAGAGTCTGGATATCGTCTGTATTCCAATGAAAATTTAGAGACATTGCAGCAAATTTTGTTTTTTAAAGAGCTTGGCTTCCCTTTGAAGAAAATTAAAGAGATTATCATGAGTCCATCATTTGATCGCGAAGAGGCACTACAGCTTCATAAGAAGATGCTTCTTGAAAAGCGTGCCAGATTAGATAAGGTGATTGCGACGATTGATAAAACAATTCAGCATACAAAAGGAGAGATTGAAATGACGAATAAAGAGAAATTTGAAGGATTCGATTTCAGCCATAACCCATATGAAGAAGAAGCACGTGAAAAATGGGGAGACGCAGCTGTAGATAAAGCGAACGAATATGCAAAAGGTATGTCAAAAGAGAACCAAGAGGAGTTTAATGCTATTTATAGAAATTTAGCAACGCTTAGACACGATGCACCAGATTCTAAAGAGGCGCAGGCAGCTATTAAAGTATGGTACGATTACTTGCAAAACTTCGGTGAATATTCGTTAGATGCTTTTAAAGGACTCGGTCAAATGTACGTCGCTGATGAGCGCTTTACGAAAAATATCGATAAGTTTGGTGAGGGATTAGCGCAGTTTATGTGTGATGCGATGGAGGTTTATGCGGATCGTAATAAAAAATAAAAAGTAAAACAGGTGGAGATTTTCTCCACCTGTTTTACTTTTTAATCATATCATTCAAAGTCTGATCTCCCGTATTGTTCAAATGAGGATTTTTACTCATTTCTCGTTTTAACATATCGAGGCTTTGCGTATACTCTGTATCATTTAATGCGCCAGATTGAAGCCCTTGAATTTGAGAAATCAACTTTTGGTCTGTTGATACATATGCTTTATAATAGCGAGGGACGATGGACAAAGCAGCTCTATATACTTGATCCGCTACGAGTTTTGGATCCGTTGTGTTTGCACGATATACAACGAACACTTCATCATCAGTAACGAGTGTAGCAGCGTTTGTAACGTCAGGAAGTTTGACTGTCATGCTTGTAATCATTTCAGCGACTTTCTCGCGATTAATGGCCCCTACTTGTTTGTTAGATACTTCATGCTTTTGTTTAGAAGAATAACCGACTCTTGTGAGTCTTGTATTTGTATTTTCCGTATGATACATGTCGTTTTTATTGGAAACAAGAACACGGCTTCCTTCTTCACGTTCCATTTCAGCTTTGTTCGCTGATTGGCAGCCTGCAAATAAGGAAAGAGTGAGAAGGGAAAGTAAAATTTGTTTTTTCACGATGTATCACCTCCTTCTCCATAGCATGTACTAATTTGCAATTTTTTGTATTTGAAATTGTTGGTTGTTATGCTTTGTGATACGATAAAAAGAAGAATGCTTAGAGAGGAAGTTAATGATGGAGCAAAAGCAAGAGATTCATGCTACGGTGAGCATTAATAATGTTCAGTACGAAGTAATTAAAAACTTTCGTGACGGTTTTAGTGAAGAAGCATTTAAAGAGCGCTATGCAGAAATTTTAAATAAATATGATTACATCGTTGGGGATTGGGGATATGAGCAACTTAGATTGCGCGGATTCTTTGATGATAGTAACCAACGTGCGACATATGATACGAAAATTAGTACGTTAACGGAGTATTTATACGAGTACTGTAACTTCGGTTGCGCACATTTTGTATTACGAAAAGTGAAGAAATAAAAAAATCCTCTTACAATTGTAAGAGGATTTTTTGCATATTTTTGCTTACAAACAAATCGAGATATGATCGCCTTCAGAAAGTATTGTATTTGGCTTCATTTGTTGTCCGTTTAATTGAATATCCCCATTTTTAATTTTATCCACAATGCGTGTACGGCTCCAGTCGGAAATATATGTGGATAAGGCTTTATCGATGCGGTGGGAACCGAAAACAATATCTAATACGATTGTGATTTCGGTTATGCCGCTTTCTTGATGTTGCGTAATGGAAATGGTAGTAGTTGTTTCTGGCTGATCCTGCTGCGTCATATCGACTGTTTCAACGTGATCAGTAAATGCTTTATAAATACGAAGTTTTTGATTCCACGTATGGTCTTTCGGACATTTATAAATGGCAAAGCGGTATATGTTTTTTCCGTTGGCGTTATGCCTACGAATATTTGTGTCGGTAAATAGGGTAGTACGTCTGCAATTTTTACAATATTTTTCGATTGTGTTTTGCTCGTTTTCATATAAACTCCAAGAAAGTTGTACTTTCTGCATTTTCCTTCACCTCTTATAGTAGTGGTAAAGGAACGTAATACAGCTATTTGGATGTCTTGTAGTATGAAGGCATGAGAAAAAGACAAGAATAAAAGGAGGTCCCCAAAGAGGAACCTCCGTAAACATCATACTACAGATGCAATACGCTCCTTTGTAATGGGAATGGGCAGACTACTCCCTTGAAAAAGCACGGTGCTTTTTTGAGAGTAATGCTATCCAATTGCTGGTCCATTACAAAGTAGTTGTTGGCATACGTAGATAACGTCCTTTCTATCTAAATAGATTTATTCTTAATTATAACATAAAAGATTGAAAATTCGAAATAATAGTGATGAAAAAACACCAGCTAAAATAGCTGGTGCATACGATAAATTATATAAGTTCAAATAAAAATGAGCGTAATTCTTCTGCAATTTCTTCAGTCATAGAAAATGCGTGCTCTAAGTAGCCTGGTTCGTTTAAATCGTCAGCACCGATGATTGCAAATTTATTGCGTTGCATATCAAGGACAATTGTTTTACCGTAATGACGATCGGAGTATAATAGCGCTAAATCGTGACGCTCATTTTCTCCCATAAAGCTAACGAAACGAGTTTTTGTAGCGACAGTATCGTCGTACAGAAAGAAACGTTCTTCCATACACATGGCTCCTTTATTAAATATCTAAGTTTAAGTGTGGTTTATGATCTAAATGGTGATGTGTTTTAATGAATCGTACTGTTCTTGTTTTGTAACGCATTACGATAGAGTATGTTTCAGCTAAGTCTCCACCAAGGAATTTAACACCGTCTAATAACTCACCAGCAGATACACCAGTTGCTGAGAAGATTGCATCATCCCCAGATACTAAGTCATCTAACATAAGAAGTTGACGAGGATCTTCTAATCCCATTTCACGACAACGAGCTTCTTCTTCTTCGTTCATTGGAACTAAGCGAGCTTGCATTTCACCTTCAAGGCACTTTAATGCTGCTGCAGAAATAACACCTTCTGGAGCTCCGCCAATACCTACGAATAAGTCGATACCCGTTCCAGGTAGTGCTGTTGCGATTGACGCACCAACATCACCGTCACCAAATAATTTTACGCGTGCACCTTTTGCACGAACACGGTCAATAATATCTTGATGACGTTCACGTTCTTGAACGATAACTGTTAGATCGCGAATCTTTTTATTGTTAGCTTCTGCTACAATTTCAATTGTTTTTTCAATTGGATCATCTAAGCTAATTTTACCAGCTGCTTTTGGACCAACCGCGATTTTTTCCATGTACATATCAGGAGCATGAAGAAGGTTCCCTTTGTCTGCGATTGCAATAACTGCCATTGCATTTGCAAGACCTTTTGCAACGATGTTTGTACCTTCTAATGGATCAACGGCGATGTCTACTTCTGGACCGTTACCTGTTCCTAGTTCTTCACCAATATACAACATCGGTGCTTCATCAAGTTCTCCTTCACCAATTACAACTGTACCTGCCATGTTTACTGAATCGAACATATCACGCATTGCTGTAGTTGCTGCATCATCTGCTTCATTTTTCTTTCCGCGGCCCATCCACTGTGCGGATGCTAAGGCTGCTGCTTCTGTTACACGGACAATTTCTAGTGCGAGTTCACGTTCCAAGATTCCATTCCTCCAATTTCAAAAATCATACAAATATAACTATAACAAATAACGGAGAAAAGGTGAATTCGAAAAATTGTCGATTTTTTCAGAAGAAAGCGTTACAATTAAAATGTAAATGCTTTAATTTCCAGGTAGGTGACATTCATGTATTTTGTAGACAGAAAGAAAATAGAACAAATGCTAGTATGTTTAGAACGAGCAACAAGTACATTTCAAGAGAAAAAGATATATGAAACCGAGTTTGAATTTTACGCATTAGAGCGCATAGCCCATCTTATTATTGATTGTGTATTAGATGTAGGAAATGCGATGATTGATGGATTTATTATGCGCGATCCAGGAAGCTATGAAGATATTATTGATATTTTAATGGACGAGCGAGTGATAAGTGAAGAAGATGGACAAGGGATGAAAGAAATTATCCTTCTTCGAAAAATGCTTACGCAAGATTATATTCAAATGAATCATGATGAATTATATAAGACGATTCAAAAACATATTGCAGTGGTAGAGAAATACCCAGCAAATATTCGCAGTTATTTAGAAAAGGAATTAGGACCTGTATCTGCATTTGTACCAGAATAATTATGCTTATAAGATCCCCAGAGAATGCCTTTTGGGGATCTTATATTGTATGTGAGAAAGAAAAGGGAGAAGGGTGAAGTATGGGGGAAGCACGTACTACGAAAGACGAGATTGTACAATTGTTGAAAGTAAAGGGAGAGCACACGGTAGCGGAACTAGCTGACGTTTTAGAGATTACAGAAATGGCGATTCGAAGACATTTAAGTAATCTTGAGAAAGACGGACTCATTTATTCTAAGATGGTAAGGCAACATGTCGGAAGACCAACTTATTTGTATGGATTAAGCGAAAAGGGAGAAGATACATTCCCGAAAGAGTATAAGCAATTTGCGATTGATATGCTAGAAGATTTAGCTCGAATGGGCGATGAAAAAATACTTCGTTACGTTTTAAAAGAGAGAACGAAGCGAATGGAAGAACAGTTACAAAAGAGAGTGAGTAATCAAAAGAATTTAGCATATAAAGTGCAAGAGATAGCAGCTATGCAAGAGAAAAATGGTTATATGGTTCAAATAAAGAGAGATGGAGAGAAATCTTTCGTAATTGAAAAACAAAACTGTCCGTTAAAGGAAATTGCCGAGAGATTCCCGCAAGTGTGTGAAGATGAAAAAGAGATGTATAAGCGTTTATTTACGAACGCAGAAGTGAAAACGCTAGCAAATATGTGCGAGGGAGATTGTAGTTGTTCTTACCAAATAAAAGAGAAAAAATGAACGTTATGGGGCGCTTTAAGGTAAAGCGTTTTTTTCTTTTGGAAAAGCGGGTAATATAAGAGTGGTATGATAAGGTGAGAACGTTAGCATAGAAGGAGAGACATAATCGATGTATAAAGGTTACTTAATTGACTTAGACGGTACGATGTATCGCGGAGAAGAACAAATTGAAGAAGCAAGCGACTTCGTAAAAGCATTAGGAGAGCGCGACATTCCATATTTATTCGTTACGAATAACTCAACTCGCAAACCAGAACAAGTGGCAGAAAAGCTTGTTCGTTTCGATATTCCGGCGAAAGCGGAGCAAGTATTCACAACGAGTATGGCGACTGCGAACTTCATTTATGAACGTAAACAAGACGCAACTGTATATATGATTGGTGAAGAAGGCTTACACGATGCACTTGTGGAAAAAGGATTTGAACTTGTGGATGAAAATCCTGATTTCGTTGTTGTTGGTTTAGATCGTGACATCACATATGAAAAATTAGCAAAAGCGTGTCTTGCTGTGCGTAATGGCGCGACGTTTATTTCTACAAATGGGGATATTGCCATCCCAACTGAGCGAGGGTTATTACCAGGTAATGGTTCATTAACATCAGTTGTAGCAGTATCAACAGGTGTGGATCCAATCTTTATCGGAAAACCAGAATCAATCATTATGGAACAAGCTTTGAAAGTGCTTGGCATAGAAAAGAATGAAGCATTAATGGTTGGGGATAACTACGATACAGACATTTTAGCAGGAATAAATGCTGGTATGCATACCCTTCTTGTCCACACTGGAGTCACAACTGTGGAGAAGTTAACAGAATACGAAGTACAACCAACGCAAGTTGTGCATAACTTGACGGAGTGGATTGAGAAGATGTAATGAAGAAAGCTGTTCCAAACTTTGGAACAGCTTTTTTTTATTTCGTTGTGACTAGTGTCGATTTTTGTCGGTAAGTCGATATATTTGAAAAATCGCCGATATATTTAGAAAATCGCCGATATAATCTGAGTTGCGCTGATATATTTAGAAAATCGCTGATATAACTTTATTTAAAACGCACGATTCACAACGTCTTTAACCTCTTCAAGATATTGTTTACGCACACTGTCATCCACAGAAGGGACACTTGTATAGAATGTATGCTCAATTGTTTCAATGCCTGTAAATTCAAAAATACCAACATCCGCTGTTTTCTTCATTGCATCAAACATGCCCCCTGCTGTGTATGCTTCTTTCGTATTGCCCATTGTAGATAATAACAATCCTTTTTTACCGCTTAATAACTTTTCAATGCCGTTTTCACCGTAAGCATAAGCAAATCCATGGCTAAATACACGGTCAACGTATCCTTTTAAAATAGCAGGAAGTCCCGCCCACCACACTGGATAAATGAATGTAATGCTGTCAGCCCAAGAGATATGTTCTTGTTCTTCTTTAATATCTTCTGGTGTATTTCCTTGAGAAAATGAGATGAAATCGGAAGCGCCTAATACTGGATTAAAGTTTAATTCGTATAGATCGCGAACGCGTACTTCGTGACCTTTTCCTTCTAATTCACTTTTTACCGTTTCTAAAATCGCATGGTTGAAGCTTTCTGTATTCGGGTGTGCATAAACGATTACATGTTTCATTTTTCTTCCTCCTATTTGTGGATATGTGAATAGCTATTTGCATTTCTGTAACTATTATGGTTACTACTTTTATAGAAGTCAAGTAATACATATGTATGTATAAAAAGACGCTCGAAAATCGCCTTTTTATACCCCGCTCATACAAAGTACAAAGAAGACGAATAAAATGATAACAATACCAATGCCAAAGTTAAATACGAGAGTACTATCCATATATGTAGCCTCCTTGTTTGAAAGTAAAAAGCACTCTAGTTAAGAGTGCTTTTTTATTTTGAATCTACTTTATAACTTTTAGAAAGTGATTCATGCGTGTCATGATTTACATTATTTTATGTATTTATACTTTGAAATGAGTAAGTCCTTGTTGGATATAGAAAAAAAGACACTCGTTCGAGTGTCTTTTAAGATGACAAAATGTGCCAATTGCTTGAGGTTGATAAGACGCTAATTTCCGTGTTAACGCCTTTTCTCTAATCAAGAAGTGTAGCAACAGCGATTCAAATAAATTGTACCATCTGTTTAATAGCTGTGCGTATGTAATTCTGCATATTGCAATTAGAGGGAAATTTAATGTGAAAAATGAATGAGTAAATATATAGAAATTTGATAAGGAGTGAGAAGGTTGGATATACATGTGTTAACAAAAGAAGAAGCGATGGAGATAAATACGTGGACGTACGAGGAACCTTATAGTTTATATAGTTTTTCAGGCGAGAAAGAAGTAATAGAAGAGCTATTAGATGGAACGTATTATGGCTGTTGTGACGATCAAGGAGACCTCATCGGTTATTTTTGTTTTGGAGCAAATGCACAAGTGCCAGGTGGAAGAGATGCTAATTTATATGGTGGAGAAGATGTGATTGATATCGGACTTGGCATGAAGCCGGCGTTAACTGGGAAGGGAATAGGGAAAGAATTCTTCCAAGCTGGAATAGCGTTTGCCACGAAAGAGTTTAATGCAAAAATGTTTCGATTAAGCGTAGCAACATTTAATACAAGAGCGATTACGTTATATAAAAATATCGGATTTAAACAAGGGACTATTTTTTTGAGTCGCGGAAGAGAATTTATGCTTATGGAATACGAAAGGCCGTCAGCATGAAACTGACGGCCTAGAAAACATTATTATTCTGAGTGCTCAGCTCGGTGCGCTAAACGGCTTGAAGCTGCGGCAGCAATTCCGCCAACGATATCGTCAAGGAATGTGTGCACTTTTCCAGTTGATTTATCATTTAAGTATTCTAAAATACCAGGTTTTAATTTATCAATATATCCAAAGTTCGTGAAACCGATAGAGCCGTACACGTTTACGATAGAAAGTGCGATAACTTCATCAATTCCGTATAAGCCTTCATCACGTTTTACAATATCTTGTAACGGTTCACTTAGCATTCCCTTTTCAGCAAGGACATCGAGTTCGATACCAGTAATCAGTGCGTTTTGTACTTCACGTTTTGATAGTACACGTTCTACATTGTAACGGCATTCTGACATCTCTAAATTTGGATGATATTTTTTTTGAAGAAAATGAACAAGTTCAGCAATATCGTCAATTGTTACACCACGTTCTTGTAATAGTTGTAATGCTCTTTCTTGTAGTTGATTTGATTCTTTCATGTTTATCACCTTTTTTTCTTTTTAGTATTTGTATACGTTTCGTTGCTTTATCCTGTGCATAGGAATGAAAGGCGAGCACAAGCTCATATATATAAAGAAAAACCATAGGTGGCGACTGCGATGATTCAGCATATTTATGAGCATTATCACATGCATGTTAAAGAATTAATCCCCCTTGGCCCCTATAAAAGCTTTTGGATTCGCAACAAAATTTATGTACTTGTTCCAATTGGAGAAATGGAGGAAGAAGTACTTGTAGAGATGAAAAAGCTCAGTGACTATATGAACCAGCAAGGGGATATAACTGTAGCGACTTTCGTTCCAACTATACACGGCTACTATGTAAGTGAGATAGAAGAACAAAATTACTGCTTATTAAAAGGTATGCGAGCGTTAGAACGACATGCTACGTCATTAGGAAGTGAACTTTCTATATTCCATAAACGAGGTGCATTCTTTCCGGAAGAAATCGAGCAATTAAGCCGCATTGGTGAATGGAAAGCGTTATGGGAAAAGAGACTCGATCAGTTAGAAAAGTTTTGGCAATCACAAGTGATGAACCACCCTACAGACGTATTCGATCAATTGTTTATTGAATCCTTCCCGTATTACTTAGGAGTTGCAGAAAATGCCATTCAATATGTTGTTGATACAGAAATGGATGATACGCCGCAACTAACGGATGCAGCGACAATTTGCCAAGAACGATTCACACCTTTATTATGGCATCAAACGAAGCGTCTCAAACTTCCTTTTGATTGGGTGTATGATCACCCAACTCGAGATATAGCAGAATGGATTCGCTATATGATGATTGAAAAAAAGAAAGACTGGGATCAAACAATCGTTCAATTTGTTACAGATTATGAACGGAATTACTCGCTGTCCTCATTTGGTTGGCGTTTATTATTTGCAAGGCTCCTGTTCCCGCTTCACTATTTTGAAACGGTCGAACGATATTACCAAACTGGAAACGAAGAACAAAAAAGCATATATAGAGATCGCTTAGAAGCCATTTTACACGATGTGAACCGCTCAGAGCAATTTATGAAGCATTTTTATGGCTCACTTCGTTTACCAGTAGATAAGCTCGGGATTAGAAAATTAGATTGGTTATCTTAAAAATATAAAAAAGAGACCGAGTGAGGTCTCTTTTTTATATACCACAATTTTATGTAATACATTATGCCCCTACCTGTTGATCTGTACATATATTTAAAACGAATTGATGCCTTTCGAGCTTTTCATTTACTTTACCTAATAATTCTTGCTGGATTTCTTTAAATAAAAATTGATAGCTTGTATTCCATGTTGGTATAACGGATGAAAGGCCTAATAAATACTCTTTTTTCTTTTCTAGTTCTTGGATTGTTACAAAAGTGTTCCCCATTTTTGGCATCTGTCGTCCCCCCTATGTTTTTTTACTGTATATGTGTGAACGATTCACTATATAGTATTAATTATCGCATTTTTTGAGAAGGATTTCCAATTTTGTTTTATGATGTTAACGGATAAATGTGATTTGAATAAAAAAAGGAGACCAAATTTGGTCTCCTTTTAGAAGGCGATTCTGAACGAGCCGCTTCCGCTTTTAGATTAATATCCAGCTCCAGCGGCTAAAATGTTCGGTGGCTTCGCTTCTTCCGCCGAGGCAAAAAGCGCCTCTATGTCAGAAGCTCCATCCCCCTCACATTTTGAACGAGCCGCTTCCGCTTTTAATTAAAATACTTGTTCTACTTCGATAACGCCTGGTACTTCTTCAAGTAACGCGCGCTCGATACCAGCTTTTAGTGTGATTGTAGAACTTGGGCAGCTTCCGCATGCACCCATAAGGCGTAGTTTTACGATACCTTCTTCAATGTCTACTAATTCAACGTCTCCGCCATCGCGAAGTAAGAATGGACGTAATTTATCTAATACTTCTAATACTTGTTCTTGCATATGTGGGTTTTCCATTTTTATCGACTCCTTTCATCAGTTTTATTATAATCAAGATAGAGGGGAAAATCTATTTTTTCTCTTCTTGTTTTATTGTCGAAATATTGTATCGTGTTTTTTCAGTATAGGGGTATGGAATAAGTTTGTAAAATGATGTGCTTATGTAATAAGACATCTGAATATACTGTTGGAACAAGAAGTGGGGGAGAAGAAATGGTTAATGTTCAAGTGTATGGGACGAAAGTAATTTGTGCGAGCTGCGTCGGAATGCCATCTTCAACAGAAACGTTTGAATGGTTACAAGCGGCAATTGGTCGTAAATATGAAGGACAAGAAAATAAATTTAATTTCGAGTATATTGATTTCCAAGAAGAACAAGAAGATGCAGATAAAAAAGCATTCGCTGAGCGCGTAGTGGAAGAAGATTTATTTTATCCGGTCGTTCTTGTAAATGGAGAAATTGTTGGAGAAGGAAATCCTCGTTTGAAGGATGTTTATGAAGAAATCGAGAAATATTTATAAAACAAGAAGTCTTTGCGAATTTGCAAAGGCTTTTTTATTGGAGGGATAGATATGAAAAATGGAGTGAAGCATGCGTTACCAACGGAAGTACAACAGTTAATGGAGCGGTACACAGTAGAATTAAAAGAAATTTTTTTGGATGAAAAAATAGTCGGGGTATATATTTACGGATCCATCGCACTAGGTGCATTTCATAAGGAAACGAGCGATGTTGATTTTGTTACAGTGATAAATGATTCCGTGAATGAAGCTGAAAAACAGCAGCTTGTGGAACTACATAAGAAACTTAGTGACAATACGCTAGGTAAAAGAATGGACGGTATGTATATTCCGCTTGCTGACTTAGGGAAATACAATGATGAAATGGACGAGTACGTGTATTGTGCAGACGGTAAAGCTAATGTTGGTCATTGGGACATTAATGCGGTCACATGGTGGACGTTGAAAAATCAAGGCATTACAGTTACAGGAAAAGAAGCAGAAGATCTTCCGCTGCAAATACAATGGAATGATGTAGTAAATACGATGAAATACAACGTAGAACAGTACTGGAGTGAAAAGGCGAAGAAGCCATATTTATTTTTTATAGAAGAGTGGGTAGAATCAGCTGTCGTTACGATGGGACGCATTTTATATACACTAGATCATAAAACAATCGTTTCAAAAGATAGAGGATTACAATACTTGTCAGAACGTTCAGCGGAAGAATGGGAGCTTTTATTAAAAGAAGTAGCGAGAATACGGCACAATCCAAAAGAAAAGCGAATGCTCTCAAGGTGGAGAAGAGCAGATATGACGAAGAGGTACTTACTGCATTTAATTGAGACGTGTAGAGAGAAATGGTAGGGAAGAAAATGGACAATACAGTGGGGTGTATTGTCTTTTTTATTTTGTAGTAGATAGAAAAGTATTTACAAGTATTGTGTAGAGGAAAGATAATAGAAAAAAATATGCGCATGGGGGAAGATGATGAGTAAATATAAATTACATATAGATAGAGAACAATTATGGAAAGGATGCGTTTTAAATTCGATTGCCCATGCAATTAATGTAGCGCATTGTCCAGATTTCTCACATGAAAGTTCATGGGATGGATTTAACTATAGTATGCAAGATAGCCAAGGCGGACAAGGGACAATTACGTTTCATCCGAATTACACGATTGTATGTCTTCAAGATGTGAATAGCGAGAGAATTGATGAGTGGATTGATGCGAAAAATTATTTTGAAGGGGCACCTTCGGAAGTAATAGATATTGCGAAAGAAGAAGCACTTCAATACGTATTAGAAGAAGTAGAAGGCGAAACAGTTCCTTTTATTACAACTGCATTTTGGATTGAGGATAGCGGTGCGTATTCAATTGATTCATTTGAAGAGATGGAAGAGCACGGCGGATTCTTATTAGAAATTCCATTACTTGATACAGCATCAGCAATAGAAAGACTAGAAGAAGAGTATGAACTGACAGAGGAACAAATAGAGCTTTTACAACTCGTGTATAAGAAAAAAATCCAAAGTCCAAATGAGGAAATTAAGTTGTCCAAAGAAGAAGTAGCAATGATTGGAACGGAAGATAGTAAAGGATTGGAAGTTAGTAAGGATTCATTTGAAGAAATGAATATTACTTGGGAGTTGTAGGGGGGATAACATGTTTCCGATTGGTGATCAGCCGAAGATTATGAAAGACTTAGCAGGTATAGCTGGTGATTTAGAAGAAGTAGCGATTGAGGGGAAAACAAAAAATATAGAACGACTAGCATCTTTGAAAGTTAAAAAGTTATGGATGTTCACAGTAAATCAAAAGCAGTTTGATCATATTCTTACGTATGTTTGTCCCGATATATTATACGTGTACGAAATGAGGGTCGAGGATTTAAGTAGCCTTCAGAAATTGTCTAATTTACAACAGTTGTATATGTGCTGGAATACAAAAGCGAAGACGTTATGGGACATTGATTATAATAAAAAACTCAAATCCTTACTAATTGATGATTTTTCTAAGTTAGAAGATTTAAGTGCTTTAAGTAAGTGCACACAACTTAATACCTTCTATATGGGTGGTGGAATAAATACAGCGATGAAAGTACAAACTTTAAAACCACTCGCTGAATTACAGCAGTTGCAAAAGCTTACTTTGATGAATTTAAAGGTTAAAGATGATTCATTAGAACCGTTAATGCAATTGAAAAATTTAAAGGAGTTAAGCTTATCTAATCAATTTAAAGTGGAAGAGTATGCAAAACTCTCTGTAGCATTGCCATATACGGTATGTGAGTCTTTTAAACCTTACGTATATATGAACGATGCAATAGATGGGAAAAATATAATGGTGACTGGGAGAAGAAGGCCAGTCCTTAATTCAAAAACGGATACTGTGAAGATGCAAAAGTATGAAGAACGATTTAAAAAGTTACAAGAGGAATATAAAGCACTAGTAGAAAGTACAATGTGAAATTACATTGTACTTTCTACTAGTTTTTTCATATACATATCAACTTCGTGAAAGAATATGGGCTCTTTTTCCTCGGTATTCAGATGCACGGTGCAATGTAAATATTGCTGGAAGTAGCGATTAGCTTGTTCGTACTGTTTTAATTTGTAGAAAGAAAAACAGGTAAGAAGTAGAAACGCTTTTTCTTCTAATATTGGAACGACAGCTAGTACCGGAGTAATGGAATGTATATTTATTTCCACTAAATTTTCATAAGATGCCCACGTTTGAAACCAGTCGAAAATAGTAGAAAGGTAATTCGGAATGTTGATAGTTTCATGTGAAACATTGTGCAATAGCTGGTTCTGTTTGATATGTATAGGCTCTATTCTTGTTTGTAGAATGCAAGCGAATATTGAAATGTTTTCTTTTATTTGTAATTGGTTCGTAATAAGCTGCGGGAGACCGATAGGGTGAACTCCTATATTTATATAAAAATCATCTCCAAACTGGCTTTTTTGTATGTTAATGAGCTTATAAAATCCGTTTTCAGCTTTGAAAAATGTATGTCTTTTTTTCTTAAAGCCGAGTGGTTTTAAAGTGGCGTGTAAATTTGTAATAAAATCTTGCTCCTTTTTAGAGCCAGGCTTATTCTTCGTCATATTCATAAGTAGTTAAGTTTTGTAAGAAACTTTCAAAGTTAGGTGCTAATTCAATAATTTCCTCAAACTCATTATCGATAAATATAACTGGAGGATTTTCAGCTACATTTCGATAGTCTAATGCAATCCATGTATGTCCATCACCAGATAAAAGTACGATATTCTCAGGCATTTCCCATTCTCGAATTAAATAGCGGCTCTCTAAAATACTAGATTCATTTTCATTAAAAGAAATACCATATAAACCAGATACATTAACGTGATCGTCTGCCCAAGAATTTGGCTTTGAAGTAGGGTGAACATCGAGACGAAGAGTTCCCCCATTTTGTTCTTTTAGAAGGGTTATATATGATTCTGGAAGCTTTACGTTCAGTACTTCTTCTGCTTTTTTGATTAGTTCATCGTTAATGGGTGCTAGTTTTAAATAGTCATCGTCTGCCCAAATTGTACTCTTCATATTCGGTCACCTCAAATAATAGTTTTAAGAATCTTATGTCATATATTATAGTTAGTTTAGATAACACGCAATAGAGGGAGGAAATAATGAAAAAGTTTCAAATCGAACTAAATAAACTGCCGACAGAAAATGCTGGAGAAATAGTACTTAGTATAGATGAGAGAATTGTGTTTCAAGAAAAAACAGACATAATAGGACCGATTTGTCAGCTGTTTGATGCTTGTATCGAGGTTTTTAAATATAATGACGCTACAATTTTCTTAAATGAATATGAAAAAAAGATGGAATTTAAGAAGAAAGATGGGGAATTTCTCATTATTAATCAGAGAGGCAAGAAATTAGCTAGTGTTGATAGCGAGCAATTTTTACGAGTACTTTTTTCGTTTCTTAAAAAGGAGATAGGGCAGATTTACATGAGTGGAGTTGATTCTTTTCGAATCAAAGATGCTTACCATAGAATGTTAGAAATTGATCCATTTGTTCCTAAACTTGTAAATGGAAATGACGAAATTATGTATCGAACTTATCATGCTACAAGCGACAAGTATGAATTAAAATGGAAGTATTTAAAAGGGAGAGAGGTTGAACCGATATTTACTCCGGTACTATCTCATGATAAGAAGAGTATCTTTTATGTAGAGGAAAATAACCACAGAATTCGTAAACTCGATAGTGAAACGAAAGAAGAGATTTGGCAGTGCCGTATTCCAATAGTAGAAGATTGTAATTGCATTACTGTGAATGGTGTCGTAATTATTTGGCATGCAAATAGATTTGGAGAAAGTATGGCGAAATTGTACGCTATTTCATCAAGTTGTGGGGAGCTTCTATGGGATTTAGAAATAGAAGGGCATATTATACAAGATGTAAAAACTACGAGAGAAGAGTTACCACGTTTACTAGTTATTACACAAGAAGGCTACAATGTTTTATTAGAGCTTGAAAGTGGAGTAAAAGTATGGGAAAAGAATGTTCGAGTCGGAGGAGAAAAATTGCAGTGCCATCTTGGCACAGATTACTATGTATTAGCAGGGAATCCTTTTGATGAGGATGGGGAAGTTGATGCATATAGTAATGTTGCAATTGCCATTCAATTATTAGATGCTTCTACACGATGGAAACAAATGATGGAAGATTGTAATCCAAATGAACCAGTTACTTTAACTAATGAACATTTTATATGTGTAGCAATGGAGGTATTACAAAAGTGGGAATATGGAAAAGAAGGCTGTAACTTAATTTTTGAAAAAGCTTTTGATGAGGTATGGTACTCTTGCATTGAATCAAAGGAAGCAAAAATACTATTAACAAGAACTGAGTATGGATATGAAGGGGTAAGTAGACAAATACAATGCTATGATCATAAGAGCGGTCAAAAGTTATATGAAGTAAATATGTCTTTTGAAATTGAATTGCCTCCATTTCTTATCGGAGAGATGATGGTATTGTCCTTAGGAGAAGGCAGAATTTGTGGTATTAATATTCAAACAGGTAAAGTGCTTTGGAATAATACTACTCTACATGATATTACAGAGGTTCTGTTATATAAAGATGGAGAAATTTACATTGAACTTCAAATTTAGAATTGATAATACTTGATGCTGAATGTGGCGAAGTAAAAAATATAATTAAACTCCCTAAAAATGTTGTTGTAATAGATTTTATTGTATCAATTGAGGAAGGTAATAATGGACTATTCATTAGTTGTGTAAGTGGAAATATGTTTGAAATAGTAGAAGGCTAATTTGTGAGCACTCTTAAGTCGAGATGTTTGTTTTAAAATAGTAGTATATATTCACTAAAAAGGATGTATAAAAATGATTTTGATGCATCCTTTTTAGTGAATATATAAAATAATTAACTTAGTGTATTAAAGGTATGATACACGATTATTTTAATATATTTAAAAGTAAAATGAAATAAGAAACGGATAATTGTCGGAATATATTCGATTTCCGTTCACTTTTATGAAATATGTGTATTTTTTGTTAGATTCCTTCATTTTGTCCATATACAATAAATGTATATAGAAATAAGAAAAGGATGATGTACGTGAAGGACACGGTTTTACAAGAAACGATTTCTCCACAAGAATTACATAAAGTTGTTCAAAAGAATACAGCTTATTATGACTTTAAGTGGGGTAAAGTAGAAAATCCAGCGCAAGGGAATACATGGAATTGGGTAGCCTTTTTCTTCCCAACTTTTTGGTTAGCTTATCGTAAAATGTATAAGTTATTTATTATATTTGCGTTATTGGCTATACCTAGTATAGTTATACCCCCTTTTATAGATATTCCAGATGGGATTTATGTAACATTTAGTTTAGCTCTTCAATTAGGAATGATGATATTTACTGGATGGCAAGGAAACCGTTTATATTATAAGCAGGCTGTTCGTGTTTTTCGTAAGGGAGAAGATGCGTCTGATCATGAGAAGGCGTATTTCTTACAATCAAAGGGCGGCGTGAGTATTGCTGGTATGATTGGTTTACAGATTATAGTCGGGATTGTGTATGGGTTGGCTGCGTTCGGGCTGTCCTTTTTACCAACTGAGCCGAATATTAAAAACGTTGTTCGTTCAAGTGGCGAAGGGGTTACTTTAGAGATTATGACTGATAATCCAACTTGGAAGTTTGTGAAGAAAGAAAAAGATTATGACGTAGTAGAGTTTACTGGTTATGATTATACAGAGAAGAAAAACGTGAAAATTAAATTTGCTGTTTATTTCGATGAAGATTATTTCGAGTGGCAAGAGGTATATGAAAATAATAAGAAGTTAAGTGAAGAAGAAGTAGAAGAATATCAAATTTACATTGAAGAAAATAATTGGGGTTTCTAGAGGGAACTCGTTCATTTTGAAAAGAAGAATCTTGTGAAGGTTCTTCTTTTATTTATTAAGGGAAGAGAAATAATTTCAGCATTAATAGAAGCTCTAATAGGATCGATTAGTTTAAGTACGGGTTTACACACGAAAAAGATTGATGCTAACATACGTTACTTGCAGCAGTATGAATGGTTTCGAATCATATATGAAGACGAAAAGTATCGAAAGTTATTTATTACGAACTACAAAGTTCGCTCATATTTACAAAGTAAGCTAAGAGTTCGATTGCTCGTAAAAAATAAAAATGCACAACGAAGATTTTTAAAATTAGTAGAAGAGCAAATAGAAAAACGGCATACAAATTGAAATTTTGTAAAATACAATAAAAAATGAGAATTTGAGGTAGGCTTGTCAATAACGTGAGACTATGGCACTATAAAGAAATGCTATACAAATTTTATTTATCGAGATGTAAACATCAATTTTGATTTTTACGTATAAATAATGAACGGAGGAAATGAATTTATGGCTACTTTACCAAATTGTCCAAAATGTAATTCAGAATATACGTATGAGGATGGCGTTCTTTTCGTATGTCCAGAATGTGCTCATGAGTGGGGCCAAGAAGCAGAAGCTGAAAATAATGATGGTGCGAAAGTTGTAAAAGATGCGAACGGAAACGTTCTTCAAGACGGCGATGCAGTTACTGTTATTAAAGATTTAAAAGTAAAAGGAACTTCTTCAGTTGTGAAGATCGGTACGAAAGTAAAGAGTATCCGTCTAGTTGATGGCGATCACGATATCGATTGCAAAATCGACGGCTTCGGAGCTATGAAGTTAAAATCACAGTTCGTTAAGAAGGCGTAAGTAAATAGAAGAGGAGGCAGATAGCCTCCTCTTTTTATTATGTCACTTTTTGTCGGTAAATCGATATTTCGTACAAAATCGTTGATATATTCTGAGTTATGATAGATATATTTGAAAAATCGTTGATATATTGCAAGTTATGATAGATATATTGAAAAAATCGTTAATATAATTTCATTCATCGTGAACTACGCACGATTCACCGTGCACCATAGTCAATTTCTTTCAATTGACATCGCTTATTAAAGAACGTTTTATATCCAAGCTGTAAAAAGATAATGACAGCAAAGGCAGTACTTCCAGAAATACCGAGTATGATGGCGATTTGATATTGAATGGCTGTGAATGGTGATACACCGGATAATATTTGACCAGTCATCATGCCTGGTAAGCTTATAATTCCCATTCCGACCATAGAATTAATTGTTGGTAAAATAGCAGAGTCAAAAGCGTCTCGAATGAGCGGAGCAGCTGCTTCTTTCGGTGTTGCGCCGAGCATAAGTGCACCTTCAATTTGGCCTCTTTGCGATTTCATATTGTTTAAGAACGTATTTGCGCCGAGAGAAACACCAGTCATGGCATTCCCAACTAACATTCCTGTAATAGGGACGATATATTGCGGAGCATACCACGGATCATGTCCGATAATAACAAAGATAAATAGTAGAAGTGGCCCAATTGATCCGGCGACCATGGAAAGGGCGGCTACTCGTTTTAATTCTTTAGACATTGGGATGTTAACTCGTTTATAAATATTAAAAATTGCAAAGGTAGTAATAGAAGTAATGAGAGCAATTGTATAAAATGGATTACTGTTTTCAAATACGTATGTAAGGACATATGCAACAAGTACGAGCTGAATGGTCATACGGAATGTTGCGAGCGCGATTTGTTTTTCGCGAGGTATTCCTTTTAATTTTACAAGTCCAATTAAAATAAGAATAAAAATATAGGCAGCTGCAAGTTGCCAAATTTGGAGTTCAATAACGCCCTTCAACAGAGAGCACTTCCTTTCTAGTTGCACCGTTTGCTTTACTAATCTCAATAATGTCGTCTGCAATTTCTTCTGGAAGTTGTTGTGAGTGTGTGATGAAGATAATTGTTTTTTTCTTTTTTCGTGCTAGTTCAGTAAATTGTTTCATAACGCGGCGTTCTGTATCACTGTCTAATGCTGAAGTAGGTTCATCTAATAAATAGACAGGCGGATCCATAAGTACGATACGTGCAAAGGCAAGTCTTTGTTTTTCACCGCCAGATAGTGAGGAGGCGCTATCTTCTAATTGCTTGTCTAAGCTAACGGTTTGTAATGCACTCCGCAGGGCATCATCATTTGGAAATGGTTTTTCAGAAAGACGAAGTCCCATTAATAGGTTGTCTTTAACGGTTCCATCAAAAATAGGTGGAGTTTGCCCAAGCATAACTACGTCACGACGTAATTGAATAGGATGATAATCAGAAATTAATTTTCCGTTATATTCAATTGTGCCGGATGTTGGAGATTGTAAATCGTTTAACATGCGAAGCAACGTGCTTTTTCCGCTTCCGCTTTCACCGATAATGCAAGTAATCTTTTCTTTTTGAATCTGTAAATAAGGAATGTGTAGTATATCTTTATATATAACGTTTTTTAATATAAACATAAATCGCTCCTTTCTGATTCTAGTTATATCGTATCAAAAAAGAGAAGATAACGGTTATAAAGAGCAACGTTTTTTCTTCGTCTTGAGTTTTATTAATAAGTTAAGTAAACGATCTAATTCTTGGCTGAAAGAAATCACTTTATGATGAGTGAATCCGTATCGTTCAACGAGATAGATTAACTCTTTCTTTTTCGCTTCTACTCTATTGTTTAGTTTCGATAAGTTCATAAGTGGAATGTAATGCCTCCTACAAAAGTATTTATCACATAAAAAATAAGACCGAATGAATTCGGTCTTCAAGGAAATAATAAAACAACTTACAAATAGCATACACTGTTTATCAATAGTTTTTAATATAAAAATGAAAAATAAATCATTATACATATTGAGAAAGATGTGTCTGATAATTTTTAAAAACTGATGCAAAGAAGCTGCCTACATAGTAGACAGCCTGTAAAGTATTAACCTTTATGATATTTGTACATCCAAAGAAGGCCGGATTTTAATAATCTTGGTACACGTCCCATTAACGGTTGATTTGCGAGTAAACCGAATCCATGCTTCTTACCAAGAGATCCTAGAACACCTTTTAATTTAATAACAGGTAGTTCATCAGGGAGGGGTTCATTATTCCAACGTTTTAATAATATTTGGACAATTTGTTCTCCTTGACCTTCAGCAAGTTGGGCAGATGGTGCATGTGGAAGTGCTGCGCAATCTCCTACAACATACACGTGCTCGTTGTTTGGAATATTGTGATATTTTGTTAAAACAACCCGTCCGCTACCATCTTGTTCAACTGGAAGGTTTCGAACAACTTCATTTGCTTGAATACCAGCTGTCCAGACGATTGCATCACATTCAAGTGGTTCATCGTGGTTGTACACAATATTTGGTTCTACTTTTGTAATGTTAGAGTTTCGTATAATGTTAACTTTATGCTTTACAAACCATTCTTCTACATATCTACTTAATTTCTCTGGATATGGGAATAAAATTCTATCTTTTCGATCAAATAAATAGATTTTTAAATCAGAACGGCTTTCACGAAGTTCACTTGCTACTTCAACGCCACTTAAGCCAGCACCAACAACAGCTACTGTTGCATTTGGTTCTAGACTATTTAATTGTTCATATGTTTTACGTGTTTGTTCAATTGATTGTAGACTATGTGTATATTCCCTAGCCCCAGGAACGTTATGATATTTATCTTCACAGCCAAGTCCGATAATTAAGTCATCATATTGGATTGCTTCGCCGCCATCGAGATGAACAGCTTTTTCTTCGAGGTCAATATTTGTTATTGTGCCGTATTGAATATTGAGGCGTGGGTGTTCAGGAAACGGTATACGAATATGCGTTTCTGAAATAGTACCCGCAACTAATGCATAATATTCAGTTTTGAAGCAATGATATGGTACTTTGTCGATTAATGTCACTTGTACATCATCTGGAAGTTGGTTGCTTGGAAGTAGCCTTTGCAGAATTCTCATTCCACCGTAGCCGCCACCTAGTATTACGAGGTGTTTCATGATGGATTACCCCTTTTCTGTTGAAATATCCCCTAATCATAAAATTTTATATTAATAAAATATTTTGACTTTACTCAATCAAATTATATCGAATTTGTGAACAAATAACAATGCATGAATGAATACTCTGTTGTACAATAAGAAGAAAAGTAAAATAAACTGTTTTTCCTTTGTAGTTACTATTTCATTGGAAGTAGCATGTTATATAGAAGAAGTCATCTACTTTGAAGTGAAGTAATGAAGTAACTAAATAGTTTAGACTGTGTAACGAAAACAACAAGAAACAGCTTAGTTTTCTTCTTATAGATAAAGTGAAAAGGTAATTTGTTTTGTAGTACAGGGGGGAGAATTTTGATTAAACCATTAATTGAATTTTGTGTAGGTAACCTTGCAAGTGGTTCACAAGCAGCTCTAGAAAAATTAGAAAAAGATCCGAATTTAGATGTAATGGAGTACGGTTGTCTAGGGTATTGTGGTATTTGTTTTGAAGGACCGTTTGCACTTGTAAATGGTGAAGTTGTACAAGGTGCAACAGTAGAAGAGCTTGTTAATAATGTATATGAGTATTTGGATGAAAATCCAATGTTTTAAGGTGTTGCGAATTAGCAGCACCTTTTCCATTAGATAAAACTTTATTTTGTGGGGAAGACTAATGCTGATTATTAGCCTTCCCCAATTGAAAATAGTGGGATAAATAAAAAAAGGCCCTTTTTAGAAGGGCTTTTTTCTTACACAAATTGTGTAAGAGTGGCTCATCGCCAAACGTTGTCAAATATGAGAAACGGGGGACATTCATATTGTGTTCTAAAAGCATGCATTTTATACTTAACATAACAAATTATTTTTGGAGTGAATATAAATGAGCCAATTTTCTTTTACAAAAATGCATGGTCTTGGCAATAGTTATATATATGTAAATATGTTTGAAGAGCAAATTCCTGAAGAAGATTTAGCCCTTGTGGCCGAAAAGGTTTCAAATATTAATACTGGTATTGGAGCAGACGGGATGATTTTAATTTGCCCTTCAGACGTAGCTCCGGTGAAAATGCGCATGTTTAATAATGATGGTTCTGAAGGAAAGAGCTGTGGTAATGGTTTGCGCTGCGTAGCGAAATATGCGTATGAGCATAAACTAGTAGAAGAAACAGTTTTCACAATTGAAACGTTAGCTGGTATTGTAACGGCTGAAGTAACAGTAGAAGATGGTGTCGTGACATTAGCGAAAATCGATATGGGGGCACCGCGTCTAACACGTGCAGAAATACCGATGCTTGGTGAAGGTGAAACGCCATTTATTCGTGAAAACTTCTTATATAATAATCATCGTTATGCATTTACAGCTGTTTCAATGGGAAATCCGCATGCGGTTATTTTGGTTGATGATGTAGAAAAAGCACCTCTTACAACACTTGGACCAGTCCTCGAGACACATGAAATGTTTCCAGAGCGAGTAAATGTTGAGTTTATCGAAATTTTGAATGATGACGAGATGAACTTCCGCGTTTGGGAACGTGGATCTGGTGTAACGCAAGCTTGCGGAACAGGAGCGTGCGCTGCAGTTGTAGCTGCTATTTTAAATGGAAAGATGGAACGCGGTAAGGAAATTACTGTTCATTTAGCTGGTGGCGATTTAATGATTGCGTGGACTGAAGAAGGAAACGTGTTGATGAAAGGACCTGCGGAAGTAATTTGCCGCGGAGTGTATGAGTACAAGATAGAAGCGTAAAGATGTATAATGGACTAAGAACAGAAAGGAAGGTGTATTTCATGATTGAAGTAACAGAACAAGCAGCTTTTCAAATTAAAGATATGTTAAAAGATGCTGAAGATGGAGAGAAGTATGTGCGCCTTGCTGTACACGGCGGCGGATGTAGCGGTCTTTCTTACGGCTTAGGATTTGAAGTAGAACCAAAAGAAGACGACACAGTTCTTGAGTTTTTCGGTGTTGAATTTGTTATCGATACAGAAAGTGCTCCAATTGTTAAAGGAGTAAAAATTGACTATAAACAATCTATGCTTGGCGGTGGATTCACAATCGACAATCCAAACGCAATCGCATCATGCGGATGTGGATCATCTTTCCGTACAGCGACGAATGCTGGTAAACCAGAAGAATGCTAAGTTTTTAGACGAAATAGAAAAGGCCTTTTTAGCGATGGAATAAAATCGTTAGAAAGGTCTTTTCTTTTGGCGTTAAAACAGAAAATGCATGTAAAGTTACTTTGGAATTTAATTTAAATGTTATTATATATAGGATATGTAATTTATATTGTGAATTCCATTTTCATATTGCTCGTTTTAAGATAAGATTTCGTAACAGAAATGTAAATAAATAGAAGGAATATACTATTTATTAGTTGTATTTAATGTTAATATTTGTAACGAAGATGATTGGCGATCGTGTTCGGACTAGCTGTAGTTTCACCGGTTATTACTAATAGGTAGATTTATCCCATAAAAGCCCGATTGGTGAGGGCTGATTAAAGTTTCACTTTATATAAAAAAAGGTGTATGAGGGAGAAGGCTATAGCAAATTGTATAGAACTGAATAGTTCCGTATTCATTAAAATACGTTGATTACTAGATATTAAAAAACACCGGGGGGGATTAGAATGAAGTTATTTAAGAAAGTACTTATAGTAGGGGTGGCGTTGACTACAGTATCGATTTTGGGGGCTTGTTCTAGCGATACAGACGTATTAACAAAAGTAGGAGCAAAGCAACCAGCGAAGGCCGAAGGTGAAGAAGTATTAAAAGATCAGAAGAAAACACCTATGACCACGAGTAAACGTGAAAGTATTAAAAATGAGGATGCTCCATCATCAAAGAAGCGTTATATTTCTCATGACGAATCTCAAGAGATTGAGGAAGGTATGACGTATACGGATATTCTTAATACGATCGACTACGGTGGTGAGAATATAAAACATTATAATAATAATGAAAAACGCGTATTTTATACTGAAAAAGATACGGATGGTACATATGAAATTATGGTTGAATTAAATACATATGGTTACGTTGTGAATATTGAACGTACTGCTATAAAGGGTACAGATAAAGAGAATGAGGTATCTATGAAACGTATTGAAGAGCCTGTAAAGGAATATGAAGAAAAAAACGATCGTGTACCGTGGTATAAAGATGTAAATAACAATTCGGCAGCAGTAAGTTACAATCACTATTTGAAAATCAAAAAAGGTATGCCCGCGAATCAGGTAAAAGCTGCAATTGGACAGCCACATGTGATTGAGAAATATAAATCTTATTCAGTATATGACTATACTGGTTATGGTGGAGAAGGATCATTACGTGTAATCTTTGAACCGAATGGAACTGTTACGGATGTAGTGGAAGACGGTTTACCACGATAATAAATTAGTTACGGGAAGAGTTGTAGTAAAGTTGTCTTTGATTTTATAAAGTTTTTGGGAGCATCCCCAAATATAGATGAAAAAATAATTCTTTTAGCCATGTTATAGTATTAGTATTTACCGAAGTTTCTTCCAAATTCAATAGCGTTATTGTGGATGTTGTTGACGTATTAGTTTTGTTGATATATGCCGCAGTAGGGCAGCAATTGTAATTGGACGTAAAAGGACGCGGAGGAGTAGCAGCTTCCTTTTGAAAAAAGGAGGGAAATATGATGGAGGATATTCTTGAATTCATAAGGAAATACGTAATTAAACCTATTATTAGTTTAATAAGATACTTTGTAATAGAGATTATAATTGAGGGTATAATAGAAGGCGTAATAAACGGTATAAGGAAATTACGTGATAAGTGGCGAAATTGGCGTGAAAGACGTTATTGGCGGTAGTGTAGCTGAGAAGCGTGCGAAACAAAAACGTTATACAGAAGTTTAATGAAATGATAGAAATCGACCCGCATTTACAATCTGTACTCGTTCCAATTGGTGATGGAATGACAATTTCTAAAGTGAAGAAATAATTATTATCTTACAAAAGTGTAATGTTCATGTCATGTTTTTGAATTTCTTCTTTAAGCTCTGGGCTTTAAGATAAGAATATAAGAAAAAACATATGAGGTGAAGGAAATGAAAAGATACATTGCACTATTTAGTATTTTAGTTGTATTTGCAAGTTTGTTAGTTGGTTGTGATTTAAACCGTATGGGTAAAGATGAGTACTACGTTCAAATTACAGTAGATGGAAAAGAAGTTCATAGTAAAGCTGATAATGGTCAAAAATATAAAGATTATGAGTATAAGCTAACTGGCTTTGATAAAGACGGTAAAGAGAAAGAATTAGAATTCACAGCTCAAAAAAACTTACGTAAAGATGCATTCCTACGCGTATACCACTCAGATAAAAAAGGTGTTTCGGCTTGGGAAGAAGTAAAGAAAGACGAGCTTCCAGCGAAAGTGAAAGAAAAATTAGGTGCAAAATAAGAAAGAAAA
Source organism: Bacillus cereus group sp. MYBKT14-1 (assembly GCF_051915185.1). Classification (NCBI taxonomy): domain Bacteria; kingdom Bacillati; phylum Bacillota; class Bacilli; order Caryophanales; family Bacillaceae; genus Bacillus; species Bacillus cereus group sp. MYBKT14-1. The sequence continues at coordinate 42,946 of NZ_JBQAEF010000019.1, read as the reverse complement.
AAGGAATTGACGAACAGGGTCAATTCCTTTTTATATTCTCAAAATCTTCTTCTGAAATGACTGTAAATCCATGTCTTTTGAATAAAGCAGTTGTTACCCCGTAACCAGTTTGTTTATTCCCGTTAAATTCTCCAGTGTAAATTGTAGAACTACCACAAGATGGACTACGTTCTTTCAAAATAATATATTCTGGGTGTAAATTTTTAATTTGTTCTAGCGCTTTATAAGCACCGCTCACGAAAGCTTCTGTAACATCTTCACTATCTTTTGTCATCACTTTCGCTTTTCCGTCCAAAACGTCGTCGCCATTCCCGCCAATAATTTCAGCAGAAGGACGAGGTGTTGGCAGTCCTCCTAATACTTCAGGACAAATGAGGACTGTATCTTCTTTTTGCAAAAGCTCCTCTATTTTTGAAACGAGATTGTCATTTCCGTCATATCGACAAGCTATACCACCTAAACAAGCGCTAATTACGATCATATTTTCATCTCCATTAAAAAAATATTAAATTCCACGCCAAATTCTCTTCCTGCCTCTTACTTATAAATGAGGTGATATAAATGGGAAGCTTATATAATTTAATGAAACCATACAGTGAATTTCGAAGTAAAGAAGAGTTTAATACATATCAAAAACAAGTTTTGAAACATTATCGATTTCAATTAAATAAAACGGATGCTACCATTATTCATTTTTTAGGAAAGTATGCGGTGAATGAGAAACAAAAAACAGTAGGAGTCGCCTGTCCGTTAATGGAGACGATTGCGAAGAATGTTGGAAAGAGTATTCGTACAGTACGCCGTTCAATTGCAAAGTTAGAGGAACTAGGAATTATAAAGCGTGTTGCAACAAAAGAAAGACATAAGCGCGGTGGGTATAGTGCGAACTTATATATTTTTCTTATATCTGCAATTGACCGCATGGATGACCGTATGAAAATGTCCGCATGTGAAAGTGAGGATTATACAGCTGGCTGTAACGGAAAGGAGCCAAAATCCGAGGGAGAAACAATTCTTTCTAAAAACATTCCACAAATAAAAGAGAAAAGAAAAATAACGTACGAGCTTGATGAGACGTATTGCCGTCATGATATACCGAAGCCTTTTATATACGCACTGGTACCGATGACGAGTAATCCGAAGAAAATTAATATATTTTGGAGTAAGGTCGAGCTTGCGTATAAAAAGAGCGGGTTACTAGAGCAAGGTGTTTTACTAGAGCAAATATTAGCTGATGAAGAAGTGTATGGAAATTTCATTTGGCGAGTGAAGAGTGTTGTGAGAGCTTATAAATATGGGGAAATCCGTAAAAATGTGAAGGCACTTTTATATAGTACAGTGCGAGATTTATTTTTAGAGGTTGGATTAGAATGGGGAGCAGCTGTGAGAAGAAGTAAGGGGATAGCGTTATTTGATCCATTTAAAAAGGAGCCATGCGTATAATACATGACTCCAAGTAGCTAGTCGAACTTTCTTACAACTGGAACACGAATCGCTACAAATAGTACGAAGACGATAACAGCAATTGCACCGCTTTTCATAACGGTTACGATTGGAATTCCCATTGCAAGTGCGATTGATGTGAATGCATAAGAGAGCGGGATAAAGCCCATTGATGATAGCATAAGTAAGCTCATTACGCGTCCCATCATTTCCTCTTTTACTGTCGATTGAATCATCGCCATAAGCGGAACGATAGCCATTGCAATTGTAATACCATAAAACATGCCGGCTAATAATGCTTGCCAAAGTACGGTGCTAAAGTTGATGGATAAGAAGAATACACCAGACAGTAGCATCATGATAATACAAAATAGTCCGCGTCTACGATTAATATTTTTTAAACCGACAATGACAGCGCCTATTGCCATTCCGCCGCCTACAGATGCTTCTAAGTAACTGAAATGGAGCGAGTCACCGTGCAGAACATTTTTAACGAAAAGCGGGAAACCGACTTGCATCGGACCAATTAAAAATAAATTTAAAAAGGCGCTACAAAGAAGGAAAGTTGAAAGGAATGGCGATTCCTTTACATATAAGATTCCTTCTTTAATGGAAGTGAACATACCTTTATCTGTATCTTTTTGTTCTGGCATCGTAAATTGTATTTTTTGAACGAGTATGGCTGCGACAATCAGTAATAAAATTGTAATAGAAAATATTGTCTCGTAGTTTGTAAATTTGATCAGAATTCCGCCAAGTACAGGGCCTAAGATGACCGATGCTTGGTTCGTCATTTGTGTAAGTGAATTCGCTTGTGTTAACCGGCTTTTTTCTACCAATTCAGGTAAGATAGATCCATCTGCTGACCAGAAGAAAGCATCAGCAAGTCCAAAGAATAAAGCGAATAAAGCAAATGTATATAGTGTTACATCACCAACGATAAACCATGTGAGAATGGTTGCGACAAGAATCGCTCGAATAATATTGGAGTAAAACATAATATTTTTTTTCGGGAATTTATCAGCTACAGCACCGCCGATAATCATAAAAATAAGCCTTGGAACACTAAGAGCTACGAAAACAACACCGAGTGAAGCTTCAAGGTTTAATGTTTTTGCTATGTACCACGTTTGTGAAAAAGTAAAAAAGGCTAAAGCAAAGCTTGAAAAAAGAGTAGCTGCCCAAAGAAAAAGGAAATTCGTATTTTTTAATAACGGTTTTCCGCTTCCTTCTAAAGCAGTTTTATTTTGTTGTAGTTCCTCCATATTGCTTCCTTTCTATGTGACAAATTTAAACTAAAAAACCAGTAAACGCCCGATTGGTGAGGGCTAATACTTAATGGGAGATGCCCCCACTGATTATAGTTTCACTTTATACAGTTTCTAATATTTCTATACTGCACTTTCTCATTGTAGACAATAATAATGAATTTGCCCAGTAGCTATTTAACGACAAAAAAAGATGCCGAATGGGCATCTTTTTTTAGGCTAACGCAATATAAATATCCAATTGTGCATGATTTGGGTCTAATGCTCTTTCGTCGTAAAGCTCGAAGTCTGTTGTGAAGGCACGTTTATTTTCTTTCGACCATTGCCAAATATATTCCCAAGCTTCGCAAACGACTTCAGCAACTGGTCCCTTTCTCGTTGTAAATACCGCATATGTAGCAGCAGGTATTGTTAAAGTTGTCATATTTTCAGGAACGTCTTCTAATGAAGAAACGGTCGTACCGATTGTAAATGTATATGTACCAGTTTCATCTGATTCATAGTTGGAGTAGAATGCGAATGTTTCTTTCGTTTTTTGATTTGGGATGTGATGCATCATTTGTTCTTGAAAGTATCGGTTCCAGAGCTCGGGAATTTTTCCTTCAGTAGATGCCTCTATTTCGTTAGTCGTCGTAATCGAAACGCCGATTGCTTGGAAAGCTTCTTTTTTTACGATAATGGGTTCGTTTATCATTACAAATTCCTCCTTTAAAATAAGAACATATGTTCCTTGGTAATATAACATATTTTTACATGTAACGGTTATTGTTTTTTGAAAATTTTAATCATAAATAACAAACTGAAATGACTAAAAATGGTAAAATTTCTATTGTATGTATGAATAGATTAAGAGATATGTTAAGCTTTTTATGTATCCTTTAACTGTTATATAAACCTATACAATAGAGCATTTTTTACTATGTTAAAAAATGGTGAAGGTTTGTATAAGTGTCCGATATATATATGCTATTTTTGATAAATTAAAATAGTAATATTCTATGAGATTTATATTGTTGACATTGGGATTTCAACAATACATTTTCGTAGGTCGGATTGTTGCGAGTGGATATATATTGCTATGTATACGGCTACGAAATTAAGTAGACGGATAGCAAGCATATAGAAAGGAGAAAGGTAAAAAATATGAAACAAGTATTGAAGTGTTTTAATGTCGTAACGATGATCACACTTCTCCTATCCATCATATTGCCTTCACCCAGTGCTTTTGCAGAGATAAATAAAAAAAGCTGGGATGAGTTACAAGGAAATGATGTGAAAATTAAGGCAGAGCAAGTAAATGCCGAAATATATAAGGGGGAAGTAGCTAAGAGGGAGCACGTATTTCAATATACGATTGAAAATACGGGAGATACACCAATTCAAGAATTGGTGCTTAAACAAAGTAATGAAAATGAAATTACGTTCCTCTCGCAATCTGTGAAAGTAAACGGAGAGAAGTTACCTGAAAATAAAGTAGCGGATTTCTATGTAGAAGAAAAAGATAAGGGAGGAAAACTTCTTTCTTCTAATCTTAAAATTCGAGATTTAAAATCACACGAAAAAATGACTGTGTTAATAAAAGCTAGTCGCACACAGCATTTTAATAAAGAATACAAACAAAAGGTTAGTGTGCAAAAAGATAAAGTACAAATAGGAAACATGTCTGTAGATGTTGAGGGAATCCCTTCTGAAGAAAAGGTAGCAGCTAATGCCGATGAGGAGGCTGACAGTAGTAAGAAAGAAGTTGGCCCATCAGCTAATAATACAATCAAAAAAGTTGATGAAAAGCTAAAAGTATCTGTAGAAGATAAAAATAACCCTACATCAAAAACAGAACTACCAAAACAACCAGTAACCGAAGTTGAGAAACTAGAAAAAGAAGCGGAAAATCAGAGCGATGCAAAAGTACAAGCTGCATCAGAGAATGCTTCGAAGGTTCAAATGCAAACAGGGGATAAGCAAGGATTTGGAGATCCACTGTATTCTACAATTACTGCTGGTAATTTAGTACAGACTGGTAATGTAACACTTGGTTTGACGACCGATCATTATGGCAGACAAAGTCTGGGGTATAAGACGAATAAAATGACTGTGGACGTTGATAACGATGATAGTACTTTTAATTCGTCAACAGGAGCTTTTCCTAACATTCCTGCTGGAAGTAAAGTGAAAAAGGCTTATTTATTTTGGACAGCAGCTATGGGAACGCCAACTTATGCAAATAAAGAGTATAGAGTTAGTGATGAAGATGTAAGAGAGCCGGTTAAAATGAAAATGGGTAATAAAGAATATAAAGAGGTAAGTGCTACTAGTATACGAAAAGCAGCTAGTTTACCGTATATTTCAAATTACTCGGGTGCTGGTGCCGGTTATGTTGCATATGCTGACGTAACAAATGTAATTGCACAGCAAGGTATTTCTCAAACGGTGACAGTTGCGAATGTGCCACAAATTAAATTTGAAAAAGGCAGTGGTTACTACTGGGGCAACTGGAATCTTATATTAGTTTATGAAAACCATAAAGAAACCGTAAAAGATATGAAGATTTGGGAAGGGCTAGTTGCTCAAAAAAGTACAGCCTGGACAGATATTAGTGTTAATAAAATAAACACACCAAAAGAAGGTGCTTTTAAAGCAAAATTTAGTTATTTTTCATCGCAAGGTGATCCAGCTGAGAAAGATGGATATGCCTATGATTATGGAGAATATGATTTTGGTGCTGGATATATAAAGATAAAAAATATTAACGGTAAAGATAATGATGCGAATGATTCATCTATGACAGAAGTACAAGTAGACGGTACTAACGAGTTTGTTACAAAAAAATATCCAGGATATAACCCGGATTGGACAAATTCATTCAGTACTGACATTCATACGTATCATCTTGAAGGACCGACTCAAGTAAAGAATGATTTGAAAGAAGGAAAAATGCGTTTTAGAGCATATGCTGGTACTGGTGATATTTACGTATTAAACAACGCCACATTTGTTACAGAACATAATGCTCCAAACTTACAAGTTGATAAAAAGGCATTAGATAGTACCGGTAAAGAAATTAAGGAAATTAAAGCTGGTGAAGAGTTTACGTATCAAATTGAAGTGAAAAATGATACGAAAAATAATCAAGCGCCGGTATCGAATGTAAAAGGTTTTGATAAATTAGATGATCGTTTAGAGTATGTTCCGAGATCTATACAATATATTTCTGGAAGTAATAAAGGAAATAAAACAGATGATGCAAGCGATGATGAAGCGGAGTTTGTAAATAATCAAATTGATTTCCGTGTTGGTGAAGGTGCTAATGCTAAAGACGGCGGTGTTTTAAAGCCGGGGGAAAGTGCCGTTATTACATTCAAAGTAAAAGCGAAAGAATCTATAAAATCAGACACAACAATAAAAAATATTGTTGTTGTAAAGGGAGAAGATAGCGCCGAGATAAAGTATGAAACCGAAGATGAGGCAAATGTTACGGTTACTACTCCAAAAGAAGTTCCGGGAGAAATAGAAGCTAAAAAAATAGCATCTAATAAAACACTGAAGCTAGGTGACGAGGTAGAGTATCGTATTACATTTAAAAATAAGACAAAAGATGGACGTCTAGATGTATTAACCATTGAAGATGAATTACCAAGCAATCTTGAATACGTGAAAGATAGTTTGAAAGCAGAAGGTGCAAAACCAGAGCCAGTAGAGCTGAAGTTTGAAAATGGAAAAGTAATTGCAAAGTATCCAGAAATTATGGATATGGAAGAAAGAAGTATCGTCTTTAAAACAAAAGTAAAAGAAACTGCAAAAATTGGTGAAGAAATTGTTAATAAAGCAACCGTTAGTGATAAAACAAATCCACCAAAGAATCTAGAAGAGAAGATTACACCACAGCATAAGGCCGGTAAAATTGCTGCAAAGAAAAAAGCAACAAATAAGAAGCCAAAGCTAGGAGAAGAATTTGAATATCAAATTAGCTTCCAAAATACGGTGGAAAACGGAAAACTAGATGCAGTTACAATAGAAGATGAAATTCCAGCTAACTTAGAATTTGTTCAAGGCAGTGAGAGAGCTGAAGGTGCTGAACCAAATCCAGTAGAGTTAAAAGTAGAAAATGGTAAGGTAATCGCCAAATATCCAGAGATTATGGATACAAAAGAGCGAAGCATTGCCTTTAAAGTGAAAGTAAAAGAAGAGGCAAAAGCCGGAGAAACAATTGTTAATAAAGCGGTTGTGAGTGAGCCAAATGGACAAACTGAGCATCCAGAAGAAAAGATTACGCCGGATTATAAATACGGTAAAGTGGATGTTGAAAAAAGCGTAACGAATCAAACACCAAAACTAGGAGAAGAAGTGGAATACCGAATTACATTTTATAATACGGTAGAAAACGGAAAACTAGAAAAGGTGCTAGTAGAAGATACACTACCTAAAGGTGTTGAATACGTGAAAGATAGTTTGAAAGCTGAAGGTATAAAACCAGAGCCAGTAGAACTAAAAGTGGAAGACGGAAAAGTAATGGCAAAGTATCCAGAAATTACGGATACAGAAAAAAGAAGTATTGTTTTTAAAGTGAAAGTAAAAGATTCGGCAAAAGTAGGGGAAGCAATCGTAAATAAAGCAATTGCAAAAGATCCGAAAAATGAGCCTGTTGAATCAAAGGTTGTTATTACACCGCAAAGTAAAAAAGGTGAAATTGCTGCTACAAAGGTAGTTAATAATAAGAAGCCAAAGTTAGGCGAAGAAATCGAGTACCGCATTAGTTTTCATAATACGGTTGAGAACGGAAAACTTGAAGAGGTGCGAGTGGAAGATACAATTCCAAAAGGTCTTGAATATGTAGAAAATAGCATCAAGGCCGAAGGAGAAGCACCTGGACCAGTAGAATTAGCTGTTGAAAATGGGATAGTCAAAGCTAAGTATATCGATATTATGGATATGAAAGAAAGAAGTATCGTCTTTAAAGTAAAGGTGAAGGAAGAAGCAAAAGTAGATAAAGAGATTGTCAATAAAGCAATTGTTGATGATACGAAAAATCCACCGATTGAGCCGGAGGAAAGAATTACTCCGCAACATAAGGATGGAATAATTGATTCGAAGAAGACAGTAGATAATCCATCACCAAAACTAGGAGAAGAAGTAGAATACCGAATTAGCTTTAAGAACACGGTAGAAAACGGAAAACTAGAAAAGGTAATAATAGAGGATACAATTCCTAACGGTTTAGAGTATGTAAAAGGCAGTGAAAAGGCTGAAGGTGATAAACCAGCTCCATTAAAGTTAAGTGTGAAAGATGGAAAAGTCATTGCTGAATACGACAATATTACAGATATGAAAGAAAGAAGTATTGTCTTTAAGGTAAAGGTGAAGGAAGAAGCGGAAGTAGGTAAGGAAATCATCAATAAAGCAATTGTTGATGATATGAAGCATCCGAAAGAACCAGAAGCAAAAATCACACCATTACACAAAGATGGAAAAATTAAAGCGAAGAAAATCGTAAATAATGAAACACCGAAGTTAGGAGAAGAAGTAGAATACCGAATTAGTATGAAAAATACGGTTAAGTACGGAAAGCTAACAGACGTGATAATAGAGGATACTCTACCAGAAGGTTTAGAGTATGTAGAAAATAGTTTGAAAGCAGAAGGTGCCGGAACAGATTCAGTAGAGCTGAAATTTGAAAACGGTAAGGTAATGGCAAAATATCCAGAAATTATGGATACAGAAGAAAGAAGTATCGTTTTTAAAGTGAAAGTAAAAGAAGAAGTAACAGTTGGTAAAAAAATCATTAATAAAGCAACTATTGATGATTCACAAAACAAGCCAGTTAATCCGACAGCGGAAATTATTCCTCAGTATAAAGATGGAAAACTTGAAGCGAAAAAGATGGTAAATAATGAAACGCCGAAGTTAGGAGAAGAAGTGGAATACCGAATCAGCTTTAAAAATACGGTAGAACATGGAAAGCTAACAGAGGTAAAAATAGAAGATGATTTACCTAATGGATTAGAGTATGTGAAAGATAGTGTAAAAGCAGAAGGTTCTAAGCCAGATCCAGTGGAATTGAAATTTGAAAACGGTAAGGTAATGGCAAAGTATCCTGAGATTACAGATACAAAAGAGAGAAGTATTACCTTTAAAGTGAAAGTAAAAGGTAAAGTGAGCGATTCAATTGTTAATGAAGCGATTGTGAGCGATACGAAACATCCGCCAGAAACACCGACAGCAGAAATTATTCCGCAACATAAAGACGGAAAAGTGAAAGCGAAGAAGACGGTAAATAATGAAACGCCGAAGTTAGGAGAAGAAGTAGAATACCGAATTAGTTTTAAAAACACGGTAGAAGACGGAAAACTAGCAGAGGTGAAAATAGAAGATACTTTACCAGAAGGTTTAGAGTACGTAGAAAACAGTGTGAAAGCAGAAGGTTCTAAGCCAAATCCAGTAGAGTTAAAAGTAGAAAATGGTAAGGTAATGGCGAAGTATCCAGAGATTACGGATACAGAAGAAAGAAGTATCACTTTTAAAGTGAAAGTAAAAGATGAAGTGAAAGTCGGTAAAAAAATCGTCAATAAAGCAATTATTGATGATACGAAAAATGAGCCAGAAACACCGACGGCAGAAATTACTCCACAGCATAAAGATGGAAAAGTGGAAGCGAAGAAAACGGTAAATAATGAAACGCCGAAGTTAGGAGAAGAAGTGGAATACCGAATTAGCTTTAAAAATACGGTAGAAAACGGAAAGCTAGCAGAGGTGACAATAAAAGATGATTTACCAAATGGATTAGAGTATGTGAAAGATAGTTTACGAGCAGAAGGTTCTAAGCCAGATCCGGTAGAACTGAAAGTGAAAGATGGAAAAGTAATCGCAAAATATCCAGAAATTATGGATACAGAAGAAAGAAGTATCGTCTTTAAAGCGAAAGTAAAAGAAGAATTTAAGATTGGTGAAGGCATTGTCAATAAAGTAGTTGTTGATGATACAAAAGATCCAACGACTTCAGAAGTAACGATTACCCCAGAATATAAAGACGGTAAGCTGAAAGCTGAGAAATTTGTAAACAATAAGAAGCCAAAATTAGGAGAAGAAGTAGAATACCGAATTAGTTTTAAAAACACGGTAGAAAACGGAAAACTAGTAGAGGTTAAAGTAGAAGATGAAATTCCAGCTGGATTAGAGTTTGTAGAGAACAGTTTACAAGCAGAAGGACCTAAACCAAGTCCGGTAGAATTAAAATTTGAAAACGGCAAGGTAATGGCAAAGTATCTAGAAATTGCGGATACAAAAGAAAGAAGTATTATTTTTAAAGTGAAAGTAAAAGAAGAGGCAGAAATAGGCAAGGAGATTGTTAATAAAGCAATCGTAGTAGATACAAAAAATGAGCCAGAAGAGCCTCGTGTGGAAATTACTCCGCAATATAAAGATGGTAAAATTGCTGCGCAGAAAGTAGCAAATAATCATAAACCGAAACTAGGAGAAGAAGTAGAATACCGAATTAGTTTTAAAAACACGGTAGAAAACGGAAAACTAGTAGAGGTAAATATAAAGGATACATTACCAAATGGTTTAGAGTATGTAGAAGGCAGCATCACAGCAGAAGGTTCTAAACCGAAACCAGTAGAGCTACAGGTGAAAAATAATAAGGTAATGGCAAAGTATCCAGAAATTACAGATACAGAGGAAAGAAGCATTGTATTTAAAGCGAAGGTAAAAGAAAGCGTAAAAGTGGGAGAAGAAATCGTAAATGAGGCAATTGTAGATGATACAAAGAATCTGCCAGAAGAGCCTTATGTACCGATTACACCACAATATAAAGATGGGAAAATTGAGGCAAGAAAAGAAGTAAGTAATCATGAACCGAAGTTAGGTGAGGAAATCGAATATCGAATTATTTTTAATAATACGGTGAAAGATGGAAAACTAGCAGAGGTAAAAATAGAAGATGAAATTCCAGCTGGATTAGAGTTTGTAGAAGGAAGCGAAAAGGCTGAAGGTGAAGAGCCAAAACCAGTGGAGTTGAAAGTAGAAAATGGTAAGGTAATGGCAAAGTATTCAGAGATTATGGATACGAAAGAAAGAAGTATCGTCTTTAAAGTGAAGGTGAAAGATTCAGTTGCAATAGGTAAGGACATTACAAATAAAGCGATTATCCATGTTGATGATCCGAACCATCCAGTAATTGATCCGACAGCAAAAATTACACCGCAATATAAAGACGGTAAAATTGCTACTCATAAAAAGGTGAATAATCATAAACCGAAGCTAGGGGAAGAAATCGAATACCGAATTTCATTTAATAATACGGTGAAAGATGGAAAACTGGCAGAGGTGAAAATTGAGGATGAAATTCCGTCTGGTTTAGAGTATGTGAAAGATAGTCTAAAAGCAGAAGGTGATAAGCCAGCACCAGTAGAGTTGAAAGAAGAAGCTGGTAAGGTTAGTGCGAAGTATGAAAATATCACTGACATGAAAGAAAGAAGCATTATCTTTAAAGTGAAGGTGAAAGATTCTGTTGAAGTGGACAAAGCAATTGTAAATAAAGCAATTGTTGATGATACAAAAAATCCACCAGAGCGACCAGAAGTAGAAATTACCCCGCAGCATAAAGACGGTAAAGTTAAAGCTGATAAAAAGGTAAATAAAAAAGATCCAAAGCTAGGAGAAGAAGTAGAGTACCGAATTAGTTTTAAAAATACGGTAGAAAACGGAAAACTAGCAGAAGTGAAAATTGAGGATCAATTACCAACTGGTTTAGAGTATGTGAAGGATAGTTTAAAATCAGAAGGTAATGAGCCAGCGCCAGTAGAGTTAAAAGAAGAAGCTGGGAAAATTACAGCGAAGTATGAAAATATTACTGATACAGCTGAGCGTAGTATTATCTTTAAAGTGAAAGTAACGGAAGTAGCAAAAGTCGGTAAGAAAATCGTGAATACGGCAATTGTGGATGATGACAATCCGAAGAATCCGCCGCAAAAACCAGAAGCGATTATTACGCCGGAGTATAAGGACGGAAAACTAAAAGCTGAGAAAACAGTAAATAATCCAGCTCCAAAATTAGGAGAAGAAGTAGAGTATCGAATTACTTTCCGTAACGTAGTAGAGCATGGAAAAGTAGCGAAGGTGAAGATTAAGGATGAATTACCAACTGGCTTAGAGTTTGTAGAAGGTAGTGAAAGAGCCGAGGGAGAGAATCCGAAACCGTTGTATGTGAAAGTGAAAAACGGAACCGTCCTTGCGGAATATCCAGAAATTACGGATATGAAAGAAAGAAGTATCGTCTTTAAAGTGAAAGTGAAAGAAAAAGCTAAAGTAGGCGAAGAGATTGTGAACAAGGCGATTGTGGAAGATACAATAAATCCACCAGAGCAACCGAATATCTCTATTCAGCCTCAATATAAAGATGGTGCATTACAAGCAGAAAAAACAGTAAGTAATCATGAACCAAAGTTAGGAGAAGAAGTAGAATATCGAATTAGCTTTGAAAATACGGTAGAGAACGGAAAACTAACTGAGGTAAAGGTAGAAGATGAAATTCCAGCCGGTTTAGAATATGTACAAGATAGTATAAAGTCTGATGGGCCGGAACCACATCCGGTGGAACTGAAAGTAGAGAATGGAAAAGTAACAGCAAAGTATCCAGAAATTACGGATACGAAAAAAAGAAGTATCATCTTTAAAGTGAGAGTACAAGAGACGGTACAAGTAGGAAAAGAGATTGTAAACAAGGCGATTGTTGATGATAATAATCCGACGACGCCGCCAGTTGAGTCACTTATACCAATCACACCGCAATATAAAGATGGGAAACTAGAGGCAAGGAAAGAAGTAAGTAATCATGAACCAAAGCTAGGGGAAGAAATTGAATATCGAATTACTTTTAACGGCACAGTAGATGGCGGGAAGTTAGTTGATGTAAAGATTGAAGATGAAATTCCGTCTGGTTTAGAGTATGTGAAAGATAGTCTGGAGGCCGTAGGTGATAAGCCTGTGCCTACAGAACTTAAAGTAGAGAATGGAAAAGTAACAGTGAAGTATCCAGAAATTACGGATACGAAAGAAAGAAGTGTCATCTTTAAAGTAAAGGTAAAAGAAACAGCAAAAGTTGGAGGAGAAATAACAAATAAAGCGATTATTGAAGTGGATGATCCGAAACATCCAGTTATAGAACCGACAGCGAAAATAAAGCCAGAATATAAAGATGGTAAGTTAACAGCAGCGAAGAAAGTAAGTAATAAAGAGCCAAAGCTAGGAGAAGAAGTAGAATACCGAATTAGCTTCAAAAATACGGTGGAAAACGGAAAACTAGATGTAGTTACAATAGAAGATGAAATTCCAGCCGGTTTAGAATACGTGCAAGGTAGTATTAGATTTGAAGGGGCTGAGCCAAATCCAATAGAGTTAAAAATGGAGTTTGGAAAAGTAATCGCCAAGTATCTAGAAATTACAGATACGAAAGAACGTAGTATTATTTTTAAAGCGAAGGTAAAAGAAGCGCCGAGTAAAGGGATAACAAATAAAGCAGTAGTGGACGATAAAATAAATCCGCCACTTGAGCCTACAGTTACAATTTTACCGAAAATAAAAGAAGATTTTAAGATACCAGAAGATCCGAAAGAACCGAAGGAGCCAGAAGTGAAACCGGAAGATCCGAAAGAACCGAAGGAGCCAGAAGTGAAACCAGAAGATCCGAAAGAGCCGAAGGAGCCAGAAGTGAAACCGGAAGATCCGAAAGAGCCGAAGGAGCCAGAAGTGAAACCGGAAGATCCGAAAGAACCGAAGGAGCCAGAAGTGAAACCGGAAGATCCGAAAGAACCGAAGGAGCCAGAAGTGAAACCGGAAGATCCGAAAGAACCGAAGGAGCCAGAAGTGAAACCAGAAGATCCGAAAGAACCGAAGGAGCCAGAAGTGAAACCGGAAGTAAGATTGGAAAAATTAATTAAAGAGCCGCAAGTAAAAACAGAAAGGGAATTACCGAAAACAGGGGCAGCGTCTCCATGGATGATGTCAGTTGGTGCTGGAATTTCATTCTTAGTTGGCGGAGTATTATTCGTATTAGGTAGAAGAAGAAAACAATAATTTTTTTAGACGAAAAGCACACTGAGTTCGATAGTTTATCGAATTCAGTGTGCTTTCGTGGTATATAAAATAAAAGCTCCTTCCACGTATGGAAGGAGCTTTTATTTTTACATATTAAAACATGCTTGAGCTATGCATTGGTTGAAGTTTTGCATTTGGATCGAAGTAAGCTTTTGCATTGTTTACTGCTGTTGGTGCTTCACCGAAGCCGCAAGCAATGAGTTTTACTTTTCCTTCATATGTACAAATGTCACCAGCAGCGTAAATGCCAGGAATATTTGTTTCCATTTTTGAATTTACAAGGATGCTGTTTTTTTGTATATCTAAGCCCCAGTTTTTAATTGGGCCAAGAGAAGAAACGAAGCCATAGTTTACAATTACGTCATCAACATCAATGATAACTTTTTCTTCAGTTTTTACGTGCTGAAGAACGACTTGTTCAATTTTGTCATCACCAATGAGTTCAACTGGAACATACGGTGTACTTACTTCTGCACGAGAATTCATTAAGTTTTCGACGCTATGTTCATGCGCACGGAATTTATCGCGGCGATGAACGATTGTAACTTTTTCAGCGATCGGTTCTAACATCATTGTCCAATCAACAGCTGAATCGCCGCCGCCAAATACTACGACGCGCTTACCGGCAAATTTATTCATATCATCAACGAAATAATGTAAGTTTTTCTTTTCATACTTTGCTGTACCTTCTAATTCTAAGCGGCGTGGTTGGAAAGCACCATTGCCAGCAGTAATAATAACTGATTTAGAATAGTGAGTTTGCTTATTCGTAACAAGTTTAAATATACCGTCAGCTTGTTTCTCAAGCGTATCGACAGCTTCTTCTAAACAAACGGTTGGGTCAAATTTCTTCATTTGCTCTTTTAAGTTATCAACTAATTCTTGTGCGCGCACTTTTGGGAATCCAGCTACATCATAAATGTATTTTTCAGGGTAGAGTGCGGATAATTGTCCTCCAAGTTGAGGTAAGCTTTCAATGATTTTTACACTTGCTTGTCTCATACCGCCATAAAATGCTGTGAACAGCCCTGTTGGACCACCACCAATAATTGTTATGTCGTAAACTTTTTGATTTTCTGCCACTTTCATTCCCCCTATAGATGGAATTTTGATATTGATTTCATATATTGTTCATATGTACACGAAAATCCTGCAAATGATGACACTTTCAAATAAATGATAGCATATTTGAGTTCATAATACTTCTGAAAACGACTGAATTGTGTGTAAGTTTTCGCATAGGTTCTTTTTTATTGTATAAAATATACAGAAAGGAAAATACATGAAAAAAAGTCTAAAAAACCCTTGAAAACGCTATGTTATTTTAAAATATTGATAATTCTCCAGACGCTTGAATTCTGGAATAAAACCGACTAATATAGGGAAGTATTATGTTAAATTTCTATGACAAAATTCGTACGATTTTTTGACTGCGTTTTGTTATGATATAGAATGTGATAAATTCCACATTCTTGACAAATAGAGTTTTTAGTACTTGGTATTATTTCTCATTACTATTATATAAAGAAAAGGGTTGTGATTTGGTGAAGACTCCAAAAATCGTAGTTTTAGGTGCAGGTTATGGCGGGATGATTACGACTGTTCGTCTGCAAAAAGCATTATCTGTAAATGAAGCTGAAATTACGCTAGTAAACAACAACAGCTATCACTACCAAGCGACTTGGTTACACGAGAGCGCAGCTGGTACATTACAAGATGAAAAAATCTGTCTAGATATTCAAGACGTTATTGATACAAATAAAGTAAACTTTGTACAAGACACAGTAGTAGAAATTAAAGCTGCTGAAAAACGCATTATCTTAAAAGACGGCGAGTTAGAGTATGACTACTTAGTAATTGGTCTTGGTTTCGAATCAGAAACATTCGGAATTACAGGATTAAAAGAGCATGCATTCTCAATCGCTAACATTAATGCAACTCGTGAAATTCGTGAGCATATGGAAGCTAGTTTCTCTAAATATGCAACTGAACAACGCGATGAGTTAGTAACAATCGTTGTTGGTGGTGCTGGATTTACTGGTATCGAGTACGTAGGTGAGCTTGCAAACCGTGTTCCTGAACTTTGCAAAGAGTACAATGTACCACGTGAAAAAGCACGTATCATCTGTGTAGAAGCTGCTCCAACAGCACTTCCAGGTTTCGATCCAGCGTTAGTAGAGTACGCTGTAAAACAACTTGAGAAAAAAGGTGTAGAATTCCGCATCGGTACAGCAATTAAAGAAGCAACTGAAGAAGGTATTATCGTTGCGAATGGCGATGACACTGAATTAATTAAGTCTGAAACAGTAGTTTGGGCTGCAGGTGTTCGTGGTAACGGTATTGTGGAAGAGTCTGGATTTGAAGCAATGCGCGGACGTGTAAAAGTTGATGAGTACATGCATGCTCCAGGATACGAAGATGTATTCATGGTTGGTGACGCAGCGTTAATCATTAATGAAGAAATTAACCGTCCATACCCACCAACAGCACAAATCGCAATTCAACAAGGTTACAATATTGCACACAACTTAACTGTATTAGTTCGTGGTAAAGGCGAAATGAAGAAATTCGCATTTGATAATAAAGGATCTGTATGTTCTTTAGGTCATGACGATGCAATGGGCGTTGTTATGGGTAAAAAGTTAACAGGTTGGAAAGCTTCCTTCATGAAGAAAGTAATCGATAACCGTTACCTATTCTTATTAGGTGGACCTTTATTAGTTCTTAAAAAAGGTAAATTAAAGTTCTTTTAATATATAGTAGAAAAAGCAGAAACGGCTAAGAGCTGTTTCTGCTTTTTTCATATTAAAAATATAGTATAATATAAAAAGAAAGAATATTCTGTCCGTTCTGAAAGAGGAGGTTATTACATCATGGAGAAACGAGGGAAGGTATGGCTAGCTGTTAGTGGTTTAGTAGCTACAAAAGATGGTAGGTGGCTATTTGTTAAGAAGAAATACAGTGGATTAAAAGGGAAATGGTCTTTACCGGCTGGTTTTGTAAATGAAGGTGAGACGGTTGATGAAGCTGTGAAACGCGAAGTGTTAGAAGAGACAGGCATTGTCGCTCATGTGAAGGGGATCATTGGTGTTCGATCGGGTGTTATTCGTAATGAGATTAGTGATAATATGATTATTTTTCTTTTGGAGCCTGAAGGAGAAAATATTATTATACAGGAGAAAGAATTGTCTGAAGTGGCGTTCTTACATCCGGATAAGATTGCGGACGATCCGAATACGTCTGTGCTTATTAAATATTTGTTAGAAGGAAGATCAGAACTACATCTTGAAGTGGACAAAACATTAAATCCAGGCGAACCATTTGGTTATACAGCTTATCACGTATTTACGGCACGTGCGAAGGAGAGGGGAAAAGAGTGAGTATACCGGTACTACTTATTTCAATGATGTTATTCTTTATTTTGTTCTTTGGAATTGGATTTTTACTCAACATGATTTTGCGAGCTACTTGGGTAATGGTTATTGTGTATCCGATTGTTTGTATGCTTATTATTAATAAAGCGAGTATGTGGGATTATTTTTCAAAACCGAAAGAAACATTTTCTTCATTTGGGACAAGTGTATCGCACTTAGGACAAGCAGACGTATTTATTCTATCTACTGGATTAGTAGGGGCTGCTTTAGCAGGAGTCGTAATCAAGAAACTTCGGAAAAGCGGATATCAAATGTTTTAATCTCCAATTAAGTTGGAGATTATTTTTTTGCATATTCCTTCATGGTATAGGGAATGATTAACGATGAAGGAGTGTGGAATATAAAAATGTTAAAACGATATTGTATTCGCATTATGATGACTTGTTTACTTGCAATTGCATTATGCGTAACATGGAATGCTTTCACAGGAGTTTCTTTATTAGAGATTGTAAAGAAGTATGAGGGAACGAGTGCAAAAGAAGTACATGCAGCAGAAGTTAAGAGAAATGTTGCTCCGAGTAAAGAAGTGATAAATGCTTTAGAGCAGGCAAACGACTGGTCTAAATATCGTTCAATTGAAATGACTGCAACAGGTTATACGTCGGGAATTGAGTCAACTGGTAAGAGGCCGGGACATCCGGAGTATGGTATTACATATTCAGGTGTTAAGGCGAAAAGGGATTTATATTCCACAATCGCAGCAGACTTACGCGTATTCCCAATTGGAACAATTTTATTCGTACCAGGTTATGGGTATGGTGTAGTAGCTGATAAGGGCGGTGCAATAAAAGGAAACCGTCTTGATCTATATTATGATACGGTGAAAGATGTTTATAGCCAATGGGGTAAGAAAAAAGTAAATGTGTACGTAGTAAAAGTAGGAAATGGTAAGTTTACAGAAGAAGAGTTAACGATGTTAAATCAAGACGAAACGATGCAAGTGTTTCGTGGTCAATATTTAAAACAAAGATAGTCTAGTCGTAATTACGCTAGACTTTTTTTCTTGGCTTATTTCATAATAGAGGGGATTTTACACGTCATATAACTGTAGTTAGAATTGTCGCATTTTATCGAAAATAAAGTTATAATGGTGGTAGAGAAATTTAGGGGGTCTGAACATGTTTCAAGTACAAAAAGAATTAGCAGGTCATGAAGCAGTAATTGTTGCTTTATTTGAAGAAGAGAAAATGAGTAGTTTTGTACAAGAACTGGACAAAGCGTTTGAAGGACAATTACAAGTTTTACTAGAAGAGAAAGAATTATCTACGAAGAAAAAGGCCATTTCGAAAGTGCATAGCTTAGGAAAAACAAATGTGAAACGTTATTACTTTGTTGGTTTAGGCAAGAAAGAGTCTTACACGACAGAAACGTTACGTGCGGCTCTTGGTAAGGCATTTAAAACACTGCAATCAGCAAAAGTACAAGATGCAGCAATCTTACTTGATTCTTTCGTAACAGAGAAATTAGACGCGATTGATGTCGCTCATATTGCAGCAGAGGTACAAGGCCTTGGTACATATGAATTACAAACGTATAAATCAGATAAAAAGGATCGTGTAGAGTTAGAGAAGTTCACGGCTATTACAGCGGAAGATGCACAAGAAATTGAAGCCGCATTAACAGTTGGCTACGTACATGGACGTGCAACAAATTCAGCTCGTACACTTGTAAATATGCCGCCAAACGTATTAACAGCGACAAAGCTTGCTGAGTATGCTGTTGAATTAGCGGAGAAGTATGATATGGACTATAAAGTTCTTGAGAAAGAAGAGATGGAAGATCTTGGTATGGGTGCGTTACTTGCAGTAAACCAAGGTAGTGTAGAGCCACCAAAAATGATTGCTCTTATTTATAAAGGAAAAGAAGAGTGGACAGATGTCATTGGATTCGTTGGAAAAGGTATTACATACGATACAGGTGGTTATTCTTTAAAACCACGTGAAGGCATGGTCGGTATGAAAGGTGATATGGGCGGTGCAGCTGCTGTATTAGGTGCGATGGAAATTATCGGTGAACTTCGCCCAGAACAAAATGTGATCGCTGTTATTCCTTCAACTGATAACGTTGTAAGTGGTACGGCATTTAAGCCAGACGATGTAATTACATCTATGAGCGGAAAAACAATTGAAGTATTAAATACGGATGCAGAAGGTCGTCTAGCTTTAGCTGACGGTATTACGTATGCGAAAAAACTTGGTGCAAACTACCTTGTTGATGTTGCAACATTAACAGGCGGTGTAATTGTTGCACTTGGAAACTATACGACAGGCGCAATGACAAATAATGAAGAGTTATTTGAGCAAGTGCTAGAGGCTTCTATGGAAACAGATGAGCCAATTTGGCAACTACCGATTTTTGATCGTGATAAAGAACGCGTTCGAAACAGTAAGTTTGCTGATTTAAATAACTCACCAGGCCGTGAAGGACATGCGGTTATGGCAGGTACATTCTTAGGCGAATTCGCTGAAGATACACCGTGGGTACACTTAGATATCGCTGGAACATCAGAAACAAAAGGCGAGCACGACTTAGGTCCAGCTGGAGCAACTGGTGCAATGGTACGTACACTTGCAACACTTGTGGAGCGTTTTGGAGAAGAATAATTCTTTGAAGAAAAGGCTGTCTCAAATTTTTGAGGCAGCACTTTTTTATTGATATGGTAGGTGTATTTGTTGGTAATTCGATATAACTTCATTTTACTACTGCGCTGTTCAAAAAATTGCTAAAAGTGTTTATAAAGAAATCGTATACAAAATCCCATTTAAAGCAAAAGAAGTACGGCCCGTTTCTTCAGAGACAACTAATATAAGTGCATCACTCTTTTCTGATAAGCCAATTGCAGCTCTGTGACGTGTTCCTAGCTCAGGATCAACTTCTGTACTTTTCGTTAAAGGAAGAATATTAGCAGCTGAGACAATATGATTATTTTTTACGAGAACGGCACCGTCATGAAGAGGGTTACCTGGATAAAATATTGATTCGAGTAATGGCGCAGTTAAATGAGCGTTTAATGTCGTTCCAGTTTGAATGAGAGCTTCAAGCGTCTCGTTTCTTTCCACAACGATAAGAGCACCATGTTTTCTGGCGCTTAAATGTTGGATAGCTGTTGTAATAAAAGATGAACTTTCCGTATAAGGTGATAAATATGCCTGAATATAGTATGTAGCTGCCAATGTTTGTACATTTGCTAACATATGATGAATATCTTCCATTTTGCATAAAATACATTCGTCTTCTTTATCGATTGCGTTCCTCATAATCGATAGTTCTTTTTCAGCAATTTCAATCATTTGCTTTGTTTGTATTTTGAGCTCTTCTGACAAGCCCCATTCGTGCATAATCCTCATTCCCTTTAGTGGAGTATTTAACAATAGTGTATACAAATATTCCTAGTAAAATCCTGTTAGATTTTATAAAATATTGAGATACAGCATGTTTTTTTCATATAATAAAGGTATGACGAGCGAGAGGAGAGAGAAGAATGAATTGGAAACAAGAATTTAGTCGCTGGCTTTCTTACGCACAATTAGATGCAGAATTAAAAGAACAGCTAGAAAATATGAAGCAAGATGAGAAGAAAATCGAGGATAGCTTTTATAAAAATCTAGAGTTTGGCACAGGTGGTATGCGTGGTGAACTTGGTGCTGGTACGAACCGTTTAAACGTATATACAGTTCGTAAAGCAACAAAAGGATTAGCAAGCTTTATTGAAAAATTAGGTGAGGAAGCGAAAAAACGCGGTGTTGTTGTAGCCTATGATTCTCGTCATAAATCACCTGAGTTCGCAATGGAAGTTGCTGCTACACTTGGGGCACGCGGCATTACAACATATGTGTTTGAAAGCTTACGTCCAACGCCAGTACTTTCTTTCGCAGTTCGTCATTTACATACAGTAAGTGGAATCGTTCTTACGGCAAGCCATAATCCACCTGAATATAACGGATACAAAGTATACGGTGAAGATGGTGGACAGTTACCTCCAAAAGAAGCAGATGAGTTAATTAGCTACGTAAATGCAGTAGAAGATGAATTAACAGTTGAAGTCGCTGATGTAGAGCAATTAAAAGCTGACGGTTTATTACATATTATTGGACAAGAAGTAGATGATGCATATGCTACAGAATTGAACAATGTCATCATTAATAAAGAAATGGTGCAAAAGGTCGGCAAAGACTTAAAAATCGTCTTTACACCATTACACGGAACATCAAATATTTCTGTACGCCGTGGTTTAAAAGAAGTTGGATTTACAGATGTAACAGTTGTAAAAGAGCAAGAGTTACCAGATCCAAACTTCTCTACAGTAAAATCACCGAACCCAGAAGAGCACGCAGCGTTTGAGTATGCCATTCGTGACGGTGAAAAGGTAGGCGCAGATGTATTAATCGCAACTGATCCTGACGCAGACCGCCTTGGTGTAGCAGTGCGTAATCATAACGGTGAGTTCCAAGTATTAACAGGAAACCAAACAGGTGCATTAATGCTTGATTACTTACTATCTCAAAAGAAAGAAAACGGAACGCTTCCGGAGAACGGTGTCGTATTAAAAACAATCGTAACGTCTGAGATTGGCCGTACAATTGCGAAAGCATACGGTTTAGATACAGTTGATACGTTAACTGGATTTAAATTTATAGGTGAGAAAATTAGGCAGTATGAAGAAAGCGGACAATATGAATTCCAATTCGGTTATGAGGAAAGCTATGGTTATTTAATCCGCCCATTCTGCCGTGATAAAGATGCAGTACAATCTGTCCTATTTGCATGTGAAGTAGCTGCATACTACAAATCACAAGGGAAAACGTTATATGACGGTCTATTAGAAGTATTTGAGAAGTACGGTTTCTTCCGTGAAGACCTTGTATCGTTAACGTTAAAAGGAAAAGATGGAGCTGAAAAAATCCAAGAGATGATGGCAACGTTCCGTGAGAATCCGCCGAAAGAAGTAGCAGGCTTAACAGTCGTAGCAGTGGAAGACTATAAAGCAAGCATCGTTACATCTTTACAAGATGGACATAAAGAAGAGATTCACTTACCGAAATCAAATGTGTTAAAATATCAATTAGAGGATGGTTCATGGTTCTGCCTACGTCCATCTGGAACTGAGCCGAAGATTAAGTTTTACTTTGGTGTAAAAGATAGTTCTTTACAAAATAGTGAACAAAAGTTACTTACTATTAAAGAAGACATTATGAATCGTTTATAATACAAAGTAATTTTAAGTAGTAAGGAACAAAAGGGAGCGAAATCTCCCTTTTGTTTTATGTAGGAAATGCTTGCTATTGATTCCGACAGGAGAGAGGGTATTTTGTGATGAAAAAAGTAAGAAAAGCGATAATCCCAGCAGCTGGATTAGGAACACGTTTTTTACCAGCAACGAAAGCAATGCCGAAAGAAATGTTACCGATAGTAGATAAACCAACGATTCAATACATTGTGGAAGAAGCAGTGAAATCGGGAATCGAAGATATTATTATTGTTACTGGTAAAACAAAGCGCTCTATCGAAGATCATTTTGATAACGCATTTGAACTAGAACAAAACTTATTAGAGAAGAAAAAATATGAGTTGCTTGAAAAAGTACAAGCTTCTTCAAAAATGGTAGATATTCATTATATCCGTCAAAAAGAGCCGAAGGGACTAGGACATGCTGTTTGGTGTGCGCGTAAATTCATTGGTGATGAGCCGTTTGCAGTGTTACTAGGTGATGATATTGTCCAAGCTGAGAAACCGTGTTTACGTCAATTAATGGATGAGTATGAAAAAACACTTTCTTCTGTTATTGGTGTACAAACTGTTCCAGAGTCGGAAACACATCGCTATGGAATTATCGATCCATTAGAACAAGAAGGTCGTCGTTACCAAGTTCGCAATTTCGTTGAGAAACCAGCGCAAGGTACAGCTCCTTCAAACTTAGCAATTATGGGCCGTTACATTTTAACGCCTGAAATCTTTATGTTCTTAGAACAGCAACATGTCGGTGCTGGTGGTGAAATTCAATTAACAGATGCAATCCAAAGCTTAAATGAAATCCAACGTGTATTTGCTTACGATTTCGAAGGAAAGCGCTACGACGTAGGTGAAAAGCTAGGATTCGTTCAAACGACAATTGAAATGGCCCTGCAACACCCAGAATTACGTGATGACATGGTTGCAATGATGAAGAAAATTTTAGAAGAACAAGCGAATCAAGAGTCATAATAAAAAATGAGTTATTTCAGTATACTGAAATAACTCATTTTTTTATTATGAAATCGTCGAATGAGAATGCTGATAAGCAGAACGACGCACAGCATAGTATATGCGAGGTGCGATAATAGCACCGATAATTGTAAATGCAATATCTTTTACTGCAAACCACATCATAATCATCCAAGCAGCTTTATAGCTCATATTACCGCCCATAAAGAGATTGACTGCTCCGTACATGTAAGTAGTACCGATTATATAAGTTAAAATAATTCCAGTGAAAGAGGCAATTGCAAATGTAATGAAAGTGGGTCTTTCTTTTTGTTCTACTAGTTTTCCTGATACGTAAGCAACGATAATAAAGGCGATAATAAAACCACCAGTAGGATCTAAAAGTGCTCCAAATCCAGCTTTGAAGTTAGCGAAGATTGGTGCGCCGGCTAAACCAACGAGCATATATACAGTCATGGATAAGGCACCAAGTCTACTTCCAAGAAGAAGACCTGCTAAAATTGCGAAAAATGGTTGCATAGATAATGGGATGCCTGCTACTTGTAAGAAAGGTGCCCAAGATACAATATTTGCACCGATGGCCATAAGAGCAACGAACATGGCAGCTAATGCTAAATCTAAAACATGTAATCTTCTCATAATGTTAACCTCCTGTTATTTTTAGGTTAACATTATCGTAGCGAAAATATTTACTTGTTGTCAATCAAAATATTTTGATAAGAAGGCTTTAAATAGTCTCTTAGCAACGTATATGGAATACGAAATTGCGGAATTCCACTTGAATAGGGAGCAATCTCATATAAAGGGAAATAAATGACGAGATTGTCTGGCTCTAAAAAGAAGTGAAATTTTTTCATACTCATTACTTTTTCAGTTGCATCAGGAAAATAAATGCTTTCATTTTGTTTAATTTGTCGTACAATCTCTGCACGGATTACATCTTTATATTTATCCTTTTGTTGAAATAAATCGTCTAAGTGCAGCACCTTTTTTTCGTTTAAATCAAATGTATTTGCCTTCCACGTATAAAGACCGTGTGCTCCGCCAGTATATTGATAGTAATTCACATATAGGCTAAGAAAAGGTGGTTTGTTTAAAGAGACTTTATAATCAACATTTGCTACGTACGGATGAAAGGGTGTACTAGATCCTGCTGTCTCTTTATAATATTTTTTTGCTTCTTTTTCTAATTTGTTTTTAAATTTGTCAGTGGATTTTTTGTAGTATAAATTGAGTTTATTTTGAAATTTAGAATCAGAAAAGTTGTGAAAAGAAGGCCTATTTATTTGATATTCTATATAAGGTTTCTTACCTTTTTGCGTTACAGTCTTAACATCGATTGTCAGGTTAGATGCTTTGGCTGTTATTGCACAATTTGGTACAATAGTCAGCAAGGAGAACATAAGCAGTAATATACAAAATTTCTGTTTCATTTAGGTGAAGCCTCCTTATATAAGTGTTATAAGTAGTTTGAAAATAAATAGGTAAAATTATACATTTAATTAAAGTAAGAGAAGGGGGAAGCGATATGGCAAAAACTTTAATGGATTCACTTGGAATTGAGTTGTTAGAGATGACAGAAGATAAGGTAGTTGCTACGATGCCTGTTGATGAGCGTACGCATCAACCGTTTGGATTTTTACATGGAGGTGCATCGGTTGCATTAGCGGAAACAGTGGCAAGTGTTGGTTCATATAATTTAATTGATCAAGAAAAATGTATTTGTTTCGGATTAGAAATTAATGCAAACCACATTCGCTCAAAGAAAGATGGAATTGTAACGGCGATCGGAACACCGATACATAGAGGACAATCGACAATGGTTTGGGATGTTCGTATTATTGATGAAAATGATGATTTACTATGTATATCAAGATGTACAGTAGCAATTAAAGAAAAACGTGAAAAGTAAAAAAGAGGCGCTCTTACGAGCAGCCTCTTTTTCTTATAATTAGAACTGGATTTTCTTCTCTAAGAAACCTTTTAGTTCGCTAATTGGCATACGAACTTGTTCCATTGTGTCACGGTCACGTACTGTAACAGCTTTGTCTTCAACTGAGTCGAAGTCGTATGTGATACAGAATGGTGTACCGATTTCGTCTTGACGACGGTAACGTTTACCGATAGAACCAGTTTCATCAAAGTCTACCATGAAGTCTTTAGCTAATTCTGCGAATACTTCAGTAGCACCTTCAGATAGCTTCTTAGATAATGGTAAGATAGCTGCTTTGTATGGTGCTAAAGCAGGGTGGAAACGAAGAACTGTACGAGAATCGTTTTCTAATTGCTCTTCTTCATATGCATCACATAAGAATGCTAATGTTACGCGGTCTGCGCCTAAAGATGGCTCGATGCAGTATGGCACGTAACGCTCATTCGTTTGTGGATCAATATAGTTAAAGTCTTCGTTTGAATGTTCCATGTGACGTTTTAAGTCGAAGTCTGTACGAGATGCAACGCCCCAAAGTTCGCCCCAACCGAATGGGAATTTGAATTCAATGTCAGTTGTTGCATTACTGTAGTGAGATAACTCTTCTTCACCGTGGTCACGAAGACGCATGCTCTCTTCAGACATACCAAGTGAAAGTAACCAGTTTTTACAAGTTTCACGCCAGAATGCAAACCACTCTAAATCTTCACCAGGCTTACAGAAGAATTCAAGTTCCATTTGTTCGAATTCACGTGTACGGAATGTGAAGTTACCAGGCGTGATTTCGTTACGGAAACTCTTACCGATTTGGCCGATACCAAATGGAAGCTTTTTACGCATAGAGCGTTGAACGTTTTTGAAGTTTACGAAAATACCTTGTGCTGTTTCAGGACGAAGGAAGATTTCGTTTGTGCTAGACTCTGTAACACCTTGGAATGTTTTGAACATTAAATTGAACTGACGGATTTCAGTGAATTCTTCACTACCGCAATCAGGACATTTTACTTCATGTTCTTTCATTAAGTCAGCCATTTGGTCGAAAGTAAGACCGTCAACAACCATTTCGATGCCTTTTGCATCTAAAGCATCCTCAATTAATTTGTCAGCACGGTGACGAGCTTTACATTTTTTACAGTCAATCATTGGATCGTTGAAGTTACCAACGTGACCAGAAGCGATCCAAGTTTTAGGGTTCATTAAAATAGCTGCGTCTAAACCAACGTTGTGTGGAGATTCTTGAATGAATTTTTTCCACCAAGCTTTTTTAACGTTATTTTTTAATTCGATTCCAAGTGGACCGTAATCCCAAGTGTTTGCAAGACCACCGTAAATTTCAGAACCAGGGAAAACAAAACCGCGATGTTTCGCTAAGTTTACAACTTGTTCCATTGAATACATAAGAAAATCCTCCTTTTGAAAGTTAACGTATTGGCGATGACATACTCTGATACTTTGGAAACGAGCAGTATATGCTAAAAAGAACATAAAAAAACGCTCATCCCAAGGCTTATTTGCCTAGGGACGAGCGTTTGCCCGCGGTTCCACCCTAGTTGATACACAAAAGGTGCATCCACTTTATCATGTATTGCTCGGGACTGCCGTTTCCTTGCGGCTTCAGGCTTTCACTATCCCTGAATCGCTTTTTATGCAAGTACTTATAAGTCCGTCATCGCTACTTATATTAATAATAATGAACATATTCTAACACGTTCTTTTTTAAATCTCAATAGAGGAACGCGTCTATCTATGATAGAGTCTCGCCTATTTTTTCATTATTTATTCCGTAATTTTGCTTAATATGCTTAATTGCTTCACGCTTACTTAATGGAGCGAGCTCATTGTTTTGCACGTATTCCCAAACTACATCCGGATTTGTTTTTGCATATTCACGAAGGACCCAGCCAATCGCTTTTTGGATGAAAAATTCTTTTGA
Source organism: Bacillus cereus group sp. MYBKT14-1 (assembly GCF_051915185.1). Taxonomy (NCBI): domain Bacteria; kingdom Bacillati; phylum Bacillota; class Bacilli; order Caryophanales; family Bacillaceae; genus Bacillus; species Bacillus cereus group sp. MYBKT14-1. The sequence continues at coordinate 15,649 of NZ_JBQAEF010000019.1, read as the reverse complement.
AGAATGTAGTTGTCCAATAATCCAGAAAAGAAGTTCTTCATCCATCTTTTGTTTATATTTTAGTTGGAATAAAATAGCGGCACGTTGTAACCATATATTATCTGATGCAATCCATTTTGGAATATAGGCAGAAATTAATTCTGGATGTTTTAAAAAGATATCGCCTAAAAATGTAGGGACGATGCTATCGACAGAGTCCCACCAAGATTTTGTGACAATCAGTTCTTCTAAGAAGGGGATATGAGTTTCATTTATATGCTTTTTATATTTTTGCATAATATCAAGTGCGGCCGCTTGGAATTCACGTTCTGGTAAGTCCCAAAGCTCACGTATGATAATTTGGAAGTCTTTTGGATCTGGGAGAGTATGTATTTGAATGATGTCTTTTAATAATTGACGTCTTTCCGGTGTTTGAATACCTAGAAAGGGGAAGTGATTTTTCATATAACGAGCCATAGGTTCTGCTTTTTCAGGATTTTGATGAGCTGTAAAATGCTCTTGTAATGCTTTTACAAATGGATGCATAAGTGTTGCTCCTCTCTTATTCTCTTTCTTTTCTTATTATACAAAGAGTTTGGATAAATTTTAAAACATAACTTGCAATGTAATGAAATATGTTGAAAGTAGAGAGGAGAGGATAAGATGGAGGATCAAGGCGTATTAGCAGGTTTCTTTGCTCTTAGTTTTGCGTTTATTCTTGTTATATTGATTTGGGCAATTATTTCATATTTGTTAACGGCTTTTGCACTTTATTCGATGGCGAAAAATGATGGTGCAACGGACGGGGTGCTTGCGTTTATTCCGTTTTTGAATAGTAAGACGTGGGGTGACTTAGCGAAAGATAAATTACCAGATTTTTTGAAAGAAGAAGCAGGGTGGAAAGTATTCGGCATATACGTTGCATGTTTTATTTTTAATTTCGTACCAGTTATAAGTTTACTAGCAACAGCTGTATCGATTGTATTGTCCATTTATCTTATCTACGCTATTTTAGACAGATACGGAACGAACTCTATATTATTTACGATTATTCATGTAATCACATTTTCGGTGTTCTTACCGATTCATTTATTTATCATTCGAAATGAACCGGTGAGATATAAAGAGTAGATTTTTCTTTTTTGTTGATAAGTCGATATATTTTAGATATAAGTAAAAAAGCGCCCTGATTATCAGAGCGCTTTTTTTACTACATAAGGTAGCGTAAATAAATATAAATGTGAGAAATGATTAATGAAACGATCATAATTGGGAAACCGACTTTTAGGAAGTCCATGTAACTAAATTTATGTCCTTCGCGGCTCGCGATACCTGCAACGATTACGTTAGCAGAAGCTCCGATTAATGTTCCGTTTCCGCCCAGACAAGCACCTAGTGCTAATGCCCACCATAATACATCGATTTGTGCGTCAGATGGTGATAAGCCTAGCCCAACTGCCATATCGTTAATAAGTGGAATCATTGTTGCAACGAATGGGATGTTATCAATTGTTGCAGAGGCGATACCAGATACCCATAAAATAAGGATGGATGCGTAAGAAATATCTCCGCCTGTTATACCAATTACTTTTTGAGCTAACATTTTGATAAGACCGATATCGATAAGTCCTCCAACAAGTACGAATAGCCCTGCGAAGAAGAAGATTGTTACCCACTCTACGCTTGCAAATACTTCCTCAATTTCATGCTCTTTCACACCAATTAACATAAGTACAGTAGCACCAGTTAAAGCGATGATAGCTGCATCAACGTGGAAAATCGAATGAGTCATGAAACCTACAATTGTAAGTCCAAGTACTGTTAAAGATTTTTTCATTAATACTGGATCTTTAATGTATTGCTTTTCATCTAGGCTCATTAATTTCTTAACTTGTACAGGATCGGCAATTAATTGTTTGCGATACATAAAGTAAAGTATTATCGCTGTAACTGCAATAATAATAATTACGATTGGTGCTAGATTCAATAGGAAAGCATTGAAGTCTAAATGCTTATTGGCAGAACCAATCATAATGTTAGGTGGATCACCAATTAATGTTGCTGTTCCTCCAATGTTTGAAAAAATAATTTCAGAAAGTAAATAAGGAACAGGATTTACTTGCAGTATGCGCGTAATAGATAAAGTAACTGGAACAACAAGAAGTACAGTTGTAACGTTATCTAAAAATGCGGAGCCAAGCGCGGTAAGTAAGGAAAGTGAAATTAAAATTTTAATTGGATTTCCTTGAGCTCCTTTTGCTGCTTTAATAGCAACGTATTGGAAAACACCTGATTTACTCGTAATGTTCACCAAAATCATCATACCGATAAGTAACGTAATCGTTCCCCATTCAATATGTTTCGTAAAGGCGTTGTGTAAATCGACGACTCCCACAATTACCATGAGTGCTGCACCAAGAAGTGCGATGACAGCACGATTAATTTTTTCAGAAATAATAATGGCATATGTAATTAAAAAGACTGCGATAGCAAAATAATACTGCCAGTTAGCGAGTTCTTGCGTTGTTTCGTGCAAAAATCTCATCTCCTTTCATTCACTTTTTCTTAGTGTGTCAAAAATGTTCTAGAAGAAACACACATAACGTCATTATAAAGTAGGAAAATGGCGGATGTAAATGAAAGGGGGGATTTTGTCATATTTTCTGCATAGGTCATTTTTTCTTATTTTTTAAAATATTTGTGGGCATTTGACATATATATAAGATACATCCAATCTGAATATTTAAAATGGAATTAGCATTCGAGCTTGTTCGTGTAGGAGTGTCAAATAGAAAGGAATGACAAAAATGATAAGGAAGGGATCGTATGGATGAACAACGATTTTTATTTTTAGACTTTGAGTTTACGATGCCCCAGCATAGAAAGAAACCGAAAGGATTTTTTCCGGAGATTATTGAGGTAGGACTCGTTTCAGTTGCTGGCTGTAAGGTAGAAGATACGTATTCATCACATGTCAGGCCGAAAACATTTCCCTCTTTAACGGATCGATGTAAGAAGTTTTTGGGAATAAAACAAGAAGTCGTGGATAAAGGGATTTCATTTCCTGAACTCGTTAAGAAGCTTGCAGAATACGAAACGAAATGTAAACCGACAATTGTAACGTGGGGAAATATGGATATGAAAGTGCTGAAACATAATTGTGAAATGGCAGGGATAGCTTTTCCATTCTTCGGACAGTGTCGTGATTTATCGCTTGAGTATAAGAAGTTTTTTGGAGAAAGAAATCAAACAGGATTATGGAAAGCAATTGAGGCGTATGGAAAAGTAGGGACAGGGAAGCATCATTGTGCGCTTGATGATGCGATGACGACGTACAATATTTTTAAACTAGTAGAAAAAGATAAAGAGTATTTAGTAAAGCCAGCACCTCCAACATTAGGAGAACTTGTTGATTTTTCAAAAGTGTTAAAGAAAGTGAGCACACAGTAACGACCAAATTGCACATTATGTAATTTGGTCGTTTTGTTTTTTAGAGTTTGTAGTCTTTCTTTAACTGTTGTAATGTTTCTAGACTACGCTCTGCAAAAGGTGAATCATCTTCAGAAAATGAATTCATTTGAGTTTCTAATGCTAATTTTAGTGACTCGGTATAATCCGGAATTTCTCCTTCATATTTTTTCACCATTTGCTCTGGAATGTTCGTCTGTTCAAGGAAAGCTAAAGCGCGTCTTTCGTGGAAAAATGGCACGTCAGCTTGTTTTACGTTATGTAAGTCACCTTGCACCGGATGTTTTAAAACAGCTAATACTTTTACGACGTAACTGCCAGGGCGGCTATTTGTAACTTCGCCAATGTATTTTCCTGTTTTATAAATACCAGTAACGATTTCGCCAATTTCAAATGTTTCTCTCATATTTTTCACCTCAAGTTTATAGTAAGGAAAGTACGGGAAGGAGTCAAAGAAATCATTTGCTTTCAGAACGCCCCTTGAGAATATGGATAGGTTCCACTATAATTTAAAATGATATAACAGAAAATTCTGATGTTTTATAAATCCTATAATAAGGAGTGTTCTATATGATGCCTTTATATTTTCCGGAAGATAAAACAGAATATATTATTCCAGGGATTGTTTGCGTTCTATTTATTATCGGTGCTATTGCCACGTGGCGCATGTTTATTCGTGTATCAAAAAGAGAAGCAGAGCGATTGCAGAAAGTTGAAGAAAAACTATTAGCTGAAAAGAAACAGTAATGCATTTTTGTATGTTTCCCTCTATGCTCGGACAATCTAAGGGCAGAATATATTTTGGAGGGAATAAAATGAAGAAACGGCTTTTTTTCAGTTGTTGTTTATTATTTCTGATGGCAGGTTGTGACCAAGGAAAGCCGAAAGAAATTGAAGTGAAATTACATAATGCTTCAGGAGATGAAGTAGGGACTGCGAAAGTAGTGCAGCAAACAAGTGGCGTGAAAATTACGATTAAAGGAGAAGGTTTCACGCCAGGACCACACGGACTACATGTACATGAAATTGGAGAGTGTAAGGCACCTCGTTTTGAATCATCCGGGAATCATTTTAATCCTGATGATAAAAAACATGGTCTTCTTAATCCGAAGGGTGCAGAAAACGGTGATTTACCGAACGTAGTTGCAGATGGTTCTGGAAAGATTAAAGCGGAAATCGATGCACCTCACATCACACTTGAAGAAGGAAAAACGACGATTCATAGAAAAGATGGAGCGTCTATTATTATTACAGAAAACCCTGATGATGGTATGACTCAACCGACAGGTAAATCAGGGGATCGAATTGCTTGTGGCGTAATTGTAAAAAAAGCATCGGATATGAAGAAAAAGTAAAAGCTACCGTGAATGGTAGCTTTCTTTGTGAAATGTAATTGAAAATATATCAGCGATTATTGGAATATATCGACTGTAACTCAAATTATATCGGCGATTATTGGAATATATCGACTTACCGACAAAATATGACAAAGGAGTCTGTCCAAGAATGATTAGGGGGACAGACTCCTTTCTTATTATGAAAACGTATGACGCAGTCTGTTTAAAATTTCTTCTAAAACAGATCGTGGACAGCCGATATTAATTCGAATATGTTCTTCGCCACCTAACCCGTATTTCTCACCAGGTTCAACAATGATTTTTCCTTTTTCCTCAAGTAGTGCGGTACGCTCTTTTTGAGAAAGCTTTAGACGAGAACAGTCAATCCATAATAAAAAGCTACCTTCTGGCTTCGTTACGGAAAGAGCAGGTATGTGAGTTTTAATATATTCACAAGCAAATTGAGCATTATCTTCTATATATAATCGAATTTCATTTAGCCAATCATTACATTCTGTATAAGCACTTTGCATCGCTGTATAAGCGAAGATATTTAATCCGTGGAAGCCTTGTCTATACTGGATAGCTGTAAAGGCGTGACGGAGTTTTTCGTTTGGAATGATAATGATCGACGCTTGTAATCCAGCGATATTAAATGTTTTACTTGGAGCCATACAAGTAATCGTGCGAGCTGCTAATTCTTCAGATAAAGAAGCGAACGGTGTATGTGTATGATCTGCGTAAATAATATCGGAATGAATTTCATCCGCCACAACGATTACGTTATATTTAGTACATAACGATCCGAGCTGCAAAAGTTCCTCTTTCGTCCAAACGCGCCCGATTGGGTTATGAGGGCTACAAAGAAGCATGAGTTTGATGCCTTGCTGAAACTGCTTTTCTAAATGCTTGAAGTCTATCACATATGTATCATTTTGTTTCTGTAATGGACTCACGTATAACTGTCTGTTGTTTGTTGTGACCATTTCGAAAAATGGAGGATAAATAGGTGGTTGTACGAGAACGGATTCGTTTTCTTTTGTGAAAGCCTGTATGCTCGTACTAAGAGCTGGAACGATTCCGGCGCTAAAGACAATCCATTCTTTTTGAATATCCCAGTCGTATTGTTGTTTTGTCCAGTTACAAATAATATTCCCAATATTTTCGGGAGGAAGTGTATAGCCAAAAATCGGATGTTCGATTCGTTGTTTTAAGGCAGTTTGAATTGGTTTTGGTACTTCAAAATCCATATCAGCAATCCAAGCATGGATAAGTTCTTCGTTTTTATATGTATCCCATTTTATACTATGCGTTCCACGTCGATTGATTGCTTTATGAAATAGTTGCATAAGTTTGCTCCCTTCTTCTGTAAAACCAATAAGTTATGAAAGTTCTCTCTCTTCTTATAGAATAGCTGATGTGATAGGATAAAGAAAAGTATTAAAAAGTGAAAAGGCGGGAAGCGAATGGGTACATATGAAAAGATGATAGAGGTTGTGAAGAATTGGGATCCGTTTCAAATGGGACCGGAGTTTTATGAAACAGAAGCGAGCGATGTTGTGAACGTCATAAGTGTGTTTGACGATCCAAAATACATCGCAAAGAAGATTCAACATATATACTTTATGTCTTTTGAGGAAGTACCTGCGCTTGAAAAATGTGAGAAATTAGCTATGGAATTACTTGTAATAAAAGAAGGTGGAAGCTGTTCATTATAGGCTGTCGGAATTTCCGACAGCCTTTTTTATATTATCCCGCTATTTTCCGGGCAGTAAGACCCCGACCTCAAAATTCAGCGGAAGCAAAGAAGTTAGGTGGGGACTGATTAAAGTTTCATTTTATTGCGCGGAAAAAGCGATAATTTCTTCATAAACATGTTCAGGCTTTTCTTCAGGTAGTAAATGTCCTGTATTTTCATAAGAAATAAATTTTGAATTCGGCAAATCTTTGTGTAGACGATGACCTACATGTACAGGGACGACGCGGTCTTTTTCACCCCAAATGAGTAGGATAGGTGTTTCGATTTTTTGTAATTCAGTTGAAGATAAGTCACCTTCACGGTCTCGTATCATGCGAGTTAAAGCGGGAAATATACGGTTGTCATAAAAAGGAGCGGAGTAACCTTTTTTCATTTCATCGTCAATTAATGAGTGATCATGAACGACATTCATTAAGTTATGAACAATGCCGCGCCGTATAATCCAGTTCTTTACGTATAAATGAAAGAACGGTAAATAAGAAGAGTATAGTAAAGGTAAGGTTGCGCGCGCTAAATAGCTCGAGCTACATAGTAAAATCGTCTTTGAAATGAGTTCAGGACGTATACGGTTTACATAGAGAGAAATTTGCCCACCCATAGAATGCCCAACTAATACAATGTTTGAGAGAGATAAATGTTCAATTAAATCAATAATAATCGTTGCTAAATTGTGATAAGAATACTTAAACAGATGAGACTTATCACTTTTTCCGAACGGTGGTAAATCAAGAGCAATGACTGTTCCTTCCTTCGCTAGTAAAGGAATGAGACGGCGGTAACTGAATGAGGAAGATAAAAAGCCGTGAACGAGTACGAAAGTAGGGCGTTCTGTTTTATTATCATGTTCATACAATTCGTAATGAACAGTAGTGCCGCGAGTGGAAAAAGTGAAATAAGGACAAGTATATTTATGATTCATTTTTTGTCACTCCATTGATTTTTGTTCATATCATCTCCAAGGAAGAAGAAAATATGTTAACAAAAAAAGGCAAGATGACGATGTCATCTTGCCTTTCGTTTATTCAGTATTACCCGCGCACAATATTAGGCGGTGTTTTTCCTTGTAATCCTGCAACTAAATTTTCAGCGGCGGTCATGGCCATTTGCTGACGAGTTTTTAATGTTGCAGATCCGATGTGCGGTAAAGTGACAGCATTTTGTAATGATAAGAGTGGGTTATCTTTTTGAATTGGCTCTTGTGTAAAAGTATCGATGCCTGCTGCAAAGATTTTCTTTTCTGTTAAAGCATGGATTAACGCTTCTTCATCTACTGTTTTCCCCCGAGAAGCATTAATGAAGATTGCTGTTTCTTTCATTAATGAAAATTCCTTTTCTCCGATAAGGTGATATGTTTCATCTGTTAATGGAGTAAGAAGAACAATAAAGTCAGACTGCTTCAGTAGCGTCTGTAAATCACAATATGTAGCATCGAATTTTTGTTCAGCTTCTTCTTTACGACGGCGGTTATAGTAAAGAACATTCATATCAAATCCGAATTTTGCTCGTTTTGCAACGGCTTCTCCAATTCGGCCCATACCGATAATACCAATTGTGCTATGGTGTACATCTAGTCCGAAGTGTTCTTTTCCGATTTCAGCGTTCCATTCACCATTTTTTACGTAAGAATCGAGTTCGCAAACGCGGCGCCCAGCTGATAGCATAAGGGCGAAAACGAGATCAGCTACTGTATCATCTAATACGTATGGTGTATTCGTTCCGATAACCTTTCGATTTTTCATCGCTTGTAAATCAAAATTATCGTAACCAACAGAAATGTTGCTCACTACTTTTAAGTTAGGAGCCACTGTCAGTAATTCTTCATTAATAGCAGATCCGAAATTTAATAACCCATCTTTATCTTGTATTTTCTCTAATAGAACATCACGAGGTACTTTCTCATTTTGATCCCATTTTTCATAATCACAGTGTTCTGATAAATAGTTTTCTACAAATGTCGGAACTGGTTCAGCAATATAAATTTTTGGTTTCACGGTTCCATCCCCTTTCGCTTTATCACGCATTTTTCCGCTGATTAAAGTTTCACTTTATTTTGACATAATTCAATAGAAAAATCTTCTTTTCAAACTGGAAAGGGTATTTGTATAATTTAGACACAAACGAAAAGGAAGGATGATTTATATGGTGACAGAAAAAGAATTAGAATTATTAGCTTGTCTTGAAAAGAGTAGTCGATTATCTGTAGATACATTAGCGAAGCTGTTAAATATAGAAGTAGAAGAAGTAAAGAAGATGGTTGCGAGATTAGAAAATGAAAAGATTATTGTGGATTATGTAACACATATCGATTGGACGAAAGTGAAAGAACATACAGGTTTAACGGCAATGATCGATGTGAAAGTTACGCCAAAGCACGGCGTTGGGTTTGATGCGGTTGCTGAGCAAATTTATCGTTATTCAGAAGTGAAATCCGTTTATTTAATGTCAGGGACATATGATCTTTCTATTACATTAGAAGGAAAAACGATGGGGGAAGTAGCGATGTTTGTTTCTGAGAAATTAGCAACAATTGAATCTGTCGTTTCTACAACTACTCATTTCATTTTGAAGAAGTATAAACATGAGGGTGTTATTTATGAAAAAGACGATGATGATAAGCGAATTGTGGTGACACCATGAAGCAATTTGAACTATCTAGATCAGCAGAATCTTTAAAACCATCTGGTATTCGAAAATTTTTTGATTTAGCAGCAAATATGAAAGGTGTTATTTCCCTCGGGGTAGGAGAGCCGGATTTTGTTACCCCTTGGAATGTAAGGCAAGCATGTATTCGTTCTTTGGAACAAGGGTATACGTCATATACAGCAAATGCAGGATTATTGGAGCTCCGTCAAGAAATAGCAAAGTATCTAAAAAAACAATTTGCAGTATCTTATGATCCAAGTGATGAAATCATTGTTACAGTTGGAGCGAGCCAGGCGTTAGATGTAGCGATGCGTGCCATTATAAATCCTGATGATGAAGTGCTCATTGTTGAACCAAGCTTCGTTTCTTATGCACCACTTGTGACATTAGCTGGAGGAGTTCCGGTTCCTGTGGAGACTAAGCTAGAAAACGAGTTTAAAGTACAACCAGAACAAATTGAAGCAGCTATTACAGCGAAAACAAAGGCGATTTTACTTTGTTCACCAAATAACCCGACAGGTGCAATGCTAAATAAATTCGAGCTTGAAGAAATAGCAGTGATTGTTGAGAAGTACAATCTAATTGTATTATCTGATGAAATTTATGCAGAGCTTGTATACGACGAAGCATATACAAGTTTCGCGAGTATTAAAAATATGCGCGAGCATACGATTTTAATTTCAGGATTTTCAAAAGGATTTGCGATGACAGGATGGCGTCTCGGTATGATTGCAGCTCCTGTTCAGTTTTCAGAATTGATGCTCAAAATCCACCAATATTCCATGATGTGTGCACCGACGATGTCTCAGTTCGCAGCACTTGAAGCGTTACGTGCGGGGAATGATGAAGTAATTCGGATGAGAGATAGTTATAAGAAGCGTCGTAATTTTATGACGACATCTTTCAATGAAATGGGCTTAACGTGTCATGTGCCGGGCGGAGCATTTTATGTTTTCCCTTCTATATCTTCAACAGGATTATCTTCAGCGGAATTTGCAGAACAGTTATTGCTGGAAGAAAAAGTAGCTGTTGTCCCTGGTAGCGTATTTGGCGAAAGTGGTGAAGGGTTTATTCGTTGTTCTTATGCGACGTCGCTTGAACAACTTATGGAAGCAATGAAGAGAATGGAACGGTTTGTTGAAAATAAAAAAAGGACAAAACGTAATACGTTTTGTCCATAAAAGGGGGGGAATACTAGAAAGCCATGTGTTAGTAGTCTATCCCAATATTGGAGAATTATACTTCTTTCAGGGAAATTTTTCATGAATTTTGAATGAGTTCTGTCATAGTGGTATAATTTACTAATATAAGGTATGCGCATTCTAGATATTGTTATCTAGAATGCGTACTAACCAATCGGATATTTAAAATAAATATATCTGCTTTGCTCTCTATAATTGTAGAGAGAATGGTAAACGTATGGGAGTGTTTCATATGTCAGAACAATATACAACAGGAGTGGTTGTAACAGGGAAAGTGACTGGAATTCAAGATTACGGTGCGTTTGTAGCGTTAGATGCAGAAACACAAGGACTTGTGCATATATCTGAAATTACAAATGGATATGTAAAGGATATTCATGACTTTTTGAAGGTCGGCGATACAGTAGAAGTAAAGGTACTTTCAGTTGATGAAGAGCACAGAAAAATGAGTTTATCGTTAAAAGCGGCGAAAAGAAAACAAGGAAGGATTCTTATACCGAACCCATCTGAAAACGGATTTAATACGCTGCGAGAAAAGTTGGCAGAATGGATTGAAGAGTCAGAGTTAACAAAGTAAAAGAGGAACGCATATGAGCGTTCCTCTTTTACTTTATCTTATGATATATATTTGCAAATATGATTGCATGCAATCATATTCGTATGTCGGAGGTGAAAGGACATACTGATTATCGAATTTCGTTTGTTTCTGGGTGCTTACCAAGATTTTCAGATGGTTTAAACAGTAAACCAAGGTTGATAAGCCCAGATATACCAACGATGCCGTAAATAATACGTGCAAGAGCTGAATTTTGTCCACCGAAAATGGCTGCTACTAAGTCAAACTGGAAAAATCCGATTAGTCCCCAGTTCACAGCGCCAATTACAGTAAAGACTAATGCAATACGTTGTAAAGTACTCATGAAAAAGCCCCCCTTAATTGTGAAGCATGAGCAAGCGATGAGTTAATTAACTCTTTTATAGAATGGGGTAGTTATGTTGTTTTTATACATAAAAAATGTTCGAAAGAGGATGTATATACATCTATACCGAAAAATGCGAATTTTTATGCAAAAAATGAACATTTTCTAAAAAATATATATTGGTTACGTTTACAATTGCCTAATCGCTTGATTTACAACTTCAGTTTCGCTAAAGTGAATACAGAAATACATATCCATAATTGGAGGGAAAAAGATGAGTACACATGTAACGTTCGACTATTCTAAAGCGTTATCCTTCATCGGTGAACATGAAATCACTTATTTACGTGATGCAGTGAAAGTAACACATCACGCAATCCACGAAAAAACTGGAGCTGGGAACGATTTCCTTGGGTGGGTAGACCTTCCGCTTCAATATGACAAAGAAGAATTCGCTCGCATTCAAAAGTGCGCAGAAAAAATTAAAAATGACTCTGACATTTTACTTGTTGTAGGTATTGGTGGTTCTTACCTAGGAGCACGCGCAGCAATCGAAATGTTAAACCATTCTTTCTACAACACGCTTTCTAAAGAACAACGTAAAACTCCACAAGTGCTATTTGTTGGACAAAACATTAGCTCCACTTACATGAAAGATTTAATGGACGTATTAGAAGGTAAAGACTTCTCTATTAACGTTATTTCCAAATCAGGTACAACAACAGAGCCAGCACTAGCATTCCGTATCTTCCGTAAGTTATTAGAAGAAAAATATGGAAAAGAAGAAGCGCGCAAACGTATTTATGCAACGACAGATAAAGCGCGTGGCGCATTAAAAACATTGGCTGATAACGAAGGTTACGAAACATTCGTTATTCCAGATGATGTTGGAGGACGTTTCTCTGTATTAACGCCAGTTGGTTTATTACCAATCGCAGTAAGTGGCTTAAATATTGAAGAGATGATGAAAGGTGCAGCTGCTGGTCGTGAGGACTTCGGTACATCAGAACTAGAAGAAAACCCAGCTTACCAATATGCAGTAGTTCGTAATGCTTTATACAATAAAGGAAAAACAATTGAAATGCTTGTTAACTATGAGCCAGCACTTCAATACTTCGCTGAGTGGTGGAAACAGTTATTTGGTGAAAGTGAAGGAAAAGATCAAAAAGGTATTTTCCCATCTTCAGCAAACTTCTCAACTGACTTACACTCATTAGGTCAATATGTTCAAGAAGGTCGTCGTGACTTATTTGAAACAGTTCTAAAAGTAGGTAAACCTACACATGAACTAACAATCGAATCAGAAGAAAACGATTTAGATGGATTAAACTACCTTGCTGGTGAAACTGTAGACTTCGTAAACACGAAAGCATACGAAGGTACATTACTTGCACATAGCGATGGCGGAGTACCAAACTTAATCGTAAATATTCCTGAATTAAATGAGTATACATTCGGTTACCTTGTATACTTCTTCGAAAAAGCATGTGCGATGAGCGGCTACTTATTAGGCGTAAATCCATTTGACCAACCGGGAGTAGAAGCATACAAGAAAAACATGTTTGCTTTACTTGGTAAACCAGGATTTGAAGAATTAAAAGCAGAATTAGAAGAGCGTTTAAAATAATAAAAAGCGGCCGGAATCCGGCCGCTTTTTATTATTTCATCGAAAAGTCCATCAGTATATTCAAACTAGAGTGGGTATGCTAAAGAAAAAGTCTAGGAGGGATGGACTTGGTTCCGATTCAATCAAATTTAGAAGGACGTACATATGCGTTATATAAGTTAGAAGAGATTATGAAACCACTTGGATATAGTATTGGTGGTAATTGGGATTATGATAAAGGATGCTTCGATTACAAAATCGATGAAGAAGATGGCTATCAATTTTTACGAGTGCCATTTACAGCGGTTGATGGAGAACTAGATGTACCAGGCGTAATAGTTCGTCTTGGAACGCCGTATATTCTTTCGCACATATATCAAGACGAACTAGATGATCATGTAAATACTTTAACCGCTGGAACGAGTGGGATGGATCAATTTGCTGAACCGAAAGATCCAGATGGAGATGTGAAAAGAAAATATATCAATATTGGGAAAGTGCTCATGCAAGAATTAGAGCGTCATTTTACTAATGGTGAATAACAATGAGTATGTCGCTTTCAATGAGAACAAAGGAATGAACTGGATTAATCATATATTGTTCGTCGCGCCTTATACCTAGTAAGAGAATGTTTTGCTTTAAAAGAGTATAGCTACAATTGGCAAAAGTTTGTCCGGTGCAGGACGATGGAAGCTGCATCAGTTGTAATTTATTATCAGAGATCTCATCGTAAAGTGAAAATAGTACACCTGAAATAGAAGGGAATAAAAGAGAAGCGGTAAATACATAGCTCGTTAATTTATTTCCTTCTATAATTTCTGACGCGCCAGCTCTCGTTGCATTTTGTATTTGTTCAGAAGTAAGAAGTTCAGCGATGCAATGAATGTTTGGATTAAGTCCTTTTGCAGTTAAAATATTTAAAATGGACTGTGTATCCGCTAAGCTTTCGTTTTTTTCTTTATCAGCTGTTATTAATATGGTGTGTGCCGTTGCAATATTAGCCTTTAATAAAGTTTGATCGTGATGCGGACAACCTTTTATAAATTCTAAATGATGGAATGGTTTTGGGAGTAAAGAAAGTGTTTCATCAATTAAAACGATATCAAGGTTTGGTTGTAATACGTGCATTTGTTTTACAACATGTTTTGCCCGTTCGTTCCAGCCGACAATAATCATATGACCGTTAGAAGTCGCGGCTTCTTCTCCTTTAACTTTCATATATTGTTTATTAATCATATCAGTGGCGAATAGAACCATATAATAAGAACAAAAACCAGTTCCAAATAAAATAATACCCATACCGATAAGTTTGCCGATTAGTGTATGCGGGGCAAAGTCACCATAGCCAACAGTGAAAATTGTAACGATTGACCACCAAATTCCATCAAACCATGTGGTAAAGTGAGATGGTTCTAATCTATGTATAAGAAAGCCGGAAAAAGCGGTAAGTATAATAATAAAACAAATTAAACGAAAAATAATGGAATCACGAAATGCATCTACTAATTTTGGACGGGATTTCAATTGCCAATTCCTCCTTACTTTGTAGGACTACATTCATTGTTGCCATTATAGAAAAAAGAAAAACTCTCTAATTAAAGAGAGTTTGTTTTATGTTACATACTTTCCACTTCAGTTTGTTGGACACTTTCAAGATGCTGGAGAGCATAGTAAACATCAGCAGTATGTCTTTTTTGATCAATGGACAGTTTAAGATGTAAATAGTGAGAACCGTTTTCTAATGTTTTAAGCTTCATATTCTTAACTTTTATATCCATTTCTTTTATTTCTTCAATTACGATTGGGATATTGTCCATATTTCGTACAACAAGTTTCACAGCGATATCACGTTGACGAAATGATCTAGGGCCTACATATTTCATCGCGAGTGGTATAAGTTCGACACTAATCATAAGGAAACACATTCCGAATATCGCTTCAATATAGAATCCGGCCCCAACAGCAATACCAATACCAGAAGCACCCCAGATCATAGCGGCAGTCGTGAGCCCTGCAATGCTATCGTTGCCTCTTCTTAAAATTACGCCAGCACCTAAAAAACCAATTCCTGATACAATTTGAGCGGCAAGTCGAAGTGGATCCATATTCATATGATCGGTATGTGGTAAGTTATAAGCTGCTTTAATAGAAACAATCGTTAGGAGGCAACTAATAATAGAAATAACTAAACACGTTTTTAAACCAAGTGGTTTCCGTTTTAATTCGCGTTCTAAACCAATGGCAAATCCTAAAATAGCCGAGAGACCTAGTTTGATTAATAAATCGGTATAGTCCATATATATTCCTCCTTGTATGATATGCTATATGAATAAAACGTTTATTATAGAAAGAAACGTCTTTTGATAGAGTAACTTTATATAAAATATATGTAGGAATTGCTCATACATGAAAGAGATATTTCGTTTAAGTATATGATATAAAAAAAGAAATGTGGGCAGTTTTAAAAAAAGTTTATAAAAGGTGTTGCATTTCATTTTTCACCATGATATATTAATAACCGTCGCTGATGCGGAAACGCAGAAAACGACAAAAAAGAAATTGAAAAACTTAGTTGACATCGAAAAACGAAGATGTTAACATAAGGAAGTCGCAAATGAGCGACCAAGTAGTTCTTTGAAAACTGAACGAAACAAACAACGTGAAACGTCAATTTTTATTTTAGATGCTAGACAAACTAACTTTATTGGAGAGTTTGATCCTGGCTCAGGATGAAC
>NZ_JBQAEF010000018.1:0-75198 GCF_051915185.1 Bacillus cereus group sp. MYBKT14-1 | reverse complement strand
AAAGAAAGAGCAGCATGTTGCAAGTTGAGAAATATAAGGCAAACAAAGCGCAAAAGAAGTGTAAGTAAGGGGAAATAGGGAAAAGAAAGAGCAGCATGCTGCTCTTTCTTTTCCCTATTTCCCCTTACTTACATTTCTTTTGCGCCTTGCTTTCCTTAATTCTTCAACTTGCAACACGGTTGCTCTTTCTTTTCCCTATTTCCCCTTACCTACACTTCTTTTGCGCTTTGTTTGCCTTAATTCTTCAACTTGCAACACGGTTGCTCTTTCTTTTCCCTATTTTCAATCAACTCGCAACATGTTTGCGGTATCCTTTCCCTATTTCTTTCAACTTGCAACAGTATAATTTATTTCTCAACCAAATAATTTTTAAAAAAATCATGTCATTTTAAAGTTTTTCAGCTATTTATCTCATATTTTGAGTAAGTTACATACATAAGATGCAACATGTTTGCGGTATCCTTTCCCTAACTTCTCTACCATTTTCACTGTAATCCCTTATATAACAAGGGTTTAGATACTTTTCTATTTATTTTTATACATATTACCCAACTTGCAACACGTTTGCGGTATGCATACCCTTATTTTTCTCACAAGATGCAACACTGTTTGCGGCATCCTTTCCCTACTTTCATTCTATAAATGCCAACAAGTCCTTTTATATCAAGGCTAATTATTACAATTTATTTTTAATGATTGCATTCACTAACTTGCAACATGTTTGCGGTATCCTTTCCCTAACTTCTCTACCATTTTCACTCTAATCCTTTATATACCAATGGTTTAGGTGCTTTTTCACTTACTTTTATACATACCACACAACTTGCAACACGTTTGCGGTATCCTTAACACAAAAAAAATTCATGAAATTCTCTTATCCCTTGATACAACTAGCTTTATAAGGTGTTGCAAGTTGCTATTTTTCTTCTTAAAGGAGCACCTTTCATCAATTTTCGATTTGCTATAATCAAAATTGGTATATTTTATAGTATTTTGGCATATATTTCTGAATTTGTAGAACGGAGGTGAAAAAGATGGGGAAATCATTTGTGATACGTAATCAACGTAGCTTAAATGGGGAAACAACAAACGCAGTTTTAGTAACACTCAAATCTTGGCAAAAGCTTGTGGAAGCATTTGAGGAGAAATACTACAGTTATAAAGATACTTATTTAGAAGATATTCTACAGCACATGACATACGAAGATCGCATTGCTGACGTAGAAGGCTTTGTTGAAAAAGCTAAACCATCTTTTTCACGTCGCGCAATGTCTACACTTGCAGAAAAAGCGGGAAGGAAGCATAAATTATACGGCATTACAAATGCTGATCTAGAAGTTTTCTTATATCTGCATAAGAAATGCTTTACTAATGGTGTCATTCCAAATGTAACAATACATATGATGTGGGAAGATTACAAGCAATATAAAGAAGAATTTGCTTACATCCAACATTCTCAATTCTATATCGCTTTGAAAAAGTTAAGCTTACATAACATTATCTCTATTGAAAATGGCTTAGATGGCCGATATACAATCAAATTGACTCATTTTATGAACGAGGAAACAGAAAAAGCAAATCCATACGTATATATTAGTCCTGTTGTATTTACAAAGGCTTTCTTTAAACTATCTGTAGCAGCTAAGAAATTATTCTTAGACATTGCGATGCAACAACATACGGAAACAACATTAAAGCGTTCTTTGGACAAGCAGGACGAAAGAGGAAACAAAACTCACTTCGGTGGGATGTATCGTTTCTTACATAAAAAATATCCGCATCAGATTCGTGCAGTTATCGAGGAATTAACAACTGCATTACCATGTACGGGGAATCCCCTATTCAAAATTTGCAAAATGCAAAAAGGTGTAAAGCATACAAAACGATATACAACACTATATCTATCTATCCATTCAGACTTCTTATGTTCGAAAGAAGCTGGAGAAGAACAACATAGGGATCCATTTACACCAAAAGCTACCTATGCTCGAAAAGCGAAATTTATCGAAGCAGTCCT
This sequence comes from Bacillus cereus group sp. MYBKT14-1, assembly GCF_051915185.1. Classification (NCBI taxonomy): domain Bacteria; kingdom Bacillati; phylum Bacillota; class Bacilli; order Caryophanales; family Bacillaceae; genus Bacillus; species Bacillus cereus group sp. MYBKT14-1. The sequence goes on along the minus strand of NZ_JBQAEF010000018.1, from coordinate 73,181 downwards.
ACAAGAGATGAATATCGGTGAATTGTCTGCAGACATGAATAAATTCATTCATGTATTAAAGCATACTTGTCATCGTCAAATTCGCAGTGTAATCCGCGGACTACGTGACATGGTTGATCGAAAAGAAGGATATCCAACAAAAATTGTATATACATTGAAGAAACTATTGCATCAAACATCTCAATATCAAATTCTCGATACAGCGGCAAAAGAAGGTATCTACCCTCTTATTGCGCAGCATATACCAAAAGAGAGAAATAGTGACCGTGAGCAAGCTGTCTTTAATTTCGGTCTACATTATTCTATGTATTCTCTTCATAACATTAAGAAGATGTTTAGAAATGTACATGCACTACTGAAGCAGAAGTTTGCGGTACCAGTGACGGAAGAGTCTTATCACCGTAATTATCTAAAATACCAGGAAGAAACGTTATTTAGAAAATATGCATATGATCAGGGCGTTAATCTCCATGCATATATCGCTTTAGAAATTGAAATGCGTGAAAAACTAAAAGTTCGTGGCCATAAAGAACGCACGATTCCAAGTGATGTACGTGAATGGTTTATCGAGGCAATTGATAAGCTGCCACAAGAAAAACTCCGTGTTATTGAACTACCAAAGCAGTTTAATTTACTAGAGTTTATGCGTACCTTCGAACGTTTAGTACGTGCTGGAATAACAATAACAGCTCCAGATCAGGTGTTAACCGCAATGGAAATAAAATAATAGTAATGAGCTCTCTATTTTTGAAAAAATCGAAAGTAGAGGGCTATTCGTGTTTGTATAATTAGTAATCCATTTCTGCTACTCTACTTATAAATACCAAATCGAAATGACTTCATATAAAATGGAGTCATTTTTTATGCACTTCTATACAAATTCAATTCTAGCAATATATAACTCTCCACATAATACTAGGGAGTATTCTTCTAATGTATTAAAACCTATCTCATAATACCTACAAAAAATCAAAAGGAAAATTATAAAAATAGTGGATATGCGGACAGATATGGTTCATTGTGAATATAGTCTTTCTAAAACCATTGTAATTACTAATGTTGTTGTATTTATCTAATAAAAATCATCAATAATAATGTGAGTTATGTGTAAATACTGAGTTATGTTAGCAAATAGCAGCCTAATCTGGATAAAATGTGGGTAATTGAACGCTAGATACTGCTGTATTTAACAAAATAAAGAAAATAAAGCCTATTTCCACAGTTGGATAAATATAAAGTGATTTGCATCAATTCCTTTCCGATTTCATGTAGAAATATGTGATTCCCTTTATGCTTTTTTGTAGAATTGATAGTCTAATAATTATTGAATTTCCGGATACATTTTCTACTATTTATGATTTTTTACGTTCCAACATCAAATTTTCCCTTGTGGGAGTAGATCTTTCTCCTATTTTTGATAACCTATAATAGTTTTATCTTTATTTCTTTTTAATATATAAGATATATATTTATAATAGATTTTTAATACAGCTAGTATTCTTGTTAATAAGATGTCCGACCTAATTAGAAATATTTGTAAATTACGTTATAATAATATCATTTAAACATATCATTACCCACATACAAAAGGACAAACCTACGTATCCCTACCAGGGCGAGGTTTGTCCTTTTTTCATTTTAATAAACAATTTATATTGGGAGGATTGAGCATGGCTGTATTAAAAGATTCGACTTACCTAGAAATGAATACCTATAACGAGATTAGATTTTTTAAAGGGATTTTTTGGGGATTAGTTTTTGTAGTTCCTTTTTGGAGTATTATGATAACCCTATTTATTTTCCTTTATAGACAATAATCAACATCTCCAAAACGCAAAGGGTTGTTTGTCCGTTTGCGTTTTGAAGATGCCAGCAACCGTGCGTAGCAAAGGGCGGTAGCAGGTCTTTCACTTATTTTCTGTTATAATAATTTCTAAGAAGTTAGGTGATTATAATGAGCGAAAACATTAATTTAGAAGAAACATTAGCAGCCTTTTCTGCTTATTTAACAGAAAAAGGACGGAAACAATCCACGATTAAACGTTATGCTTATGATATTAAAGATTTTTATAAGTGGCTAAGAGCAAATGAGAAACTTCTACATATCAAATCATGGAGTGAATTTTCTGAAGCGGACTATCAGACGTATTTCTCTGAGTTAGAAGACAAGCTAAATATCGCCCTCTTATTATGGATAGAAACGTTTGTATTATAAATTTAGTAGTAAACTATGGGTTGTCCTTGCAAGAGCTTGTATCGCTTAATATGAGCCATATTAAGTTTGCTGGAAATATCTTAATGGTACCTGGGGAAAATGGAACAACTAGGTCTGTCTCTTTAACTATGGAAGATACGCAGCAGCTTTACAAGTATTATACGACTATTCCGGAACCCGTAAGGCCTCGACAACACACAGATCCCCCCTATTTGTGGCATTTGATTTTAATCGAGGTACGTATCGATGGGTTTACGAAAAGGATGCACCAAAGGCTTTGTCTGAAGTTGCTATACAAAAGATGATACGACTTGAAGTGAAACGTGCGGAGTTAAATAGGCGTATCTCTGCACAGCAGATGAGAAACACTTTTATTCTCCGTCTTATTAAGCAAGGATTAAATGAAGATGAGTTGGTAAGCAGTGTGGGGTTTAAAACGAAGATATCTTTAAAAAGATATTATCAATATTTGAAGTGAAGTGTAATGTTGTTTAAATAGACCTTAAAAGTATAAGGATTATAACAAATAAATGTAACTTAAAAAGATTAAAAATGATAAAACGACAAAAAGCGTATTTCGTACGCTAAGCAAATTTTCATAGAAAAAAAGTCGTTTCCTCTAAGTTTATAATCGGCTTTTTTTTTGTAAATCAAAACAATAAAATCATATGAAAGCTATAAATATATATTATTACATAAAATATGATTCTGAGTATTCTATAATCAATTAATCCTCATCATACAAATTATCTACAGATTCTTGTAAAGAATCTAATAAATAGTCGCTAAAGTTTTCATAAGTAATGGCATACAGTTCCTTTGAAAAACGACTCCAAAAGACAACAGGGCACTCGCCATCTTTCATTTGATTGGTATCTAAACATGTCACAGTACCATCGATATCATTTAAAACAATGTATTGTTCAGGAAGGTTATATGTTTCTCTATATAACTTGGTGTGGTAAACAACGGAAGAATCCGCAGCTGTTGTCTCACAACCATGGATATCCATACCATCCAGTCCGCCGCTACCATACTGTTTTAAAAACCAATGATAACTGTTTGGGAAATTAATGTTTAGCATTTGTGCTGCTTCTCGAATTGTACCTTCATTTACCCCTCCCATAAAATCGCCATCTTTTTCATATGTGGTAATAATTGAAATAATCTTGTCATTCATCTTTTTATTTCCCTTCTAAATGTTCTCGCGCTCTCATTTTCCAATAGTTATTTCTAAAATTATTATACTGTTTATATAGCTCTTTGTCGTTTCTAAAACTTTCTCCTGAATTTACTAAACCATGTAATGCTTTAGTAAATTCATCATGTTTATTGGCTGGTATTTCAACCATTGCTCCAGGTTCTTTTTGCGTTAAATGATGTAACTCAATTTTATGGTTATCTTTTGTAAAAGGTACCCCACCATCTAAAGCTAGTTGAAGGTTCGACTTTCCACTGTTATTAACGGATGGTGGGGCGACATAATCCCAATCTATATTTTTCATAAGTAAACTAGAAAATCATATATATTATGTTTGATTATTCTGACATTAAATCTTTTGTTTTTTCCTAATTATATTAAAAAAGTTTTCATAATAGTATCACTTCAGGAATTGATAACATTTCACTGCTATAATCAAAGATAAAATTTGTTGGTATTACTGAATCTTAATAAAGTCCATATGAAAAATGTTTTTGGTATAACTTTATGGGATTTTATGTATTATGTACTTTATATGAATATGTACAATTGCATACTTATATAAAGTACAATCCTTGAATAACATACAAGGCAGTCACCGTACATCCCTATAAACTTAAGAGTTTTTACTCCAAAAGTGTAAAAAGTTATCATTTCTAAAATTTAACTAGAAAATAAGATGTTTTTTATCTATCTTTCAATTCAAGATGAATTACAACTATTTTTTTAAATTTGTTCGAACTGGAGAATACAACCAAATTAATCTAAATAATATAGTGACGAAGGTCTTCCTAAGAAAGAACTCATACTAAAAATGAAATAACTTTATTGCTACTTCACAATTCCTTAATTGGCCTTTCCGTTCAGATTTTTTTGGAACTATAAAAATATCCCTTTAGATAAACAGATCCTAAGGGACAAAACATCGAGACTTTATTCAAAACATTACGCCTCTTTTATAAGCAATGTCATTTTATTTAAAAAACGACATTAAAAATATTCTTCAAATCCAGGGGCATAACTTTGCCGCAAACAAAAAGAACCATAAGTTTTCCAAAACGTTATCAAGACATAAATTATAAAAAGCTTTAAAAATAAAAGAGAACACATATTAGTCATATACAATATGTGTTCTCTTTTATCTGCTATTAAATAAAAGCCCCCGTTAACTTAATTAGAAAGTGCAATTAAACAGTAATAGTACCATTATTCCACCATTCAATAAATGTTTTTAATGATGGGGCAACCCACGTTCTGCTATCGTTTTCATGATTCCAAACATATACATCATCTTTTTGTATGACTCCATTTAATATTGCATACCCAAATAAGTCACCATTTCCTCCATCTGCAAAAAACAACAGACAATTAAAAGGCATATACAAATCTTTAAAATCGTTAAAACTTCGTAAATTCAGGTTCTCTTTAAGAATTTGTTCAATTGACCAAATGAAAAGACAATCGTATTCATCCAACACTCCATTTGTTTCATTTAATAGACTGGATAAGTCATTAGGTAATTCAACATTAAGTCTTTCTTTGATTTGGGATATTTCATCTTTAGTTGCAGGAACTTTAAATTGAAAATCTGTTGAAACATTACTGATAAAAGTCTTCCACATAGTCCGTATCCTTTCTTAACCCCTTTTTCTGTTCGCATGTTCATTTTACCTGATTGTCTTTTTTACACTACCTAAAGAGAATAATATCAATCATTACTTTGATTAAGTCCTTTTGTTTATATATATTTATTTTTAAATCATTGTTTACAGCAGATTAACTACTACCTGTCTTTCTATCCACTTATCTAGCTTATTTTTCGTATCATCATTTAATCGTTTTCTTTTACCGGATAACATCCTTGAAAGTGTTGAATACGAAATATCTATTTCTTTCGCTAACTCACGAATACTTTTATTATTCTTCTCTTTATACGTGTTCATCTTTTCAATATAAAACTCAATACTATTAGGGGTTTCTTGATTTACTATACTTATTGGCTGCTCTTCAATTACCGGTGGCTTTTCTTCCATCTCAATGATCAATGGTGCGTGCTGCTTACTTTTCTTAGTAATCAACTCTTGTTGTAATTTAACAAGTTCATTTGTAGGAGAAATTATTACTTTCAATTTTAACCAGTAGTTTTCAAACCAGTTTTTCCCCTTACATTTTTCTTCATCAATTTCGGGAGAGTATTTCCACTCTTGAATTACTTGGTCCCTCATAAGATCATCTAATGTCTTTTCAAAAACTTGTCTTATTAGACTTGGTTTTCTATTCGTACTTATCTCCATTACTTGTAATAACCCTTTAGGACCACCAATACTATAAGAATGTGTTAAATGTTGATAGGATTGTTGAATGCGCCAACGCCAACTTAGATATCTGGTTAATCTTTTGTGATATCTCTGTTGCTTGCTGTTATACTCTAGGGCTTTTTTTGATAATAAACCTGTTAGCTTTTCAGAGCCATAGAGATATTTTGATAAAAAGCTTCCTGGTGTAACGTTCATACTCTCTATTCCTAATGTTTTATCCGTATCAATATCTTTTGCAATGATAATTTCATCCATTACAAATAACCTTCGAATTCTTTGCTTTTTATAAGCTAGGCTTTCATTTGGATCTTCTTCATTTAATATCACGATCTCATTATCTTCATTGACATAAATAAAAATACTAGCAAGAGCAGCTAATCGCTCCATAATCTTTAATCTGTCTTCTTTTCGATAATAAGCCTTACCATTTTTGATTTGTTTCATATTACACATATCTAATATTTGTTCGTAATGTACAGGTACAATAGTCTTATCATTTTCCGCACTCTTTACCCAAAGTTCAGTTACAATGTCGAGGCAGTCCGCCGTCAAATCATCCATTACCCTTGTTAAAAAAGTAGAATCAATCAGTGTATTCCATCTTTTTAATTCTTCCCTTTGTAATTTCATATCACCATCATCGTGTGACGATACTACCACTAGACTATTTTGTTTATCCTGTAATTGAGCAATCCGTACATTCTTATCTTGGTCATCTGTAAACTTATTCTTAGCAATAGTGTCTGATAAATGGTACATAAACCCTGCATTACTTCGTTCTATATAATCACTCTTAGCCTCTGAATATAAAGGTAATTCTTTTGCGATAAAAGGCAGTTTAATTCCAAACTCCATATATATGTCATCTCTTAGACATTCAAAAATTTCTTCCCTATGATTTTCTAGTTTTGGAAGAATGTCTATCGCTGATAATCCTAAAGATTCCTTTTTAGAAACCCATTTTACTAGCCTTTCGAAAGTCTGTGATGAATAAGTTGAGTTGTAAATTTCCTGTAGATCTCTTTCTACATCTTGATAGAATTGTTGCCATTTATTTAAAACCTTTTCACTTCCCTCAACTCCAGTTAAAAGAGGGTAAGCTATATATAAGGTGTTTTGAAATAGTATTTTTAACTTCTCCACTAATAATCCTCCTAATTGCTTCTAATACAATTATATCAATTGCTACTAATCATTCATACTATGTTAATTCTAATATATTTTAATGTCGTAAAAAGATAGCATACATAGAAATACAACCATTAATTATTTTGTATGTGACGGTTTTATTTAGTGCTTTTATAGCCTCGGTTTCTCTTTCAAAGGAAATATGGGGATTTGAATATAAACTAATAATAAAAAGTTTACATTGAAAAACAAGCAAAAGGACCTATGTCTAGGGTTATTTTGCTTGTTTTAATAATATTTGGATCTTATTGTAATTAATACATCGTATAATTAGTTTATTTGAATTTAAAGTTTATAAGGATGATTGAACATGACAGTACAAAAAGAAAAGATAACAAGACGACGGATTGTTTGTAGGAAATGTAAATCGGATCAATTAGTTGGTAATAAACGTGTTTTTAATTCTGTTTCTTATGTTAGCTCCACTTATAGCTGGATTTATTATGCTCCTATGGGCACCAATAACTTTATTCAGTGGATTTATTGGTAGAAAAAATATTGTCAATGGTTGTATGAATTGCGGACATACATGGATGCTTAAAAAATAGAATGTTTTGAGTAATAAATTAAAGTTTCTTAATTATTACTTGTTCGCCACCCTTCATAATGTCCTGTCCATGAATTTTTACTTACTTCAGTTGCTCCTTTTAAATACCAAGTCACTCCATTCCACTCTTTTACAGTGGGTATTTCCCCTTTTGATTTGTAACCAGGAAAGTCTTGGGTTTCTTTTTTCTTAACAAAACTTTTTTTATTATCAATTGTTTTTAATTTTACACCTGTATCAGTAGGTGTTTCCGCAAATACTCCTCCAGCACCAGATAACATAATTCCAGTTGCTAATGTTCCAATTATTACTTTCTTAAACATGAAAAATCCCCCTTTTTTGGAATGAATATTACATAAATAAGAATACCATAATATCTGTATTTTCTAACATTTTAATTTATTTATAAATATTTAATTTAATATTCAAACTATATAATTAACATGAAAGGATTTAAAAATAATTAGTCCTAATGGAAACTAATATTCAAGAATTAACTTTCGTATTTGTAATAGCAACAATACACTTAGTTTTTATTAGTTTGTAAGCCCTTTTCACTAAATGGAAGTAAAACATGCAACACCTTTTTCATCTTGCGTACCTTTCCTGTAAAACATGCAACATCATTCCCATCTTGCGTACCCTTAGTTCAAAACAAGCAACATCATTCTCAACTTACGTACTATTTCACTAGAATAAGCAACATTTTTCTCGTGTTGCGTACTTATTTCTCTAAAGAAGCAACACCAAACATTTAAATTATTTAATTTCATGTAAAAAAGAAGCAACATTCTTCCCATCTTGCGTACTTATTTTTCTAAAGAAGCAACATTTTTCCCAAGTCGCGTACCTATCTTATTAGTGAAATCAGCCATAAATGCTGTTATATCAGGTGATTTAAGATGTTAAATCACAAGCAATTTATATATTACACAAAAATTCTTTCCCAAGTCGCGTACCCATTTTCCTGAAAAAGAAGCAACATCTTTCCCAAGTTGCGTACCAAAAAACAATTGAACTATCAATAAAGTATTGATATTAAAGGATTTCTCCTTTTCTCATTAAATAGCATCATACAAGAAAAGAGCAACATTCCTTCCCAAGTCGCGTACCAAAAAAAAATTTAAAATTTTTTTCTATCCCTTGTCGCTCTAAGGCCCATGAGGTGTTGCCTTTTTTGAAATTCTCTCTTAAAGGGCGCATTTTTACAAAATTCGATTTGCTATAATCAAAATTGGTATATTTTATAGTATTTTGGCATATATTTCTGAATTTGTAGAACGGAGGTGAAAAAGATGGGGAAATCATTTGTGATACGTAATCAACGTAGCTTAAATGGGGAAACAACAAACGCAGTTTTAGTAACACTCAAATCTTGGCAAAAGCTTGTGGAAGCATTTGAGGAGAAATACTACAGTTATAAAGATACATATTTGGAAGAAATTCTGCAGCACATGACATACGAAGATCGTATTGCTGATGTGGACGGATTTGTCGAAAAAGCCAAACCATCTTTTTCACGTCGAGCAATGTCTACACTTGCAGAAAAAGCGGGAAGGAAGCATAAATTATACGGCCTTACGAATGCTGATCTCGAAGTTTTCTTATATCTGCATAAGAAATGCTTTACTAATGGTGTCATTCCAAATGTAACAATACATATGATGTGGGAAGATTACAAGCAATATAAAGAAGAATTTGCTTATATCCAACATTCTCAATTCTATATCGCTTTGAAAAAGTTAAGCTTACATAACATTATCTCTATTGAAAATGGCTTAGATGGCCGATATACAATCAAATTGACTCATTTTATGAACGAGGAAACAGAAAAAGCAAATCCATACGTATATATTAGTCCTGTTGTATTTACAAAGGCTTTCTTTAAACTATCTGTAGCAGCTAAGAAATTATTCTTAGACATCGCAATGCAACAACATACGGAAACAACATTAAAGCGTTCTTTGGACAAGCAGGACGAAAGAGGAAACAAAACTCACTTCGGTGGGATGTATCGTTTCTTACATAAAAAATATCCGCATCAGATCCGTGCGGTTATCGAGGAATTAACAACTGCATTACCATGTACGGGGAATCCCCTATTCAAAATTTGCAAAATGCAAAAAGGTGTAAAGCATACAAAACGATATACGACATTATATCTGTCTATCCATTCAGACTTCTTATGTTCGAAAGAAGCTGGAGAAGAACAACATAGGGATCCATTTACACCAAAAGCTACCTATGCTCGAAAAGCGAAATTTATCGAAGCAGTCCTACAAGAGATGAATATCGGTGAATTGTCTGCAGACATGAATAAATTCATTCATGTCTTAAAGCATACTTGTCATCGTCAAATTCGCAGTGTAATTCACGGACTACGTGACATGGTTGATCGAAAAGAAGGATATCCAACGAAAATTGTATATACATTGAAGAAACTATTGCATCAGACATCTCAATATCAAATTCTTGATACAGCAGCGAAAGAAGGTATCTATCCTCTTATTGCGCAGCATATACCAAAAGAGAGAAATAGTGACCGTGAGCAAGCTGTCTTTAATTTTGGTCTACATTATTCTATGTACTCTCTTCATAACATTAAGAAGATGTTTAGAAATGTACATGCACTACTGAAGCAGAAGTTTGCGGTACCAATAACGGAAGAATCTTATCACCTTAATTATTTAAAATACCAGGAAGAAACGTTATTTAGAAAATATGCATATGATCAGGGCGTTAATCTCCATGCATATATCGCTTTAGAAATTGAAATGCGTGAAAAACTAAAAGTTCGTGGCCATAAAGAACGCACGATTCCAAGTGATGTACGTGAATGGTTTATCGAGGCAATTGATAAGCTGCCACAAGAAAAACTTCGTGTGATTGAGCTACCAAAGCAGTTTAATTTACTAGAATTTATGCGTACCTTCGAACGTTTAGTACGTGCCGGTGTAACAATAACAGCTCCAGATCAGGTGCTAACCGCAATGGAAATAAAATAATAGCAACAAGCTCTCTATTTTTGAAAAAATCGAAAGTGGAGGGCTATTCGTGTTTGGTTTATTCCGCCCTTTTTTTACTAATCTATTTATAAATACAAAACTAGAAGGACTTCATGTAAAATGGAGTCTTTTTTTATGCATTTCTATATAAACCCTCTTCTACCTATAGTAGAATCTCCACACTACACATTAAGTATTCTTTATGTGTAGTAAAATATCCAATTTTATATCTACAATAAATCAGAAGGATATTAATAAAAATAGTGGATATGAGGACAAATATGATCAAATGTGAATACTATTTTACTAATATTATTGGGAATACTAGTGCTATTGAATTTATCTAATAAAAATCATCAATAATAATGTGAGTTATGTGTAAATACTGTGTAATGTGAACAAATAGCTACACTCTCTGAACAAAATGTGGATAACCAAAACCCAGATGCTTCCCTATTTACCAAAATAAAGAAAAAATACTCTATTTTAAAGGTTGAATAAATATAATATGATTTGTATCAATTTTTTTCCGATTTCATGTAGAAACATATAATTTTCTTTCTGCTTTTTTGTAGAATTGAAAGTCTAATAATTATTAAATCTAGGGATACATTTTCTACTATTTATGATTTTTTACGTTCTAATATTAAATTTTTCCCTGTGAGAGTAGATCTCTTCCCCATTTTTGATAGCCTATAAAAGTTTTGTCTTTATTTCTTTTTAATATATAAGATATATATTTATACTAGATTTTATTATTACTAATATGATTGTTAATAAGATGTCAGACCTAATTGAAAAAATTGTAAATTCCGTTATAATAATGGTAATTAAACATATCATTACTCCCATGTAAAAAGACAAATCTACGAATCCTTATTAGGACGAGATTTGTCTTTTTTTCATTGAAAATAAAAAACAACATATCAAAAAGGAAAAGGGTTGTTTGTCCGTTTTCCTTTTTGATATGCCAGCAACCGAGCGTAGCAAAGGGCGGTAGCAGGTCTTTCACTTATTTTTTGTTATAATATATGATAAGAATTTAGGTGATTATAATGAACAAGGGTATTAGTATAGAAGTTGTATTAGAAGCGTTTTCTGCTTATTTAGCAGAAAATGGACGTAAATAATCTAGGATTGAACATTATAATTACGATATTACTGGTTTTTATAAGTGACTAAGAGCAAATGAGAAGCTCTTAGATATCAAATCATGAAGTGAACTACCTAAAGAAAATTATTAGGAGTATTTCTATGCGCTAGAAAACAAGGCACAGAATATGGCCGTTCTTAAATAAATTGAACATGTCTTTAGCGATAGATACTTCAGTAGATGATTTTCACTTCTCATTAATTCCTGATCATTCACTAAGTGATAAGGATTTTATTACCGAAGCAGAAGAAAAACTATTAAAACAAAATACCCTTTCAACAAAAGGATTAACAGAAAGACACGTTGAATATCGCCCTCTTATTATGGATAGAAACACTTCTATAATAAATTTAGTAGTAAACTATGGGTTGTCCTTACAAGGGCTTGTATCGCTTAATATGAGCCATATACAGCTTGCTAGGAACACTGTAATTGTTCCAGGTGAAAATGGAGCTATTAGATCTGTCATCTTAACAGCTGAAGATACAAAGCAGCTTTACAAATATTATTCGACTAGGCCTGAACCCGTAAGACCTCGACAACACAAAAATAATCCCCTATTTGTGGCATTTGATTTTAATGGAGGTACTTATCGATGGGTTTACGAAAATGATGCGCCTAAGGCTTTGTCTGAGGTTGCTATACAAAAGATGAATCGACTTAAAGTAAAACGAGTAGGGTTGAATAAACGTATCTTGACGCAGCAAATGCGAAATAAATTCATTGTTCGTCTTATTAAGCAAGGCTCTTAATTATTGTTATCGTGAGAGGTTTAGAAGTGTATGAACAAGCGATTAGCTGCTTGTTTATCTGTATTAACCTAGATATTTTGTATAATGTCTGTGAGATATCAGCCATCATAGCAAGTGTTTCTACTCCAACTTAGGAAGCTAAGATATGAATAGGTTTTGTACGGTTCTCTAGCAGAATCTCAGCAATTGTATTACATAATAGTGTCAACGGACTATCTTTTCCCCACTGTAACCTACAAAACAACAATCTCGAGATAAATAGACTTTTTTCATTTCCTCTTTAATTTCTCTATAAGTATTCATCATTATAAAACATGCCTCTTCTTTTCTACATAGAAAAAGAGAGTCCCTTGCTATAGGAACCCTCTCTTATGTATATCCTCTATTTTTAATCAATCACAATTTCATGTATATTTAGCTTGTTTAATTTTTCATTATAGAAACTCATTACTTTTTGAGCATGTTGAGCCATTAATCCATCTTGGACAGTAAGTGCTTCAAAATACGGATAACGAATGTCTGTAACATAACCATTCAGCTTCACGTATTGTTCTAAAATCAATGAGAACTCCTCAACTAATTTACGACAAGATTTGTGCAGAATTAAAAGGTTATGAATTTTAGGGGCTGTTCTACCGTTTAGTGTAAGAAATTCTTTTAGAGGTTTCCCAACACATTGTTGACTATGGTAACAAATAACTGAGGCAGGGAAAGGTTTCATGTGAGCTAAGTACCTAGCAGAATCTAAATTAGATTTTGCAATGAATAGCCACTCTTCTAGATCCTCAGTATTTTTCATATAAAACTTGCCCCCCTAGTGCAATTTTGTATTCCATGGTTACATTACGGTTAGCACGTTCTTGAAACTCTTCAGGTCCATATACTAAAATATCAACTGGTGTTTCCATCACATCGTAAATACCCCAATTGATAAGATTAATCACTTCTCTTTTTCTTGATCCTACACCATCCACAATAATACAAAGATCAAAATCACTATCTTTATTTGGTGTGCCATAAGCATGAGAGCCAAAAAGGATAATTTTTTGGACAGAAGATACGGTTTCACAAATTTTTTGTACTAATAGGTTTAGCTCTCTTTGTACTTCCTCGTTAATCCAAATCACCCCTCGGAAAATAGAATTATATTGACGTTTAAGTATATTATACATGCGCTTCTCTTCTCCTTACTATTACATATTTATTTTCATATTGTGCCCTTGTTTCCCAACGTCCTCCAATGCTTAATAACATTTGTAAATCTTCTTGAAGTCTTGTTATAACTCATCATCACAGATATCTTATTCCTTAACTTGGTGAAGGACGAAAGTCCAAAGGTAAGTGAAAGTTAAATTAGGGGTTACTTGTAATAGAATGGTTTGTTCCTCTGTAGTTGTATATGAAGCAATGTTCTGTATGTAAATACCTCTAAAGACCACCTTTCCAGTGGTCTTTAGAGGTACTCTGCAATTTAAGTTTTTTAGAAAGCTTTTGTTTTTAATAATAGTACCTTGGAGGTAGTGGCTGTGGATTAAGTTCTACAAAAGTACAAGGAGGTAGTGGTTGCGGGTTGAGCTGTACAAAATTATCCCATGACCCATATGGAATATACTGCATAGGATTTGGTGTAAATGATGTATACACCTGTAGATGACAACACGGAACTATATGCATTAATATTTCATCTCCTTCAAAATAATAATTCGTTCATGACAATTTATGTATTTTAAATTTAAGTAAAGTAGTAATACTGCCTAATTTTTAAAAATAGTTAAATCCAATTTACTAGAACAAAAATACATTCATGCAATGAGTATATAATTGGGTAAGAGGGGATATTTTATCCAAAAGAAACAGTCTTATAAATTGCTGAAGCGGATAATGACCGCTTAACTAAAACATACTTTGATCCAGGCTGGATTGTATTCAACAGTAGTACTGGGGATAAAAGTGATGTTCTTATATCTAACATTACTGGTACAGTTATGCTAAATTCTGATAAGGGTAATCAAATTAGTTTATCATGCATCCTAAATAACAACATGACCCTCTTGGGGAAGCAGTGTGGAATACGGTTTTTCAGATTCTTTATTTAACTAAAGATGGAGGGTTCCTTACTGAATGGCGGGATATTGTATCATCTGATTGTAGCTTAAAGAATTATCCTGTCAAGCACACGTAGCCTATTCCACGCAATATTATGATGATTTTGGGCAAATTCGTACTTTTATTAATATCTCCTCAACAACTTGGTATCCTTACCCTCCTAGGTAACAAAAATTATTATTCAGATTATAAGAAGAAAGGGTGTCTCAATTTTAAATTATTGGCTTTTATCGCTAAAAATTTAATAAACTGTCATCTAAAAAGAAACTCTAGTTTAGCCAATAATTCATATAGGGTGCAGTTTCTATTTCATTTACAATATTTATTATACATGCTTCTCTGCAGTGTAATAAAAAAGACATTGAACAAATATGTTCAATGTCTTTTTCCCTCTAATATACTTGCCTTGTTTATCTTGTATTTATATACCAAGTAACTGCTTCTTTTTGGCGTTAAACTCATCTTCTGTAATAACACCCATATCGCACAGCTCTTTGAATTTCTTTAATTCGTCTGCTGTTGATATTGGAGCAGATACTTCTTGTGGTTGAGCTTCAGTAGGTTTGCTTTTTAAAGCATCTAGAACTTGATGGATATGATTATTAATGGATTTTGCTGAATCTTTATCTAACGCAACTTTGATCTTTTCTTGCGGAGTATCAATTGTTAGAAAGCCTAACTACATCCCTATTTCAAAAGATATATCATTTATCTTTTCATGATCTACTGCTTTGAATTTTTCACCAGTCATTGTTTTTTGTCCGAACATAATGCGTTTATTAGTTATGGCGTAGGCATAATAACCATCATGCTTTGTTGTAGATTGATAATCGTGCATTCCGATATAAGTCATATGAATTTTTTCGCCATTCATCAAGTTATCTTCTAATACCTTGAAGTGTTTTACACCCCACTTTTCATTAAAGCCAGAACCGAATTTATTATCTATACAGAATTGATACATTCCTTCAGCGCATGACAATGGATCCTCAGCAAGTTTTGCTACCCTTGCATCGATTGTAGCTTTCAATTCTTCGATAGTGTCCGTACTTACACTTACAACACCCAAGCCACCTGCTTTATGAAAGCAATCTGGGCATAGCCATGCATCAGATTTTAGTATTTTATAACGATTTAAACCAACCTTTGTATCACAAATACCACATACTGCCTTTTTAAAAAAAACCATAATTCTTCCTCTAGTTATATATATCGAATAGTAGCAAACAAACTTAACATTCTACTAAATATTATAATTTATAAATATAAGTATAACACACCTAAAACACTATAGAGAAACAAAGCCTTAACCTTTGTTTCTCTATAGTTTAAAAGGAAAAAAGACATTGAAACCAACTGTTCAATGTCTTTTTTCTTTTTAAATGTTTGTATACTCAAAGTATAATTTTTCTGGTTTTCCATACATGTTAATTTCATTTTGATATACGACAGCTAATGGCTGAGACATCTCAATGCTTTCCACATAGGATAATGAAGCAGTTGCTTCTATTTTTTCTTTAATCTCATTAGGAATGGCTGAGTAAGATAAGTTATTCATTTTACTTCCTAGTTTAGTATCTGTAGCAGCTTCATAGTAAATTTCGGTAATTAAGACTTCATTATCATCTGGATCATACATGTATCCTCGATTAACTGTAATCATATTATATAACTCCTCTCAAGTTTCATATTCTAATTCCTTGTGCTTTTAGCATTGCAACAAGTACTTTACATATTTAGATTCCCTTGTTCTTCTCTTTCGAATGCCATTATGAATTGATTCTTATTATCTTACCTAATAGTAAAATTTAGTGATTTGCAATAATATAAAGGTTTGATTTTATAGATAGTAAGTTCATAATATTTAACGTGTTAATTAATTTTTTCTTTTGAAAGTTTTAAATGATTTCCCCTATTGATAATGTTGGCTTATCTAAAGTAATTGCATGTTCATATTTCATCATAAATATCCTCTTTTCTAAATAAAAATCACGAAACATGTGCGTTTTATCCATATTTTTTTATGCTATACTCTGTAAAAATTCATATAATCTCTCCCCTAAATTAAACAAAAAGCACAAAATTTGTGCTTTCTCATTTAGCATATTTTTAGTCCTAAAGGTTTATGTATAAATGATTCCTAACTTGAAGACAACACAAAAAGGACTTCTTCAAGTCGATTAAAACGTGCATAGCAAAATAAGCTATATATACACTAATCGGCTCAAAGAAGCCCTTTCATAATTGAAACAAAAATATAACTTGTTTCTAAAACTCAACCACAACACATAGGGCGTGGGAATAGACGGAATCAATTAAACAATAAATATAAATTTATATTAAACCATTTTTATATTATATTCAATTGTTTTCAATAGAACAGGGATAAGAAGGAAGTTTATATGCAGATCCCACATGTATTGTATAATAATGCCCCTGATTCCCCTGCTATAAATCCCCTCTTATATTCAGGCCCTGGTATTACTTCATGTACTGTATTTCAAAATATAGTTTTTCGGGCTTTTGATTTTGAACTAAATAACAAAGTATTTCCTTAATATTTTTTTCTTCTACTTCAACATTTTCCATATAGGTCATACTTTCGTTTTCCTGGACCTTTTCAAAAATAGCAATAGGTACTTTAACTGGCTCAAATATCCCCATTTTACTGCCTAACTTTTTTTCTGATGTACCATCATAGAAAATTTCATTTACTATTACCTCATTATTATCAGGATCGTACATGTACCCTCTTTGTATACGTAGCAATATAGTACTCCTTTCTTGTATATTCCTCCAATGAAATAACTATATTTGTATATAATGTTATTTTATTAACAGGTGTCAAAGAATATTATTTCGCAAAATCCTTGCTTTGTATAGAGGTAGATACAGGATTATTAATTTTGTTAAGTTTTTTTGAATATTCCAAGCTAAGTATAAAATAAACAAGCCACCCTTGAAGCGAAAGCTTGTAAGGTGGCTTAGTTTTCTATAAATAGCTTTGTATCTAATTGTTTGATCTCCCCTTCTGCAAGAGGTTGATAAAAAGCGTGTTGTAATCCTTGAAAATGTAAAGATTCCCCTATGCATAACAATACTTTACCAGGAATTAAATCAAGTAATAGTTCATTATTAATTTGCTTTGCTTGTTTTTTAGTAGAAACATAAATAACTAAGATTGTAGGGTTATTCCCTAAGTCCTGCATAATAACATCTTTTCCTGACTCTACAAAAGTCTGCCATCTAGCAATTATTCGTTTTAATCGATCCTTTTGATCAGATAATAAGGTGGAGTATACAACAAAGTTAAATTTACGTTCTTTTCCTCCATTTACTATAAAACTTAAAGAAGGGGTAAAAACCCCTTTACTAATAGATGGATGCATAATATGACCTAAAAATGAAGGAGCGTAGCGTAAATGACAAAGTAGGTCTATGTCATGCCAATAACGCAGGTGAACATATTTACCATGATTGTCAAGACGCTCTGGGGCAAAGAAGAACATATTTCCTTGCCAGTATTTTAGTAGTTTAAATCCATTATTGGATAAGGTATATGTTTCTTCAAAGATTTCCATATCAAAAATTTCTACTTGCCATTTTTCGATAAATTGATAGTAAAGTAATCCTTGAAGTGCATTGTTAATTTTCTTACGTGAAAATTTATTCTTGAATAGATATAATAAATGATTAAACCGAACGGATGTATGAACACCAATAAAATTGAGTATAGCATATTGTTCCTCTGTTAAAAGCTGCTTAAACTTAACTAATTCGTCATAAGAGTGGAATACATAGGTTTTATCCAAATCATGTATCCGATATATTTGAAGTCCTTGTATATCTTCACTTGATAAATGAGGAATAGAAGGAATATAAGTAGACGTTTGTTTCTCTATTGTACGCATAATCATCCATTAAAATTGGTAAATTGACGAATTAGATTTTTTACTTTGGCCTTGCGGATAATTTAGGATACGTACAGTTCCTCTTCTATTTTTAGCATCAATATTAAGCAGCTCACATGTAACAATTGTTTGGTTTATTGCGTCATCCACGGTTGGATTTGCCAGATTACGACCCTTTAGCCCTTTAAACTGAATACCTGGTGCAACTTCTACGAAAATCCCAGCAATAGCATCTACACCTACAATTTTACCTACAAAGCGGTCACGTCGTTTGTTTAATTCTAATAGTTTTTCCATTGGATCCGTTTCTAGTTTCTTTTTATTTCCTCTAAACTCATAGCGCCCATCCTTTTCCACTACTTTATCGATGATAAGCTCTACAACATCACCAATAATAATATCCGCCGAACGAACGAATGAATGAGACCATTGCGAGTATCTTACTCCTACTGTTACACCATGAACTTCAACCAGAATAGTTTGTGCAGATGGAATATGTCCAGAAACTGTTCCTGTGTATACTTTATTCCCCTCTTGCTCTACTATTTCTTCATATAATTTTCTTTGCAGTGCAAGTTCTCCTGCAGTGATAGATACAACAGCAAAGTTCCCTTCCTCAGTTCTTTGGAAATGCTCAATAATAACGGGTTTTGTTTTACCTATCAGCCATTGAGGATTTTTAGGAATATTTATACCTGCCTCTGTAAGTGGACAATATGCTGTCGTATGAGTACCAATTTGCATTGTGAGCACTTGTATCCGCTCAGATGTCCCGTTTTTAGTTGGGAATAATTTTTCAGATACTATGGTAATTAAGCCTTTCCCTACAGTACGTTCACGTTTCATACGAGCTAATTCTTCTAATTCATGTTCACGTATTCTTTCAAATTGATTGAAAGTTGATTCTATAAAGATGTCCTCTAGCGTGTTATCCGGTTCAAATGCCATCCCTAGTTCTTTTGTAATATGAGTATTTACCTTATCTTCAACCATTATATTTTCCTCCTAGAACGTAAAAAAGGACACACCTGTACCGTTGGAATGGTACGTAAGGTGTGTCCTTCACGTAAGTCATGTTTTATTTGTATAATTATTAATTAAAATATAACGTTTTTATGTAATTTGTGCAAGTATTATTTTTTGAAAAGGGAAAAGTTAAAATACTATATCTAACCTTTCCTCCTAATTTAAGCTAGATTTTCCCTAAAAATATAATCTTGAATAAAAAGTTATTCTAGGTTTCTATAGGTATTAATCAAAAAAATCATCTAATTCCTTACTCATTACATTAGATGTATTTTTCTTTTGTTGCTGGTTTTTATTAAGTAGTGAATTTGTATTGTTATACGTATTCTTTTGTTTGGCTTTTAAGTCTTTTTTGCGTTCTTTATAGTCCATATGTTTATCTTCATGCTGCTCTTCATTATTTCTAATGTTCTCTACCATATTCTTTTCTAAGTTTTGATGAACAGTAATGCTAATAGATTCGTATACTTTTGCAACCTCTTCATCAAGTTTATTTTCTTTAGTGGGATTAACTGTTTTTGTAGCTGGTTTCAAATTAGTTTTCATATCTGTTTTTGTTTCCTCTAGTACTGTGGTTATAAGTCCCTCTGTTAGAAGCTTTTTTTGCAATGGATCAGTTTCTACAGGAATTCCTAAATCAATTGGGTAATCTATATCCCTTTTTAGTTCCAACATAGTATTAGATACCTCTTTCTTCTGTTCTGCTAGCTTCATATTTTTTTTAGGACCTACTATTTCCCTATGTGTCCCTTTTGTTATATTCGGCAGCGCGCCATTCCGTTGTAGGGCATCTTGTAATCTTGAAGCACGTGTATAATCAATTTTAAATGCGTTCTGTAGTGCATGTATAGAAGAATTCCCTGATTCCTTAACAAAGGCTACTACATCATCATATAGGATGTCTTTAAAGAAGCCTGTTTCCTCTTGCTTTGCTTCTGATTTTTCGTTTGGAATGCTATTTTCTCGTGAAGTCGTATTATCTAAATCTGTATTAGATGAAGGAGTAGTATTGATTTGAGAATCCTTTGATAATATCAACGTATTATTATTGTTTGAAATTAAAACTTTACGAGGGCTATTCCCGGTGTAAGTGCTCACAATGTGATTGTGTTCTAACTTCTCAATAAATTTTACAGCCTTTATATGGCTGATTCTGAATTTTCTTTGCAAAAGAGATGGTGAGATTTGTTGTGATTCAATAACGAATGCCTTAATTTCTTCATACAACTTATTTTCAGTTTCTTCAATAACATTTCCCTGTTGACTGACATCCTTAAAATAATCAGGAAAAGTTACATTTTCTACAGTGTTTGTTTCTATGGAATTATTTTGTTCTATTTTATCACCATGCATAGGTGGAAATGATTCTATCTGTTTTATATTATTTGCATCTACATGTTTCATAGGATTTGATTTTGCGATAGATTCTTCAATGAGTCGAAGACGTTCAGTTTCCCAATATTGTCCAGACTTGATCTCTACTTGAATGATTGCTTGAGCAAACTCCTCTTTGGGTACAAAGTTACTAGTAATTTGTTGTACAGGTTGCACATGATTGTCTTGTACAATACGCGCAGCACAAATGAAGGCACCTTGTGCCATGATATCTCCTGGTGACATAACGACTTCTTTTAATTTTTGATATGTCGAACCTAAGCGACTAACGGGATTCTCTTGCATAGGAGAAATCCCTTGTTCGGATTCGGATTCTTTAAATTCCTCTGTTTCACCAAACATGTCAGAGAAAATTTTCGCATCATATGGTGTTACATCACCAAATATCATCTTGTTACGGAACGAACCTAGTAAAGTAAACATATACTGCTCTGTGAAATCCAAAGCTAATTGAGATAGTGTTTGACTTGCAATTGTCAGAATGACTTTATATTTACGAGATTGTGCAGGGAACTCTTTGAACGGGCGTACAACATAATCAGGGAATTCATCCACAATAATATGATGGTATGGTGAAATATTTGGTTCTCTTCGGAATACAGCATTTTGCATACTTAGTAATACGAATTTTCCTAGTACATTAGAAAGATCTGCAAGTTCTCCTTTGGCTGTATTTACTAGTAAAATACCACCTTGCTCTAGGTGAACATCAAAATCAAAATCTGATTTTCCAAATAAAACACGTCGTATTAAAACATTTGAGGCTAAATCTTTTAAGATGTTACGCAAACCTTTTACATATTCTTCTTCCCGGTCATAATGCATTGGTTTTCCACGATATTTTCCAGATTTATAAACGGCCGGTTCCCCTTGGAAACCCGTTTTTTCACGAATGGTATTATCGAACCATTCATCGATACCTTTTATAATCTTATATTCGTTTTTTTGATCACGTGAAGCAACACCACTTTGAACAAAATCATATAATTTTTCTACCTGTACTTTTAATAGTTTGTGCATACGGTGTACACGTTCTACATCGTCGTACATATCTATTAAGTCATCAAAGGTCACATCTTTTTGTGGGTTATGTAGTTTTAATAAATAAATATGTTGCTTAAGGTGGTTCCGTTGTGCTTGTTCAAAGAATGCATTATTAGATTCCGATAGACCCTGGATAACCATTGCAAAAACCTCGGCTACTTTATCAACTGGTCCACGTAAAATATTAATGTTTTTGGTATCAGGGTTTGTGGGATCAATATAATAAATTGAACTTTCAGGAATCTTGTGTGCTTGTACTAACTTAAATACCTTTTGACATAAATCATTACTCGGTTCAATAACAGTTATCCCATTTAAAAATGTTCCTTTTACTTCTTCTGTATCATAATTATTCTTTTTATACGTATTTTCAAACTTATTTATAAAACGTACCATCCAGTGTAAATCTTGATTAATCATTGGAATAATTAAACTAGATGTCTTACCAGAACCAATAGGACCAATAATAATTCCATTTAGGGTTCTATCTTTCCCCTTGATTCGAATCATTTCTTTGTGCTTAATATGAGGACCTATATCAACATCAGGATATATTTGTTCCTCTTGGCTATTAAACCACTTTTGCAACTTATGATTTTTATATTCGTATTTTTGTACCCACTTTAAGATTTCTTCTCTGTAACGGATAATATGGCCACTATACCAAAGAGTAAACAAAATCATAAATACGGTCGGTAAGAATACAAATATCATGGTGAGTGTATGGAAATTTCCTGTTAATACATCCCCTATTGCTTGATATTCACCAAAATTAACATGTTTTGCTTTATTCATAAGATAAGGAATAACTTTCGCATGGATAGGAGTAGTTGCAAACCATAAAAACTGAATATCTACTGCAATATGAGAAGCAATTAAAATTAATAACTTGCCATTTTGAAATTGTAAAGCTGGGATACGGCTGTAGAACCTAAAACTAAATTCTCCTAATAGCAAAGAGAAGAACATTAAAAATAGTGGTACATATGTAATTTCTATAGGATAAGACGGTGGTTCAAATGCATAGTAGAGTAACTGTATGTAGTTTGCTACACCAAATCCAAATGAAAGGATAAATCCGCCAATTAAGGCAATTGTAGTGTATAATGGTAATCTTTGCTTAGATGTCTCCATAAAGGTTCACCTACTTTTTAAAGACATAGTTGAGCTTTATGGTGTAATGTAAAACGATTGTGAAGTTCTGGCTTGAATTGTTCCTTTGATTTTTTTAGAAAGAACTTCGCTGCATCTTCAGTTTGTTTTAAATATAAGTCAATACTATCTCCTTCACACAATTGGTTATATTCTTCTTGAGAAAGTACCGCAATATTTATCTCTAGTTTGTTATTCGTTGCAGTTTCAATTATTACATCGTACCAATAATAATTAGGCTTTCCTGGGATTTTGATATCTTGTAGGGAAACGCAAAATTTAGCTCCCCCTTCTGTAATATGTTTAAGGACTAGTTCTGGAGTTTTAAGTGCTTCTCTTGCTGAGAGCACTCCCCCAGTAGTAGTTGCAAATTGTAAGTTCATTGTCATTTTCCACTTCCACCTTTCTCCATACAAAAAAGGCAAGCGACACCCACTGTAAAAACAGCGTGTGTCGCTTGCCTTAATTTCATATGTTCTGATTTGATTGTAGTTTTGAGTGTTTAGTTCAAATGTTATTCTATCACCTTAAATAATAAAAATCAATAAAATTGTATAAAAGCATATAAAAAATAAAAGATTAATATAATTCTACAAGTTTACGTCTTTTCGGATTAACGTTATTTGCAGCATGTACCATGATCTGTTCATCGGTTGCTATATTTGTATTTTGTATGGATAGAAGTAGTACATTAGCATAAGTGTCCATCAGTAGAATATCTCTAGGATTTTCACGTTTAGGATAGATAACTACAAGCGGAACGCCTTCATCTCCTTCCCTTCTTGAAAACACGATATCATCTAATCTTGCAATCATTCGGTAATCATTTTCATTTCCAAAAATAAAAAAGAAATCTTGAATAGAATCTTTATCTCTCCTGTATGTTCGTCGAAGGCCACCATCTATTGATTCTTTAAAAGTTTGAATTTTTTCGACAAATGTGTAACGCCAATTGACATCTCCTACTGTACGTTGGGATAAAGGAAAAAGAATATCTTGTTCCAAGTTTTGATTATCATCTGTTCCTAGAATGATATCTGAAATAACATCTCCAGCATCTTTCAATGAGCAAATGTGTACATTTAGATTTGGTATATTCATTAATAGTTCATGATACTTCCGCATAGAAAATAATAGATTTTTCATACGTACGTATGGCGGTTCTGCATCTTCTGCAAGGAACATTGATTTGTCGTACATAACAAAGACAACCGTTACATCTTCATTTGTTTTTTTTGTATATTCTATGTACTTCTCTACTTTTTCAACTAAGGTAGAATTGGTTTCTTTACACATATCCATCTCAATATGGATATTTTTATTTTGATATGAAATATGTTCATCAGGAATCAAGGCCAATTGGTTGTCCTCAATTTTCACATTTTTTTTCTGGTAAAAAGAACGAATATCTAATTTATATAATATTTCATTCGTTTGTGTCTTCTTTGTAGTCGCTAAAAGAGTACGGATCATGACCTCGCGTGAACACATTGTGTGAAAAGAAGTTGCTCTTGAGTAACGTCTTTTTGAACTTTTTTTAGAAATTCTTCCTATTTCCATTAAGAATTCAATTGTCTTTTCTTTTAAGGAAAATAAAGCACGTTTCGTAATACTGTCAGCCTTTTTATCAATTCTTTTAGTTAGCATAGCTCCATATTGTGAGTAACGGTCAAGCTTTGTAAATATGCTAGCTTCAGAACATTCTCTTCCCTCAAATGCACTATATAACTGAGTAATTTGTCTTGTTGTAAGTGCTCTTTTGTAATATAAAACTGTAAAGACAAATATATCAGCTTCTTTTAAGTGAAAATGTTTTTTGGTACCTGATCTTCTATATTTATACACTTTTCCGGACAATGCATACACCTCTTATATTGAATTAAACTTAAATTAAATACTTATTATTTTTTATATACTATTACATTGATGTGGTAGTTGTAAAACAAGAAAAAATGAATAAGAGATTCTAATCTTTAGAGATACCTCATTTTGTACATGGAAGTTGAGATGATAACTACTATTATAAATCTCTTATAAATTATTGATTTATAAGGCTCTATTAAATCCTTTGTTTTGTTAGGACGAGCTACTACTAAACGCCTAACAATAGTTATAATAAAATTCCATTTGTAAAATAATGTTATGACGTCCTAACATTTATTAGATAGTAAAAATACCATTTTAATTGATTAAAATTATTCAAGAATTATAAAAAGGCTTATTGATAATAAAGAGTAATTTTCTCTATCTTTAACTCGAAATTCAACTTTTTATATGTGATGAAGCGTTATTTCTAAATCATGGTATTGTCTCGATTTAAAATTACAACTTTTTCTTTTAGTTGTTTTTTATTGCATAGAATTATAAATTCAATTAGATAAATATTATTAATTGTTTCTACCAAATCAAAAATAAGTTAGAAATATGTCTACGGGTACTTAACATATAGGTTTTAGTCACTTGAACTAATTCCCCTTTTGCATCGTTGAGAAGTAGTAATCCTAACTGAAATGATAAAATTAACCAATTGTTAATTTTATGTAAGGTTATAATTGCTATCATCATTCCTACTACATTACAAAAGTTTATATTGTAATGTAAGTATCACTTTGATGTTAATAAGATGAGATCTCACTTTTAATAATCTAGTTTGAACAAATGTTTCTTTTTCATAGTAGTGATGTGGTTGTTAGCCTACTACTTTTAGAATGTCAAATTTGATTTATCTTAGTATTCTCTTTTTTATATGTTGAATATTGAGGGTATTGATGCTGTTCATATGAAATTAACAACCTCTTCTACTGGCTTTCAAGGAATGAATGAAATTGACAAGGAATTGAATTCAAATGAGGAACAGAGGATAATTTTTCTTATAACATATATAATAATGTGAACTAACAAGTACTAAGTGAAGAACAGTGCATTAACATAACATTAACAATGAGCGGTATTATAAGTGATAAAACCTGTTAAAACAGCTAGGTAATAAAGAAAACCTTAGTTTGAATTGCTATAAGAACGTCTTGAAATCTCCCTAGTAATATAAATACACACGACTAATATGAGATATTAGAAAATTACAAAAATTGAAGTTGGATTATGTAAGCTGTACAAATACGATTTACATAAAAGTTGTATATAAGAGTCTTATATACAACTTTTATGTAAATTTGATAAGAAGATTTTTGTTTTAATATTGATATAAAAGTATTTTTTTATACATCGTATATATAAAACTTATATATACGATGTATAAGTTTTTCTTGAATTTTTATGTTGAAAAAATAGGCGGTTTTTAATCGATTTTTTAAAGTTTTAATCTGGATTTTTTAATAGTCTTTGTTGAAATGTAAATCACATGAAATTTAAGATTGATATAACATGTATACGCATTATATATACGTCGTACATTTAAACCCTTATAAAATATGGGTTAATTCTAATTTTGTGTTTATAAGTCTTATATATAAGTGCTGTATATAAGTTTTATTTATAATGACTTGATATACGACGTGTAATGATGTACTATGTTTCTAGGAATAATTAACCAGTGTTTTAAGGGGGGGACAACTTGAACGAAGTTTTAAGTGAAAAATATCAAACAATCAAGTTTGCGGATGAAGTAGTAAACATGTTTGCTGATATACTTGAACAAGATGAGATACTCTATAGTGTATTTCTATACATAGGAAACATAGTAAATAAACAATTTCAAGAGACGAAGTACATGAGGGGCATATCTATTAATGAAATAGTGGAAAATGTAGTTATTGATAGGAGAGTAAAGAAAAAAAAGGGAAAATCCTATTCATTAGAGGTTGAACGTACAAATATATCTAGACGTTCAGCGGAAATAAGTGTGAGTACGCTATCATCAATGTCTTTAATCTATGAAAAAACCATGCATCCATATAAATTTTTGATCTCAACTTATAGAGGGCAACAAGTACTGATTGAGTTAGGGAAAAGAAAAAAGATAAATAAGGAGAGATAAAATAATGGCAAAAAACTTCTTAAAGAATGAAGTGGCAGTTAAAATGACGATGGTCGGTTTTGGTCAAGCTGGTACTAGAATGGTAGATAAATTTGCGGAATATACACATACAGATGGCACAGCAGTATATAATTGCTTAGCACTAAATAGTAATGATGGCGATCTAGCTGAATTAAAAAATGTACCAAAAAGTAATCAAGTTTCACTGAAATTAGGTGGTTTAGGTAAGAACCCTGAGCGTGCAGTAAAAGTCCTTGATTCAAATGAGGAAGCAAAAGAAAAGCTAAAAGAATTTATTACTGAACGTGTAAGACCTACGGATGAACTTGTTTTATTTTTTGCAGGTTTAGGTGGAGGAACTGGAACTTCTACAATCATTAAGGCCATTGAAGAATTTTCGGCTTTTCATAACAAGCCAGTAATCAGACAAGAATTACAAAAGGTTGCGCAGCTATATCCAATGGCTGAAATTAAGGCGAATCAGGCAAAGTTTGCAAGAATAGCCTTTGAAAATGCTATTGAGCGCAAAGACTTTATTAAAATGGGGATTGTTGTAACTCTTCCCGTCCGAGCGGATGGGCCTGATGTATTACGACAAGTAAATAAATTTTCACAGGAAATTTGGAAATTAGCAAATGATAAATCAAAAGGTGTAGCATTTGTAGTATTTGCTGATAACCAGCATTTTTACGATGAATTTAAGGAATTAAATGAAAATGAGAAAAAAGGTGTCGCTAATTCACGAGATTATGCAAATCAACGTATTAGTGAAATTATTCATGAGTTAAATACCGCTGCTAATGGATCTGGTACATCTGTAATACTGGATTCTC
Organism: Bacillus cereus group sp. MYBKT14-1; assembly: GCF_051915185.1. Classification (NCBI taxonomy): domain Bacteria; kingdom Bacillati; phylum Bacillota; class Bacilli; order Caryophanales; family Bacillaceae; genus Bacillus; species Bacillus cereus group sp. MYBKT14-1. The sequence goes on along the minus strand of NZ_JBQAEF010000018.1, from coordinate 45,341 downwards.
AAGACTTTAAACGTATTTTACTTGAGAAAACGGGCTGTTTAGTAATTAATAAGGTTTCACGTAATATGAATCAAATAGAAAATAGCCATGCAATTATAGAAATGTTTCAAGAATCATTAAGAGGAAGTTCTTTCCATCCCCCAATTGATTTGATGAAGAAGAACGATGATGGTTCAGTTGAAGCATCAAAAGTACATCATTTTGGTATGCTTGCTATCCTAGATGAGCAAAAGAATATTAATGATTCCTTTATGGATGACGCTAAGGTAGAAGTTTCAAATAATTTACCTATAAATGGCACGGTCTTTAATGGATATTTGGTGAGTAAGAATGATTTCTTAGGAAGTGTATATACGTTCTATAAAACTGATGCATTACCATCGAGATTATCTAAAGGTTTAGTTGAAGAATTTAATGAGTTTAAAGAAAGACAAAGCCAAATTCAGTATAAAAAATCTCAAATTAGTACGATTGAAAGTATAGATGAGGATGAGGATTTAGGTTTTGCATTTGGAGATTTTATCGATATGGGTAGTGACGAAGAAAACAATAATCCTGGAGCAAATGAAGATGAAGATCTAGCAGATTTTTTAGATCCAGATAAAATGTTTGGTACTACAAAATAATAAAAAAGTCTGGACTAAGTTCCAGACTTTTTTATTATTCTACTGAATTCATAAGAGATTTTATATGCTCAATAATATTATCTTGTATGTACTGCTCTATGAAGAGTTGTTTTTTACTCAAATCTTCCTCTTTTTTAAACCAGCCTGCTTTTCTAGTACGCTCTTCCTCAGGTTTATTATTCCATAAACTCTCTGCTTGTTTTCTTAATTCCTGGCGTGCTCTATGCTCAATAATAAAATTATCAAGCCTATCTTGGCGTTGGCGTAATTTTAGTGTTTCTACATCTTCAGGTTGTGGCAACTGCTTTAATATACTCTCTACCTTCTCTTCATAATGAGATTCAATATGTTTTATTTTTTCTTCTAACTGTTTAGTTACCATTTTTTCAATAATTTCTGCAGTAGCTTGAAGGTTTAATTCAGTTGATACCTCATTAGTTTGATGTTCTGGTGACACCGGTCTTAAATCAAACTGGTGTGGTAAAAGGTCAATAATTGCATCTAAAGACCATTTCTCATCCCTTTTCTGCTTTATAAATAGAGCAATTTCAAGGTCTAAAGCATTATAGAGTTTTTCATTTGTATTTTGAGTTCTTAAAGTTTCATGAAGTCCCTTTTCTTCTAGGATATTGAACCAATTATAAACTGTATTATGATGACGTCCTACTAGTTTTGAGAATTCTGTTATCCGCCATGCTTTTTCGAAAACATTATCATCTAATATATCATCATCGTTAATTTGATGGTCTTGTTTTTCACTTTTTTGCTCAATCATTGTAACTACCTCCTCAAAAATCAACTCATAAACAACTAATTATAATTAACATGTGAGCTGAAATTAACATGTTAGCTAGTATTTCGATAATATTTGTAAAAATCCCTACCAATCCAGTGAATTACATGAAATATGAAATTAACATGTAAACATATGCTTGTTAACAAAACATTAACGCTTAGTATAAAATTCGGTTGAATTAGTAACTTTATTACCAATTCGAAATATATAATTGGTAATGTTTTGTTAATGGGAATATATATATTATGTTAGTAGCACTACTGATAGTTGCTATGAGATTAACAAATTAGGCTACTTAATATTAATGATAAGGAAATAAAGCTATTTTGTAAATAAGTTATAAGGATATAATCCAGGTATATAACGGAAAATACACATACTAACGTCCAAAATGTAATTATCACGTATAAAAACTAGTAAAAAGTAAATAATATTAATATAGATTTAGTATTGTTCAATAAACAAAACGGTATTTAAGGATATAGGAGCACATTCATAATACGTTGAAGAGATTCGTTCCTACTCCCCATTTACTTGCTACGGATCTACTTATGTATATTAATTTAGTATAGAATGTACAATTTAAGTTGTATATTGCATGTCATGATAGAAATTTGTATAGTCAGTATCAACAAAATGAACTTTATCGGCATTTAAGAACAAACTGAGCTTACGAATTGACATTGATGTAAAAGGTGACATTGACATGAAACCAATACTAAAACATTCTTCTAACAACACATAAGCACCTAATGTTAATGTTTTGTTAACTATAATAGGTATATTAACCTATGTTTACATGTTGATCTAAAAAGATTACTTTTAACATGGAATGTGAATCGTAAACGAAGGATTTTATGGGTAATTTTAAGGAAGTTTTTAAGATACTAAAGTTTGACTTAGAATACTAAAATAATCCTGGTGGTCTTTTTTGTAGATATCCGATCTCTAGTACATGCTTGCATATAATAATAAGATCATAAATAAGATGATGAGATTGATATGTTAACCGAAATTAGATAAGTACACTTCGAATATCCATAAAGATAACATTGACATGAAATAAGAAATTGCTATGAGATTAATATAACATTAACAAAAACTATTCAAACTAAGGACGGATCATCCTAATTGTTAATGTCATGTTGATCAGAGATAGAAACTACCATCTCGACTTAGAGATCGTAGTTATTCTAATGGGTGTTTATGACTTAAACTTCCTTAAAAAGTTAATAAAAGTATTTGGTAATAAAATATAGCATGCGCTGGTTTGCTAGTTGTTACATCCTATTAACTAATAATAATAAATATAGATTTATCAAATGGTTTTACGTTAATTCACATCTGAGTACCATCGGATTTATATAATATGTAAAATATCGATATGAAATTAACATCTACACATTTTTATTCCGTTTCATATCAATGTTAATTGATATGTCAATTTCAATCAGGAGTATTAGTATCGGATAATTGTTTATATGACATTAACATATCTGGGTTATGTACTTCTTGTGTTAATAAATTAAATAGAGATAGATTTTCTTTGAAACCTTCTTGATCAAGGAGATTTATAAAAAGAATGGTGTAGCATATTTGAAATTTAGTTATAAATAGCAGTTGTAATGTTCAGGTATATGACTTATTTAGTTGGGCATACTATAAGTATGAGTTTTTTTATGATAAAAAAGTACAGATAATATCTTTACAATCTATAATTATAGATTGTAGTTTTTATAGTATTTGAGTGAAAGAAATGGTTTTGAAATTTAGCTATAATAGAAATGATTTTGTGCGTCATTCAATTTTAAGCATGCGTAAACTAAAAGTCATTTTAATTCATACAAGAAAAACATGTTATGGATATATATTCATCATTAGCATTCCTTTTTGTCTAATAACTAAAATAGGAATCCAAAAGCTATTTTATAATTTTTGTTTGCGAAATATGTAATTAGTAAGTTGGTTTAGGTATGAACTGGCTGGGTTAGTTTAACTTATATTTATCTCTCAATATAGGATTTCATATCAATGTCAGTTGATGTGTTAATATCAATGAACGTGTTTATACCGCTTGATTGTTTACATAACATTAATATGTATTAGTTGTTTGCTGTTAGTTATGTTATGAGTACTATAAAGATTGTTTTATATCTAAAGTTCTCTAAGGCAAGGAATATATCAAATGAATGTTTTTTACTTTTGAAATTTAGTTGTAAATATAAATCGAAATTTTGGTATGAAAATCCTGTACTTAGATATACTAATAGTGTTACCTGAATTAGGTGGTTAAATGACATATGCAAAAAAAGAAAAAGGTTAATCAATTAGAAGCATTATTTTTGTGAGTTTAATTAATAATTGCGAAGTAGTATTGACATTTAGATTTTATAGAGATAATCTTATACATAAGTTTCATTGTTTAAAATTAATATATGAATCGAGAGATATTCAATTCTTGCTAAACGGACACACCGAGGGCATATACCTGCCATTGGTGTGTCTTTTTTTTATTTAATAACTAGAAAATGATAAGGAGAGTATTAAAGAATGAATGAAATTATTAGTGAAAGCAAAAGAAGATTTGATAAATATTGTAAAGATAATCAAGTTTTTGAGGAGAGAATTAATTCTCTTATTAACTACTATTTTTTACTGCTTGCTGATCGTGTAAACATTTTACAAGATAGAGAATTTAATAACGAGGTCGAAGAGAAGCAATTTAAAAGCAGTCTCAAAAGGTTTGAAACATTATTCCCAGCTGCTGCTAAGAATGCATTTCTAAAAGGATATCAGCTTGGTTTAGAGTTTTTCAAACATCCAGAGACAGTGATCCCGGATTCTCTATTTACAAATCCTAATTTTGTACAAGATATTCCTTTTGCAATTGTAAATGCAGCGGAATTTAGCATTTATGAATTAGTTCGAACGGATGAAACACAAGAATTTAGTGTATTTGCTGTTCGAACTTATGAAGGCATTAAACCCATAATGGAGCAAGTATTTTGTGAAATTGCATTGTTTGGTGCGGAAATTTCACTTGAGCATGAACGTGAGGAAAGAGGACTGAAAGTAGTAGAAGGAAAAACAACTACTTTTACAAATGTTCCAGTAGATCGTTTATTTACAATTACTCCATCTGTAGCTGCTAATGTCGTGCATGCAGACGGCCTCTGTGAAATTTGGAGTTTAAACTGGAATACGAAATTAACTTTAGATAATCCTTTTATTGAATTAGCACAAGTAACTATTGTTTATAAAGATAAGACAGAAATACAAAAAAATCTTCGGGATGGATTTATATATGAACAAAGTTTATTTAGTGAGGTACCGTTAGAAGAAATCGAAGATCGTTTAGAGGTTAGAGTCAAATATAACCTTATTGATAATATGCCATGTAATTTGGATGGATTTGAAATAGAAGCGCTTCTCACCGAACTATTAACAAAAATACAAAATGCAACTAATGTGCCTTTTGAAAACATGCTATTACTTTAAAGCGATTTTCTATCAAAGAGGAGTTTTTTATAATGAAAAAGATTGTATTAGCTATTAGCGATACTGTGTATACGGCATATTTACGTGAGGATTTTGTTGGTGCAGGATTTGAAGTAGCTGATAGTGATGTCATGCACATCAAGTATTTAGATGAAATTCTAGATACGGAGCAACCTGATATTTTATGTATTAATGACAAAAGATTAAATATTGATGCGGGACACGAAGATAAGCGAGAATTAATTATTTTACAGAAGTTAAGAGACATTCGCTTTCATCGGGATATTCGCATTGTAGTATTTACAGAGCGTGAAAATGACGATGAATTTTTAGCGAAACTGATTTATTTAGGTATCTATGACATTTTTAACTCTCGTAAAATTGATATTGATAATAAAGTCATACCGCAGCTGCTACAGGAATCGGATATTAAAAATATAGTGGAAATTGTAGGAGCAACTCAGGCACCGCAACATACGAAATTGCCCGAAGTTCTTGTTGATGAGGAAGAAGAGGAAGTATCAAGTGAATTAAAGGAAGATAGCAACAGTAAACTTCCCTCTAAATCTAAATTATTTAAAAACAAACCAAAGAGTAAGTCTATCCAGCAGGAAACGCCCAAAGCACCAATTATAAAAAAACAGTATAAATTGGCTTTTGAGCCGGTATATGAGAAACAAATTGGTATTGCCATTCCAAGAAGAACAATAGTTGTAGCCAGTATGAACAGAAGAAGTGGTGCTACTTTTGTTTCGCATCTTTTAGCTGCTTATTTAAATGAACTACAGATTGATGTGAATTATATAGAGAATTTATATGATGATGGTTATACGTATCCGTTATTAAAGGGATATACAGAAGCACCAGAAAACTATCGTAGTGAATTTATGTTGCAGCGATATAAAGAGATGCTACAGAAGGAATCTGATATATTATCAATTCCAAAATGGAAGCAAGGAAGAATAAATTATATCGTAAAGAATCCTATAGTGGACCAAGAGCTGAAAAACGAAACAGAGCAGGACTTTGACCATTTTATTAAAGTTTTATTGGCCAACCAAGAAGCACCTATATCTATTATTGATGCAGGGAGCGATTGGGATAAGGATTTATACCATGAGATATGTGAAATGGCAGATTACATATTCTTTGTAGCGGAACCAGATCTGCATCAATTGCTAAAGATAGCGCATCCTCTTACACCAAAAGAGAGAAAGCTCGTTTCTTACTTAGATTTAGAGAAAACGAGAATCATTGGGAATAAGTTTTCTCCTGCACTTTTAAAGCATGAAGTAGTAGAAGAATGTTTTGGAGATAAGGTATTAACTGCTTTACTGCCATATGAGATAGAAGATGTATTTGAATCTCAATTAAATAGTAGTACGTTACTATCTAGTCGGAACTATCATAAAGAGTTAGAAGGAATAATGAAGGAAATAGCAGAGTTATTGCTACCAAACCAATTGTTGAACCAAAAGAAAAGTTCCATTTTAAGTGGATTTCGATTTCGAAAGTCAGAAAGTTAAGGGAGTGTGAAAAGGAATGCAAAAGTTTATTATTGCAGCAAGTATGTTGCTGTTATTTGTAGGTTGTCTATTCTTTGTAACTGATATGGTAATTGGAGATACAACCCATACTGATAATAAATCGTCTTTAGAAAGGGGAGGCGAGATAGCTGTGGCTAAGTCTGTAAAAGTAGGTACTCTGCGTGCAGAAGAAGAAATAGCTATTGATCCAGAAAAAGCGAAAAAAGAGTTTGAAAAAGCGTATAACGGTAATGCGGATTTTAAAGATCCTGCTTCAAAACGTAACTTTACTGTCCATGATGTACAGGAGAAACCGGCAATGATTGCTGTCGAAGGTGATGCAGAAGCTGCTAGTTACTTTAAGCAATTTGATGAAAAAAAAGAAACAATAAAGAGTAAAGCAAGAAGTATTATTATTTACGATGCAAATGCAAAAGAAAAACAATTAGGTGGAAACGTAAAATAAAGAAAAAGAGTAGGTGCATTAAGAATGCAAAATACAGTAACTACAGCTCTATTCCTTACACTTTCTTTATTATTAATCAGCCTTTTACCCGAAGGTGTTTTGTATGGAATACAGTTAGTGAAAGCACATAACTTTGCTTCTGATATGGTTGAAATCGCAGAGAATAAGGGTGGATTTCAATATGATTACAATGGAAAAAGGGTTGATTTAGTCCCTGGGATAGAGAAAAGAATGAAAGAAGAAAAGATGGCTGGCTGGAAGTATGAGTATACAAAGGGACGCATTGATCATAGTCAACCTCTTTCTTTTAAGGTGAAAGCAGAACACCATTTCTTAATATTTAAGTTGATTGGTGTAGATGGCATAAAGGCTCCGATATGGGCGAGTAAAGATGGATTGGGACAAGTGTATTTTAAATAATGAAAATTTTAAGACTTGTACTATAAAAGGCTATGCTGAAAAGTATAGTTTTTTTGCTAGAAAAATATATTTATAAATAAATATATAAAAATACTTTACAAGCCTATTTCTATATGGTAATATTTCCCATACGGAAAAGCGGTTATAAAAAAGTTAATTAATAAATTTATATGTTAAATTATCTGGATTTTATGTTTAAATTAGGTACAATAAAGGAATCTATGAAAAAACTAATATATTTGGAGGAACAAACAATGGCAAACAAATTTTTAAAAACAGCAACAGCATTAACAATTATGGGTACATCATTACTAGGAGCAGGAGCATTTACTGCTAAGGCTGATAACACAGACTCATTAAAATTCAATGATGTTCCAGCAAATCACTGGTCTACAAAAGCAATTTATGATTTAACAAATCGTAAAGTAGTGCAAGGGTACGGAAATAATATCTTTGGCTTTGGTGACAATGTAACTCGTGGGCAAGTTGCTCGTATGATTTATATGTACGTAAAACCAGCAGATGCAGATGCTAGCTTCAAAAATCCATTTACTGATATTAAAGGACATTTGTTTGAAAAAGAAATCTTAGCACTTGCTAAAGCAGGACTTGTAAATGGCTTTGGTGATGGGAAGTATGGTCCAGATGATATTTTAACTCGTGAACAAATGGCACAAGTGCTTACAAATGCTTTTAAATTTAAGGCAACGAAAACAACAAAATTTGCAGATGTTGATAAAAATTCTTGGTCTTACGGTGCAATTAGTGCATTAGAGGAAAATGGGGTTACAATTGGTACAGGAGATAATATGTATTCTCCAAAAATGTTTGTAACACGTGAAGCGTATAGTCAGTTCTTATATAACTCTATTAATGCAGTTGAAAAAGAAACAAAACCAGAAGTGAAACCAGATCCAAAACCTGAAACGAAACCAGAAGAAAAACCAGAAGTGAAGCCAGATCCAAAACCCGAAACGAAACCAGAAGAAAAACCAGAAGTGAAGCCAGATCCAAAACCTGAAACGAAACCAGAAGAAAAACCAGAAGTGAAACCAGATCCAAAACCTGAAACAAAACCAGAGGAAAAACCAGAAGTGAAGCCAGATCCAAAGCCTGAAACAAAACCTGAAGAAAAACCAGAAATTAAATTGCCAGTAGGGTTAAATGAAAATTTAGCAACTAATGATATGGAATTTAATCAAGAAGCTTTTAACAATAACGTTACTGTTCAAAAACTAGTAACCAAAGAGGGACAAGATATTGTTAGCTCTATCAATCAAAAATATAATACTAATTTAAAGTATAGCGATGTTGGAGTATACGTTAAACTTATTGATAAAGATATGTATTTACCAGCAGGTTCAATTGGAGCACAATTCTATGTTGATCCAACAGATAAAAATAATTTTGAAATCGTCTTCTTATATAATAATAAAGCAACAGTTGAATTAACTAAGAAATGGGTTACTTTCATAAATCCTGAATTAAATTTAGATAAAGAAATCCAAGAGACAGTAGATGCTCAAGTGATTAATAATTACACTACTCAAAACCATAAAGTTCGTATTGGGCATTCAACTGCTGATAAAATGATGTATATTCAAGTAGAAAGTAAATAAAGTAATTGTAAAGAGAAATAAAATTCGCTAGAATCAATATATAGTTTAATATACGGATTTTAAAATTACGTAAAGGACACACCTTACGTACCAGCCAATGGTACGGGTGTGTCCTTTTTTATATTCAGGAGGAATATTCATGAAAATAAAAAAGAAAATACTCTTTGCTTGTACATCACTACTGTTGACACTCCCTATTTCGGTAGATGCTAAGAATAATGATATTCCCTTCTTCGATGGGAAAGAGGATACTTATCTTTTATCTGGGCAATTGCAAATGGAGGGGAAATACTTACGTCCAGGAAAGGGATATGAAGCTAAGCGCTTAATGTATTTATCTGATTTGCATTATCCAGCTGTATATAATGGGGCTTTTAATTGGGAGAATCCATGGGAAAATTTAGTTCAAAATGCCGATTCAAGTGAACCGTATGTACGAATTTCTAATGAAGGTTATATCAATCCATCGGTTACTGTTGGGGATAGGATGATAACTGAGAAAGAACGGATTGATTCGGCGGTTATCGCTAATAAATACTGGGGGAATTCAGAGTTTGTTTTAGAAAATTTAAAATCACATCAAATTGTAAATACAAAAGGTTCAAGATATGGGTTATTCTATTGGATTCGTGATATTGCATATCTTTCTGGTGGATATGCGGGAGCTGGTGGAGTAAGTGAGGTTAATAATTATAGCTTATGGTATGTACGAACTAGTAAGCCTGAACTAAAAGATTTTAAAGCGTCTAGTGGGCAAAAAGATGTACCTGTGAAATTTGCGTTTAACGGTTTTGAATATGTCAGCAAGGGAAAAGGATATAACGATAGAGATCCGAATGGGACAACAGTAAATCCATATCAATCAGCTGCTGGAGAACGGAACCGAGTTAAATGGCTGTTAGATATTACAAAAGATGGCGAAACTGTGCATCATCAAGAAAATTATTTACGTTCAAATCCACAAAAAGATAATCAAAAACCAAATGAAGGTGATGCAGGGCAATTTAAGTCAGAAGAATTAAATTGGCAGCCACAAATGTGTGGCCGATATACTGCGAAAATTAAAGTTCTTGATGCTGTTCAGAGGGAATCAAACGAGAAAACTGTTGATTTCACTATAGATGATAACTGTGGTACTGAAGTAACACCTAATCCAGATCCAGGCGATGAAGAAGACTTTAAATATAAAATTGATTTTTCTAGTGACAGAATCGAAGGAGAAACAGCAAGAGAAGGAAAGAATATTAAAACAAGAGTAGATGTATCACGTGACAATTTTAAACCAGAACGTGACCAATATAGAGAAAAGGTAAACAACAATATTAATAACTCTCAACAAGAAGTAAATAGCTCTGAATCGGAAAGAGATAGTGCTCAATCTAGTCTAAGTTATTGTCGCCGTAATCCAATTCATGAAGTAGATGCCGAGGGAAAGGATCACTACATTGATAGAGACTGCTCTTGGGAAGAAAATAGACTAGATAGTGCGGCAAGTAAGCTAGATAATGCAAGACAGAAGTTAGAAAAAGAGAAGAATAAAATTAAAAAGTTAGATGTATTAGAAGAAAAATATACGAATCCTGAAACAGTAGTTGTGTTAAAACATAACGGACAACAAGTAGCTTTACAAAAGGTAAGATTAACTGAGGGAGAAAAGAAAACCCTGAACCTTGACTGGCAACATAAAGGTAAAGGAACAATTCAAGCGGAAATTAACCCTGCTGGTAACCGTATAGACATCGAGGAAACTACGTACAACAATAATCCTATTAAAACAGCAATCTATGAGCCTTCAAAAGAAAAGGCAATGTGTGGTGTAACGAGTGTAAAAGGTGTAGTAGAAACAGTAAGTGAACGTGTATCAAAAGAAGATATAATTGGGGAAATGTATTATGAAACTTTGACAGGAAGTATTGATAATTTAGCTCCTTCTAAGCTACATTCTGGTTATGGATTTTCGTATGAAGTAAACGGTAAGTACAAAAATGATTGGAATGCAAATTACCCTGGTGTATTTACTGCTGCTAAGGCACAATACCCATTTGCAGACGAAGGATTAAAGTCTACTCAAGATTTAGAGAAGAAAGAACTTAAAGATAATACAGCAAAATTCCTACCTAAAAATATTTATTTATCTGAAGCAACAGGACATGTTTTTGATAGTAAAAGACCAACTAAGTCTTTATATTGGGATGGACAAGAGAAAATCATTGATGGTGGCCAAAAATGGTATTCACCACTGAAGACAAAAGATGGTGTATACACTTTTAATGTAGAAACAGCTCCAGCAGGTATCAATGAAATGAGTTTATGTTTAACTGAGCAAGTAGAGATTAAGGGTGTTGCGTACGATGATTTCATAAAAAGAAGAGTATTTCCTGATGATCCATTCCCTGGAGGAAGTGGAGTAGGATGGAACTGGGTAGGGAAAGAAGAACTACTTCATAAACTGACTGATTGGTATTACATGAGGACTGGGAAATAAAAATAAAATATAGTATAATTTGATGAATCGACACAATAATATATCCATCATAAACTAGTAGCTGAATGGATAAACCAAAGGCACATCCCTTAATGGGATGTGCCTTTTTTTCATAGAAAGGGGAAATTAGAGTGGATAAAAAGAAAAAACAACGTGTTAGACGTGTAATTATTATGGGGGGTATCGCAATGATTGTATCGCTATACATTGGAAGCGAATTTCAGGATCGGAATGGGAAGAGTTATGCTCCAGCAAAGTATTTTGAGACAGGAACAAAATTGATTTCGTTTTGATAATAATTTGGTCTCTTTTACCAACTATCGTGAACAAATCTGCATGACATGTACTATAGTTGATGTTATAATATGTGTAGAAGTATTATAACAATAGTTTTTGCATAAACTAAAGAAGACGAAGTGCTGGTAACACTTCGCCTTATGTAACTGCTACCGCAAGGTGGATGGTTGCTAAAAAAGAGTTTATTTTTTCTTAGAATCACCCTTCAAACGCTTGCCGGCATTGTGGGTGGTTCTTTTCGTTTTTCGTCGCTTTTTTTGTATTTGCTTCCAAGACGTTGATAGGTATTTACCTACTCGTTTTGCAAAAAATACAGCGACTTCTCTAGCAATTACTTTCAGAATTTCAATTGCTATTGTGAAAAGTATGTCCATTCGATCACCTCCTTTCTCCATAAAATGTAAGAGAAAGGATAGCAACCGACCACCCTGAATTATTCAGTTAAGTTAGACTAATTTCACCATATTTATGAGGTGATTAATGGCTTGAAAACATTCATATGACAACGTTTTGAGGCTTTTTTTATTTTTAGAATTAGAGCTTTAGAATGGTAAAAAAAATAATTTTTTAGAAATGATTGACATAAAACTTTATATATCTTAATATTGAAATTGTAATATTAAAGAAACTAAATCCAACATTTTCATATAGACTTTAGATTAGCTAAAAGGACACACCTAAGGCGCATTATGCCATAGGTGTGTCCTTTTTTGCGTTTAAAGGCTACATAAGGAGGAATACAAACATTGAAGCCATCTAAGTTTCAAAAGAAGCAGATTGCTGCTGTAGGTTTAGCTGCTGCAACAGTAGCGGGTATCTATGGGTACAATCATTTCGCAGTCGAAAATGCAGTGAAACCAACAAAGATTGTTGTAGCCGCAAAGGATATACCTGCGCATACTGAGATTAAAGAAGACATGCTAGTGGAACGAACATTACCTGGTGATGCGATTCCCCCCAATGCATTACGTGCAAATAAAAAAGAAGTTGTAGGTAAGTGGACAAATGATGGGCAGCCCATTACAGAGAATAGCTATCTCTTTAAAAACAAAGTAGTAAGGAAAGGAGAGTTACCGGACTCTGCCATTTTAAATTTGAAAGATGGAGAAGTTGCCTTTCCGTTACTCGTTGATTTGGAAACAAGTTCAGGCAATAGTATTATTCCGAACACGTATGTGGACTTGTATTTCAAACAGGTTGTAAAAGAAGGAGACAATGAGAAGGTTGTATTCGGAGGTCTTTTCCAACGTGTACGTGTGACTGCTGCAAAAGATAGCAATACAGAAGATGCCTTCGTGCTAGAAAAGAAAGAATCAAAAGAGGAACAAGAAGGAAAACAAAAGCCAAAGGTAACGCGATTATATACACTGGCTGTTTCACCTGAACAGCTTCAATATTTAAATCGTGCAAAAACGCTTGGAGATGTAATTCCTGTTGCAGTCGGACAAAAAGTAGAACAAACAGGGAAAGAACTAGAACCAGCTGAAGGATTCTCGCAAATATCGGATCAAAAGAACATTTTAGACTATGTAGAGAAGCATTCAACCAATCCCATATCTAAAAATGTAAAAGAATATGTTGCACAATATCTGAACGAATCCAAATAAGAAAGGGGCTATTAAGATGGAGCGGCAAGTAAGAATGGTTGCCTTTTATGCGACAAACGAAAACGTAGGGAAAAGTACGTTAAGTATTGCGATGGCAAATGAGCTAGCTCATTTAGGGAAAAAGGTGCTTTATGTAGAAGCGGATCAAGTAAGACCAAACTTCGCGGTTGGAACAGGTCTTAGCCATGAGAGTAAAAACATGCTAGGGCTTGTAAGAAAAGAAAATGAATACAATCTCTTGCAGTATATTTGTACCAAGCAAGATTTACTAGAGAAGAAAGTGAATCCAAGGCTGATGCAAAAATTGCACGATAAAATGGATTTTCTGGTATTTCCATCAGGTTATAGTTTAGCTCAATTCCCTGAGATTCAAAACAAAGAATTGTTTGTAACGACATTTATCGAATCACTTGTAGAAACAGAATATGACTACATCATTCTAGCGGTACCAACTGAATTATCCGAGATACTGAGTTATCCAATCCTATACAAATCAGACCTTGTTGTTCATGTGCTAAATGGCAACCCTCGTGGTGCGCTAGCAATTAAAAGAGAATTACAACTAATAGAAGAAGCAAAGCTAACATTGCCTTGTATGATTCATGTTTTAAATATGGGAGATGAGGACTATGTAGAAGATATTGAAAAGCTTTCTTCCCAAAAGATTACGGTGACAATTCCGTATGACAGAGATCGTACGAGTTATGAATGGGGGATGCAATTTGGTTCCCCGCAAATTAATGCTAAGGTCCATCACATTATGGAAGCAGCTGGTCTTAATATTCCATCCCAGCAATCCTCTATGAAAAAGGGTCTCTTTGGTTTACGAAATTAAAAAGGAGGCATGTAATATGTGGGGCTATTTACAGGAAAAACAAGTTGCCTTAAAGCGAAATCGAGTGGATTTATATCACTTTGGTTATATGATTCGTTCCAAATCAGCTCGAAAGTTAGGAACAACTACAGCTCAACAAATTAAAGATATTACAGATGAAATTCGTGCATTTTTAGTAAAGGAACATCGTGATATCTTAAGTGAATCCTTTATGAATAAAGAGAAGAGAACAGCTGTGGAGCAAATTATTAAAAGCTTTTTACTAAGCAATCAAGTCGTTGTTTCAGATGTACCTTCTGAACAGTTACTAAATATGGTGTGTGACGAAATTGTTGGATTTGGGATTATAGAACCTTTAAAAGAAGATAAGGATGTAACCGATATTTATATCAATGGCACAAAAGAAATTATTTACGAAAAAATTGGAGAGGGAGAATGTACATTTCCTTACCGATTTGAGACGGAAGAAGAAGTGAAAGCTCTAGCTTATAAGATGGTAAACAGTACATCAGAGTCATTGAATACAGCAAAGCCATATGTGGACTGCGTATTTCCGTATATACGTATCAATATTGCGTTAGATGAACTTGGGGGACTCGGAACAACGATAACGATTCGTAAGAATGCGGATCACCTTCGTGCTTCTGAAGAGCGTATGTTATCTACCAATCAAGCATCGAAAGAAATGTTGAACTTTTTGGCTGCAGCTGTGAAAGCCAAAATGAATATTTTAGTTGCTGGAGCCACGGGTACAGGGAAATCAGAGTTTATGAAATATCTTGCTTCTCACATTCCGAAAGGAAAGAAAAAAGAACGTACTCTTGTAGTAGAAGATAACCCTGAATTATATTTGCATCGCATTTTTCCAGAACATCATTTTGTTCCGATGCAGTGTAGGGCATCGGAAGTAGAAGAAAATGCAATCGACTTTGATAGATTGTTAACAAATGCTTTACGTCAAGGGCCAAAGCGATTAATTGTAGGGGAATCGAGGGGGAAAGAAGCGTTAAAAATGATTAACTTTTTCCAAACAGGACATCCTGGTTTCACCTCTGTCCATGCAAGAAGTGCAAAAGAAGCAGTTAGGCGTTTAATGCTTATGTGTCTGCAAAGTGGTGCGAATATTGATGCCCAGTATTTATATGAATTGATTTCACAGACATTTGATGTAATTGTCTTTTTGGAAAAGAAAGATGATGGAAATCGTTATATTACAGAGATGATTGAATTGTTGGATTATCAAGATGATATACAGTTCAATCAGCTTTCTCAATTTATTCCGTCGGGTGAGGAATACGATGAAATGAATGAGAGAGTAGGAAAGATTCATGGAGATCATATCATTACAGCAAAAATGTCAGCTGAAATGGAGAAGAAATTCCGTTCTTCTACTGTAAATCCAGCTCTTTATGCGCCATTCCTTTCACAACAGGAGGTGCAGTATGTATAGTTTATTGGCTTATGGATGTATATTTTTAATCTTTATTAGTGTTGGATTGCTCGTTTTACTTTTTACAAAATCTAAGGGTTCTGCTCTCTCTCAATTTGTACAAGAAAACGAGAAAGAAGAAAGGCGCTTGGAATTAAGAAATATTAAAGGGATACGAATGTATCTACCACAATCCGTTATCCAAGAAGCTCAAAAGTACGAATGGAAATTGACAAAGAGTATGTACTGGATATATACGATTCTTTCTGGGATGAGTATTGCAGCAGTATTCTATTTTTCTTTTGGTAGAGATCCTTTTACGCTGATTACCGTTTTATCTGGGTTTTTAGTTCCAAGGTTTCTTCTCTATCGAAGAAAAAAACGTTACTATTTGGTTGTCATTGATCGTCTTTCTATCTATATGAAAGCTGTAGCGAATGCACTTCAAATTAGTAACAATGCAAAACGGGTGTTAGTTCAGGTGAAACCAATGATGCATGAAAGCATTCAAGAAGAAATAGAAAAAGTTTCTCTTTTATTAGAAGGTGGAACCACAATGCATCGTGCATTTAGAGGATTCAATGAAACGTTTAACTTTAGAGAATTGGTTTTCTTCCATGAAATGTTGGAAGTGTGCAGTCGAGAAGGTGGAACAAATTCAGTACAAGTCTTACTAGATATTGCAGAAGATTTTGAAAAACAAAAACTATACCTGGCAAGATTGCGTTCTAGTTTGTCGCAAGCACAACGTGCTTTTGTACAGAACTGCTTAATCGTCATTGCTATGCCGATTGTTATTATGTTGATGTCAAAAGAAGCATATGGATTTTTAGTAGGTTCTATGATGGGGAAAATCGCGTTATCGGTAAATATGTTCATTGTCTTTTTCTTAGCAACCCGTGTAGAAAAGATTGCAAATTATAACCCAACAGAAAGAGGGGAATAAGGTGGCTACGATTTTAGCTGTAGTGGTATTCGTTGTCGTGTACTGGGTATTCTCTACCTTTCTACAAAGTAAAAAAGACAGTGGTAGCTTACTTACGAACTATGTAGAAAATGCAAAACGAATTGAAAAGAAGAATTTAAATCAAATGATGCTCGCTCCCTTCCAGTCGTTATCACATAAGTATCTGACAGAAGAAAAGAAAGAGCAGATTCAGAAAAAATTAGAAGAAGCTGGCCTGGATACGAAACCAGAAGAATATTTAAAAATGAAGGTAGCATATCCCATCATTTTCACCTCTGTTTTCTTGATATGTACGGTGTTCCATGATTATTACTTATTTAAAGTGGGTGTTTTGGTTTCACCGCTGCTTTATTTCTATCCTGATTATCTATTAAAGAGAAGAATCAAGCAGGCGATAGAAGCTAGGAAGTTCGAATTACCAGAGTATCTAATTCCTATGCTGCAGTTGTTAAAAACACATACAACATTAGAAGCAGTAAAAAAGGCGCAAATATATGCTGGAAGACATCTTCGTCCGTATGTATCTACACTTACTGCGGAATTAGAAATGTATGCAGGATCGGATCAACCATTTCGAAACTTTGCAGCAGCCTTAAATAGTCCAGAAGTAAATACCTTTACGATTGCATTGCAACAAGCGCAAAAAACGGACAAGGTACAGAGTCTTCGTATTATGGATGCACAGATTAAAATGATGCGTGAGTTAAAACATGAGAATTATAACCGTCTCATTCAAAATAAGCCAATGGAAATGAATAAATTTAACGTGGCTGTTATTGGTTGTATTGTGATTTATCCGATGGTGATTGTTATTCAATCTTTAATGCAAGGATTTGCAAGTTTATAGAAGACATTATTAAAAATGGAATAGGAAAAGGAGTAATACACATGTTAACAAAAATGAAGAATTGGTTAAAAAACGAAGAATCACAATTATCATCAGAAAACGGTATGTTAATCGCCTTGGCGGTCATTATCGTATTAGTGATTGGCCCGTTTGTATGGAAAGCAATCCAAGGTGGTTATGATACGATTCTAGCTCGATTCACAAAAGCATCAAATAATGCTGATGTAAATTCTTGGAATAAGTAATAAAGGTTTTAGATTAATGATGTTTGTAACGTATAGCTCAAATAAATAGATAAGGGGAATTTAAATATGTTATCCAAAATGAAGAACTGGTTAAAAAATGAGGATTCACAGTTATCATCAGAAAACGGTATGTTAATCGCTCTGGCAGTAATTATCGTATTAGTAATTGGCCCATTTGTATGGAAGGCAATCCAAGGTGGTTATGATACAATCCTGGCACGATTCACAAAAGCATCAAGCAATGCAGACGTAAGTTCTTGGAATAAGTAAGAGAAGATTTTGATAGGTAAATTCTTATTTTAATAGATTTTTAAAATTTGTATATAAGGGAGATAAAATGTAATGTTAGCAAAAATGAAGAATTGGTTAAAAAACGAAGAATCACAATTATCATCAGAAAACGGTATGTTAATCGCGTTAGCGGTGATTATTGTATTAGTAATTGGCCCGTTCGTATGGAAAGCAATCCAAGGTGGTTATGATACAATTCTAGCTCGATTCACAAAAGCATCAAGCAATGCAGATGTTGATTCTTGGAACAAAAAATAAATATAAAAATAAACGAGGGGGCTACTCTAAAAGTGGTTCCCTTTTTTACACAGTATTTTTATATGAAATTAAGAGGGGAGTAAAGAAAATGAGCCTGTATATCATGGGATTATTTCTAAGTTATATGGTACTTAATGTATTTACCGACTTAAAGTATAGAAAAACAAAAAATATATGGCATTTCATTTTTTTAATAGTAGGTTTAGGTATCACGTATTTTACTGGAATACGAACGGGAAAAGAGATTGTAATTGTACTAACTATGGCCTTAGTATGTGGCTTATTGTTAGAGACATTTAAATTTTCTTCACCCGGTGATACAAAAATGCTTGTGGTGGCAGCTCTATATGTTAGCAATGTAGTAGAAGAATCGGCTATACTTACCGCGATTACATTAACAGCTTTCCATTTACTATTCTTTTGGATTGCTAGTGTTTATCGATTAATTAAAATTTTAGGGTTTGTAGGAGCGATTAAAGACCAATTGGAGCATGCTGCGTCTATATTTGGTGTGAAACTGCCTAAGAAAGAAATAAAGCTAATACAGAGCTTTCCTGGGGCTTGTTCTATTTTACTAGGGGCGACGATTTATATTGTGTTCACTATCTATCAAAATGGAGGTATCTTGGCTTGAACAGTAGAATCATTCATCAAAGAGAAACCTATATTTACTTTACAATTTTTGCGCTAATAGGCGTTCTTATTTTAAACATGTTTATTAATATATTGTTTGTATTAACATATCCTTTACTGATAGGATTAATTGTGCAGGTTATCTTGTTGCAGAAGATTAAGAAGCCATTTTATCGGAGCGGGAAAGAATTAACAGAACAATTAAAACTAAAAAATATGTTTTTAGTAGAATCAAATATTTTAGGAGATGAAGAAGGAACAGTTTATGAGGTGCATCAAATGCCTTTTACAATCTCTAATGGATTAATTAATAAAGATAAGACTTATAAAGTGATAAAACAAGAGTATGATAGAAAAGTCAAAGAGGATTTAACGAAAATTTCTAAATGGCAAGTTACAACTAAAGCTAGACTTGTAACGACAACTCATTTTCGTTTATATACAATTTGGCAGAAAAATAGTACAGGCTATCAGCTAAAGAAGTTAGAAGATTGTATAGATCCATATGCCAAGATGAACTTTATTCAATGGATAATTGCTTCATTCTGTACGACTGGCCGTTTAAAGTATGATAAGAAGCCTAAAGAATGGGAAAGTTACGAATGGATAACCTTAAAATAAAAAGACAAAAGTTATAATACTTTTGTCTTTTTTTCTTGCTATTTCTTCTAACAGTTTCGTGAACTATACATGATTTTTAGCGAGTTCTATAAATGCTTGATATTTTGTTACATCACTAATATCAAGTCCGAAATCGAAAGCATCTATTTCTGCATGATAACCGTAAGATACTAAACCAAAATCTTTATGTGACTCAGGTAAATAAATAAGTACTTTTGCATTTTTATAGTCTTTTAAATTTTATAATTCATACATTTTAGTGATTAGATATTTACCGATTCTATTAATTGCATTTGTTCCGCTTGTGATGTTAGAAATCTCATCATAAATGTGTAATGTATGATTTTCACTGTCGAAGATAAATAAAAAAAAGACACCCAAAGGTGCCTTCCTGCGACTTGAACCATCTTAATTTTAATAATATGTATTGGACGCTAATCCAAAGATAATTCTAACATGCTTTCATATAAATGAAAGCGGATTATTTAACTTACTTAATTACTTTGTCCATAACTTCTTTATATTTGTTAAATTGTGCATCTTCCATATCACCATTCATTTGTATAAGGAAGTTACCTTTTGCGTAAGTATGAGAGAATAGCATTTGATTACCATTACCTAAATCGTCATAGTATTTCTTAGCTTTTTCAAGATCTTCTTTGTTTTTAAACTCAAATATTCTACCACCACTATCTTCACCTAATGCTGGAACAAGAATGCGCTTTGCTTCTTTTCTAGTATTTCCAAATTCTTTTTCTGGTAGGTCACTAGGATTGTCAGCTTCTAATCCTGCAGCTTTAAATTCTTCAATTACCTTACCAACCGTGACATTACTTGTCATTGATTTAACGCTGTCACAAGCGGATAAACCAAATAATAATAGAGCTCCAATAAGTAATACTGCTAATCTTTTAAACATAGTTGTTCATTCCTCCTAATATAAATAAATCCTTAAATATAATAACAAACTATTTATCTTTATATTGTTATATATTGTCGAAAGGAAATAAAAAAGAGAGCTGGAGCCTTCAAGGGTCATCTTGAAATTCAATACCACAATTCATTTTTGGGGAGTGTATTCAAGAACCTTTTATTTTTGGATTATAAGAGTGCTCTCACATTTACGACAAGCAATCTTCTCTTCCTCAAAAATGAATAAATTCTCAGCATCACATTCTGGGCATACAACCGCAAATGGTGTTTTTATATTTTTATAACACAGGAAAGACATGGCTGCCAGGAATAGAGCAGGTATAACAAGCATCATAAGTAAGAATAGGCCCGCAAAAACGCCTGCAATTATGGAAAGTGGTTTCATTAGTTTTCTACCTACAGAGTTTACTTGATTATCCTTTTTACGAAAAGCAGTAACAAGGTACGTTTGGGTTTCTTTTACTGGCTCAAATGCATTTACCGTATTGTAATCTTGTTCATCCATAGTGGGATAGGAAGTGTTTGGTCCTTGATACCCTCGTTGTATATAATAGTTGTTTGACTCAGATATTCGTGGCATATACGAGATTCCAGTTCCAGGTATATAAGTTGTTGTTCTTGATTCAGGTGGAATGGAGTTCCCTCCCATACCTGTATATGTAAAGTTAATTTTCACACCCGGGGAAACTTGGATAATTCTACGAAACTTATAACCCATAATATTGTATCCTCTCCATCTAATTAATATAATCATTTACTAATTATAACAAATTTTTAACCTAAAATTAATATATTAAGTTAAAACAAACTAATAAAAAAGAGTAATATTGAAGTTGACTAATTTAAGGCGTTTTAGGAGTTCTTTTTTATAAAAAAACACCCTAAGGTGCCTTCCTCTAACTTGGACTATCCTGTATTAATGCCATATTGATTAATACATTAATTTATAAAAATAATTAGTTATTCTTCCATGGACCCTAGCTGATATAATATATAAGGAAATTATTAGTTAATTAATACTGCACATATATTATAAGGGGAGGCAAATAAGTTATGCAGATATTGTTAGAAATTTTTTCTGCTATATGTGATTTCTTTTAAGCTGTACAACGGATGAAAGAAGAGAACAAGCAAAATAAGGAAGGTACTAGTAGTATGGTCTATGTTTTTTCCGTACTTGTAATTGTAGTAATGATTCTTTTTGCAATGTTTGCAACGCAATAGATGTTCAATCAAGAAGAAAGTATTAGAGAAAACAAGATAGTGAATAATATACATAAGCACCTCACCATCTCCATAGGATGGCGAGGCTTTTTAATGTACCAAAAAAAGACGCCATAAGGTGCCTTCCGCCGACTTGATAATTGTATTTTATGTATGAAATCATCACTGTAGTATCTAAGATGAAGGTAAGCAGTTTATACCGTCTTGCTTAGGAAGGTATTACTATTGATTGATTGTGAAGACCTGGCTACGATAGTAAGTGCCATCAACATCTAAAACTGCAATATAGCTACCATTCTCGTAAACAGAAGTGATAGGTGTTCTATATGCAGCTCTCCACTCAGTTCCATTCCAATCTTTGTTAGGATAAAGTGTTTGATAGCGAGCTAACGTCAATTCCTTATCATCTAATACACGATAAATTTTCAATGCGTTCCCAGATGCTTGGTCTACCCAATTCGTACTAAATGTTAATGTATCACCTGTGTAATAAGCAGGTTTGAACTGATTAATCCAAAAATCTGGTAATGCAGTCGTGCCTTTTGCTAATTCATAGAGGGTTTTGAAAGGCCAGTTGTCAACCGTCGGTGCTTTCTGTACATTTTCCGCTGCTGCCGCTGGCTTTGCGTCCAATGTTGCTAAACCTGTGAAACCACCTAAAGCTAAAGCTCCGACTAATGCTAATTTCCCTAATTTCATAAAAAAATCCCCCCTAAGGTGCCCACCTTCGACTTGAACCATCAAAACTTGAAATTTTTACATTTTTATAGAAATTATTAGGATAATACATCCGATTTTTATGTTAAGCTATTTGAGCTAGTATTTGTATCAATATTAGGGAGATGAATAGTATGTTGGGCGATTTTAATATAAATTCTAGTAATTATGAAAATGGTGCTGAAATCTTAGAATTATTAGGCAGTTTAAGTCGTTTATTAATTGTACGTGAATTGATTGTAAGTGGGACCTTGACAGTTTCCCAGTTGAACGCTGCGACGCATATTTCGGAACCTATGATTTTACAACATTTACGAAAACTAACTAAAGGTAATATGGTAATTATCGAGCGCAAGGGTACAAAGCTTTATTGTAGAGTAGAAAATAAGAAGGTTATTGATATTATCGGTTTATTGGGATTATTATATTAAGTTCTATTCTATGTCTTTTTTGAATTCAAGCACTTTATAAATAAAACAATACACAAAAAAAGACATCCCAAGGTCCCTTCCTCCGACTTGAACCACTTTAATTTTAATAATATGTATTGGACTTCCATCCGAATATTGTTTTAACGTATTTATCCATATTTTGTTTACGAAAAAATGAAAAGCATAATATCTTATTACTGCTTGTTCATAGCTTTTATCTGTTCTTCATAAACATACTTAGTAGGCATGAAGTTATTAGGGAAGTCGTTGATTACTTTCTTCATAACGTTTACTTCTTCCTGAGATTTGAGTTCAATACCATTTAGATAATCAAACGCCTTAGATTGTTCATCTGCTAAATAATTCTGTGTCATGTAATCATCTGGGAAGTCTTTCTTTGCTTTTTCTTTGACGGCATTCATAGCAGCTGTTTTATCAATATTTTTTATAGGATTTGTGAATCCCGATGCAGATTGTTGAACATTTTGTTTAGGTTGTTCTTTCTTTTCTGGTTGAGTTTGAATATCTTGTTTAGGCTGTTCCTTCTTTTCTGGTTGAACTTGAACATCTTGTTTGGGTTGTTTTTGTTTTATTTCTTTTTTTGGTTCGGTTGGAGTTGTTGTAGCTTCTTCTTTAGTGTTTTTTCCGCCAACAACAATTACGACAACGGCAATGATAAACCAAAACCACTACTTTATATAAAATGAGTTTTGCATAATTCGTTTCCTCCGAGTATTTGCAAAGCAGGGAATCGCAGTCCTGAAGAAGTGGATAGAAGACGTCATGCCGTTATGGCGGAGTTAAGAGAAATTCATCAATTACAACTGGAGGGGAAATGGGATTCCAAGACTTGGAACGGATTTGGAAAAGGAGAATTACACAATGGCGTTGCAGCAGGGAAAGTACATGAAGAAGTCGCGTCGTAACTTATATATTGCTTTAGAAGAGTTGGATTTAGTGTTTGATGAAAGCGAAGTGATTCAATTGAGAGAAATGTGGGATGAGGATAAAGATATTCTTGAAATAGCAAAAGAGTTAGGAAGGCATCAACTAGAAATCGCTGCATTAATTATGGATCAGGCAGATAAGAACAAAATCAAATCACGTCCAATGGGGTTAGGGGCATGAAGCAACTAACATTGGAGGATGTAGTCGGAAGTTTTGATTATACCGCAACAAGTACCGTGGACAAATTCTTGAAGCGTAATAGCGTTATGACGCATTTAAAGGGCAGAAACTCATTTGATTAAACGAGGCACCAGTAGGCGTCATAGCGTTAGTAGAAACGTTGGGATTATTGGAATCAGAAAGGAGAAATATGGGCCTCGGATTTACTGGCTATGGGCACTAAATAAAAAAAGGGTCCTTACTATTACGTAAGAACCCCATAATCGCAGAAAAAAAGTTGTATGTGAAACCAAGTGGGAATCACAATAATATTTTAACATCTAAATATACGGTTGTCTATACATCAAATCGAACAACATAGTTATTTAAACGAAGGATCCCTAGATTTAGGGATCTAGGGCCTCTTGTGTTGGTATAACTCACACAATGTTATGAAAAGAAAAGAACTTACTGAAGATAACATATAAATATTTCGTAAATGTATCAAAAAAGTGAACAAAATAGTTATTTGAATGGAAAATGACAGCTGAAATATTAAAATCGTATCAGCTGTCACTAAAATAAAAATTCATTTTTATTAGTAGGTTTTTAGTTGGTATTTTTACTCTTCTTAGAAGAAATTGTACCAAAGATTGCTCCGGACATTGCGCCGATTAAAGTCATAAAAATTGCACTCCATACTGTAAATGACATAAATACACCTCCTAGAAATAAATTATTGTGACTATTTAAAACTACTGTTTCTTATTCTTTTTAATAGAAATGATAATTGCAACAACTGCTAAGAAAATAAGAGGAGACCACGAAAAGAAAGGCATTTAGTATTCTCCTTTCAATATTAGTTTTAAATATTTTATAAACCAATTATTACATGTTTATAAATTGAACATATAGGATATGTAATATTGCATATGGAATTGTAGAATGTGAAGAAGCGAAGATGATAGTTGAACAAAAACACTGTTTTAATAGAGAACATTTAACAGGACCCGATTAGGGGGACGGGTCCTGTTAATGGAACGATAGATCTTTATGAGATTACCAACACATTACCATAAAAGGTAATTGACTTCCATTGATTGGATGTTAAGAAAACTTTTTATAAATGCTTTGTTTTACACAACAAAGCAGCTAGCCAAATTAGCTAACTGCTCGGTTCTCCAAGGGGGAACAAGGAGAAAATCTGATGTCATATACATTATTGACGGAATATTGAATTTTATTCACGAGAGATTATATTCTGAAATTTGGATTATGATAGTCGATATTCTCCATATTGACCAGAAAAGAACTAAAAGTTCTAGTGAAATTCCAAGGGTTCTTTTCTTAGTTTTTTGAGATTCTTTTATCAAATAGCCAACAGCACTAATTGCTATAAGAATGAAAAGAATAAGTTCGAGTGTAACTGGCATTCTATCTACTCCTAAAAATAAGTTTATATATAACGATTATAAAATATTTTAATGGTTGGTAGTAAAAAATTCAACTGAAATCATCAAAAACCACGATGTTATCGGTATAGAGGATTTGCAAGTATCGAATATGTTAAAGAATCATAAGTTAGCAAAAGCAATTAGTGAGGTATCTTGGTCGCAATTTTGATCCATGTGAGAATACAAAGCAAAATGGTATGGCAAACAAGTTATTGTCGTATCGAAAACATTTGCTTCCAGCCAATTATGTTCTTGTTGTGGATATCAAAATAAAGACGTTAAAAATCTAAACCTACGTGAATGGGACTGTCCTTCTTGTCGTGCAAACAATGATAGGGATATTAACGCAAGTATCAATCTAAAGAATGAAGCAATAAGGCTTCTAACCACAAGGACTGCGGGGTTAGCCTAATCAATTAGAGTTCGATAGAACTCTTTACTTAGGAATCCCTCACTTCTAAACGAAGTGAAAGTGGGGGTAGTTCAAGTAGTGATAAAGACTTTTTACGCTTATATGAGGCGAGAGAGAAGGCAATAAAAGATAGAATATCAGAAATAGAGACGGCAGAAGAAAAAGCTGCAAAAGAAGCTAGAATAGCAACTAAGATAGAGATGATTCACAATTTAATTAAAGTAGGTGTACCTATAGAGAAGATAGCGGAAGCCATTGAATTAAGTGTAGGAGAGGTTAATGAAATTTTAAAAAAATAAAGAGTAAATATAAATGATAAAAAACAGGTAATTGTGATTACGAACAATTACCTGTTTTTTATTCTTTTTGTTTGATGCCCAGTTTTTGATTACAACAATACTTTTTCTTGTTTTAGAGTTTCCTCTAATTCATAAAGAAATTTATTGTGTTTTTATTATAAAAAAAAGAAGATATCGATTAAAATGTCTTCTTTTACTTGTACACTTAGTGTTAAGAAGGTATTGTATTGCTTAAAAACCATAAAAAAATATAACAATCATCGAGTAAGTCTATTATAGCATCAATAAATAAAGTTTTATATGCAATATTACATATATATAGATTTATTTATATTTTATCTATATAATTAAATTGTCTGTTTCTTGTTTTAATTCGTTTGTTTATTTTGGAGCGCTCCAGCAATGGAGCCTTTTTTTATGTAATAAAACATTTCTTTTGGATTACTTAGTTAATCTATATTAACTTTATCTTCTTAAGAAATATCTATATTTTACCAAATAGTCATACGGATAACCAGTTTTTTCTAATAATCTAATGGATTGATAATTTTACTGTTATTTGTTAATCCTTATAGGAAAATTTATCATACAATGAAGATTGAGAAATTAATAATTATAAAAAACTTATAGTATCTTTTGGGAAAATATTTATAATTTATATATTAATATGTTATAATTTTATCTCTAAAACTACCCAAAAAGGACTGCCTAATGGTGGTCTTATTTATATTGGTGAGATTGTACTAGTATGATAGAAGAGGATTAACTGTATATTGTGAGGGTGATTGGTTATCCCTTCTTTCCATTTGGAAGGAAAGGGGTGATATACCTATGGGGTTTTTGTTTAAGCTTCTAAAAGAATTTGTGAAAGCCATTGTACGTGAAGTTTCTGCGTATGTTTTTAGGAAAAAAATTTTAGAAAAAGATAACAAAAAAACCACTCCTCGTCGCCGTCCAAAGCAAAAGGGTGGGTTTCGTAAAAAATAAATGATATAACCACCACCCTGATGGTAGCAGTTATTAGAAGAAATGTTAGCGCATCTCTTCTTTTATTATATACGCAAGCAATTACTGTAATACTACTACAGTAATTGTATCAAACGTACATAGAAAATCAATGAGCACGTAATAGAGATAATGTACAAAAGAAAAGACAACTAAATGTGCCTTCCTCCAACTTGAATTACTTTAATTCTAAGAATATGTATTGGTCTCCCATTCAAGTATCATTTTTCTCAATGAATAATTGGGATATTTTAGGTTGTTTTTTACTGTTTTTATGTTAAGATATTTTGGTTGTTATTCATCTTATTTTAGGAGGTTGGAAGATCTGTTACATGCTTTTCATATGGATTTTAGTTTCTATACAGAAAATATAAAAGTTTTAGGATTATTAGGGAATTCTACTCGTTTATCAATTGTTTGTAAATTGATTACATATGGATCGTTGTCAGTTTCTGATTTAAGTAAGCAAACAAGAATTACAGAGGATTTGATTGTACAACATTTGCGTAAATTAGCCTTTGGAAATATTGTAATTAGTGAACGTATAGGGAAAAGGCTTTATTTTAAAATAAAAGATAATAAAACAATTGAGATTATTAAGGTATTAGGCTTACAAAGTTAAATTTAATTACTTTCGCTACAAATGATTTTGCTATAAATTAATTGTGCAAAATTACATTTAGCTCGCCTACGGAAGAAATAGGTGGGCTTTTTAATGTAGAAAAAAAGACACCAAAAGGTGCTTTCCTCCGACTTGATCCACTTTAATTTTAATAATATGTATTGGGCCCCTATTTAAGTGTTATTTTACGGCATTAAGTAATGCCAGTTGTTAAGAAAAAAGGCACTCCTTCGAGTGCCTTTTTCCTATTCTACTTTTAACTTAATTTCTTTACCTGTCATACCGCCACTAGCTTTTAAGAAAAGACCTTCAGCATCTTTTGGTATATCAAATACAATTTTACCTGTCTGTGTTAGACCGGGATTCAATTGTTTTAAGAAGAAGTCAGTTTTCCCACCATTAGTTAAGTCAAAAGATGTTTGACCTTGTGTTGAATATGTGAATTCACGACCTTTGTTATCTACTAATTTAAAACTATTAGCATCAACAGTAATAGCGTCTTTTTGATTATTAGTAAGTGTAACTTCTAAAATTTTAAAGACACCTTGTGCTTGTTCTTTTGTATATTCATTACCCACAGAATCTACTGTTTCCATAGATCCTACAGCGATTTTTACATCAGAAGATACACCTTCTTTTGATACTGCTTTAGTGTCTGTTGAAGTTTTTTCTGTTGAGTCTCCACCACCAGCGACCATAGCAATTATTCCGATTACAAATAAAGCTATAATGCCTAGGCATCCAAATTTAAATATTTTTCCCACGTTTGTTCCTCCAATTATGTAAAATATAAGATTGCCAAGCTAATAATAACAAACTATATATAAAGATATTGTCATATTATGTCGAAAGGAAATAAAAAAGATAGTTTAGAATTTTCAGGCTGAAATTCCGTCTTATGACCTATTTTTCCTCGCATCTTGGCAGTACTTCTTACTCATAAAAAAAGACACCCAAAGGTGCCTTCTTCCTACTTAAACCACTTTAATTTTTGGACTCTCATCCTCACCGAATGGAAAGTAGAGATGATTCAATTATGTACCGATCTGGAGCGTCTCCTATATAGTCAAAAGGATAACACGTTGTTAATGTTAATGTTGGCTCACTTTTTTCTACAATAACTGTTCGATCTTCTGAATCTGTTATCCAATGCTTGTTAATTGTATATGTATATGTTTTATTTTCATATTCCACAATAAGTTGGTCATTTTCCTTTAGTTGACCAAGCTCGGTAAAAACAGTATCTCTATGTCCACTTAAAACTGTATGGCCATTTCTAGATGGTGTAGTAGTTAAGTCACTAACAAACATACCTACACCCTTTTTTAGTACTTTATCATCAGCTCCCCAATATACAGAGTATTTCTTTTGTATTTTAGGGATAATTAAATACGCTACTTTATCTCCTAACTGATGGTTTACCTTTGAAGCGGGAATTTGTACAGATTCTTCAGGTTGTAATGAAGTTTCCGTCTCTGTCTCTGTTTGATTGCTATTTTGCGCTTCATTTTCTTTAGAAGGTGTGGAGGTCTCATATTGTTTAGCCTCGTTAGTTGTTAACGATTCTGCTGATTGTCTAGCACTATACCATTCTAGAAAATAATAGGAAAAGATAGTAAGTCCAATAATAGTTAAACATAAGCCTATCCATTGTTTTTTATTCACTCTTATCACTCCATTTGAAAACGACAGGATTTCTCCTGCCGTTTTAAGGAACTATTTTATGCGTTTGTCTTTTTACGACGGAACATTAATACAGATCCAGCTAATGCTAATCCTAAGCTTGCTAACATCATTGTAACACCGTTTGATGCTGTATTAGGTAATTTCTCACCTTGTTTTTTCGTTTCTTTTTTCACAGTTGTATTAGTATTTTTCTTTGTTTCTTTTACAGTTGTTTGAGGCTTAGTTTGTTCTTGTTTATTATTTGTTGTTTGGTTATTTTGTTTTGAATTCTCTTGTTTATTGTTTTCTTGTTTAGGTTGTTCTTGAGGATTAGTAGTTTCTTTATTTTCTGTTGTAGTATTTGTGCTCTTTGGATATTTATAATCTTCACATGGAATGCCGTCTTTATCATTATCTAAACGATGTGGATCATTCCCAACACCATATCCATTTTGATCCCAGAATGCTTGAGCATCTTGTTGACTTTTAAAATGTCCACAGTTTTTTGTATCATTAGGACTCTTAGCTGCAAATGCAGAAGAACTGTACCCCACTGTTAATAGTGTTACCGCTGTTGCTGAAGCTAATAATTTTTTCATAATTTTCTCCATCTCCCTAAATGGTATGTATTTACATTGAAATATTTTACATTTAAAAAATTAAAAATACAATAATAATTTGTAGATAAATGTAAGATTTCTAGATAATAATAGCAAATTATTAATTCGTATATTGTCATATTATGTCGAATGAAAATAAAAAAAAGACAACCTAAGGTACCTTCCTCTGACGTGAACCCGCTTAATATTAATAATATTTATTAGGACTCCTATCCGAATATTATTTAATATGTAAAGATAAAAGCTGACATTAATTCTAGGATGATAACACCAGCTGAACGGAATGGAATAAGCCAGTCGGCCTTCTTCAAACAGGTCAAAAATGGTATGAATTCATATGAAACAGCAAAGAAGGGAAAAGTGTACGCAGTGCATTTGGAATTAGTGAGAAAGAAAGGCAGTAAGAACGTTACTTTTTACTCAAGGGTTAAAAGAGGGATGCAGATGCTACCTACTAGGAATAAAGCTCCAAGCAAAATTAAAGAATCAACTAAAACCAAGAACCGGTTTATCTGAGGCTTTCGAAATTTCTTTAGTATGCTAAAAACAGCACTCATTCCGAAACAAATATATTACAAAATCATTATTGTCTCTAATATATTGATAATTTAATTATATGCTGAAAAATATGTACATATAAATTTTAAAAAAGTCCTTATTTGAATAAAAAATGGTCCTTAAATTACGTAAGAACCCCATAATCGAAGAAAAAAGTCGTATGTGAAACCACGTGGGAATCACAATAATATTTTAAAACCTAAATATATAGTTGTCTATACACAGTTGAACAAAATAGTTATTAAAACGAAGAAGCTCTAGATTTAGGGATCTAGAGCTTCTTGTGTTGGTATAACCCACACGGTTTATGAAAAGAAAAGAACTTACTGAAGATAACACATGAATGTTTCATAAATGTATCAAAAATGTGAACAAAATAGCTATTTTATGTAGTTGAGTAGGTAAGATGAGGAAAACGTCCATAACGGTTGCTTTTTTCATAGTTATATAGAAATTACACATTAAATGTATTTAATGAGTCATCTAGGTATAAAGATAATCGATAATCATACAATGATATGGAAGGGTCTTTTCTAACGTGTTAGTTACCTCAAAGTATATGTATCTTTTGGCGCCTGGGCGAGGGTGCTTTTTTTGCACATTCTGATAAGGACAAGCATATAATGTAATAGGACGAGTTCTTCGTGTCCTATTCAATGCTCAGAATAAACCCCAATTCACATTGAGAGCGCCAATAGCGAGGGTGCTCTCTTTATATTGAAAATAAAACATAAATATATATAATATGATTAATGGATTTTCATTTTAATCTGAGGGGTACAAATTCGATGCGACGTAAAAAGGATTTGTTGAAACAATGGAAGGTAGATTTGCAGCCTGTTCAAGAAGAAAAGAGGATGAAGAAAAAGACTAAGAATAAGAAATATAGCATCCCTGGTAATACAGCTGGATTCATGAATGGGAAGAATACTTATCGTAAAGAGAATGGGGTATGGAAACAAAGAAATAAATAATGTGAGGATATAATGATTTTGATTAAGTGTATAGCAATTATCGTAGGCGCTGCCGTGATCTGGGTGGCGTCTTGTTTGCTGTTAAGGAAAGATAAGGCGTGAGATAGACTTGCAAATTGAAATATTATTAGTTTAAAACATGGGCTAATAAACAAACTATTTCTACCTTTTAGTCATAGAATATGATGAATTCTATTTTAGAGGAGGGAATCATATCTATGGGATGGGATAATAATTTTGGACATTCTCGAGATTGTAATAGATTTTGGGATGATTTAGTATTTTGCGGTTGCGGCCGTAGACGAAGAAGAAACGATTTTAACGACTGTCATTGTAGACGTGACTGTGATTGTGATGAGTGTCGTCGTAGACGTAATCATGACCGCGATCGTGAGCATGATCATGGTGACCATCGAGATTGGTAAAGTCTTTTGAAAGAGTGCATATTTTAATAGCACTCTTTTTTATTATTTTTTTAATTACTAATTATTAACTAGAAGGATGCAGTTTCGATTTTATTTAACATTTTACAAAACAAACGAACACAAAGAACGAAAATAAATTTCAACTGTCTAAAAGTTGATGCTTTTAGATGATGTGGGAAAATGCTGTGAAAAATTATTGAAATCATACCTTATATTTATCTAAGAGTTAGTCTGAAATAGAGTATATAAAACAATGATAAATTTTAAATAATATTAGGGGATGACTGATGAAATTAGTGTGATATGTACGAGCTAGTATAAGAGAGCAAGATTTAGAATTGCAATTTAACACGGGAGAAACTTATGGTTCTACAAAAATATTCACTGGAAAGTAGAATGGAGCGAAAAATCTTAAGGAAATATAAAGTTGTTGAAATTTTTATGTGAATTCATTAATATGTAATTGTATTTATTGTTTATTTGATTCTGTTTATTCTCACACTTTATGAGTTGTGGTTGAGCTGTAGAAGCAAGCTGAGTCTTGTTTTAATTCTGAAAGGGCTTCTTTGAGCCGATTAGTGTATATATAGCTTATTTTGCTATATACATTTTTAATCGACTTTAAGAAGTCCTTTTTGTGTTGTTTCCAAATCTGTTTGATTGGAGAACCCATTATCACATTGGGAAAAAATTTTTATTTAGGGGACTTAATTATGATTATCTGTTATGAAGTATCATTATTTTATTCTGCACATCCAGATGGTCCTATTCAAAGTTTACGTGCATTACAAGCACTTAATCCGATAAAAGAGGGTGTATTCTCTTTAACAGGTGTCAGCGTATCGTAATGAATAATTTACAGAACCATATGGAAATATGTAGTCAGAGGGAATGACAGAAATCCGTAGTGAAGAATTACTATGAATTTCTATCTTTTATTTTATCAGGAGCAATAAAGACACGTATGGAACGTAAGATTGACAAAGAATTCAAGAGATTTACACAAATGTTGGCTTATTTTTATGAAAAATAGGTGGAAAATTTGATGGAATGTCTTATCGAGCGAAAGTGTCTGTGTACTTTGTGATACAACAATTTAGTTAGATAAGAAGAGAAGCAAAAAGTATTAGTCTACAAATCACAAGATGTTTGCTAGAGCATTTGAAGCATACGTAGAATCGGATTTGCAAGATCAAGAACATAGAAATGATTATTTAGTTTGTAATGCGTATCCTTTTGTATATCCATTAGGTGATTATACGTAATATCCTAATGTGATTATAAAAAGTTTAACGGAAGTAATAGTCCCATATATAATAAACAGTATATAAGGAGTGGGGAAAAATGAATTATAACATTCAAAAAGGACAGTTTCGTTTAACAAGTGCTTATCCGAGAGGTAGCTGGTGGGAGTTTTATCGTATACCTTGTCCAGTTTGTTATGATACAGGTAATTGTATGCTGCACGTTTCGCAAGATAAGGTAGCATGTACACGTGTAGAAAGTAAATGGATTTATGGAAAAAACACGGGTAATCCAAGCTACATTCACTACATAAAAGGAAAAGATAAATATCAATTGTCTGAGGTGGATGAAATTCAGATTCATGATAAGAAAAGTAATGAGGAATTAAATGTGTTTAATCGTAAATTAATGGAGTTCATATCATTAAAAGAGCATCATCATGCACATTTATTAAGAGATAGAAAAATGAGCGAGGAACAAATACAAGTACGTCATTATCGTTCTTTCTTAAAACAACAAATTGTGTTAGAGGAGGATAATACGTATACGACTGTTTGGGAGCAGCTATTTAAACAGATGGGGAATAAAAATTGCTGGCAGGGGATCCCGGGTTTCTATGAGATGAAGAAAGGTCAACTTTCTCTTCGTTTGATGTCAGGCTCTCCTGGTATGTTGATTCCTTTTCGGAATCAGTACAATCAAATTGTTGGATGGCAAGTTCGTGTGGATGAAGTGAAAAACTCCGTTCATGTGAAATCTGCACCTACTGGAGTTCAAACAGAATTAATCGAACAGCCTAATGTTGTGAAGATAACTAAAAATGGTAATTGTATCTTTGAAGGCGAACTAGAAGTGAGCAAAAAGGTAGAGATTCCATTTCAAGAGGGACAAATTGTTGTAAAGATACATAAAGGGCAAAAATATCTCTGGCTCTCATCAGCAAACAAAAATCATGGAACTGGGGCAGGCGGTAGTGAAAATCCACTTCCTGTGCATGTGGCGGTACCAAGTTCTCATTTAAAACATTGGAATTCTGGTACACTTCATCAAACTAAATCAGTAATGATTACAGAGGGAGCTATGAAAGCAGATCTGGTTGCTGATTTGCTTTCAGAGAGATTTAATAAAGAGGAGCTTTCTGAAATAGGAACAACCGTTCTTGCGATTCCTGGTGTAAATGCTTGGCGAATTACTATGCCTGTATTAAAGGATATGGGTGTAGAAAATGTCTATTTAGCGTTTGATGCCGATTTAGTAGAGAATCAAAAAGTAAGAAAAGCTCTTATAGACTTTGCGACAAAGTTAAAGACAGAGGGCTATAACGTAATCGTAGCTGCATGGAACCCAGCACAAGGTAAGGGGCTGGATGATGCAATGCAAGCGGGATTTAAACCTGTATTTCAGATATTGTGAAATTTAAAAAGTAGGTTGGTATTTTCATAAATAGGTAGATTGAAAAAGATAGAATTTTTAATTCTATCTTTTTCTTATATCCAATTACCACAAAGGATAAAAATTCACTAAAAGAAAGGTAGAAGAGAATATGAATACATCTATGAAAAAAGGTCTAGTAAATTTACGAGTTGATTTTGCTTTCAAGCGCTTGTTTGGAGTAGAAGGAAACGAGGATATACTCATTGGTTTTCTTAATGCGGTATTACAATCCTCTTTAGATGAGGAAATTATTTCTTTGCATTTAGATGATCCACATCTTCCAAGGGAACAAAAGGATGATAAATTGTCTATTTTAGATTTGCGAGCTACCCTTAATAGTGGTATAAAATTAAATATAGAGATACAGGTTCGCGACAAAAAAGACATGATCGAGCGATCTTTGTTCTACTGGGCTGGCATGTATTATTCTCAAATGACTCAGGGGATGAAGTATACAGAATTAAGACCAACTATTTGTATTAATATAGTGGATTTCATTCTGTTTCCAGGAGAAGAGGACTTTCATAATGTCGGTGTAGTCATGAACAAAAAATCGGTGCACATAATTTCAGAGAATATGCAATTGCACTTTCTTGAGATTCCAAAGGTTATTCGAGAATGGCAAGAAGATCGAATGGATCCATGGGAGGATATATTAGCACGTTGGCTATTATTATTTCCTGCATATGAAGATGAGAATTTAACTACAATCCTGGAGGGAATCGCGATGGAAAAAGATCCAGTTTTGAAAAAGGCAATAGAGGATTGGGAGCGTTTAAGTAGTGATAAGGACTTTTTACGCTTATATGAGGCGAGAGAGAAGGCAATAAAAGATAGAATATCAGAAATAGAGACGGCAGAAGAAAAAGCTGCAAAAGAAGCTAGAATAGAAATGATTCATAATTTAATTAAAGTAGGTGTACCTATAGAGAAGATAGCGGAAGCCACTGAATTAAGTGTCGAAAAGGTTAATGAAATTTTAAGAAACAAAGAGTAGATAGAAGTAGTGAAAAACAGGTACTTGTGAAAAAAGCACAATTACCTGTTTTTTGTTTCTAATGAATAGTTTGATAAACACAAGGCTTAGACACTCCTTAATAGGTAGTATACTCTTATTAAGGAGCATAATAAGTTGTTGGAGAGATTAAAATGAATAAGAAAAAAGAAGCGCATACCCTTAGAGATAAAATTCCAAAATGGATAAAATAGAATTATGTTGCTCACTGAAAGAAGAAATGAATGCTCTAGGTCTTAAGGACGGTAATATTTTTAAAATTCTTATAGTATGGTACGATCCTAACAAAGAGGGTAGAAATAAAGGTGTAAACAAGGACTTGTTTTTTTAAAATCGTATTGCTATAATATAAAGGTAATAAGATTTTACAATAAAAATATAAAATTAATCAGTTCGCATATAAGAGAAGACCTCAATATGCGCCATGTCCTTAGGGGACGTGTGCGTGTATTGAGGTCTTTTTGCGTTTTGCGAGCAAAAACACACCTGGAGGTGCAGGAATTATGTTGAATTGGTTGTCTGCAAAACTTATGACAACATCAGTAGGAGATTTCCTATTGGCAAAAAGTAGCTTTACGAAGGGTCTTGGTGGTAGTGGTAGTGGTGCCAATGCTGAAACCGTTCAAAAAAGCATGAACACTTTGGTGAAAACCTTAATTGGTTTTGGGGGAATTTGGGTGGCAGCTTGCGTTGTATTTGCAGCTATTAAACTATCTGGTGCACAAGGGAAGAATCCTGAAAACCGTACACAAGCTATGATTGGTTTAGCTTGCGCAGCAATTGGAGGCTTTGTAATGATCAAAGCGTACGATATCGCTGCTTGGGTTACGACAATCTAACATAAGAGTTTGTACAAGCTCTCCTCGATTTGGGGAGAGCTTCTCTTATACAAGGGAGGAAAAAGAATGAGAAAAGTAACCGTTCCTGTTGATATGACTTCGGAACAAAAAACACTACTAGGTGTGCTGAGCAAGCGCCAATTGATTTATCTATTGGGTGGCGGAGCATCCCTTTATTTATATGTACCATTTTTATGGCGACTATTTGCACCTATTGATGCAGTAGTAGCATTTTTTATTTGCTTAATTTTAGCATTACCAACGGTAGTAAGTGTAATAGCGTTTGCGTTTATATATAAAGAAAAACAACACATGTATCTAGATAAGTATTTAATTATTAAAATGCGTAGCCGCTCCGAAAAAGGTAAGTGGAGAAAAGGGTACGAGCCAACTACATGGGCAAAGGAGAATCTGTAAATGTTAGAAATGATATATTTTGCGGCGATAGCCATTGTAGGATTTTTCTTTTATCGGAAAATGAATGGAAAACCGCTGTTTGGTTCTAAGAAAAAAGGGAAAAAGCAAGGTGGAGTAGAGAAACACACTACTGAAAAAGCTGGAAAGAAAAATAAAAAAAATATGTCTGCTGAATCGGAAATTGATGAGGATAATGTTGACTTCTTTCGTATTTTTGTAGAAGACATTAAGGAAATTGATAATCATATGATTCGGTATCATGATGACACATTTGTCCTGATTGCGGAAGCACATCCAGTTAACTATTATTTACTTTCCAATATGGAACAAGAAGCGATTGATATCAAAATTGAATCATGGTTAACCACATTAGAGTTTAATACGAAAGTATATATTCAAAGTAAGTTTGTAGATTTAACAGATCCTGTACGAAAAATGACAGAAACGATGAAAGGTGCGAAGGACCTTACACCAGAGACGGTTCTATATGGTCAAGAAGTTATTGATAATTTAGAGTACTGGCAACGTTCGCAACCTCGATATGAACAAAAACGT
This sequence comes from Bacillus cereus group sp. MYBKT14-1, assembly GCF_051915185.1. NCBI lineage: Bacteria > Bacillati > Bacillota > Bacilli > Caryophanales > Bacillaceae > Bacillus > Bacillus cereus group sp. MYBKT14-1. Next base: position 7,924 of record NZ_JBQAEF010000018.1, on the reverse strand, counting down.
TATTTAATTTATCCATACAAGGTTGATATTAGTACGATTACGGCTGATACAGAGGACGAGTTAGAAGAAAAGATTGTAGATAAGGCATTTAACGAACTATATCGTCGTTATAATGCATCTCGAAATCTACTATCGAAAGCAAAAATTAATGTAGAAATGTTAACGAAAGATAAATTAATAGAACTTTTATATGTAGCATTTAACCGTCGTAAAGCTATAAAAGCTCGTTTCCAGGATTTAATTGAAAACGAGAATTTCTCCCTCTATTCAACAGGGGAAACGAATGAAAGAAAACTAGAGTTAATGAAGAAAGTGCTAGCGGAAGAAAAGGCAGAAAAATCAAATAACGGGGTGGCGTAAACATGAAGTTGTTCGGAAAAAAGAAAAAGGAAAAGAAAAAAATAGAAGCAGAAGAGAGGGACGAATTGGAGCTAGAGGAGGAAGAGTTGGAAGAAGAGGAAATACCGACGCAATTAGACAATCAAACAACAGTGTTTGATGTTATTGCTCCAGAAGGAATGAAAATTGATGCAGAAGATTATGGGGTCATTAAACAATCTTTAGGAAGTAATACGTTCTTTCGTCCGTTTTATATTCCACGTGATGGGTACCCGCGTATGATGCAAACCAATTGGCTCAACATGTTAACTTCGGCTGGGGAAGTGGATGTCATGATCGATATTCATAAAGAACCAAAAGCTAAAGCAATGCGATCATTAGATATGCAGCTGACGATGTTACGTTCCAATCTTTCTTTCCAACGTACACGAGGAAACATTGACCAAGAAAAAGACTTAGATGCAAAAATTCAAGATACAAACAATTTAATGGATGAAATCCAGTTCAATGAAAACGACTCCTATATGGTGAGTACAATGGGTGTTGCTTACGCAGAATCAAAGAAAGAATTGGACGTTTTATGTGAGTATATTGAAGATGAAATGCAAGCATCTCACTTTAAGATAGCAAGTACTTGGAATCGTGTGAAGAGTGGTTTGAAAGCTGTTATGCCGCTAGGAGCACTAAATACGTTACAAGATACCTATCGAAATATCGATAGACGTGCGTTATGTACATTTGCACCTTTTGTGTCAGGTTCTGGAAGGTTTAATGGTGGGATACCAATAGGAAAGAACAAAATTACTGGGCAAGTAGAATTTTTAAATTCATTCGGGAATGCAGATTATCGTCCTCCAAACTATAACATTGGTGTAACAGGGATCTCAGGTTCCGGAAAAAGTTTACTTTTAAAAATGAAGTTAGCCCGTGAAACGTCACTTGCAGATACGCATGCAATGATTATCGATCCAGAAGGAGAATTCGTAAAAATTACAAAACGTCTAGGTGGCATTAATTTAAATATTTCACCTGAAAGTAATATCATTATCAACCCTTGTGCAATTGCTGTAACAGAACTTCAGATTACGGATAAAGATGAAGAGCTAGAAGCACTTGAACAATATGATAAGAAAGAACTTGTAGAGCGTGATGGCGTGAAGTATGTAAGGTTTGTACCGATTTTAGAGAAAATCAATGAAATACTTGGATTCTTTGACATTATTATTCGCGGACAAGACTTTGATCAACCAGGATTAAATGTATTCCAGCGTACAATGCTAGAAGATGCAATTCGTGAAGTGTTTGATAAACATGGTATTACCTCACACCCTTCATCTTTATATATGGATGAAGTGAAGAAGGTGGATGGACAATTAATTCAGTCTCAAGTGAGAAAGCCAGAACCAGAGTTAAAAGAAATCTACGATGTCATAGTAGAACATCATGGAGACGATGTGAAAGCAGAAGAGTTAATTGCTGCGATTCGTCCATTCTTACGCGATGGTTCAAAACCATTATTTGATGGACAAAGTCATTTTGGCCGTGGTGTAGAAACACAGTTAAATGAATCTCGTGTTGTTAATTTTAATATTAGTCATTTAGAAGAAGGATTCTTAAAACCAATCGCTTTCCACGTTATCTTGAACTATATTTGGGAGCATTGGATTAAGAGTCCAGAACACGCTATCAAGCGAAAAGTATTATATGTGGATGAGATGTGGCAGTTTATCGACTATGAACAAACGGTTAACTTCTTGGAAAAAGTAGCACGTCGTTCACGTAAAAGAAATGCTGGTATGTGTTGGGCGAGTCAGGACTTCGTTCGTATTTTAGAAAATGTAAAAGCTCGTGGTATCTTGCAATCTACTTTCTCCTATTTCTTCTTAGAACAAAATAAGATAGATAAGAAAAAGATCCAGGAGAACTTTAACTTAACTGCTGGGGAGCTTGATATTATTCTCAACAACCCTGGAAAAGGAGAAGGGATTTTCCGAGTAGGAGATAGTTCGGTTTGGATTCAAACTGATCCATCTGACAAAGAAATGATGTTCATTGAATCGAATGAAGCGGTACTACAAGAGCTTTTAAACAATATGAAGAAAGTACAAGGGTACGCAGGATAATAGCGTACTCTTAAAAAGGAAGGTGAAATTATGCTTGAGAAAATAGTAGAGTGGGTCGGAGGCTTAATTATTGCTATAGTAAAGGCTTTTCTTAGTCCGGTGTATGCAACTTTGGATCCGCTGCCAGTTTTAGTGTTTGGAGGAGAGGGAACAGAAGGAAAGGGGACAAACTTAGATTTCTTATTTTCAGGTAATTCTTTAACCAAAGTATTAGACACAGGCATGCCTGTCATGTTCAAGCTTGTTGCTTTTTGTGTCCTTGTCAGTGTAGTTATTACGGCGGCAAAATATTCGGCAACAGCTATTAATCCTAATAATAGAACAGCATTAATAGAGTATGCGAAGGATTTGATGATCATTTCAATTTTTCTTTGGCACCTCGATTACTTCTATACACTCATATTTGAAATCAATTCTTGGATAATAATAGAGTTTAGAGACGCTGTTAATGTAGCAAGTGGGGGGAATTTTGATCCAGATAAGGGTACTAAATTTCTACAACCTGGATTTGGTGGGGCTGGACTTACCATTACTGAGCTGGGTTTGAAAGGTCATGAAAATGACTATATGTTTATTATATTTGGTTTGTTTATAGAAGCTGGTCTCATCGTCTGGGCAAACTTTTACTACTTAATGCGAGCGGTGTCACTATACGTTTTAATGTTAATTGGTCCGTTAATGGTAGGTATGTGGCTATTTCCACAAAAGAAACAACAGACATTATATTGGATACGTGAATTTATAGGAGCGGTGTTCATACAAGCAATTCATGCGATTACCTTATGGCTCATTATTTCTTTAATTGGAGCAGCAAATAGTCCGTTAATCAAATTAATTTTACTTGCTATGTTTATCCCAATAGGTGAGATTGTGAAAAGTTTTATTGGCCTTAGTACCAATGCATCAGGTGGTATTCATAGAGCAGGTACGATGATGGGTATGGGTGCTTTAGCAAGTGTGGCTGGACTGGTTAAAGGTGTTCGTGATGACTATCGTAATTCAAAAGCAAAACCTGATGATAAAGGGGATAAAGAAAAGACAAAAGAAGATGCTGATAACCCGAAAGATGCATTAGGAGCGAATTTAGGGACAGATGTTGGTACAACATCTCGTGCAGCTCGTATGTTAAAAGCTGGTCAAATTGGAAGTTCAATTGGTAAAGCGGCTGGTGGACTTGCAGGTATGACAGCAGGAGCTGGTCTTGGACCAGAAGGAATAGCAATAGGGACATTCGCTGGCAGTAAAGCGGGCGGATTTACTGGTGCAGTTACTGGAAGATCTGCTGCTGCAGTTGGCGAAGGGGCTGTAGCCTTAGGAAAACATATTGGTTCCAGTGTAAAGAAGGGTGCGGACACGTATTCAAATCTAAATGGCAAATCTTATCCGGAACTAACCGATGAAGATATCGCACAGGATTTAGCTACAAAAGACTTTGAAAATTGGAAAGCAGATAATCCGGATTCTGCAGTGGCAAGTCGCTTGAAACAAGCATTCCCTGGTGCGTCCGATGCGGAGATTGCTAAAAAAGTAGCGAAAACAAATAGTGATCAAATGTCTCGTTTCTCAAATCAGCGGAAACAGGATTTACAAAATATGAAGAAAGCCGCTACACCATATGGAAATGCTAGAGATTTAGTAAAGGCTGCAACGAATGCATTCCAAAAGGGGTATGAGGCAGACCATAAAGATACGTTTATGAGTCAGTTACCAGAAAATATGTCAGCAGAAGAGAAAGAGAACCATTGGAACGACCATCTGAACACAAAAGTACAAGGATTTAGAAACCACGCAGAACAAGCTGCAACAAAAGCAGGAGCCATGCCAGTTGATGCGAAGGACAAACAAGGAAATAATCTGTTTGATAAGTCCTATGTGAATAAAGATGCGTTTGCTTCCCGACTTGCATTAGGAAAAGTCGGAAAAGCAGTCGAGGATGTAAAAGGAGAAACGTTGGAAAGTGGCCATCAAAATATGGGACAAGTCGGTGCTCTTGTCGGTGCTTCTACTGCTGCATTTAAGAAAGCGTATAGTGCAGACCATAAGGCTGGATTTATGAAACAATTCCCTGCAGATATGCCGCAACAAGAAAAAGAAGCAGCATGGAATAAGCATTTAGATCAAAAAGTACAAGGCTTCAAAAATTATGCACAACAAGCGGCGGAATCAGCTGGTATTGTACAGCAAAAAGACGGTACAAACTATGCGAATAAAGAAGCTTTCGCTTCTCATTTATCACAACAGTTACAAAAAGATCCTGGTTTAAATGCTATGGGTATATCCAGTTCGGCAGGTATTCAGAAGGCAGTTAATGGTGTGAAAACACACGGTTTGACAAGTGGAAATGGAAGTCAGCAAGCAAAACAAGTAAGTAATGTTGGGAACCTAGTACAAGCCTCTACAGAATCCTTTAAACAGGGCTATGCAGCAGAACAACAGGCAAGCTTTATGAAAAAGTTGTCTCCAACTATGTCTCAACCACAAAAAGAGCAAGCTTGGCAGTCGCACCTAAATGAAAAAGGAAATGAATTTAAAGCAGTTGCACAACAAGCGGCAGTACAAGCGGGAGCGATGCCCGTACAGGCAAAAGATACGAGTGGTAAGAGTCTACATAATCAATCCTATATTAATAAAGATGCCTTTACTTCGCAATTAACAAAAGGTTTACAAAGCCATGCAAGTCTTGGAAAGGTAAGCCAACAAGTAGGTTCTGGAATTACTAGTGCGATTCAAGGTGTTCGTTCACATGGTGTTGAGACAGGTGGCGCAATCAATAAAGCTGTATATGCAGCGACACAAACGCAAGCGAGTATAGCACGTGCAGGAGGTTTTTCCGTTGCGGAAATTGAACGCTCTTATGCAGATGCATCAACAAGTGTAGCGAACATTGCACAAAGTGCTGGTAAAATGTCTATCCCAACTTCCGCAGTGGGACGTATGACACAGCAAAGTACAAAACTCGGCATGAGTGTAATGGAAGGTGCGAAACACCTTATGCTTGCGGATCGCATTGATACAGTATCAAATGCATACTTAAGTGCCGCGAGTGCTGTACAACAATCCGGAGGGAATGCAGTACAAAGAGTGATAAGTGGGACTACTGCTGCTGTTAATACATCATTAGGTGGGAATGCAGCAGAGCGTCACTATAATGTGACAAAAGGCTTAAGTTACGCTGCAGGTGTGATTGGTGGTGCGGGCGCTTATCAAGCAAATGCACGTATGGTAAGTAAACATAATCCGTATAACAGTGCAGTCCGTACAGAAGCAAAAGAGATTCAGGAAATTCAACAGATGGTACCGACAACAACAGATCATACAGGCGCGCAATCGATTGTAAAAGGTGCCGTACGTCTTGTGACGACAAATAATAAATCTTGGATTGAAGCAAAAGACGCTAGTGGTATGACGCAAGTTGTATCTCGTTATGGTAGTGGAGATAGCAGTATACGATCTGGACAAGTCGTATATCAGGACTTAAATATTTCAGATGGACAATTAACGCAGTATCGTAATGGTGCGAAAGCATCTCCGGCTTATATACAAGATTCAAGTGGTGGAAAAATCAATATCAATCGCTCAATCAATGTAAATCCAAATCAATTAGTAGGAAACCAAAATCAAAGACCGTTACAACAGAAACCGGTATTTAATGAACCACCACTTACGGTCAATCACAAAGTAGACAATGGTCACTTCTATATGTCTGATTTAGACCAAGGTGGCTATAAGAATGTACAAATGGTTGTAGAAAGAGATCGTAGTTACATGGTTGCGATAACAACAGACGGTACAGTGTCACGTATTTCGCCGTTCGGAAAAGGAGATACGCGCTTACAAGCAAACCAAAGGATTGAAAGAGTCTGTGAAGTGAAGGACAGTAGTATTAAGCCAAGAGAAGAAATCCTAGTAACACATACACAGGACGAAGTTGTTCGTACAGAGACGCATTTAAATTTATCAGAACATGACCCACAAAATCTGATTCCATTTGCGCCAAACCCTCGCTTAGCACAGCGAAGAGGAAGAAATTCTCAAAATGGAAAATATGGTGTGATAAGTCTATGAGTCAAAATCCTAACGATCCAAATGAACAGAAAAAAAGTAATCCTTTAAAAGATGTAGCTTCCCACTTTATTAAGAAAAAAGGGATGCAAGCGCGCGGGAAGATGGCAAAATTGGCAGGAAAAGCAGGAAGGGCGGCAGCGAAAGCTGCTGCCAAAATGCTAAAAGCAGGTATATTAAAAATTGTGGGTGCTGTTGTGGCAGCGGTTGGAGTACCTGCCGCTTTAATTATGGGAGTAATTATTGCTGTGTGTGTGATTTTAGTCTCTTTTGTACCTTTTACCGATGATGAAGGTAAGACAGAGGAACAAGTAAAAAAATATATGGAAGTTTCAATGGCATTGAATGTGGATTGGAAAGAGGTTGTCGCATTTGATATGGCGCGATACGATAATGATTTGACTGGTAAAGATCCGCACGATGCTATATCATATTTCTTGGATATCCAATATGAAGAATATACGGAAAAAGAGGTATGCGAGGCAGGACCGAATGGTCCTTGCGAAAAAAAGAAAAAGGAGATGCAAAAAACAAAATCTGAAAATTACTCCGGACCAGATGTAAAAAAGATATTAGGAGATACAGATTTTAAGAAAAAAATAGATGAGATTAATGCAAGTGGAAGCAAAAAAGTGACAACATCTTCCCATGGACTAGAGAAAGCTATGGAACTCGCAAAGTTTAGTAAAAGTCAAAAAGAGCGTGCGCGTGAGATATTAGAAGCCGGGATGTTAGAAGGTATGTATGGACATCTTGCTCCTTCTAGTAATTTTGTTGGTGGTATGTGTGTAGGTAATGTGAGTCCTGGCGGGGAGCCTGTCAATCTTAATGCAAAAGTTACAGGATATCTTCCAAAGATTAAAGAAATGGCAGAAAAACATGGTGTTGCTCAATATGTTGGTATTTTGGCTGCCCAAATGATGCAGGAATCAGGTGGAGCAGGAAATGACCCGATGCAGGCTTCAGAGGGGCAATATGGAGACATGAGCTCATCTTGTATTGGTGTAAAGGGAAATGCTCGTGTAGGGTGTATTAAAGATCCCAATATTTCTATAGAAGCAGGTGTACGGGAATTTAAAGATGTACTAGGAAAGGCCAATGGTGATATTGCACTCGCTTTGCAGTCTTACAACTTTGGCGAAGGGTTTATTAGTTACGCCTTAGCAAAGGGTGGCTATTCAGAAGAAACAGCTATTGAGTTCTCAAGAAGTAAGAATCATTTAAATCCAGGTGGTTGCTCCGATCCGAATAACTTTCGAACTAAGGTAAATGCGTGTTACGGGGATTTTGTGCGCCCATAAGGGGGCAAGGAAAAACGGTGATTGCAAGCTGTTAGGTCAACCCTAAAAGACCTAGTATCACTTGGCTAACCTTGGAGGGAAACTGAAAGGGGACAACAG
>NZ_JBQAEF010000017.1:0-95618 GCF_051915185.1 Bacillus cereus group sp. MYBKT14-1 | reverse complement strand
TGATTGTCCTTTTCTTGCCATAAAAAAATCCCCTCCAGATAAAACAGTATTGAGTCCATCATATCAGATGGACTCTTTTTTTACTGTCTACCTATAGGGGATAATACCAAAGAGCATCCTTTTTTATTATGAAATGCGATAAACCCTTGTTTCATAAGGCTTTAAAGCAATTGTTGTTACTTCTTCATGTTCCGCAACTTCATAGTTATTTAAAAGCAAACGTTTGCGTTCTAGTGCAAATGAACCCTCATTATACACAGCTTCCTCTTTTGAGATATTACTAATTACAATGACTTTTTCATCCTGTAACGTACGTGTATATGCATAAATTTGTGGATCGTCTTCTAAAAGTAAATCATACGTACCATAGTTCAGTACATCGTGCTCTTTTTTCAGGGCAATCATTTTCTTATAGAAATTGAAAATAGACTTTTCTTCATTTTTTTGCTTTTCAACATTAATTTCTTTGTAATTTGGATTCATGCTAAACCAAGGTGTACTTGTTGTGAAACCAGCATTCATCTCATCATTCCACTGCATAGGTGTACGTGAATTATCGCGGCAAGAAGCCCATATAATCTCCATCATATCTTGATGTGGTACGCCCTCTGCAATTTTCTCGCGATATAAATTTTTAATTGCTACATCATCGTAATCTTCAATATTTGGTAACTGAACATTTGTCATACCAATTTCTTGGCCTTGATAAATAAACGGTGTACCGTGCATAAAGAAATACATCGCTCCTAGGGCTGTTGCACTTTCACGCCAATATTGTTTATCATCTCCCCATGTTGAAACGATACGTGGTTTATCGTGATTTTCAATATATAAAGCGTTCCATCCTTTATTCTCTAATCCTTTTTGCCATTTCGTTAATACTTTTTTCAATCCTACAACATCAAGGTCTTTCTTCTTCTCTGCATCCCATAAACTTAAATGTTCAAACTGGAATACCATATTGAACTTACCTTGCTCTTCTCCAACCCAAAGCTCAGCATCTTCAATCTTAACACCATTTGCTTCACCAACAGTCATAATATCGTACTTAGAGAATGTATTTTCTTTTAGCTCTTCTAATAAAGGTTGAATACCTTTCACATTCATATGTTTATCAAAAGATGGCACATATTTTAACCCTTTTGGATTTGGCATATCCTTGAGGCCTTCTTCTTTTTTAATATGACTGATCGCATCAACGCGGAAACCATCAATACCTTTATCAAGCCACCAATTAACCGTATCATATAGTACTTCGCGAACTTCTTTATTCTCCCAGTTCAAATCTGGTTGTTTACGTGAGAATAGATGTAAATAATATTGTTCTGTTTCTTCATCATATTCCCATGCCGAACCATTAAAAATACTTTCCCAGTTGTTTGGCTCCGCACCATCTTTACCATCATGCCAAATATACCAATCACGCTTCGGATTATCTTTAGATGAACGTGATTCAATAAACCATGGATGTTCATCACTCGTATGATTAATAACTAAATCAATAATAAGCTTCATATCACGCTTATGAACTTCATCTAGTAAAGCATCAAAGTCTGCCATTGTACCAAACTCATCCATAATATCTTGATAATCACTAATATCATAACCATTATCATCATTAGGTGACTTATACATTGGACAAATCCAAATTACATCTATACCTAAATCTTTTAAATAATCCAGTTTTGCAATAATACCTTGTAAATCTCCAATACCATCACCATTTGAATCCATAAAGCTTCGTGGATAAATTTGATAAGCAACTGCTTCTTTCCACCATGTCTTATTCATAGTCCTTCTCTCCTTTTGCATCCCATCGGAATTTTATGCAAACGTTTTCGTAACACTATCATAACAAAATATGAACAGTTTGCAACTGTTTTCATTGAACTCTATGTAGATTCTTTATTCTTATGCTTTATTTATTTCTCACAAGAGCAAATCTCATTCCTCATCAGCTCTTGTCCATGCACGCGAACGTCGTATACCATTTCGATTAAGAAGCGGACATCATAGTTACGATAATTTTTCTCTTTTATATCCCTCCTTTTCATATGTAAAAGGGGGATACAATAAAAAATCATCCAATATGCCGTTACCTTACAGCATGTTGGATGATTCAAGTTGATTTTCTATATCGTTTCAAATTCTTGCTCCTACTCATAAACTTTTACTTACAGATTAATTGTATTTCGTATCATTTTCATGCAATGAATGTAATTTAATATTTGGTACTTTATCTTTTTCAATACCTCTATTATAAGAAACAGGAACTTGAAATTCAAATTGCTTTGTCTCATGTTTTTGTAAATAGACTGGTTTCGGTACTGGATAGCTTTTTGAATTCTCGTTTGCATTATCATATAAAACAACTTTTAATGCTTGTGAATGATTACGATAATTTTTTAAAGTAACAATGCACTTCGGTTGGATATTCTCTCCATTTTTCTCCATTCTACACTGGCTATCTTCTTTTTTATATTCTATTGCTTCTACCCCTGTTTTTCCTGCATAATACCATGTTTTATTCAATGTCTGGAGGATTGTATTTAAAATAAACGGCATCATTACAATCAAAATACTAGTACCTACTACTTTTATTTTATTCATTTTTCTAAATGTACTAGACTCCTTTTTTCCTAGCCATTTTAAAAATAATATAAATGCAATTACATGTAGTATGAAAGAAACAATCAATATATTTGAGACTTTATAATCCATATAAACATACGTATGTATCGGAATCTTATAGACATTGAATAGTTTTTCCCCAATTAATTCATTATCATTTGGAATTTTTAATAATAACAAAACCCCTATACTGTAACAAATAGCTACTAATCGATCATACTCAATACGAATCATTCTTTCTCCCCTTCACTTTGTATTTTATTATCGATTTTAGCTATTATTACCATACTATACAATCTTTTTATAGAGGATAACGTAAAAAAGTTCCTTATAAATATATAAAGAACCTTATTAATATACACTATGAATTAAAAAATCAATATACAATTTTCACATAGAGATTTCTTCAAAATATGTTGGATCATGTATTGTAATTTTTTTATCTAAAATTGTAACAATGCTATCATTTTTTAATTGTTTTAATACGCTGCTAACTGTCTCTCGAGATGTTCCAGATATTTTGGATATTTCAATTGTTGTAAGTGGACATGAAATTACAATCTTTTCTCCACTCTGTTCTCCTAAATCCTGCATTAAATAATTTAACGTTTGGATAACACGATCTTGTGCATTAGGAATTGTAATATTTTGCACTCGATTTTCGTTCAATTTTAATATAGATGATAATTGCTGAACAACGTACATCAATTGCGTTCTGCTGGACTTTACCATATCTTCAAAGATTACCGTTGGAATATAATATACCTCCACATCCGTCATTGCTTCTGCTGTATAGTTATATCCTCTGTCTGTAAACATACCACCATAAGGAAAAATAGAATACCGCTTTACATAGTCATCGTATAATAAGTTCCCATTTTGATTAACCCGCTCTAACTTTACAAAACCATCTAACATGAAGTAAATTCTTTCCCTTGAATCCCCTTCTAAAAATAAAAATTGACCTTTTTTATAAGTTCGCCAATAAACAAACTCTGTTAAGCCTTTCAATTTTTTTTCTGTTAAATGAGCAAATAATTCGAACTGCTTTAAGTCTTTCACTACGTTCCGTCTATTCATAAAATTCCCTCTCTCTTGCTGTATGTTGGAGCGAAAAATCAAGAAAGCGTATTCAATTTGAATTTTATCATAATTAACTTGTATATTCAGATTTCATCATGAAAACTTTATGAACAATGAGTACAAAAAATATTAATAAATAAAAAGAATGAAGTTATTAACCTCATTCTTTTTTTACTACTAAGTAGCGTACATGATAATTTAAACATACATGCATACATTCTGTTTTGAAATAATAGTACCGGCTTTTTCTTCTAGTGCTTCATATACTTTTTCTAAAGACGTAATAATCGTTTTTCGTTTTGGATTTGTATTAACAAAATTAATAGCAGCTTCGATTTTTGGAAGCATGCTTCCCGCAGCAAATTGTTGTTCTTCAATATATTCTTCTAATTGATTCACTGTGACATGCTCTAATTTTTTTTGATTCGGTTGATTATAATTTACATACACATAATCAACTGCAGTTAAAATAACGAGCGTATCGGCATCTACTAATTCTGCTAATTTCTGCGCAGCGAAATCTTTATCGATAACCGCTTCAGTTCCTTTTAACCCTTCTTCAGAATCAATTACTGGAATTCCACCTCCGCCCACAGCTATCACTATGTTTCCATCTTCGACCAAAGAATTAATCACTTTATGTTCATGAATACTTACAGGCTTCGGTGATGGAACAACACGTCTCCATCCTCTACCAGCATCTTCTTTAAACACTGCTTTTGTTTCATCCATTAATTTTCTGGCCTCTTCTTCTGTATAAAAAGGACCAATTGGTTTAGTTGGATTTTTAAATGCCTCATCTTTTTTATCCACAACAACACGTGTTATAACCGTTGCTACATCTTTGTTTATATTCCGTTTTTTCAATGCCTTTTCAATTGCATTTTCCATCCAATACCCAATCATCCCTTGACTCATTGCCCCACAAGTATCTAATGGCATTGCAGGTGTCTTTTCCGTTTCTGCAGCTTTTTGCTGTAATAAAATATTCCCCACTTGTGGGCCATTTCCATGCGCAATTACTATATCCACATCATTTTCCATTATTTTCACAAGTTGTTCCGCCGTTTTTTCCAACGCTTCTTGCTGCGCTCCCGCAGTAGCTTCTCCAGACTGTATCGCATTTCCCCCTAGTGCAACTACAATTTTTCTTCGTACCATATTCCAGCCCTCCAGTTGATTTCGCTTTCACAGCGCTTTATAAAGTAATACTGCCTGTAATTAATCCATAAATCGCAAAGAATGCTAAAGCACCAATTGCTACGGATGATGCTAATTCCACTCGAGTAAATATTTGCTTCGAACTCTTTTGCTTTTGAACATTATAAAAAATAAAAATACCTGGCGCATATAAAGTCATTGTTAATAATAAATACTCTAAACCGGCTGCATAAACTAACCACACGCCATAAATACTTGCTATCAAGCCAATTATTATATTTTTATTTCGATCTGCTTCTTCAGACTTTAAGCTATGCTTCAGTTGATAAAATGCTGAAAAAGCATATGGGATTAAAATAGCTGAAGATGCTAAAGAGAATGCAAAGTTATACGCCTGATCAGAAACGACGAATGTTAACAAGAACATTTGTATTAAACCATTTGTTATCCATAACGAATTTACTGGAGCCTTATTTTTATTTTCTTTTGCGAACCATTTTGGAAATACTCCATCTTTAGCCGCTAAATATGGAATTTCAGAAGCGAGCAAAGTCCAACCTAACCAAGCACCTAATACAGAGATGACCAAACCTAAATTAATAAAGATAGCACCCCATTTTCCAACAACACTTTCAAATAAATAAGCCATAGCCGGATTTCTCAAACCTGCAATATCTGCTTGCTGCATAAGTCCAAGAGACAATAATGTGATTAAAATGTAAATGATGAGTGTACCAATTAAGCCAATAACGGTTGCTTTCCCTACATCACTTCTATTTTTTGCTCGACTGGATAAAACAACAGCCCCTTCTACCCCAATAAATACCCATAAAGTTACAAGCATTGTACTTTTAACTTGGCTGCCAACTGCTCCCCATGAAAAAGAACCAGTTTGCCCCCAAAATCCATCTAAGAACGTATCAATATGAAACGCGAAGATTCCTATGACAATAAATACAAATACAGGTACTAATTTTGCGATTGTAGTTACTAAATTCACAAGGGCTGCTGATTGAACTCCACGTAAAATTAACATGTGAACACACCATAATAATATGCTTGCACCAATAATGGATTCTACATTTTGACCGCCTTCAAAGATCGGGAAGAAATATCCTAATGAAGAAAACAATAATGTACCGTAAGCTACATTCCCAAGCCAAGCAGATAGCCAGTATCCCCACGCACTATTAAACCCCATAAAATTACCAAACCCTGCTTTTGCATAACTAAAAATACCACCATCTAAATCTGGCCGTTTTACAGTTAGATTTTGAAAAGATAATCCAAGTGCAATCATCCCAATTCCTGTTATAACCCAGCCAATAATAATGGCTCCAGCACCAGCACCTTTTGCCATATCACTCGCTAAATTAAAGGCTCCACCGCCAATCATAGACCCAACTACAAGAGCCGTTAGTGTAAACAACCCTAATTTCTTATCTTCACCCATTCCACTCACCTCTCTTTAATTGCAATAACAATACAAAAGCAATAGTGAATGATAGTGTCTAAAGGAGGAGAAAGAAGAAAGGAAGACTCCCTTTCTTCTTTACTCCATGTCTCCTAAAGTAGCTGCCATAACCGCTTTAATTGTATGCATTCTATTTTCAGCTTGATCAAATACTTTTGAATGTTTACTGCGGAATACTTCGTCAGTTACCTCCATTTCTTTCAATCCATATTTCTCATAAACTTCTTCGCCATACATCGTTTCAACATCATGAAATGCAGGTAAACAATGTAAGAAAATCACGTTTTCATTCCCTGTTGCTTTAATCATTTTCATATTTACTTGATAAGGTTTCAATAACTCGACACGTTCAGCAAATTTTTCTTCTTCCCCCATAGACACCCATACATCTGTATAAATTACATCTGCATTCGCAACAGCTTCTTCCACATTACTTGTTATCATTACCTGTTCATTATATTTTTTTGCTAAATCAATTACTTCTTGTGCAGGCCATAAAGATTCCGGTGTACAAATACGTACATCCATTCCAACGATTGCTCCACCAACTAGTAAGCTATTAGCAACATTATTTCGTCCATCTCCAACGTAAACGAGCTTTACATTTTTCAACTTCCCTACATGTTCTCTAATTGTTAATAAATCTGCTAATGTTTGTGTTGGATGCCACATGTCTGTTAATCCATTCCAAACCGGCACACCAGAATTTTGTGCTAAAGATTCTACAGTTTCATGATTAAATCCACGAAACTCAATTCCGTCAAACATACGCCCTAACACTTTTGCTGTATCCTCTACAGATTCTTTTTTCCCAAGCTGAATATCACCTTTCCCTAAATATTCAGGATTTGCCCCTAAATCTGTACATGCTACTGTAAATGCACAACGCGTACGAGTAGAAGTTTTTTCAAATAAGAGCGCTACATTTTTACCTTCTAAATAATGATGCGGGATACCATTTTTCTTTTTCTCTTTTAATTCTGCTGCCAAATCTAGAAAATATAACAATTCTTCTTGTGTAAAATCTTTTTCTGCTAGAAAGCTTCTTCCTTTTAAATTTGGTCTAGTCATTAACATAATTCATCCCTACTTTCTCCGTTATTTATACTAAATATCTTTACGAACAATTGGCATACTCATGCAACGTGGACCCCCACGACCACGAGATAATTCCGAACTTAGCACCTCAATCACTTCTATACCGTGTTCACGTAATAACGTATTAGATACATAGTTGCGATCATATGTAACAACTACACCTGGCGCAATTGCTAATGTGTTCGAGCCATCATTCCATTGTTCACGAGCAGAAGCAATTACATCTCCCCCTCCACATGGAATAAGAACTAATTCACTTAAGCCTAATACCTCTTTTAATGCTTCCATTAAAGAAGTACGATGTGTAATTTTAAGAGTTTCCTCATCTGATCCTTTTTCTAAAATATAAATATTCATATTCCCTTTTGGCCCTTGAATGGCTGGGTGAATTGTAAACTTGTCATAATCAACCATTGTAAATACTGTATCTAAATGCATAAATGCTCGACATTTTGGAATTTCTATTGCTAACACTTTCTTAATTTTATTTTGTCGGCTAAAAAGATTTTTAGCTAAACGTTCAATTGCTTTAGCTGAAGTACGAGCAGATACTCCAATCGCAATTGTTTCTTCATTTAAAATTAGCTCGTCGCCACCTTCAATTGGAAATTTATAATCACGATCTAACCAGATTGGTACATTATGTTTTGCAAATCTTGGATGATATTTAATGATGTACTCCATGAATAATGATTCACGTCTACGCGCTGGTTCTCTCATCTTATTTATCGTTAAGCCATCGCCCACGCTAGCTGCTGGGTCACGAGTAAAATATAAATTAGGCATTGGATCTAAGTAAAACGGATAGTGATCTTCCATTAATTCATATAAATGTGTCTTCTTACTTGTTTCAATTTCGTTTTTCCGTACACCGCCCATAATTTTTTGAATTAATTCTTCATTTGAAAAGGAAAGTAAATATTCTTTTAAAGTTTGATGTGCAACATTTACGTCGGCCTGTCCTTCTTTTAAAATACGATCAACAAATTCTTCTCGAAGTTTTTTATCTACTAACGCCTCAGCGGCTAGTTTTTCTAAATAAAGAACTTCAACACCCCGATTGCGTAACGTTTGTGCAAAATAATCATGCTCTTTTTGAATAATTGGTAAGTATGGAATATCGTCAAATAATAATTGCTGCAAATAATCTGGCGTCAAGTTTTCCACTTCTTTACCCGGTCGTTTTAATAAAACCGTTTGTAATTCCCCAATTTCTGAAGTAACATGTATCGGATGTTTCATTTGTTGTACCTCCTTTTAAATATGTTTGATGTCTTACAAGTACATAATAAATGCTCTGTACTTTCATCTTTGTGAAAGCATCCACATTATCATTGTGAAATATTAAACAAGTTATTTTTTTAAAATCATACGAATATGTATTTTTATAACAAACTATCTTGCTTTCTCAATAAAAAATACATATATTACGCATATATGTTGAATATTTAACTTCCGTATTTAAACAAAAATCCTGTTTTTAATTTTATTAAAAACAGGATTTTTGCATCTAAATAATTAAATTTAATCTTTCTTCTATAATCTCCCTATCTGATTTCGACTGTGAAATTATAAGGCATGTATCATTTCCACATATACATCCTATTTTTTCTTTCCAATCTAACTCATCAAATAAAACACCAATAACATGTGCATTACCAGGTAATGTTTTAATAACCATTAATTGATCTACACAATCAATTTTTACAACAACTTCTCGTAATTTTTTCTTTAACTTTATATCAGTTTGTAAATGCTCTTCTGAGAAAACTTTATATATCATTAATCCTTCTTGAGAAGGTACCTTCGTTAAGTTTAACTCACGAATATCGCGAGAAACCGTAGCTTGTGTTACTAATACATCTTTTTTTGCTAACAATTCTACTAATCTTTCTTGCTTATCTATTTCATACTCCTTTACAAATTGTTTAATTAACCGTTGTCTTTTTTCTTTTTTCATAAAAGACACCCCTTTTAATATTATAGCTCGCTATAATTTTCATCGGAAAGGGACAGAAAAGAATGTTGCGGAAACGTTCATAGTTTAACTGTAAATATTAAATCAAGCTAAATAAAAAAGAGAAGAACAATATTCTGTTCTTCCTTTTACATTGAAAATCGTTCAATTGTTTGTTTCAAATCAGTTGCTTGCTTCTCTAAATCCTTTAATAATTGATTGATTACTATCATATTTTTAGATTGTTGTAGCGTCACACGTGCTACTTCTTGCGAACCAGCTGACGTTTCTTCAGCAATTGCTGCTACAGCTTTTGTTTGTGCTCCTGTTTGATGAATGTGGCTCACTTGTTCATTCATATAACTACTAATTTGCTGAGTTGCATCGGCTACTTCCATAACACTTGATGACATTTCTTTTAAAATTAATTCCGTAGCTTCCCCACGTTTCGCCTCTTCTTTAGCTATTTTCACTTGTTCTGTCATTTTCATTGCAACTTGTTGTACTTCATCTTGCATATTCCGTAATAACTGCGATATGTTTCTTGCAGAATGATCACTTTCATCAGCAAGTTTACGTACTTCTTCCGCAACAACCGCAAAGCCTCTTCCATGCTCTCCTGCGCGAGCTGCCTCAATAGAAGCATTTAGTGCTAATAAATTCGTTTGGCTAGCAATCGCACTCACAACAGACACAATATGTTCTACTTGTTTCATTCGTTCTTCTAACTTCTGTACATTTTGCATTGAATCTTCATTTTCTTTTGCCAATGTTTGAATACCTTGAATTAAAGACGTAAAGACACGAGTACTATGCCCTAAAGCTTCAACCATTTCTGAAGACAATGTATCAGACTGCTTCGCTTTTTCTTCTACTTCACTTGCAATAGAAGTCGTTGTATCAACAGCAGAAACAATTGCTTGAATTGATGCCGCTGATTGCTCAGCGCCTGAAGAAATCTCTGCAAGTGTCTCAGATACACCTTGCGCTTGTCTCGTTGCTTCGCCTGTTTGTTTTCTAATCTGCTGTACTTGATTATTTGTATACGAAAATGTTGTATCAATATTTTTTACCATGCCCCTTAAGTTTCCTAACATCATATTAAATGCAACACTTAAAGATTTAATTTCATCATCTGTCTTCGGTAATGGAACATCTTCACGAATATCACCCTCAGCTGCTTTTCTTGCCGCCTCCTCTAACTTGCGAAGCGGTTTAATTAAAAATACGGCTGCTCCATATGCTAAAATTCCAGACCATACTACCCCTAATAACATAACGATAATATTATATACAGTTTGACTTACATAACTTTGAAAATAATCGTATATCACGTAAATAAAAAAGATACTTGTTGAATATGTAATGAAAGCTAAAACTGTAGTGAATAGCATAAGTTGTGTACGTAATCCAAAAGAAAATGTTTTTCTTTCTTTTTCCATCTTCCCTTTCCCCCTTTTTATAAGCAATATAAATACTACCTATATATTATTATCCATATTTTCATTATAGAAGGATATAGAGATTTTAAAAACCATTATTTCTTTGAATATCAAATTGCACGAAAAAAATAAAGGATTCTGACAATTTATGACTAATAACAGAAATACAGGGCAACATTTGTAAAATATATTTTTAACTGGGGGTTTTGTATGATTCAAGTTCGAAATCTAGTAAAATCATTCGGTTCACTTGATGTGTTAAAAGGAATTGATTTAGAAGTAAAAGAAAAAGAAGTTGTTGTTTTAATTGGTGCCAGTGGTTCTGGTAAAAGTACATTACTTCGCTGTCTTAACTTTTTAGAAATGTACGATGAAGGCGAAATTCACTTACAAGGTGAGCGAATTGATCCAAAGCATTCAAATTTAAATAAAGTCCGTGAAAATGTCGGTATGGTTTTTCAGCACTTTAACCTCTTTCCTCATATGACCTCACTAGAAAACATCATAGAAGCACCTATTCACGTAAAAAAATTAGAGAAAGCAAATGCACAGGATATTGGAAATCAACTTCTCCAAAAAGTCGGCCTTCAAGATAAAGCGGATGTAACTCCTCATCTTCTTTCAGGTGGTCAAAAACAGCGCATTGCCATTGCACGAGCTCTTGCAATGAGCCCTAAGATTATGCTATTTGATGAGCCTACCTCAGCTTTAGACCCTGAACTTGTTGGAGAAGTATTGCAAGTTATGAAAGAACTTGCTGAAGAAGGGATGACAATGGTTATTGTTACTCATGAAATGAATTTCGCAAAAGATGTAGCTGATCGCGTCATCTTTATGGACGATGGAAAGATTGTAGAAGATGCTCCGCCAGTACAATTCTTTTCAGCTCCATCACATGAACGGGCAAAACAATTTTTACGCAACGTTTTATAATGTAACTTTTGTTTCAAACGAAAAGGAATGCATTCATACGGTGCACAACTAATCATCCAAATAAAATATTTCAATAACATACTAAAAAACCATCCGTATGATCAATATATAGGAGGGGTTTTATGAAAAGAAAACTATTAACCATTGTTGCTAGCATTACACTATGCACATCTTTCATACTAGGAGCTTGTAGCAAAGAAAGCTCTACTACTTCATCAAATGGTGAAAAAGAATTTCGCTATGCGATGAGTGGATTATACAAACCTTTTAACTATAAAGAAAATGACGGCAAACTTGTCGGTTTTGATGTAGAAATCGGTGAAGCTCTTGCTAAAAAGATGAACATGAAGGCTACGCCAGTTACAAACCCATGGGAAACGCTGATTCAAGGTCTTCAAGCGAAGAAATATGATGTAATACTGGGTAGTATGGCAATTACAGAGGAGCGCTTAAAAGCTGTTAGTTTCTCAAATCCGTACTATCGCTCTGGCGCCCAAATTTTTGTAGCTAAAAAGAATAACGCTATCTCTTCTCCAGAAGATTTAAAAGGTAAGAAAATTGGTGTTGTAAAAGCTAGTACCTTTAAAAATCTTGTTGCAAAATATACAGATCAAATCACAGAATATGACAGCGATATTACTGCTCTTATGGACTTAGAGCCTGGGCGTGTTGACGCAGTAATTACGGATCAAATGGTTGGTCTACGTATGATAAAAGAAGGAAAATCGAAGATAAAAGAAGCCGGAAAACCATTAAATCTTGATGAAATGGGAATTGCTATTCGCAAAGATGATAAAGAAATGGTTGAGAAAGTAAATAAAGCGTTAGATGAAATCATTAAAGATGGTACGTATGAAAAGATCAGTAAAAAATGGTTCGGGCGTAATATTCTCGGTGAAGAGGAAAAAACGAAGTAAGTTAGCCATTCAAAAGATTCATAAACAATGCCCCACTGATTAAATGTTCATTTTATGTGGGGCATTTCATTCTCTACTAAAATCTATACAATATGAGGTGAAACGCATGTTTGAAATTTTTATCTCTTCCTATCCCACACTCTTAAAGGCTACTATTGTCACATTACAATTAACATTAACTTCCCTAGTACTCGGTTCATTAATTGGATTATTATTCGCTTTCTTTCGAATCTCTAACAATAAAGTTTTAAATAGTATCGCTCATGTCTACATTGCTATTATTCGTGGTACACCTTTAATTGTTCAAATTGCCATTCTCTATTTTGGAATTACATCCGTTGTTGTTTTCACCCCTTTTTGGGCAGGTGCAATCGCTTTAGCAATTCATAACGGAGCATATATTACGGAAATTTTCCGTGGATCTATTCAATCCGTTGACCGGGGACAATTAGAAGCAGCTCGCTCTTTAGGCATGCCTTATCCTTTAGCTATGCGACGAATTATATTACCACAAGCATTTCGTCTGTCTCTTCCTCCTCTAGGAAACCAATTTATTATCGGATTAAAAGATTCTTCACTTGTTGCTTATGTAGGAATGTCCGAATTATGGGGTTCAGGTTTATCAATTGCAGCAGGTAATTTCCAACAATTAGATACTTACATAATCGTTGGTGCATACTATCTCATACTTGTTCTTCTATTTACTTAT
This sequence comes from Bacillus cereus group sp. MYBKT14-1, assembly GCF_051915185.1. Lineage (NCBI taxonomy): Bacteria > Bacillati > Bacillota > Bacilli > Caryophanales > Bacillaceae > Bacillus > Bacillus cereus group sp. MYBKT14-1. The sequence continues at coordinate 82,213 of NZ_JBQAEF010000017.1, read as the reverse complement.
TTTGTTAATCTTTTAGAAAAACGACTACAACGAAAAGAAACTAACTCCGTCCAAGTCCATAAAAGGAACAAAAAGGAAGTTTCTTTATAAGAAAAAGCAAGCCTGAGATGGCTTGCTTTTTCATTGCAAAAATATATTAATTTTTACTGATTTACTTTTTTAATACTCTTTTCTTCTTCTATATGTTCCTCACGATATGAAATATTATGAGGATCTAGTCCATTTCCTAAAGAACCATAGAAATGCTCTCTATGCGGATCCACTAATTCACTTCCTTGATAATACACACGTGGTGTATTCCATAGCGCTGCCAAAGCTTTTGTCATCGGCATCTCATGATAGCGTTCCGGCCACATTTCTTTAATCTTCTCTTTTACTAACGGATAGTATTTAGAACTCATAGCAGGAAACAGATGATGTTCTGTATGATATGAGAAATTGAAATGTAAAACGTCTACCCAGCGCGGCACTGTTACTGACAAACAGTTTGCTAACGGATCATTTACTGGAACAATTGGATTTAAGCGGTGATTTGTTGCGATATATGCCATTACAATAAAGTTAGCAATTAACAACGGAATGACATATGCAAATAACCATTTTCCAGGTCCCATAATAAACAATAAACTAATCCAAACTGTCCAAGGCAAAAGAAGTTGAAGCCATACAGATTTTTGATTGGATGACTTGAACTCTTTTATAAAATGAAAGAACATTCGAGTCGAATGCAATGTAAATTGAATTGTTAGTGACAGAAAACTAAAGAATGAACGTACATGTAAAGGCATACGATATACCCAACTCAAAAACTTACTCTTCTTAAGTTTCTCAAGTGTCGGCCATGCATCTGGATCATTCTCTTCATGCTGTGTATGAACATGATGCGTTGCATTATGCCACTTTCTCCAAAGCTTTGGCCCTGTTGATAATGGCATAAATGCAATCGCGCCTAAGAAGTCACGAAGCCATGCCTTTCTTACAACAGTTCCATGTAAAATTTCATGCCCTAAAAATCCTAGTGAAGCAAAACATAATCCAAGAACAATCGCAATTCCTAGATTCGCCCACACATTCAATTCAAATACACCAATCGATATTAACCCCGCCAATGCCACAAGCAAATAAGCCAGTCCACCAAATAAACGAGTAGGCACTGGTTTAAATGCTTTTTTCGGCAAATGTGGTGATACACGTGCTGCATACCACCCAAACGTATGAAGCTCCTTCATCCTTTTGCTCCTTTCTTATGCCGCGCCTTGCGCAACTTACATATATCAATTCTTGCTTCCAGATTGATTTTACTAGATGATCCAAAAAGCATCTATTATAAGGAAAATATACTCACTCTATCGTCACTTATTTTTCGCTTTTATTATCAATGAAAAACATTTCTCTTTTTACTCTCTATCAACCTTTCCACATGATGAATCATAACAATAGAATTTCTATATTGTCAACACATTTTATGACCTAGTAATAAAAGGTGGTTATATTTTTATAATCATACTTTATTTCACTAAAGAAAATGTATAGATTCCATAAGGATTTACCCACTATATATAGACATTTTCTTAAACGCCATAGACTCTATCTCATTCAATAACTCCCTATGTAATCAACAAACAGAATCACTTGAATTTAGTTTTATATAAATCCTACTACATCATAATGCCCCACCTAATTAATTATATTAAAATAATTTATAACCTCTTTTAATAAAAATAGACTACTTCTAAAACAACACACATGAATTTCATATAATATGGAAATATTAAAAGGAAAATTGTTCTAAAATCAGGAGGTTTCCGCAATGACAAGTGATACATTTCCACAACTGCCGCTATCTTATTGGATTGAATCTACTCAGTTTCCTACTTTCCCTCGTTTATCCGAAAATATAAAGACGAAAGTTGCTATTATCGGTGCTGGTATTACAGGTATTACTACTGCCTATTTACTTGCAAAAGAAGGCATCGATGTTGTTTTAATTGATTCTGGTCGTATTTTAAATGGAACGACTGGGCATACAACAGCGAAAGTAACAGCACAACATGATCTTATTTATGATGAATTAATAAATCATTTCGGTGTAGAAAAGGCCCGGCTTTACTATGAATCAAATAATCAGGCTCTACAATTCATAAATAAAACTGTTCAAACATATAAAATCGACTGTAATTTCTCAAATGAAGATTCATATTTATATACAACTACTGATAACGGATTAAGAAATTTATCGAAAGAATATGAAGCTTATCAAAAATTAAATATACCTTGTGACTATGTTCAATCTCTATCGATTCCTATTCCAGTACAATCTGCGCTTGTAATGAAAAATCAAGCACAATTCCATCCCCTTCTTTATTTAAAAACACTTTTAGAAAAGTTTGTGGAGATGGGCGGAAAGGTCTACGAACAAACAACAGCTATGGATGTGGAAAAGGGCGATTATTCACAAATAATTACAAAAGAGGGCCATCATATCACTTGTGAATATGTCGTCTCTTGTTCACATTTTCCTTTTTATGATGCGAATAGCTTTTTCTTTACGCGAATGTACGCAGAACGCTCCTACGCTCTTGCAATAAAAGCAAAAACGGAGTATCCAGGTGGCATGTATTTAAGTATTGATGATCCAAAGCGCTCCTTACGCTATATAACAAACAATGGAGAAAAATTAATTTTGATTGGCGGAGAGAGTCATAAAACAGGTCAGGGAATAAATACGATGCTTCATTATGAAGCACTCTATTCTTTTGCTGAAGCCACTTTTGGAATAGATGAAGTTCCTTATAGATGGTCAGCACAAGATTTAATTACTCTAGATAAGCTTCCTTATATCGGACATATTAACGAAAGAAATCCAAATATATTTGTTGCAACTGGATATCGCAAATGGGGAATGACAACTGGAACTGCTGCCGCTCACCTACTGAAGGACTCCATCCTAAAAGTTCACAGTCCCTATAAAGAACTGTATGCACCATCACGCTTCCATGCAAATCCAGATATAAAAACGTTCCTCTCCCAAAACATTGATGTTGCGAAACATTTAATTGCAGGAAAGATTGAAACCGCATTACGTAAGCCAGAAGATCTCGAAGTTGGTGAAGGATCTGTCGTACATGTTAACGGTAAACGAGCAGGTGCTTATAAGGACAAAGAAGGAAAATTACATATCGTCGATACAACTTGTACACATCTCGGCTGTGAAGTTGAATGGAATAATGGTGATTGTACTTGGGATTGCCCTTGCCATGGTTCTCGTTTTTCAATTGAGGGAGACGTTCTTGAAGGCCCAGCAGATCAACCGTTAAAACGAGTTGATAATGAGTAAACAAATAAAGAAGTTCAACAAAATTACTGTTGGACTTCTTTATTTGTTATAAACCCTTTTCAGATAAAATTCGACACAAGGAGGAAAATATTAACATTAAATAAAATAATATATTCATCTACAAATTAAAAGGGGTGAATATTATGCAACCTTCAGCTCCACCTCATCTAGAATCTACAGAAACTATCTTTCCAAGCTCTATTACAAAACTTGTTGTTTTTATTTGTTGGCTAGCCATTTTAGCTGATGGATATGATTTAGGTATTTACGGTGCCGTTCTACCAAAGCTCCTAGAAGACAAAAGCTGGGCGCTATCACCAGCGCATGCTGGTACAATTGCAAGCTATGCTTTATTTGGGATGTTTATTGGGGCTATTCTAGTTGGAACGATTACAGATCTAATTGGGCGTAAATGGACGCTTATATGCTGTTTAGCACTTTTTTCTATCACAATGGGTTTAGCGGCTATCGCTCCTTCTCCTGAGTTATTTGGATTATCTCGATTTATAGGAGGAATCGGATTAGGCGGTGTTATCCCAACAGCTTCAGCACTTACTGTTGAATATTCACCAAAAAAAAGGCAATCTTTTATTTATGCTCTTATGTTTACTGGCTATCCTTTAGGTATCGTGTTAGGTGCTATTTTGTCCATGCTTATGTTAGAAGATTTCGGATGGAGAATTATGTTTGGTATCGGAATGATTCCACTACTCCTCATTCCTTTCATTATTCGCTATTTACCCGAGTCCATTCAATTTTTATTATCACGTAATCGCCAAGAAGAAGTGAACCAAATTCTTAATCGTTTTCAAATTGAATTTCATGTAAAAGATAAAACTCATCAAGACCCATCTACTATACGAAAGAAAAATGGATTTTTTACTTTATTCTCAAAAGAATACATAAAAGCAACGCTACTTTTTTGGATCACTTATATAATGGGAATGTTTTTAATATATGGTTTAAACACTTGGTTACCACAGATGATGCGCCAGGCAGGATATCCTCTTGGGTCTAGTCTGTCATTTCTACTTATGCTAAATATTACCGCAGCTATCGGCGCACTATTCGCTGGAGCAATTGCTGATCGTATAGGAGCAAAAATTGTTATTAGCATCTCTTATCTTATGGCAGCCATATGTATCGGACTATTAACAATCAAACCATCTGTTACAATCATTTATCTTTTAATCGGCCTTGCTGGTATTGGATCAGTCGGTATTACTCAAATATTAAATGCATATGTAACACAATACTTCCCATCACATATCCGAGCTACCTCCTTAGGCTGGGGACTGGGGCTTGGCCGAGTTGGTGCAATTGCTGGCCCAATTCTCGTCGGTATTATTATGACAATGCAATATGACTTAGCATGGAATTTTTACTTATTCTCCTTTGCAGGTCTTATCGCAGCTATATCTGTTTTCTTCATTCCTACAAAATAAAAAGAGCACAAACTTACTTGTGCTCTTTTTCATATGCTTCAAACAACATATCTCGAAACAATGTATTTAAACTCTCAATATCGATTCCTGATCCCTTTTCAATTCCTTTTACATATTGCTGATAGTAATGAATTTGTTCTTCTAAAAATTGATTTAGCACCTTAATTTTCAATCCAACATCTAATTCAGTACCTGCTTTTTTCTTTATTAACAACTTTTCAATTTCATCTAATACGCTACGTTCTAATGATAATTCTGTAATTAATCGATCAAATTCTACAGGAGGTAAAGTCGTTTTCTCTTCTAGCCACTTACAAGCTAAAATGGGACGTAATACATAAAAGTACTTTTTCAGCTTTACATTCTCACCTTGCAAAAATTCACGATAATTTTTCGAAGCCATATGTAAATAATGATATATCGTTGCTTTTGGATCAAAATTCTTCTCACTCATCTGTTGAAGTAGTTCTGGAAAATTAGAGTTTTTCGAATAAAAAATTGGTGATCGAATCCACTCAAGTAAAGCAGGATTCGACTTCGCGAATAGTTGCAACGCCTTTTTAATATCCCAACCACTTATATCTAAATCATCACTAATTGGATATTCAATTACATCTCGTTTGTCATGAATTGATAAATACCATTCTACCGGATGTATATAAACAAACCTAACATCATAATCGCTATCTTTCGATGGAAACCCCCAAGCACGACTCCCTGATTCCACCGCAAATAAAATTTTCACATCATTCTCTTTTTCAATTCTTTCTAACTCCAACTCGATTTTCTCTCTCATTTCATAACATCTCCATTTTTTGATTATTTCCTTGGAAATTCGACAATACACTATTAATTTTACTACATACTAAAAAAACTGTCAGAAATTACTGACAGCCTAATGAAACGTCTATTGTTGCTTTTCAATTACAGTAGCAGCAATTCGTTCAAACTCTTTTTGAATCTCCTCTTTATATGCATCTACTATTGAAAAATCCATAGCAGCAATATAAATTCGTTCTAATTTATCACGAACCGATTTTGCTTTCGCTAAGAAAGACATCGCCTCATTCATTTTTGCTTTATATTGAATGGAGACATCACGAATTTCCTTCGCATATTTCTCATCCGTCCCTGGCGTAACAATAAGGGCATACATATCAATAATTTCATCACCCTCGCGACTTGGAAAATATTCATGTGGTGCGGTGCTATCAAAAATTGCAAATCCTAATTCTCTTACGATAACCATATCAAGACTATTCGGGTCAAATCCGCAATGATATACTTCAACTTCAAACCCTTTTTCTTCAGCTGCCTTAGCTAACTTTTTGAGCATCGTTGATTTTCCAGAGCCTGGGCGCCCTTTTATAAAATAACGATGTGGTAACCCTTCTGTTAAATTAGGAACAAAATCAACTGCTCCTTTCGGTGTAGCAGCTCCTAAAAAACGATGTTTTACAAGCGATTGTCTCCCGCTTTTATCTGCAAATAATTTCTGGATTAGCTGATTGGTTAGTTCATTTGCTTTATTAAAATCTATATTATCAATATATATCTTCTCCCACTCATCATGTATAACCAATGCCTCTTTAAAACGTGCGTAAGCAGACTGAAAAGCTTTGCTTGCTTCTGAAACAAATCTTTCAATTTCTAACTTCTGCTTTCTTAGTTTATCTGAGTCCCAAGCAATTCCTAAATTTATATACTCTTCAACAACCCCTGGCATTTTTGGCTCAATAACATGCGGCGATGTCCCATCAACAATTCCTACTTTTAATTTTGGGATAATTACACCATCAACCGATTTATTATCAGAAGAACAATGTAAAAATTCAATATCATATCCTTTTTCAATCCATTCACGACCTATTGCCTTTATTAAAGAAGATTTTCCCGTTCCTGGGCCACCCTTTAAGATAAATAATCTGTCTAATCCTTTTAAATTCTCTTCGTATAAATTTTGAAATCCCCTAGCTGTATTACCACCAGCATAATAATTTAATACATTTCCTGTCACTGCACTCACTCCTTCGCAGCATTCTATTTACATAAGCTACAATATGCGAGCAGCTTTATTTGGGTGAATACCTATTTTGTATTGCACGCAAAAAGGAAATGAATTACAATTTAACTATCGGAAAATTCCGATTTTAAAAACTGAATACTTCTTTATCAAGAGAGGCAGAGGGACCGGCCCTTTGAAGCCCAGCAACCTCAGTTTATACAAACTGAATAGGTGCTAATTCCTGCAAAATGCAATGCATTTTGGAAGATAAAACTCAACTAGCATGTAAAGCTCATCTTTCTTGATACTGAAGGATGAGCTTTTTATTATTTGAAAAACATATATTGGAGGTATGTAAAATGAAAGTAATTGATTTATCACAAACATTTGAAAATAATATGTCTCAATTTCCTGGAACACCTAAAATACAACTAGAAGCTGTTACAAGTGTTGAAGAATCAGGATATCAAGTTACAGATTTTCATTCTGTCGTTCATGTTGGCACGCATTGTGATGCTCCTGCGCATTTTATTTCAGGCGCAACGACCATCGATCAATTACCGCTGGATCAATTTGTAGGTGAAGCTGTTCTTATAGATGTAACACATATTCAAGAGCGAAAATTACCTAAGACAGTATTGCATAATACTGACATAAAAGAAGGTGATATTGTTATTTTTCATTCTAATCTATCCACAAAATGGAATACAGAAGCTTATGAGAAGGAAGCATTTTATCTGTCTGAAGAATTAGCTAAAGAACTAGTGCGATTAAAAGTAAAATCTATCGGTTTAGATTTCATTTCTCCTGATGAAGTCACAACAGAAACATCACCGATTCATCACATATTACTAGGGAATAATATTTACTTAATTGAAAATTTAACAAATCTAGATGCTATCGAAGCAAAACGTTTCTTTTTCTCAGCAGCACCTTTAAAAATTAAAAATAGTGACGGTGCTTTCGCAAGAGCATTTGCTGTTATTTTTTAAACATAGCCTATAAAAAAAGCAAAGGCCACTATTGGTCTTTGCTTCTATATTTTCTATTTAAATTAAGAAAGAATTGTTCCACACGGGGACGCACCCAAGCTAAACAATCTATCTCTTTCTTCTTTGTGCAAGCTATCTCTTCTCCATCAACCATTTCAACAAGTTCTAGTTCTAACAGTTGCCTCGTGAATGCTAACATATTCACTTCTTCGGATGGATACTCTTCTTTTAATTTCTCCTCAATTTCCCCCAATAAAAAACCGTCACGCATCATTGCCAATGCATCAATCCAAAGTGGCGGCATTTCATATTTTTCTCCTGTAATTGTATCTTTTACAATATAATTCTTTTGCTCTTTTCGAAATTGAATCGTGTGTAAACATACAGTCGAATTTAATGTTAATTCCATCATACCACCTCTTTCATAATATCTGCATAGAAAAAAGGATGCGTGTGCACCCCTTCTTATCTTTTCATAACACTACTGAACCGCTACATGAGCAATCAATCTCATGTCGATATTTTCCTCCATTATAAACGAAGTATTTTATAAAAAAAACCCTTCTTGAAACATTTTATAAAATGTTTATATTTACACAACAAGAACACTTTTCTGAAAAATCTTTTCTCCCAATACATTAAACGGTCGGCAAAAAAATTTCTACTTTCGTTCCTACTCCTACACTACTTTGAATCGTGATACTCCCTTGATGTTCCTTAATAATTTTATATGTAATCATTAACCCAAGTCCTGTACCAGTCTCCTTTGTTGTGTAAAACGCCTTACCGATTTTTTCTAACTTCTCATTCTCTATACCATATCCTTGGTCTTCAACAGAAATACACAAATGTCCTTGCGTTTTTTGATATGCACGAATATGAATTTCTCCACCCTCTGGCATTGATTCTATTCCATTTTTAATGATATTTAATAACACTTGTTTTAATTGCTTATCATCACCGTTTATAGCTGGTAAATTCCCATCTACTTGTAAATAACATTTAACTCTATATTGCGTTGCATAACTTTCCATTAGATGCACAACATATAGAAGGATGTCTCGTATATTACACCTTTCATAATTTGTTGGCTTTGGTTTTCCTAACAACATCAATTCACTAACAAATCCATTGACTCTTTCAATTTCTTGTAGCATAATGTCGTAGCTCATCGTATCAGTTGGATTTCTTTCTTTTTGCATTTGCGTAAACCCTTTTAACGCTGTTAACGGATTTCGAATTTCATGGGCAATTGTTGTAGACATAGTTCCAATCACAGCTAAATTTTCCGTCTCTTTCATATTGTTCATCATTTCAACCACTGTTCTTACATAAGATTGAAATCGTTTTAATAAAGAATGTGAAATAATAAAATAAAATACACATAAAACAAGTGGAATTATCACTTTTAAATCTTGTAATAGCAATGTGAAAAATACGTACTTTCCAATTACACTAAAGGACACTAAATAAAAGTATTTTCTATTCACGAAAACTGGGGCAAATAAAATTAATAACATTTCTACCATACTACCATGTTCAAAAGGTCTATCCGTTCGCAAATAAATCATTAAATTATTAACAAGATTGATAAACATGTATCCAAATAAAAATAAATATTTTATAGAATATACATACCCTCTTTTTTGAAGATATATCGAAATAGGAAATAATGCTATTACAAATATAGGCACACCTATCCCAAGACTACCTTCTGGCCACCCTACCGCTGTTCCACTAATATTCATAGCAGGATATACAAAATAATATATAGCGTCATATAAAAAGAATATAATATAGAATAATAATATAAATACCTTTAAGGCTCTTCTTTCTTCATAAATCAAGCTCTTGTATTTGTTCATATAAAAACTCCCCTTGATCGATACAAAAAACTTTCATTGTTATCTCCTTAAAGTATAAGTATGAATTTGCTTTCAGGGCAATATTTAACCTTATAATACTGAAAGGAAGGAGATCTCTCCTTCCTTTTGGTAGCAACTTATATCCATCTTACCCTATCATGTAACAATCCATCAGTAAAAGTATTATGCCCCATTACAAAATCCTTCATATATAAATTTAAATACTCACCGTACTTACTTTCTGTATTTAATAACAACTCCTCGACGTAATAAGCACCTTGTTCAAATTGATCTAAAAGTAAACTTGACAAGCCCGCATAAATCCCGCACCCTACCTGAAAATACGTTGCATTCGTTTTATATTTGCGAAAAACTTGGCTACTATTCATCACATTATACATATATGTCTCACTATTTTCATAAACGAGTAACACACCGACCAAGTCCTCTCCAGCAACCTCTTCTTCCGCTGGATTAAACACTTTACGATTCCAGTTCCATAAATCTTCTACTTGATCTAAGTTCTGTCTAATTATATTTGTTGTATACTCGTTAATTCGGTAAAGAAACCCAACTTCCATGTTAAAGTTTTTCCCTAAAATTAATACTTCCTCATGTGGCATTAAACAACCATAAAACTCTTTCTCTCCCAACTTTACTTTATACTCTGAAGCATATACATCCTCATAAAAGTAAAGGGGACGATGATGACTCATATACATCGGATAACTCCAGATCGCTTCATCTAGAAATCGCTCTACTGCCCATGAAGCGTACAGTGTATGAGGCTTTATAAGTTCTGTATCATTCAAAAATGACGTATCATGTTCTACTATATAACATGCTCTTGGCTTTTCATTCGGGCGTTCCTTCATAAGTTCAACAACCATCCATTGAACAACCCCTGGATTCATACCTGAGCCTATAATTGCTTTTGTATTTGTAAATTTCTCTTTTTCCTTCTCAAATCTCGTATATCTTTCCGTAAGCTGAAAGCCAATTAAACTATCGTCCTGATCTACTGCCTCATTTTCCAAGGCTGAATTAATATAACAAATTCCTAGTTCATTACAGCAGCTTAATACTCTAATTGTATCTGCCCCTGAAACATCAATCACAACACTCGTTCTTTTTTCTTTTAAATGTTTTTTAAATTCCACTACATTTTGAAGGTTTATTTCATATATATATAATTGATCTTTCAAATTCGAAAACAATTCATCATAATAATTCCTATCTTTTTGTTTTATATCCACCAAATGAAATTTAGCATTCTTTAATACTTCATAAATTGGATCTTTTTCATTTGCTATCGCTTGATTTAAAATTGCTAAAACTGCTTTTGCTGCTCCACCAGCACTACCAAGTAATGTAATCGATAACGGATTTAGAAACTGCTCCACCAACAAAACCCCTTTAATAAATTAGTTGAGCAGCTCCTCCTCAAAAAATAAATTGAATACATAAAAAGATAGCTCGTACACATTTCTTTATAAATTTGTGCAAAATTTTTCAAAAAAAATCATACCATAATATATTTATGTTCAATTCATTTTTCCCCTCATATTCAAATCGAGCTAAACAAATAGGCTCGACCTTTTCTTCTGCATATAAAAGAAAAAGCCAGCCCTTTTTCAACTAGCTTACGGACAATGGACAGATTTTACATGTTGAATATTTACATACATTTTCGCATCACGTGCTTTTAATATTTCAATATGCCCTTCATCAATTTTCGCCATCTTTCCAATCTTATTAGATTCCTCACCTAAATCGAACACCATGATTTTCCCAGCCATTTTAATAAGTTGTTCTTCAAACGTTCGAGCTAACGTAATATTTAACGGATTTACGGGGAGTTCATTTTTATTGAGGGCATACGGCACTTGGTTTTCTTTATACGGAATTAACCATTTTAAATGTTTTAAAGATATATATACCGTTTTATAAACCGGACTATAAAAAACAATATAATCATTCATCACACTTGTAACATAACCATGTATTGGAGCACTTCCTGCTACATAAACTTCTGTAAAAATTCCTTTAGAAGTACTTAATACTTTTCTCAAAGAAATTGAAGGGGATTCCCTCTTAATTACAGAATCAACATCTGGTTTTAATATTTCTTCGTCATATGGTCTTAAAAACTTATAGTATTGTACATGATATAAAGATATATATACATAGTCTTGTCCATTGTAAAGAACAACGATATCATTTCCTACATCTATTAATACACCTTTAAATCTTTTTTCACCGATTAATTTAACATATATATTTTCTCCAATACTTTTGTTTAACTCATTCATCTATATCCTCCTTCCTATGAATTTCTTCTTACCTGTCTTCCACTTCTAAAAAAATAATCAGGGCAAAGTTCTGTTTTAATAGTAAGTAATTCCTTTTCATACTATCGAAATAAGAAATTTTTCTTCTCTTTCCCTCATAATGCCCCTCTTATTTATTAAACATTATTCATCTTCATTCTTTTTACATTTCACTACTTGACTCACACTCTTAATATGATAATTAATGATATAAATGACTTCGTCGCCGTTTACTAGTGTAATACATTCTTCATGCACTTCACTTAATAATCCTTCCACACACTCTGGACCGCCACGATTAATTTTTACCCACTTATACTTCAAGTCTTTTAATATATCTAGAAAAGTATCCTCATCAGAGCAGAAACATGAACTATAGCAATCGCCACATTTACTTTCTTTCACTTTCTTCACTAGACTCTTCACATGTTTCAACTGATAATATACTAATTCACCATGAGGTAGTTGTAATGTAAGATAGTCTTTTCCTAACGATACGAGCTCACCAACTCGACTTTCTGGTCCACGAAGGTTTACTTTTACAGTCTCACCAACTAAACATTTAATTTGGTCACAGCATAATACATTCTCCAATTTCGTATCCCCCTTTCTAATTATCTTCCTCTACTTGATTGTCTTTGTGCACGAGCACGACCTGAATTATCGCTACTTTCCTTACTATCGTCGCTCTCATCGCTCTCTTCGCATGCTAAAGCATTATAGTTAACACTTTTAATATGCTTTATTGCAATTAATATAATTTCTTCTTTTACGATTAATGTTACGAAGTCACAAGAAACATCTTGCAAAATGCCTTCCACTTTCTCTGGACCGCCGCGATTAATTTTCACCCAGCAATATTTGAAACTTTCAAGTAGTGCTTCAAAATCTTCTGCACAGGCGCAATCTTCCCACTCACAATCACTTGATCCACATTCTTTCGCATTTTTTGTAATACTTTTTAGATGTTTAAGTTGATAGTAATAAAGCTCACCTTTTTCATTCTTCAATACGAAGTAGTCCTGACATACTGATATTATTGTTCCTTTTTGAGATTCTGGACCACCCCTGTTTACTCTCACAAAAGATCCAATTAAGTCTTTCAAAAAATCACAATGAAATAAACTCACGAGAAAACCCCTTCCATTAATTTATAAGCTTTTGCACTGATAGTATATGTATCTGTACAGGTTACGTTCTCTATGTTTGTCCTAGCTAGAAAAAAATATGCTTTTAACATGGTAGACTACTACCTATCAAAATTTGAAGAAAGGCTAAGAACTCCTTATGTTTTTGATATCTTCAAACAAAAAATCCCTTATGAAGATACATTTCTGCATATCTTCATAAGGGATTTCCCATAGTTTAATCTTCGTCTTTAACATCCATATCTTCTGGAATTGGTTCGTTCAATATTTCTTCCACTAATTGCTTATATTTCTCCATTTGTTCTAAATGCGTATTGAATTGTTCTTTATTTACTAAATATTGCTCTCCATCGAATAGCGCACGAATTTTCTTTTGCTGAATTAACTCTTCAATATACGATTTTGGTAAATTCAAATACTCCGCAGTCTCTTCTATTGTTATATACAATGCATTCATTCCTTTATTATTTTTTCATCTATACTGTATCTTACTTTACTTTATTTTTGTAAACAAATAAAAAAGATTTTGTAAATGCAGTTCAAAAAGCAGGTAGATGCATTCCATATATTGTATAGTATTATATAGTAAGAATTTTTTAAATATAGAATGGTATTACCCATTTACACAAAGGAGAGTTAACATATGGCTACTCGTCACATCATTACAATGTTAGAAAAAACACTACAAGTTGAAACAGAAAACACAATTTCTCATTTGAATGTATCTTTATCTGATCGTTTTCTTTCTCAAAGCACAGCAATACATGAAAACAATTGTTATCATACAATTGGTGAATGGTACAAAAATCATTTCTTATTCCAACAAGATGATTTCCTTTGGGCTAAATATGCCTTCTATGACGCATATTGTGAAGCCATCCAAAAACAAGGTCATCTTACAAAACGCGTCCGTCAAATATTAGAATCATTGGCTCGAAAACACGGAAAACAGTATATTGCTTCTATACTAAATATGCCATTTCCTAATGAACGCGCTAAAGGGACAGCGTAATTTAGCCATGTTCTGTGTAAGCAAAACATAGCTAAATTGTTTTCTAGGATGCTTTACCAATAAAATGTTCATATCATATGAACTGATGAAACCGGTGTCATTATAATGATAGAAAATATAGTAAACAGGAAAACCCCCACGTACATCTCTCATTCACTTGAATAGAGAAATACGTGGGGGTATACTTGTTCCTTATTATTTCATCATCTGCTTAATCAGTTCGCGATTTCTCTTCTTAAATACTTCATTATGAGAAGAAACCATTCCATACTCACTTGCATCTGGTTGGATAAATTGTTTTGCTTTATTCACAGCATTTCCAGCATCTTGGAATGCACCTGCAATTAAGTGTAGTTTCCCTTCGTGCTTTAAAATATCTCCAGCAGCATATAATCCATCTACTGAAGACTCACTATTTGCATTACCTGCAATATAATAATTATCTATAATTGCAACGTCTAACTCACTATTTTCTAATAATGTAATGTCGCGTTCATATCCATGATTAATAATAACTTCATCAATAGGTAAATGAGAAACCTCACCTGTTTCATGATTTGTTAATTCTACATATTCGATCGCTTCATGGTTATCACCAGCAATTAATTTTGTAATCGATGTATTAAAGAAACACTCCGCTGAGCTGTTCATAAGTTGTTTTACTTGTGCTTCATGACCAGATAATTCTTCTTTTCTATAGGTTACATACACTTTTTTCGCAATTGGTTCTAATTCATTTGCCCAATCAACAGCAGAATTGCCTCCACCGGAAATAATAACTGTTTTACCTTTGAAACGCTTTAAAGATTTAACTGTATAATTTAAATTCGATACTTCAAATCGCTCAGCACCTTCAATAGATAACTTTTGCGGTTTCAATATACCACTTCCTGTTGCGACGATAACTGTTTTTGAAAAGTGTTCTTCGCCAGTACTTGTTTTTAATGTAAAAGTACCATCTTGATTACGAATAATCGATTCTACTTTTGTATCTAATACAACTTCCGGCTTAAATGTTAACCCTTGCTGTACAAGTTGTTCAATTAACTTATCACCTGTAACTGGCAATAGTCCTCCTACATCCCAAATCATTTTTTCCGGATACACATGTATTTTTCCACCTAAATGTGGTTGAAATTCTATTATTTTCGTTCTCATTTCTCTGAGTCCACTATAAAAAGCTGAATAAAGCCCTGCAGGTCCTCCGCCTATCACGGTTACATCAAACAATTCTTCTCGATTCATTCGTGCTCACTCCTCAGCTATTAATCATTGATTATCATTCTCAATAAAATATAACCTGTTTCCGCAAAATTTACAATCAAAATTACTATTGACAATACACCTATATAAAATTATATTATTTAAAGAATCAATAGTGATAATCATTATCATTTTGTTAATAATTAGCAAATTTGAGATTACATCTTCTTTCATTAATATAGTTATTACCATATTATAAAATCTCATATTCAAGATTTTTAATAAATTATTTTGCATTACCACTACTATTTCAAAAAGATTGCAGTTAAACAAATTATTGTATACACATATCATCTATGTTAAAGGAGAAAGACGATGAAAAAGTTATTTATTTCACTAACAGTCCTTTTCGTTCTTGTCATGAGTGCTTGTAGCAATGGCTCTACAGACAAAAAGAATGATGCAAAAGGTAGCAAATCAGAAACAATTACATACCAAACTGAAGATGGTAAAAAAATAGAAGTTCCTGCAAATCCAAAACGCGTTGTTGTATTATCATCATTCGCTGGTAACGTAATGTCATTAGGTGTAAATCTTGTTGGGGTAGATTCATGGTCTAAACAAAATCCACGTTTTGATAGTAAACTTAAAGATGTTGCTGAAGTATCAGATGAAAATGTTGAAAAAATCGCTGAACTAAATCCAGATTTAATCATTGGTTTATCAAATGTTAAAAATGTTGATAAGTTAAAGAAAATCGCTCCTACTGTAACTTACACTTACGGAAAAGTTGATTACTTAACACAGCATTTAGAAATTGGTAAGTTATTAAACAAAGAAAAAGAAGCAAAAACTTGGGTTGATGACTTCAAGAAACGCGCACAAGAAGCTGGTAAAGAAATTAAAGCAAAAATCGGTGAAGATGCAACAGTTTCTGTTGTTGAAAACTTCAACAAACAGCTTTATGTATACGGCGAGAACTGGGGCCGTGGAACAGAAATCCTGTACCAAGAAATGAAATTAAAAATGCCTGAAAAAGTAAAAGAAAAAGCATTAAAAGAAGGTTACTACGCATTATCTACTGAGGTATTACCTGAATTTGCTGGTGATTACTTAATCGTAAGTAAAAACAAAGATACTGATAACTCATTCCAAGAGACAGAATCATATAAAAACATCCCAGCAGTAAAAAATAATCGCGTATATGAAGCAAACATGATGGAATTCTATTTCAATGATCCACTTACATTAGATTTCCAACTAGACTTCTTCAAGAAGAGCTTTCTTGGTAAATAATACAAACATGAGGAATTCTTAATTTAAGAATTCCTCTTCCTTTATTCTATGAACAGAAAAGATGTGAAACGAATGACAAAAGATCATGACAATCCACGTTCTATAGCTTTTACATACAAACTAATTTTAAGCTTAATTGCATTCTTTCTTATTTTTACGGTTGCAATGGTATTAGGTGCTGCAGATACTTCGATAAAGGATGTATGGTTAGCACTCACTTCCTCCGCTAAAGGAGACAAAATATCTATTATTCGAGAAATACGTTTACCACGTGAAGTTGCTGCTATTTTTGTAGGAGCTGGATTAGCCGTTTCTGGGGCAATTATGCAAGGATTAACACGAAATCCACTTGCGGATCCTGGATTATTAGGGCTATCTGGTGGAGCAAATGCTGCGCTTGCACTGACACTTGCTTTCAACCCTTCCATCAGCTATCTTTACTTAACATTAGCTTGCTTTATCGGTGCGGCAATTGGCGCAATTATGGTATTTGGAATTGGTATGGTGAAAAAAGGCGGCCTTTCTCCTCTTCGAATTGTATTAGCGGGCGCTGCAGTTTCAGCATTTCTACTCGCAATTTCAGAAGGAATCGGCATTTACTTTAAAATTTCACAAGATGTATCACTTTGGACTGCTGGGGGCGTAATTGGAACAACTTGGAGCCAATTAAAAATTATTATTCCAGTCATTTCAATTAGTATCTTTATCGCTATCTTACTAGCAAAAAAATTGACAGTTCTTAGTTTCAGTGAGGAAGTGGCTATTGGACTAGGTCAAAAAATTATTGTTATTAAAACTATTTTATTTATCATTATTATCTTACTTGCAGGTGCATCTGTAGCGCTTGTTGGAAATATGGCATTTATCGGCTTAATGGTACCTCACATGGTACGCCCAATTGTCGGTCCAGATTACCGATTTGTTATACCGCTGTCAGCAATTGCTGGAGCTTCCTTTATGCTACTTGCAGATACAATCGGACGTACTATTAACGCTCCATACGAAACACCAGTTGCGGCAATTGTCGCGATTGTAGGGTTACCATTCTTCCTATTCATTGTACGTAAAGGAGGAAAAACATTCTCATGATGCAATCTATTTTAAGAAAACAGCGTCTCATTATACTCGCTTTACTTATAGTAATCATCACAACCATTGTAGTTGGAATGGGACTTGGTTCAGCATCTTTATCTTATGATCGACTACTCCCAACATTAATGGGGCAAGGGACTTTTAAAGAGGAGTTTGTTTTATACTCTTTAAGACTACCTAGAATTGTCATTACATTATTAGCTGGTATGGCTCTCGCTTTATCAGGGGCTATTCTGCAAGGAATTACCCGAAATGATTTAGCTGAACCTGGTATTCTTGGTATTAACTCTGGGGCTGGTGTTGCTGTTGCTATTTTCTTTTTATACTTTCCAATAGACGTAGGTTCATTTCTTTACTTACTACCTGTCGTTGGATTTATTGGGGCATTTCTGACAGCTGTTCTAATTTACGTGTTTTCATATAGTAAATCAACTGGACTTCAACCAATACGATTAACATTAACTGGTATCGGTTTTGCATTTGCACTATCTGGAGCGATGATTGTCCTTATTTCATCCGCTGATCGTATGAAAGTGGACTTTATTTCAAAATGGATTGCCGGAAATATTTGGGGAGATGACTGGATTTTCGTTTTAGCAATGCTCCCATGGTTAATCGTATTAATTCCGTTTGTTTTCTATAAAGCAAATCGATTAAACATTTTAGCATTAAACGAACCAGTCGCAATTGGCGTTGGAATTGAAATTGAAAAAGAACGCAGGTACTTATTAGTTGCAGCCGTTGCACTTGCAGCCGCAGCTGTTTCCGTAACAGGAGGAATTAGCTTTATCGGATTAATGGCTCCTCATATCGCGAAATCTTTAGTAGGTCCAAGACATCAAATCTTCATGCCTATCGCCCTTTTAATCGGCGGATGGCTATTATTATTAGCTGATACAATCGGACGAAATATCGTTGATCCTAATGGCATTCCAGCAGGTATTGTCGTTGCTTTAATTGGGGCTCCTTACTTTATGTATTTGTTGCTTAAAAAAGCGTAAAAAATACCCTCAAGATCTTTTCTTGAGGGTGTCTTTGTTTCATTCTACTGCTGCCCATACCCTTCAAACTTCTTCGCCAAATTCTCCATCTCATCTTCTGGCAATAGCTTTGGTTCCCCAATGCTTTTCGTTTGATAATAAATTTGAGCACAAAACTCAATCTCTTCTGCAACAGTAAACGCCATTTTTATATTATTTGCACCAGCAATTAAACCGTGATTTGCAAGTAAAACAGCACGGCGATCAATCATGCCTTCAAAAGCAGCCTCCGCTAATTGCTTCGTACCAAATGTTTCATACGGTGCACAGCGCACATTCGGTCCTGCGAAAGCAATTAAATACGATACAGCAGGAAGCTCCCATCCTAATGATGCAATCGTCTTCGCATAGGGAGAATGTGTATGCACAAGCGCATTTATATCTTCACGATTTCTATAATAAATAAGGTGCATATCGAGTTCGCTTGATGGTCTTCTCTCTCCCTCTACTACTTCACCATCTAAGTTTAATATAACTACATCTTCAGGCTTTGTTTCATAATAATCTAAACCACTTGGGCTAATGGCAACAAGACCTTGCTCGCGATTGAAAATACTAATATTACCGCCTGTCCCCTTTGTTAAACCGCTAGAAATCATTTTCTTTCCACACGCTACAATTTCTTCTCTCTCTTTTTGTAATAACATATACATCCCCCTAAGTATGAAGCTTATGATGACTGACTTTTTAAATCTATCTACTTACTAAAATAGATTTTTTAAGTT
Source organism: Bacillus cereus group sp. MYBKT14-1 (assembly GCF_051915185.1). Lineage (NCBI taxonomy): Bacteria > Bacillati > Bacillota > Bacilli > Caryophanales > Bacillaceae > Bacillus > Bacillus cereus group sp. MYBKT14-1. The sequence goes on along the minus strand of NZ_JBQAEF010000017.1, from coordinate 62,723 downwards.
CTCCGTAAACGGTGCTTTTATAATCCCTTTTTCCGTAATAATCGCAGTTACATTTTCATATGGCGTGACATCAAATGCTGGATTATATACTTTACTTTCTTTCGGAGCCGAATATTGTCCAAAGCGATTAATTACTTCAGAAGCATCCCTTTCCTCGATTGGAATTTCTTTTCCTGTCGGTGTTTTCAAGTCAATTGTCGGCGTTGGTGCCGCTACATAAAACGGAATGTTGTAGTATTTCGCTAAAATAGATACGCCTAATGTTCCAATTTTATTTGCTATATCACCGTTCGCTGCTACACGGTCACATCCAACAATTACCGCATCAATCTTCCCTTGTGACATGACCATAGCTGCCATATTATCTGTAATAACAGTAACGTCAATGCCCGCTCGCTGCAGTTCTAATGCTGTTAACGTTGAACCTTGTAATCTAGGGCGTGTTTCATCAGAATAGATTTTTAAGTCCCATCCTTTTTCTTTCGCTAAATACATTGGAGCTGTCGCAGTACCATACTTAGTTGTCGCTAACGCACCAGCATTACAATGTGTTAATACTCCCATTCCATCATGGAATAATGTTAATGCATGTTCTCCAATTTGACGGTTAATTTCTTCATCTTCTCTATGAATCTCTTTTGCCTCTTCTAGTAATCTATTTTTCAGCTGTGAGATTGATAAGTCAGTATTCGCCGTCGCTACATTCTCCATTCTTTCAAGTGCCCAAAATAAATTTACTGCAGTCGGTCTTGATGTCGCCAAGTATGTACATACCTTTCTTACTTCATCCATAAATCCTTCTTCCGTACCTTCAGCAAATTCCTTTATCCCTAAATACACTCCATAAGCTGCTGAAACACCAATCGCTGGTGCACCTCGTACTTTCATTACTTGAATGGCATCCCACACACTTTCAGCTGTTTTAAAAGATTCATAAACAATTTCATTCGGTAATAACGTTTGATCTAACAAAACTAAAGCATCATCTTTCCACTGAATTGGTATTAATTGCTCTTCCATCATATTCTCCCCTTACTCCACGTAGTGCATTGACTGTTCTTTTAACGTTTCTACAAAACTTGTACCCGTTCTATATTGATTCGCTCGTAAAATAAAACTCTTCGCTACTTTAAGACAAATTCGCTCCGCTCTAGCACGTGCTTCCTCATTCTCAATACAAGTAATATCTTTTACTTTCGCTAATCCAACAATACGGCGGATTAATTCAAGACCTGTCACTGCAGCTGTATCCTCTAATACAGATTGTAAATAGGCTTCGTTAAAGCCTTCTTCCTTCGCCATAATCTCGGTCACATGAATATCCCAAGCATCTAAAAACTTCTTCTTAAATAAATCAATTACCTCTACCATCGTAGTTTGTAACCAATCCATATACGTATCTTTCTCAGCTCCAGGTAGCATCGTTGCATCTGCATTCACCCAAGCAAACATTAAATTCGCCATTACATTCCCGACGTCATATCCCATAGGTCCATAAAAAGCAAACTCAGGATCAATAACCTTTGTAGAATCATCTCTTACAAAAACAGAACCAGTATGTAAATCACCATGAATAAGCGCCTGTGCATTCGTCATAAAAGAAAATTTACGTTTCGCTACTTCCATACGAAGCTCTTTATCACTATAAATATGCTCCCTAATCCATCCCTCATTTAAAGGAAATAACTCATTACGCTTATTATGATTTGTAAATGGTTCTGAATATACGAGGTCCTCTGTAATCTCACATAATTCAGGATTTATATAATTCTTCACAAGTTCCTTCTTCTCTTTATGATTCATTACAACATCCGATGTTAATAAAAGTGTATTTACCATAAAAGTAGTTAAGTCGTCAGCAAGCCGCGGAAATATTTGATGATTTATAAGTGCTGTACGTAATATTGTGTGATCCGATAAATCTTCCATTACGCAACAGTTCATCACACTATCAAATAAATACACCTTAGGAACAAGTCCAGGTGCTAACTCATCCTCTAACTGCAAAACATCTGATTCTATACGAATACGATTCGTCGATAACTTAAACTCATCTGAAATGCGGGCTGTATCCCCAGCTTGCTTTACGATGACAGACATGTTCTCTTTTTCATCCCAAACGCGGAACACATAATTTAAATTGCCATCACCTATTTCTTTACACTTTAGCCCCTTTGCATGTTCAAACTTAGATAATTTCTCTTTCACATATGCAATCACATCGTTAGCTTCCATTAAAAAATACTTCGTGAACTTAGACATGGTTTCCCCTCCACACTAATTGTAAGCGTTTTCTAAAAGCTATAAAAAATAATGGGATTAAATCTTTCATCCTAAAATATATGATCTTCTTTTTGAAATGTATATCTAGGTTTTATTATATCTTGTTAGCACTTTGAGTCAATGTTTCTAACTATTATCGTAATATACTTCCTAATTATATATTTGAGATGACAAAAATTGTTCAAAAAATTTCCGATTCATTTTATTTTATTTATCACAAAATTCTTTGTAAAATAGAAGTAAGCAGTTCCTTTTCAAAACCACAACTTCTAAGAAATATCTCCTTCCTAAGAAATTAAACTTACACACTATCTCTAACATACACACTAAACTTTCAACTACTCATCTAAAATTTATAGACTTAAAATTACCTTTCCATTCCCTGTTAGTCTTAATTGAGAATAAATATTAATTAAATTGGTATAAAGTTGGTTTATTCTCTTGACAAAATAACCACTTCTATATGATAATTAATATCGAATTAGAATTATTATAGTTAATTAAAAAATATATTTTATGAGCACACTATTTTTTGATGCTCAAAACCAACATTTAGGAGGAATTTTAACATGTTATTAATCGGCACAGAAGTAAAACCGTTTAAAGCTAATGCTTACCATAATGGAGAATTTATCCAAGTTACTGACGAAAGTTTAAAAGGAAAATGGAGTGTAGTTTGTTTCTACCCAGCTGACTTCACATTCGTTTGCCCAACTGAACTTGAAGACTTACAAAACCAATACGCAACTCTAAAAGACTTAGGCGTTGAAGTATACTCTGTATCTACAGACACTCACTTCACTCACAAAGCATGGCATGATAGCTCAGAAACTATCGGCAAAATCGAGTACATCATGATTGGTGACCCAACTCGCACAATCACTACAAACTTCAACGTTTTAATGGAAGAAGAAGGTCTTGCTGCTCGTGGTACATTCATCATCGATCCAGACGGCGTTATCCAATCTATGGAAATCAATGCTGACGGTATCGGCCGTGACGCAAGCATTCTTGTTAACAAAATTAAAGCTGCTCAATACGTACGTAACAACCCAGGTGAAGTTTGCCCAGCTAAATGGCAAGAGGGTTCTGCAACACTTAAACCAAGCCTTGACCTTGTAGGCAAAATCTAAGGAGTTCGATCAAAATGATACTAGATGCAGATATAAAAACACAACTATCCCAATACCTTCAATTAATGGAGAACGATATTTTACTTAAAGTAAGCGCAGGAGACGATAACGTATCTAAAGATATGTTAGCTCTAGTAGACGAATTAGCTACTATGTCATCTAAGATTACAGTAGAAAAAGTTGAATTAGAGAGAACACCAAGCTTTAGCGTAAACCGCCCTGGTGAAAACACTGGTGTCGTATTCGCTGGTATTCCATTAGGACACGAATTTACATCATTAGTGTTAGCTTTACTACAAGTAAGTGGACGCGCTCCAAAAGTTGAACAAAAATTAATCGATCAAATTAAAAACATTCAAGGCGAATATCATTTTGAATCTTATATCAGCCTAAGTTGTCATAACTGTCCTGATGTTGTACAAGCTCTTAACGTAATGAGCGTTCTTAACCCTGGTATTACACATACTATGATTGATGGCGCTGCATTCAAAGAGGAAGTAGAAAGCAAAGACATTATGGCAGTACCAACTGTTTACCTAAACGGCGAATCTTTCGGAAGCGGTCGTATGACACTTGAAGAAATTTTAGCTAAAATGGGTAACGGTCCAGATGCATCAGAGCTTTCTGATAAAGATCCATACGATGTTCTTGTTGTTGGTGGCGGCCCTGCTGGTGCAAGTGCAGCAATTTACGCAGCACGTAAAGGCATCCGCACTGGTATCGTTGCTGAGCGCTTCGGTGGTCAAGTAATGGATACTATGGGCATTGAGAACTTCATCAGCGTGAAAAAGACTGAAGGTCCTAAGCTAGTAGCAAGCCTTGAAGAGCACGTAAAAGAATACGACATCGATGTAATGAATCTACAACGTGCGAAACGTTTAGAGAAAAAAGAACTTATTGAAGTGGAACTTGAAAACGGCGCTATTCTGAAAAGTAAGAGCGTAATCGTTTCTACAGGTGCTCGTTGGCGTAATGTTGGCGTACCAGGTGAAGCTGAGTTCAAAAATAAAGGTGTAGCATATTGCCCACACTGTGACGGTCCATTATTCACTGGAAAAGACGTAGCAGTTATCGGCGGAGGTAACTCTGGTATTGAAGCAGCTATCGACTTAGCAGGTATCGTTAAGCACGTAACTGTTCTTGAATTCATGCCAGAATTAAAAGCTGATGCTGTATTACAAGAGCGTCTTAACAGCTTACCAAACGTAACTGTTCTGAAAAACGTTCAAACGAAAGAAATCACTGGTACTGATAAAGTAAACGGTATTTCTTACATCGATCGTGAAACTGAAGAAGTTCATCACGTTGAGTTACAAGGTGTATTCGTACAAATCGGTCTTGTGCCAAACACAGACTGGTTAGGCGAAACAGTTGAACGCGTTCGCGGTGAAATCGTAACAGACAAGCACGGCGCTACAAACGTACCAGGAGTGTTTGCTGCAGGTGACTGTACAAATAATCCGTACAAACAAATCATCATCTCTATGGGTTCAGGTGCAAACGCAGCTTTAGGTGCATTTGATTACTTAATCCGTAACTAATAAAAAAGACGCGCTACCTATTGGTAGCGCGTCTTTTTTATTATATTTCATGTAAATAGTTATCAAGTTCCTTCCAACTCATTACTGTATAAGGTGTACCTACATTCAATACTACTTTTACATTTTCTGCTACTATTTGCATTCTCTTAGTTGGATTATCTCTTTTTCCTGAAGGATAAATAGCAAGTTTCATCATTTCTTGCTTTCCATCTTCATAAATCCTTTTCTTTAAACCAAATTGGTTAATTTGTTCCTTTGAAGGAACTTCTTTGCCTTCCCAGTCACATATTTCAAATAGAGGATACCTATCTCCGTGCCATTCCTCAATAATCTCAATTACTTTAAGAATAATACAACTCCCTGATACTAATTCATAACTAACAGCATCACCTGCTTTTAAAGAAGTATTAGCTATAAATCTTTTCGGCACTTTTTTAGCTTCTGGCTGCCGAGAATGTAACTGCTCTCTTAGTTTATTTAAAACTACTTCACGTTTCTTCTGTAATTTAGGTTCTTCTTCCCAACGGGCTAAATCTGCACCACTTTCTATTATTTGCAATGCCTCCTGCTTAACATTCTCTTGAAGTCTCCCTAACCTCCATTGTATGGAAGCAAATACTAACCAAAAAACAATAGTCTCTTCATTATCTAATTCATTCTTGTATTCCTCAATTACAATCCTACTTGCGTCCTCATTTGAATATTCATTTGCTAACAAATCCTTATACAGTAACTTAATATCTTCAGCAATATCGTCTGATAATATTGCTACTCCCCAAGCCCCCATACATTAACACTCCAATCTATACACTAAAAACCTCTCATTCCCATTCTTCTCATAAGCCCCAGGCAACCTTACTTCTTTCTTCAGCTCAAACGCAGTCTGATTTTCTAAGAAGAAAATATAGTCCTCAGAAGGATAATATAAAATAATATCCACTTCTCTCCCCGTTTCTTCTACTGAAAGCAAAATGTTATTTACTACATTCATAAACACTTGTACAGAAAATGGATTAAAGAAATAAAACCTATTATCATGTGGATCAATCTCATATTCCTGCGCTAAACAACATTGGAATTGAATTTTCCCCTTACTGTTTCGTGCCTTTCGTGCATAACGATCTCGATTATCCATCGCTTTTTTATAAAATTCTTCATTCATTTCAATTCCAACTGCTGAAGCACCACATTTATGATGCATATAAAAGTTTAATCGCCCTTTTCCGCACCCAAAGTCTACAATTCGGTCGCTACTTCGTATTTCATATTGATTCAATAACTCATCTAACCCGCTATACGGTGTCGGTTCATAGCGATGATAATGCATAGACTTGTTAAACCCTTTTTGCTCACCGACTGTTTTTATATGTAAAACTGCATCGTAATATTGTTCGTTCATTCGTTTTCTCCTATTAAAAAATGGTACTTATTATTATACACCATGTACTGGAGGCTCATTTTTCATCAAATTAATAGGTACGTGAAATTATATTAACGATTTTCTCAATATATCTATCGTAACTTCAAATATATCAACGATTTTCTCAATATATCTATCATAACTTCAAATATATCAACGATTTTTCAAATATATCGATTTACCGACAATTCACGACAAAAAAACAGGAGCTCTCTAGCCCCTGTCTTCTAACACTTTCAATACAGTTTGTTTCAATATTTCTACCCCATCCATAATACAACTATGATCAAACCTCATATACGGATGGTGTAATCCAGGTTGTAGGTCTGCTCCTAGTCCAAGCATGACAGCTTTTAAATGTGGTCTTTTCACTGTATAGTAATGGAAATCATCGCTTCCTGTCGTATAGAGAGGCCCTGTGCATCTCTCTTCCCCATACACTTCGAGAATACCTTTACGCATAAAGCGCTCTGCTTCTTCGGAAACCTCTGCTCCTGGTGCAAGATCCATCCATTCGTATGAAGTTTTTGATCCCATCGATGCAGCTGATTCTATTACATGCTCAATCTTTTTCTTTAATTCTTCTAATAGTATATTACTCTCTGCTCTTACATCTAAACTGAAATGACCATTTCCCGGAATAATATTTAAATTATCACCACCAGCTTGGCATCTCGTCATTTTTACTGAATAAGAACTTTGCGGTGGCAGCCAAATATTTTTCAAACCGATATTAATCATGGAAATGACATCAATTGCATTCACACCTTGATGTGGTCTTGCCCCGTGTGCATCCTCCCCATGAATCATACCCTCTAAAAATCCTGCTGCTCCATGACGAATAGATGGGGCTGCTTGTTTCAAAGATAGTTCTTCAATTGGTCTTAGATGGACGCCAAATAAGAAATCAGCATCATCTACAGCACCTTTCTCCACCATCTTCAAAGCACCATTCCCCTTCTCTTCTGCTGGCTGAAAAATAAATCTAACCGTACCACTTTTCCATCTCATATTTTTCAATTGTAAAATAAGTCCCATTACAATGGTCATATGAGCATCATGGCCACATGAATGGTTCGCTTTAAATTCTCCATTTACTTCTTGCCAAAGTGCATCCATATCAGCACGAATCGCAATAACTGGATTCCCGCCTCCAATCTCAGCAATTACACCTGGACAATCATCAAATGTTCTATATGAAATTCCTTCTTCTTTTAAAAAGTCAGTAATATACGCTGTCGTTTCATATTCTTTCCAACTTACTTCAGGGTTTTCGTGTAAATGCTGAAAAATCTCCGTTAAGCGCTCTTGTAGTTCTAATGTTTTCAACGTTCCAGTCTCCTTCCCACATTACAAACGATTCGGGTTAATTATACTTATGAAAAACAGATGTTTTTATGAACATATTGAATTTTAAGAAAAAAGTCAATTATTTATTTTTAAATACTTAAAAAGCTTACTCTGCACTTATATTACAAACTAAACAAACAACTAGAACATTCCTTATTTTCTGTTTTTTATGTTGACGCTTACATAAACTTTTAGTTATCATAACCTAATAAACGTCTATTTTACGACAATTCTAAAAATACAAACAAACATACTTAACAAGGAGGAACTTTATGAAAAAAGAAATACCTTTTGGAATAGCGATTATCCCTATTATCATTACCGTTGCAGTTATGATGGTTACAATTGTTGTATTAAAACAAAGCCCTCACGTTCCACTTATTATCGGTACAACCGTTGCTTCTATTGTCGCTTGGCGTTATGGTTACAAATGGAATGATCTTGAAGAAGCAATGTATAAAGGGATTCGTCTTGCATTACCTGCTATCGTCATTATTATTCTTGTTGGCTTAACAATTGGTGCTTGGATTGGCGGTGGAATCGTCGCAACGATGATTTATTACGGTTTAAAACTTTTAACTCCATCACTATTTTTAGTTTCCATTACCGTCATTTGTTCTATCGTTGCATTAGCAATTGGTAGCTCTTGGTCTACAATGGGAACAATTGGTGTTGCTGGAATGGGAATTGGCCTAAGTATGGGAATTCCAGCCCCAATGGTTGCTGGTGCCATTATTTCAGGCTCTTATTTTGGCGATAAAATGTCACCGCTTTCAGATACAACTAACTTAGCCGCAGGATTAACAAATACAGATTTATTCGCACACATTCGTCATATGTTATTTACTACAGTTCCAGGTTTAATTATTACTCTTATCGTCTACGCGGTCTTAGGAAGAAGCTTCGGCGCTAACAATATTGATGCGAAGAGTATCGATCAAACGTTACAAGTATTGCAACAAAACTTTGTTATCTCGCCTTTTCTACTCATTATACCCGTAGTCGTTATGGTATTGGTCGCTAAAAAAGTCCCTGCTATACCAGCGATTCTCGTCGGTATTATTTTAGGATTCTTATCACAAGTCTTTATTCAAGGTGGTTCTGTCTCAGCATCTGTCGGTGCACTCCAAGCTGGATTTGTTATAGACACTGGAAACAAGCTAGTAGACGAACTATTTAACCGCGGTGGCTTAGATTCGATGATGAATACAGTCTCTATGACAATTGTCGCTATGACTTTCGGAGGAGTATTAGAACATACAGGTATTCTTCGCTCAATTGTAAATCAAATTTTAAAGTTAGCGAAATCAGCAAAAGGGCTTATCGCTTCTACTATCGCATCTTGTTTTGCAACAAACCTTACTTGCTCTGAACAATATATTTCAATTGTTGTCCCTTCAAGAATGTACGCAAATGCATACACGGAAAAAGGACTACATTCAAAAAACTTATCCAGAGCATTAGAAGATGGTGGAACATTAACTTCTGTCTTCGTTCCTTGGAATACGTGCGGTGTATTTATTCTCGCAACACTTGGCGTAGGTGCATTTGAATATGCTCCTTATGCTATTTTGAATTTCATCGTACCTATTATCTCAATCATTTATGGTATAACAGGCTTCACAATTGTAAAACTATCAGACATTGAAAAAGCAGAACTACTAAAGAAACAAAAAGCTCAACTAGAAGCTTAAAAATAGCGGTAAATTCAGTTCATATAGTGCGCGAGGTCGCCCTTGTTGATAGGGCATTTCCTCGCCGCAAATATGAGCATACCCGTAATCAACTAATTTCTTTAACAACCTTTCTGTCGATCTTCGAGTCACTTGTAAATACTCAGAAAGGTCAGCTGCTGTAAACTTCAATGACGGGTGCGATTGACTAAATTGAATGATTTTTGACAAGTTGGCCGGACTAAGCTTCGTTTCCTTCGCTATTTTCATTAGTTCCGGATTATCATTTTTCAAACTTTGTACTCTCTGTTCTTTCGGGAACGGACCAAACAAATCTTTATCACTTGTTAGTATATAAAAACAACGATCTATTGGATTGTTCTTTGCAAAACTTTGAGCAATTTTTGCATTTTGCTCCGCTTCTTTCACGGTTTTCCCATAACCAAATCCAATAGCTATCGTTCCTTCTACGCTCGCAAACAAGTTATCTATCGCATTTGTTTTAATAATTGATTCGATATCACCACGAGTTGTATACAAAATGCATGTCATTTCATCCACTTGTTTAAATGAACCACGTAGCTCTTTTGAAATGACATCTAGTTTTTCAAGCAAACTCGTTCGTAATTCTAAGGAAGAAATAATACAAGCACCAACAGTAGCTGAATAGCTTTTTGCTAACTCAGCTTTTATTTTTGCATCTTTTAGCCCATGTATAACGGATTGTGTTGGATCAATCATACGCTCTGAAGGAACACCTATTTTTTGAAGCTCGTCGTAAACAGCGTGAATACTAGTTAAAGCTAAATGAGCCTCTCCAGATTGATATTTAGCTACATGAAAATCGATAACTCTATTTATCTCATCCTTACTCCACAGCATATTGTCATAATCCAACACTTGCGGACTTTCTTTTATACCGATATCATGGAACACATTTGTAATAAACGAGCGGTCTACTAAATCGATGGAAATGTTATGTGGTTGAATACTTTGATGATACATGATAGAAAGAATTGAAGATGCGACAGTTGTCTCGTCTTGCTGTAAGTATGTACTTGGAATTTGTAATTGTTCTCTTATTTCTTTTGCCATATAATAAGGTAAAGCACCTGAGAAAAAGATGACATCACAAGGCTTTAAACACTTTAATAGTTCAGAAGATTCCGCCGGATGAAGGTAAATATATGGATCAATTTCTATTCCTTCTAATTTTTGAGCAATAGGAAAAAGGTTCTCCATAAACTCCTTTGAACCGACAACTGCAATTTTTATCATCATTTTCTCTAACTCCTTATCATTAATTAACGACTATTTAACGTCAACTATATCAAATGTATAAAACTATTGTAAACAGGAAGGGGTCTCTATTCAATGAAAATTACAGCTATTCATCTTTACGCAATTCGTTTACCGCTTCGCAATCCGTTTGTTATTAGTTATGGCTCTTATTCTGATATGCCCTCTATTATCGTCAAAATGGAAACAGATGAAGGTATTATTGGTTACGGTGAAGGCGTTGCTGATGATCACGTCACAGGTGAATCATGGGAAAGTACTTTCTATACTTTAAAACATACGCTAACCCCTGCTCTAATCGGGCAAAATCCAATGAATATCGAAAAAATACACGACATGATGGACAATACAATTTACGGTGTTCCAACAGCGAAAGCCGCAATTGATATTGCTTGTTTTGATATAATGGGCAAAAAACTAAATCAACCTGTATATCAATTAATTGGCGGGCGCTACCATGAAGAATTCCCTGTCACTCATGTTTTAAGTATTGCCGATCCAGAAAACATGGCTGAAGAAGCTGCTTCTATGATTCAAAAAGGTTACCAATCTTTCAAAATGAAAGTTGGTACAAATGTAAAAGAAGATGTGAAACGTATTGAAGCTGTACGAGAACGTGTAGGAAATGACATCGCTATTCGCGTTGATGTAAACCAAGGCTGGAAAAATAGCGCAAACACATTAACAGCACTACGTTCATTAGGACATTTAAACATTGACTGGATTGAACAACCTGTTATCGCGGACGATATTGATGCCATGGCTCATATCCGTTCTAAGACAGACCTCCCGCTTATGATTGATGAAGGCTTAAAAAGTTCTCGTGAAATGCGCCAAATTATTAAATTAGAAGCTGCTGATAAAGTAAATATAAAACTAATGAAATGCGGCGGCATATATCCAGCTGTAAAGCTCGCTCATCAAGCAGAAATGGCAGGCATTGAATGCCAAGTGGGATCAATGGTCGAATCATCTGTTGCCTCTTCCGCAGGATTCCATGTCGCTTTCTCAAAAAAAATTATTACGAGCGTAGAGCTAACAGGACCATTAAAATTCACGAAAGACATTGGAAACTTACATTACGATGTACCATTCATTCGCTTAAACGAAAAGCCTGGACTCGGCATTGAAATAAACGAAGATACACTACAAGAACTAACCGTCTTTCAAGACGTTGTACGCTAAAGGAGGACTATCATATGACGGTTCTATACGAAGGAACATTAAAACAAAATAACGAATCATTTCACGTTACATTACTATCACTAGAGCACATCGAACAAATTTTATCACTACAAAACATCGTAGTTGAAGCACTAGAAGATAAAAGTCGTTTACAACCACTCTCACAAGAAGAATTTCAATACATTCTAGAAGGAAACGGCATGATGATCGGTGCTTTTATCGAAAACGAACTCATCGCATTTCGCGCTCTACTCGTCCCTCCTATCGACGATGAACATTTAGGGCTTGATATTGGTCTATCAGAAAGTGAACTGCACCGCGTCATCTATCAAGAAATCTCAAACGTTCATCCGAACTGCCGAGGAAATGGTATGCAAAAAATATTAGCAAACGTCATCATGGACGAATTGCAAAAAGAAGACAGCAAATATGATTACGTATGCTGCACCGTTGCTCCTTTTAACATCCCGAGTTTGAAGGATAAGTTTGCGCAAGGGATGGCGATTGCTGCGCTGAAGGAGAAGTATGGTGGTAATCTGCGGTATGTTTTTGTGAAGGAATTGCGCAGAGATAAGGAAAACGATTGGACAGATGTTCAAAGTATTCTAATGAGTGATGCTAGTGGACAGCAGGCTTTGCTTTCGGAGGGGTATCTTGGGTATGAGATGGAGAAAACAGCAGATACTTTCATTGTGAAGTTTGGGCGATAATCTATATACTCGAAAAGAGGAGATGTCTGCTGTGACCTCTTCTCTTTTCGATTTGTTGAACAATCCTGTGGTAAATGAAATTATATCAACGATTTTTCGAATATATCTATCATAACTTACAATATATCAACGATTTTTAAAATATATCTATCAAAACTCACAATATATCAACGATTCGACAAGAAATATCGATTTACAGACAAAAATCGATATCCCTTCCTAAACCGTCATCTTCCAACTAGATAAAGCTAACCAGTTCTCCATTTCCTTATAATCAGGCATTATCTTCCCGACAAGACGCCAAAAAGATCGATCATGATTTAAATGAACCATATGACACATTTCATGAACAACTACATAGTCAATTACTCGCTGTGGTGCCATTGCTAGCTTCCAATTGAATGTTAGTTGTAAATTCGAATCGCAAGTACCCCAAGTACGACTACTATCTTTAATACGAATAGAACGTGGTTTTGTTTTGAAATTACTTTGATGCGCTTTAATGCTTTTCTCTACTAAAGCTTTACACTGCTTATAATAAAATCGTTTTAAAGCTTGTTGTATTTTCTCATCCTTAAGCTCTTTCACATAAATATGTAACTTATCCCCTTCAAATACTGCGTTGTCTTGCTCAATGCTTGCATCTTGGGAAATCTGTATCGGATACGTATTCCCTAAATACAAAAAGCCCTCTCCTTGATCATAATCCTTTTCCTGTGGTCCATGCGCTCGCTCCGCCATTTCCTTACGTGTTGTCTGAATCCAACCCCACTTCTCCTCTAGCAACTGGACTAAGTATTCAACAGGTGTTCCTTTCGGAGCCTGCACTTCCACATTTCCATACGAATCCACAAAAAGACGCACGGACTTTTTCTTCTTATAAGTTATATGAAAATTAATTGTCTCACCTAAATATGTATGTACCATTTCATCACCTAGCATAGTATTTTTACAAATAAAAAAGAGTAGGATACGAACGTCCTACTCTACCTATTATATCATTTACTGCTTTAACGAACTCATTATCCTCTATACTTTACACCTAATCCCTTAATGAAATTCCTTGCGTATCTATCGCCACACTCTTTGTAATTTTTATGGCCTTTCTTTCTTAATAGAGCGCCTAACTCTCCTTTTGTTACCGTAACGCCTACGCTATCTAATATATCAAGTACATCTTCACTCGTTAATGAAAGTGCGATTTTCATTTTCTTTAGAAGAAGGTTATTGGCACTCTCTTTGCTTTGTACAGGTGCAGGCTGCCCTGGTTTCGGATCTTGCTTTCCTCTTTTTAAAGTAATAAATCCATTTAAAAATGCCTCTAACATCATCATATCGCATGTTAATACGTACTCATCTTCGATTACATCAGGGTTTTCAGGCTCGTGCTGAGGCTCTCTCTTTATTTTTGTAAGCATATCAACTACGTCTTCTTTCGTTACTTCCATCCCGCCAAGTTTAAAGATTTCTACCATATCTATGTCTTTTATATCTAAAGCGTATCTTACTCTTTTTAATATATCGTTGTTGCTCATTGCCATTGGGTTTCCTCCTGAAATGTTGATTATTTATTCAGCGGTTAAAGTTTATGCTATAACCTACTTTAAATTATCATGTTTAATCTAACCTTTTAGTTATTGTCCGCTAAATTAATACTTTAACATTTTAAAGATATGTTTTATAGTCTTACCCGAACTTTTCTCTATCATTGTATCTACAGCGCTCTTACATGTTTTTTATATGCCTATAAAAAGATTTCTCTCTTAACATTAACTAAAAGAAAAAAACAGTGTTTTGATTTCTCAAATACACTGTTCTTTTCCAGCTCTGCACTTATTTTCAACTCACTCATGTCATGCACTACATATGAAATGATTTAACTGCTTAAAAGTTAAACCGTCTCACTATCCTGAGCCACACCAACACTATCCTCAAACTTATCCAACAAAGCACGCACCTCATCAGTCGATTTCGTACTCATCAATTGATTTCTCAATTCAGCAGCTCCAGGGAAGCCTTTTACATAAATTTTGAAGAAGCGGTGAAGCCCTGTGATTGAGCGTGGCAGTACTTCTGCATATTGATCTTGAAGATCAAGTTGTAGTCTTAAAAGATCTAGGTGCTCTTTACTGCTATGCTCTCTTGGCTCTTTTTCAAAAGCAAATGGATTTTTGAAGATGCCTCGTCCGATCATTACGCCATCAATGCCGTATTTTTCAGCAAGTTCCAGCCCCATTTTACGATCAAGGATGTCTCCATTGATTGTTATTAACGTATTTGGTGCGATACGGTCACGTAATTTTTTAATTTCCGGAATTAGTTCCCAATGCGCATCTACTTGGCTCATTTCCTCTCTTGTGCGTAAATGAATAGAAAGGTTTGCAATATCTTGTTTGAAAATGTGCGTTAACCAATCTTCCCACTCGCTTAACTCTTTAAAGCCAAGTCTTGTTTTTACGCTGACAGGTAGTCCGCCCGCTTTTGCTGCTTGGATAAGTTCTGCTGCAACGTCTGGACGTAGAATAAGACCACTGCCTTTTCCTCTTGATGCTACATTCGGTACTGGGCAACCCATATTAATATCGATGCCTTTAAATCCTAGTTCTGCCATACCGATACTCATTTGACGGAAGTATTCAGGATTATCTCCCCAAATATGTGCTACCATCGGTTGTTCATCTTCTGTAAAAATTAAACGGCCACGTACACTTTTCATACCTTCTGGATGGCAATAGCTATCCGAGTTTGTAAACTCTGTGAAGAATACGTCCGGACGACCTGCTTCACTTACTACGTGACGGAAAACAACGTCTGTCACATCTTCCATTGGTGCAAGTACGAAAAATGGTCGTGGTAATTCACGCCAAAAATTATCTATCATTTCAAATTCAAATCCTCTCACTATGAATACAATTTCAAAATCTCAATTTATAATTTGTGAAAATCAGCAATATTTATTTTAACTAAAATCGCTTATGAATGGTATTTTTGTAAACCAAAAAGCAGATGGTATAGATTTCCCCTATATCAACTGCTTTCCTATTATACTAACTTAAGCCAAGCCACACACTCCACATGCGTCGTATGCGGGAACATATCAACAGGTTGTACTTCCTGCGTTTTATATCCGCCTTCTTCTAGTACTTTTAAATCACGTGCTAATGTTGCTGGGTTACACGATACGTATACGACGCGGTTTGGCTTCATGTCGATGATTGTGTTTAGTAATGCTTCGTCACAGCCTTTACGCGGTGGGTCTACGACCATTGTGTCAGCAATTACGCCTTCTTTGTACCATTTTGGAATGACTACTTCTGCTTCTCCTACGCCAAATTCAGCGTTTGTCATGTTGTTTAGTGCTGCGTTTCGGTTTGCGTCTTCGATTGCTTCTGGGACGATTTCAACGCCGTACACTTTTTTCGCTTTTTGCGCTAGGAATAACGAGATTGATCCGATTCCGCAATAGGCATCGATTACTGTTTCGTTACCATTTAATTTTGCGTATTCTAACGTTTTATCGTATAGCACTTTCGTTTGTTCTGGATTTACTTGATAGAATGAACGTGCTGAAATCGCAAATTTAATGTCACCGATAAAGTCATAAATATATTCTGATCCGTATAATACTGTCGTTTTGTCTCCGAAAATTACATTCGTACGCTTTGTATTTACGTTTTGAACAATTGATTTTACTTCTGGGAATTTCGCTGCAATTTCTTCAATAATTGCTTTTTTGTTCGGCAATTCTGCTGTACGCGTAATGAAGACAAGCATAATTTCCCCTGTTACTTGTCCGTAACGAGCCATTACGTGACGAAGTGTTCCTTTGTTACGCTCTTCGTTGTACGCAGTGATACCGTGCTTTTCACAAATACGTTTTACTTCTTGGATTAATGTATCGTTTTCTTCTGCCTGAATTAAGCATGATTCCATATTAATGATGTCATGCGTTCCTTGGCGATAAAAACCAGCTACAAGTCCGCCTTCACGTTCTCCGATTGGTACTTGTGCTTTATTACGGTATACCCACGGATTCTTCATGCCAAGTACAGGATGAACAGGAACATCAGCTAGTCCTCCGATACGCTGCATAACGTCACGTACTTGTTTTTCTTTCGCTTGTAATTGTCCTTCATAAGTTAAGTGCTGAAGCTGACAACCGCCGCACTGATTATATACTGGGCATTCAGCATCTTTACGATATGGGCTTTCTGTATGAAGCTTCATTAAACGACCAAATGCGAAGTTTTTCTTCACTTTAATAATTTTAATTTGCGCTTCTTCACCTGGTAATCCGTTTTTAACGAAAATAGGATAGCCCTTTACTTTCGCAACACCGGCACCATCATGTGTTAAATCTTCAAATACTACATCTATAAACTCGTTTTTCTCAACTGGTGGCGTCATTTTAGTACTCATTTTCCGACCTCTCTTTTTCATAACACTGCGTTACATTTTATCATACTTATATGGTCTTTTTCTATTGGAAGAAAAAAAGCTATTGACGATACTTCTCTGTTAATGTTACGCTACTACTAATTTAATACGGACGATGTTACCTCATATATACTTGATAATATGGATCGAGAGTTTCTACCCGGCAACCTTAAATTGCTGGACTATGGGGAAAACTAATGAATATTAGCCTATGCGCAAAAAAGGACTCATATTGATTAGCTTTCTCTCATAGATGAAAGTGAATCCATATGGGTCTTTTTTTATTTTTATTTTTCTAAAAGGTCAGACATCTTACGTATGACATAAAACCTCATTCCTTTATTTTTAGTAATATAACGAGCGTTTTATGTACAAACTTTATACGAACTTCTGAAAGGGGCAACTACATGCAATATGTAATGAGCATTATCGGTATTATTGCCGTGTTAGGTTTATGTTTTGCTTTGTCAAACAACAAAAGTAAAATCAACTTCCGTGCAATTGCAATTATGATTGGTTTCCAAATTTTAATCGGTTGGTTTATGTTTGCTACAAAGATTGGTCAACAAATCATTATTTTCATTAGTAAAGTTTTCAACAAACTAATTAAACTTGGTACGACAGGTGTCGATTTTCTCTTTAATGGAATTCACAGAGATTTTGTCTTTTTCTTAAACGTATTATTAATTATCGTATTTTTCTCAGCACTACTTTCAATCTTTAGTTATTTAGGTGTTTTACCATTCATCGTTCGCGTTGTCGGCGGTGCTATTTCAAAAATTACTGGTTTACCACGTGTTGAGTCATTCCACGCAGTAAACTCTGTATTCTTCGGTTCAAGTGAAGCGTTAATCGTTATTAAAAACGATTTACAGCATTTCAATAAAAACCGTATGTTTATCATTTGTTGTTCTGCGATGAGCTCCGTTTCTGCTTCTGTTACAGCATCATACGTAATGATGTTAGATGCAAAATACGTACTGGCAGCTCTTCCGCTAAACTTATTCTCAAGCTTAATCGTTTGTTCGTTATTAACACCAGTTGATACGAAGAAAGAAGATGAAGTGATTCAGAAATTTGATAGAACTCTATTCGGAGACAGCTTTATCGGCGCAATGATTAACGGTGCGCTTGATGGTTTAAAAGTAGCTGGTATCGTTGCCGCATTAATGATCGCCTTTATCGGTGTGATGGAAGTTGTAAACTACGTAATTAGTGCAGCTTCAGGCGCAATGGGACATGCTGTTACTTTACAACAAATCTTCGGTTACGTACTTTCTCCATTCGCATTCTTAATGGGTATTCCAACTCAAGATATTATCCCAGCTGGTGGTATTATGGGTACGAAGATTGTTTTAAATGAGTTTGTAGCAATCCTTGATTTAAAAGACACAGCTACAACATTAGCTCCACGTACAGTTGGAATCGTTACAGTATTCTTAATTAGCTTCGCAAGTATTAGCCAAATTGGTGCAATCGTTGGTACAATCCGTGCCCTTTCTGAAAAGCAAGGAAGCGTTGTTTCTAAATTTGGTTGGAAAATGCTATTTGCATCAACACTTGCTTCTATTTTATCTGCGACAATCGCTGGATTGTTTATTTAATAAAAAAACACCTTACTTTAACAAGTAAGGTGTTTTTTTTGATTCTTTATGAAACCGAGTGAAATTCAACTGCTTCTTCTGTATTGATAATCCTATCTTTATATATACCTTTTATTGAAATGTAAATGATAGATTTGTTTATATTTTTTAACTTTCCTAATGAAAAATGATAAAGTAATCCATCGCTTTTTAAAGTCCACATCTTCCCACTCCATGGACCAGTAGCTTTTTGTTCATCCGACGCCTTTATTTCACCTTCATATTCGCATTCTCCCAAAGGAGTTTTAATTGTATTCTTCTCTGTATCAATTCGAATATTTTTAATTAGCTTCAAATTTTCATCAGAGAGAATTTGAATTTCATGATCTTTCTTTTTAAAAAAGAGTTTTCCGTCTTTGGTATTTATATATTCTGCATTATCCATTTTATCTATCATAAAATCATATTCTTCTTTTGTAATACCTAAGTTTTGATGATAAGGAAACGTTTTTTTCGGTATAATTTCTTCTTCGGCATACTTCAAATACCAATCTAAATTATTTGTAATACTATTGCTCATTTTATTTCCGATTTTCTCTAATTTCTCTTTTATCTCATAAGGAAATTCTAGTGTCATAATATCCGCCGTCACTTCCGCATTCATAAGATGCGATGGAATATACTCTTCCACGCTATTCGCTTTACTCACTTCACTTTGACAACCAACTATAAATAGCGATATGAAAAAGATATATATTATTTTTTTATATTTCATTTCTATTCTCCACTCCATACATTATTCTTACTTAGTTTTATAGCGGTTTTCATTATAGTATAAAATCTTTATATTTTAATAAAATGCATACCCTTATGCAAAATTGCATATTAATATGTATTCTTCTTACTTTAAAATTAGCTTAAATCACTTTCCAAATTATACAAATAACAAGTTAAAAATGTTATAATTTTCAAAAAACCATTGGAGGATATTATGAAAGCCCACGCAATTTTCGATTTCTTACATTTACTAGTCTTAACGCTGAAAAGCTATTATGTATGGGGAATGCCTATCTATGTCTTCATTATTCCTCTTATCTTTGTAGTCGGTTATATTATTATTAATTCTAATAAGAAACAAAAAAACACATCTATTCAAAGTCACTAATCTATTACCTTAATAGCCTCCTAAAAATCATATTCCCCTCATTTTCTTCAAATGATATGATGAACAAGGGTATATCCCCACCACTCTTATAGCGGTGGGGATTTTAATGTCAATATGCAACATACTACACAATAGAAGGTGATTTTTATGAGAAAATACGCAGCAATTGCTTTATGTACGTCTGCCATTCTAGCAGGCTGCAATACTAGCAATGTAAGCCAAGAACCTAAAAAAGAGAAAAAGGTTCAAGAAGTAGCTATACAAAAAGAGGCTCTACAAGAACAAGGTAAAATTTCTTATACTCCCATCACACACGAATCTACAAACACAAGTATTCATATTACAGACTTAAAAGATTCTTTAAATGAAGTACAATATAAAATTTGGCGCACAGCTGATGGAAAGGAACGTGCTAAATCTTTTTCTTCTAAAGAAAAGGAGAAACAATTTACAATTCCTTTTGACATAAAAGAATTTGAAGGAAAACGCGGTGAGTTCCAAATTGAAGCAACAGGAATGAAAGAAGATGGGAAAACAATCCCGCTTACGAAATCTACTATTACTTTCGAACAAAAGATTCCTGTTCTTATGTATCACGCAATCGATGATTATCATGGTCAAGGTATTAAAGACTTATTCGTATCACCAGCTAACTTTGAAGCACAAATGAAACATTTAAAGGACAATGGTTATACGCTTTTAACGTTTGAACGCTGGGGCGATATAAATAAAGTAAATAAGCCGATTTTCGTTACATTTGATGACGGTATGAAAAATAATATGAATGCATTTCGCGTTTTACAAAAGCTAAAAGATGATACTTTTAAACCGGCAGCAACAGAATATATGATTGTTGATAACGTTGATGTAGAAGGAGCATTGTCTACTTCTGAAATAAAAGAAATGGTTGATTCCGGCATTTTCTCGGTGCAATCTCATACTGCAACACATGCAGACTTACCGAAAATTACAAACTATGAGGAAGAGTTAAAAGGTTCAAAAGAAAAACTAGAAAAAATAACAGGTAAGCCTGTTATCGCGATTGCTTATCCATTCGGTCATGTAGATGATAAGGTTGTTACAGAAACGAAGAAGTATTATCAATTTGCGACGACGACAAAGCCTGGGCAATTCATTACGAAGGGTGAACCTGATGAATTGTTAAAGATGAAGCGCGTTCGTATACACCATACAACGACTGTAGAGCAGTTTGCTTCTTCAATTAAGTAAATATAAGGGCTCAATACATTTTGAGCTCTCTTTTTACTTTATATTTATATATATTTTTAGAATTTTCTTGTATTATATATAGTAAGAAATCTTTCAAATTAAAGGAGATTATACATATGTCATTTGAACAAACGTTAGAGAAATATGCTGCTCTTGCAGTTAATGTTGGTGTTAATATTCAACCTGGACAAACTTTATCAATTAGTGCACCTCTTGAAGCTGTACAATTTGTACGCCTCGTTACAGAAAAAGCATATAAATCTGGTGCAAAACACGTATATGTAGATTGGAATGATGAGACGTTAACACGCTTAAAGTTCGATCTAGCTCCTGAAGAAGCTTTCGCTGAATTTCCATCTTGGAAAGCACATGCTCGTGAAGAATTAGCAAAAGAAGGCGCTGCATTTATGTCTATCTATGCAGAAAACCCTGATTTATTAAAAGGTGTAGAAGCATCGCGTATTGCAACAGCTCATAAAGTAGCTGGAGAAGCAATGAAAGTATACCGTGATTACGTACAAGCAGATAAAGTAAGTTGGTGTGTCATTTCTGTTCCTACGAAAGAATGGGCTGCGAAAGTATTCCCTGACGTAGCGCCAGAAGAACAAGAAGCAAAGTTATGGGATGCTATTTTCAAAGCTACTCGTGCTGATTTAGAAAATCCTGTAGAAGCATGGAAAGAACATGATGAAACATTACATACAAAAGTGGATTACTTAAACGAAAAGCATTATAAAGCTCTTCACTATACAGGTCCTGGAACAGATTTAACAATCGAACTTCCAGAAAAACATGTATGGGCTGGTGCTGGTAGCTTAAATGAAAAGAACGTACCATTTATGGCTAATATTCCAACTGAAGAAGTATTTACAATGCCACTTAAAACAGGTGTAAACGGCCAAGTTTCTAGTACAAAACCGTTAGTATTTGCAGGTAATATTATCGAGAATTTCACGTTAACATTTGAAAACGGGCGTATCGTAGACTATAAAGCTGAAGCTGGTGAAGAAGCTTTAAAACATTTAGTAGAAACAGATGAAGGTTCTCACTTCTTAGGAGAAGTAGCTTTAGTACCTCATGACTCACCAATTTCAAACACAAATGTTTTATTCTACAATACACTATTTGACGAAAATGCATCTTGCCACCTTGCAATCGGAAATGCTTATGCATTTAACTTAGTTGGCGGAAAAACAATGTCTAAAGAAGAACTTGCTGAAAACGGCGCAAACGCTAGTATTACACACAACGACTTCATGATTGGATCAGCTGAGCTTGATATTGACGGTATTACTGCTGATGGCAGACATGAGCCTATCTTCCGTAAAGGTAACTGGGCGTTTTAAATTTATTACCATAAAGAAACACATTGGATAATCCAATGTGTTTCTTTATTTATTTGGTTTCAATTCAAATTTTATCGTTCTATTTTCATGCGTAAACTCCGGTCTATACGTAGCGATATACGTATTTTCTTTCGCTACGTCAAATAGCATGATATCTTGAATTTTTTCATCTGGTGCTAACTTTTTACTAATAAAGCTATCAGGGTTATTATATTCTTTAAATCTTGTACCTTTCTTATCGGTAATCTCAAATTCATAAAATGCAAAAGGTATTTCCTTTTTACTATTATTTTCCACTTTGAAAATAATCCCCAAAATCTCCTCTTTCTTTTTATTCTCATCATAATCCGGATATCCTAATTTAACTGAATCGATAGTTACTTGCAAACCATCTACGTCTACTGTCTCCCCTATTTTATACACTTTATCTTGAACATCTTCTTGTTTACTTTCATTACTATCTTTAGTCTCAGTGCAAGCACTTAAACTAAAAGTTATGCCAAAAATTAAAACAATTTGACTTACCTTTTTTAACATACTCTTTCCTCCACATAAGACAATATTTTATATGTATCATAACAAAACGCTTTACTCTTTCTTGTCATATTTTGTCGTATTAATTGCTAACTGCACAAATAGAAAAAAGCTATCTTCTACAAAAGATAGCTTTCATGATGCCGATGAAACCTTAAGCCCAATGACACCCAAAACAATAAAAAGAATACAAAATGCTTGAAATAAACTAATATGCTCTTTAAAAAAGTACACACTAATGATTGTAATAAGTAATGTTCCAACGCCAGACCAAATAGCATAAGCAATACTTAAATGAATCTTTTTCACAACGATGGCAAACACGCTGAAACAAATCCCATAAAACACGAAAATCAGTACACTTGGAACGAGCTTTGTTAAACCATTTGATAGTTTCATCGCAATTGTTCCAGCTACTTCAAAAATAATTGTAACAAGTAATAATAGCCAATATACCATACTAGAATCTCCTTCTCTGTTACCTTATAGAGATTCTAGTATACTACTTATAGTCCCAATGAAATATATTTAATTTCTAAATATTCCTCGATGCCGAAATGGCCTCCTTCACGACCGATACCACTTTCTTTAAATCCACCAAATGGTGCTTGTGCAACTGATGGAAGACCATCGTTTAGACCGATAATACCGTACTCTAACGCTTCACTAATTTGGAATGCTTGGCTAATGTCTTTCGTGAAAATATACGCAGCTAAACCGTATGGTGTATTGTTTGCACGTTCGATTACTTCATCAACTGTTTTAAATTTCGCAACTGGTGCCACTGGCCCAAATGTTTCTTCATTCATACAAAGCATCGTATCATTTGCCAACCCAATTACAGTCGGTTGAATGAAATGTCCCTCTAACTCCGCGACCTTTTGACCACCATATAAAACTGTTCCACCTTTTTGAATAGCATCTTCAATATGTTCTTGTACTTTTGAAACTGCATTCTCATCAATAAGTGGCCCGACAGTCGTTCCGTCACCGAAACCGTCTCCTACTTTCAACTGCCCTACTGCCTTTTCGAACTTCTCTACAAATACTTCGTATACTTCTTCTTGAACGAATACTCGGTTTGTACATATACACGTTTGTCCTGCGTTACGGAATTTCGAACCAATCACCGCTTCTACTGCTTTATCTAAATCTGCATCATTCATTACGATAAACGGAGCGTGACCCCCTAACTCAAGCGAAACTTTTTTCATCGTTTGCGCCGCACTAGCCATTAACTCTTTCCCGATTTCCGTTGACCCTGTAAAGGA
The DNA here is from genome assembly GCF_051915185.1 of Bacillus cereus group sp. MYBKT14-1. Taxonomy (NCBI): domain Bacteria; kingdom Bacillati; phylum Bacillota; class Bacilli; order Caryophanales; family Bacillaceae; genus Bacillus; species Bacillus cereus group sp. MYBKT14-1. The sequence continues at coordinate 38,563 of NZ_JBQAEF010000017.1, read as the reverse complement.
CACTTTTCGAACGCGACTATCTTCCATCCATGTATCAGCAATTGCTTTTGCACTACCTGTTACGATATTGATTACGCCCTTTGGAATATCTGCTTCATGGGCTAATTCAGCTAATTTCAATGCAGTTAATGGCGTTTGACTCGCCGGTTTCACAACGGCTGTACAGCCTGCTGCAAGCGCTGGGGCTACCTTTCTCGTAATCATAGCAGCTGGGAAGTTCCAAGGTGTAATAGCTGCCATAACGCCAACTGGTTGCTTCATAACTAAAATGCGCTTATTCGGATGAGAAGCAGGAATCATTTCACCATATACGCGTTTCCCCTCTTCTGCATACCATTCAACAAAACTGTTTGCATAATTTACTTCACCAAGCGCTTCTGCAAACGGCTTCCCTTGTTCCTTCGTCATAATCGCTGCGATCTCTTCTTTATTTTTATCAATAAGCATGAACCACTTTTTTAACTTCGTTGCACGATCTGCTGCCGTTAACTTAGACCACGTTTTAAAAGCTTCATGTGCAGCATCAACAGCTTGCTTTGCCTCTGTTACTCCGCCTTTTGGTACAGTTGCAAATATTTCCTTCGTCGCAGGATTATTTACTTCAATTTGTTCTTGTAGTGTAATCCACTCACCATTTATATACATCGCCTTTTTATCTATACTTACGAAAGTCGCCTTTTTATCCAATGTTTTCTTCCTCCTCTATGAACTTCTTAATTTTTCTAGTAGCCGCAGATTGACTAATTTGCAAAAACTCAGCCACTTTATAACTTGATCCATACGTTTTATACGCTTTAAGAATTATATTTCTCTCTACCTCTTCCAGCATTTTATAAAGGCTTTGCCCCGATTGTTCAACTGCAGCCTCTTGCATAGAGAGTGGCAAATCCTCTACCGTTACAACATCATCAACAGTAATAACAATTCTCTCAATTACATTCTCTATTTCTCTATTGTTCCCTTCCCACGGATATCCAACAAACATTTGTAACGTACTCGGCGCTAGTTTCACATCACGTCCGTACTTTTTATTAAAGTGCTGCAAGTAATGATAAATAAGCGGCAAAATATCTTCTGTTCTTTCCCTAAGCGGGGGAATTGCAATTGGAATGACATTCAAACGATAGTATAAATCTTTCCGAAATGTTCCTTGTTTCACCATCTCGCTTAAATCTCTATTTGTTGCCGCCACAATTCGAACATCCACTTTTTTTAATTCTCTTCCGCCTATAGGACGAAATGTTTTTTCTTGCAATACTTGCAAAAGCTTCGCTTGAATTTCAAGCGGCATTTCACCGATTTCATCTAAAAAAAGAGTTCCTTTATGCGCGGATTCTAATAGTCCCTTTTTCCCTTCACGATTCGCACCTGTAAAAGATCCACCTGAATATCCAAAAAGCTCCGATTCAATTAAATTAGTTGGCAATGCCGCACAATTAATTTCATAGAAATTTTCATGCTTACGGTGACTCACTTCATGTAAATGGCGTACTAATCGACTTTTTCCTACTCCAGTCTCGCCTAAAACGAGAACAGTACTATCCACTACAGATACTTTTTTGACTGTATCGACTATTTTTTGCATAGCTAGACTTTTAAAAATAAGTCCTTCATGCTCATATGTTTCTCTTAATTCTTTTTTATATGTTTTTAGCTGATTATCCATTTCCTCTACCTTTTGACGTAATTGATAGAGTTCAGTAAGGTCGCGAGAATAACTAATCACTCTTCTTAAATTTCCCTCATCATCAAAAACAGGCCTTGTACGAACGTGTAAATACTCTCCTGATTTTGTCGTTTGAACGAGTTCAATTGGCCTCTTTTTTTCAATCACTTCTAATGTCGCTGATGGATAAAAGATTCCATCCTTTTGTAGTTCTTTTACATGCTTACCAACTAACTCTTCTGCAGCTAGTTGGTAGTGCCTTTCACATGTACTATTTACACGCACAACGATTCCTTGCTCATCTGTAACAAAAATTTCGTCAAACGCATATTCAAATACATCTTTTAAATCCATTAACACTCGTTCCTTTTCTGCAACCATCCTAGCCACCCCTAACTTCAAATCCATCGATCCACTTCACTACCTTTATTATAAAGTGAATTTTCTGCATTTAATATAGAGTCAGCTAGAATGTTTGCTATTTATACTTCAGTTTTTACACGCGAGCGATGTTTGTTTGCTCATAGCAAGCTTGCAACGATTCTTCAATTATTGTTAATCCTTCTTCAAGTTGCTCATCTGTAATAATTAAAGGCATTAACACACGGATAACATTTCCATATGTCCCTGCTGATAATAACAGTAACCCACGCTTATTTGCTTCTGCACATAGATTAGCCGTTAACGTTTTGTCAGGTGCTTTCGTCTTACGATCTTGAACGACCTCAAATGCACACATTGCGCCTAACCCACGCACATCACCGATGCAATGATATTTATTTTTCATCTCTTCGAATCGGTTCATTACGACTTTTCCTAATTCTATCGCTCTATCATTTAATTTCTCATTTTCTATTACATCGAGAACAGCTAATGCAGCCGCACATCCTAGTGGACTCCCTGCATACGTTCCACCAAGTTCACCTGGTGCAGACTCATTCATAATTTCTTTACGTCCAATGACACCACTTATCGGTACACCAGCACCTAATGATTTAGACACTGTAATTAAATCTGGAACGACATCATAGTGATCAATTGCAAAATATTTTCCTGTACGACTAAAGCCTGTTTGTATTTCATCCGCTACAAATAAGATGCCGTTCTCTGAACAAATGCGGCGTACTTCTTGAACAAATTTCTTACTTGGGACGATAAATCCACCTTCCCCTTGAACAGGTTCCATTACAACAGCTGCAATTGTTTCTGGTGCTACTTCCGATATGAAGAAGTTCTTAAACTCTTCAATAATAAAATCATCATACTGCTCTTCCGTTAATCCCTCTGGGCGACGGTATTCGTATGGAAATGGCGCTTTATATACTTCTGGAGCAAAGGGACCAAACCCAAATTTATATGGCTTCACTTTACTTGTCATCGTCATTGTCATTAATGTACGCCCGTGGAAACCTTTAGAAAATGCGATAATACCAGGTCTCTTCGTATATTTACGAGCGATTTTCACCGCGTTCTCAACTGCTTCTGCACCACTATTTAAAAATAGGACTTGCTTATCGAAACTTCCTGGTGCCAATGCCGCAAGCTTTTCTGCTAATTCAATATATGGCTCATACATCATGACGTTAAATCCAGTATGAATGTATTGATCGACTTGTTTATGGAGCGCTTCTTTAACCGTTGGATGACAATGCCCTACGTTAATTGTCCCGATTGCTCCTGCAAAATCAATGTACTGATTGCCATCAACATCTGTTACAAGAGCACCATTGGCAGATTGTACAAACGTTGGGATGCCGTTACTTACTCCTTTTGGTACTATATTTTGACGGCGTTCTAATAAAGATGCCGCTTTCGGTCCTGGAATTTGTTCATTTACTTTAGCAAATTTTTTTGTGTTCATTGCGTACCCCATCCTTTTCTTTACATTGTTTTCTCTTTTTATTGCAAAATATATGCCAACTTTCTTTTCTAGCATTTATCCTATATTCTTTGTATCCAGGCATAAAAAATAAGTCTATAAAGACTCATCAAGAGTCTTTATAGACTTATTTTCCTTACACATTAGACTTTTCTTTCTCCCAGAAAAACTCACCCGATTGAGAAATAAACTCTCCAACAGAATCTAACACTAAATCAGCAAGTGGTTCTAATGTTGGACGGTCTCCTGTACCAGATAGCACCCCAATTGCATAGCAATCGCCATTTTTAGCTAAATGTAAATCAGTTGGCGTATCTCCAACAACCGCAACCTCACATGATTCTAAATTAAATTTCTCACAAAACACTTCTATAATCTTTTTATCTGGTTTTTGCGCAGGGAATGTATCCGAGGCTATAATATAATCAAAAAAGTTCTCCAACTTATATTGTTTTAAAAATAATTCTGTTGGTGCGAAATCATCCGCCGTGACAACCCCTAATATAAATCCTTTATCTTTTAATGCCTGTAACACTTTCGGTAAGTCTGCTGTCATTTTCATATGCGAACGATGCTCATACATAAGGGAAAATAACTTCTCACTTACCCACTGATGCATCTCTTCTTCTCTAGCAGACTCAATATAATTACAAAGCCCCTTCGCTACATCAAGGCTTGTTCCAGCAGCTATTGCACTCCTTGGATTAACAAATGCTCCCTCTACACCAATCTCTTCTAATAAGGTCTGCCGCATTGTACTTGGTAAATGATATAAACTTATACATTCAGCTACAAGTTCTTCAGCTACTTTTATCCATATTGAATGAAAATCCATTAATGTCCCATCTTTATCAAATAATATTGCTTTTACCTTCTCCATAGCATCCTACCTCTCATTTCTTATCTCTTCCAGTGTATCAATAAAGTATGGATGTAAAATAAAAGAATTGTAAAAATACCATAAAAATCAAACTAACTCCCAATTTACAATTCATTTTAACAAAGTAAAAAAGGATGCCTTTACAGGGCATCCTCTTGATGTTCAGGAACAAATAGTTCTAAACAATGATATATGTTTTCGAATTCCATCGGTGCATCTCCACCATACTCACCATCTAAATTAATCATTAGTTTATCTGGTGAATGTACTTTAATTCGGTTCGCTTGTGTATATAACACTTTTGGATTATTAATATGTTCACCACGTTGTGCTTGTGTTGCTGCTTTAATTAAATCAGCGATAGAACCTTTTTTCAGTACTAATAGGTCAAATAACCCATCGTTAATAGATGCATACGGTGCTACCTTTTCAAATCCACCTACTGAACGAGTATTCGTAATTAAAAACATCGTAATTTCTTCTTGTAGTAACTTTCCATCATACTCAATTTCAACATATGTCGGATGCAATGATGGTAACATCTCGATACCTTTTAGGTAATAAGCAAGCTGCCCTAATACTGTCTTTAACTTACTCGGTACTTCGTATGTTAATTCTGTAATACGACCGCCACCAGCGATGTTAATAAAATATGTATCGTTCGCTCTACCAAGGTCTAATGGCACTGTTTTTCCTTCGCAAATAATATCTGCTGCCTCTTCAATAGAACGAGGTACACCAATTGCACGTGCAAAGTCATTTGTCGTTCCAACTGGAATAATTCCAAATTTCGGACGGAATTCATGCCCAACTAAACCGTTTACTACTTCATTTAACGTACCGTCGCCACCAGCCGCAATAACAACATCAAACTTACGATCCGCAGCTTGCCTCGCCGCCACAGTAGCGTCTCCAGGACCCGTTGTCGCATGACAAGATGTCTCATAGCCAGCTTGTTCTAATTTTTGTAATACTTCTGGTAAGCTCTTCTTAAATAGCTCACGCCCAGAAGTAGGATTATAAATAATTCTTGCTCGCTTCATCATTTATTAGCACAGGAAATTTCTTTATGTATCGAAAAAGAACATACTGAACTTCTATTCAGTATTCCCATGCCTACCTCCTCTCATCTTGCTATCCTTCTTTTATCCCGCTCAAACAGGCAGTAAGAACCCGATTCGTGTAGTCCATCAAAAGTAAATATTCATTTCAATGGTTTTTTATTTGACCCCAAAATTTATCCCGCTATTTGCGGGCAGTAAATGCCCGATTGGTGAGGGCTAATAATCAGTGTTGGATGAACCTCCCACTGATTAAAGTTTCACTTTATTTCTATCCATTCTTCCATAAAAATTTACATATAACGAATAATAACTATCTATTATTTCATGAGATGAAAAAAACCTCTATGTTTAGATTTATCATTATTCCCACCTTTTTGCAACTATCATACCATAGTTGCTATACAAACATTTTTCCACTTTTGACAGTTAATCAAACGTTTGTTTAAACGATTTTGTCTCATTTAAACAAACGTTTGATTAACCTAGAAAAACACCCATGTACGGGTGTTTTTCTGCTTAATCTTTAAAAGTCACTACTATTATCGCTTATTAATCTCTTCAAGTAAGATTTTGTTAACAAGCGGTGGATTTGCTTGTCCTTTTGTAGCTTTCATAATTTGACCAACTAAGAAGCCAATTGCACGGTCTTTACCGTTTTTAAAGTCTTCGATAGATTGCTCATTATTATCAAGAATTTCTGTTACAACTTTACGAAGTGTACCCTCGTCAGAAATTTGAACAAGACCTTTCGCTTTAACGATTTCTTCTGGGTCTCCACCTTTTTCAATTAATTCATTAAATACTTTCTTCGCGATTTTAGAAGAAATTGTACCTTTTTCAATTAATTGAACCATTTTAGATAAACCAGCAGGCGTTAATGCAACGTCTTTTAATTCTTTTTGTTGTTTGTTTAAGTATGCAAGTACTTCACCCATTAACCAGTTCGATGTTAATTTCGCATCAGCACCGTCTGCAACAGTTGCTTCAAAGAAATCAGACATCTCTTTCGTTAATGTTAACACGTGTGCATCATAAGCTGGTAAGCCTAGTTCTGCAACGTAGCGAGCTTTACGTGCATCTGGAAGTTCTGGAATAGAAGCTCGAACTGCTTCTTTCCACTCATCATCAATGTAAAGTTCAACTAAGTCTGGCTCCGGGAAGTAACGGTAATCGTCAGATCCTTCTTTCACACGCATTAAGATTGTTTTCTTCGTTGCTTCATCATAACGACGTGTTTCTTGTTGGATGATACCACCAGATAACAGTTCTTTTTCTTGGCGCACTTGCTCGTGCTCAAGACCTTTTTGTACGTAAGTGAATGAGTTTAAGTTTTTCAGTTCCGCTTTTGTACCGAACTTCTCTTGTCCAACTGGACGAAGAGAAATGTTCGCATCACAACGTAAGGAACCTTCTTCCATCTTACAATCAGATACACCAGTGTATTGAATGATTGATTTTAACTTCTCTAAGTATGCATATGCTTCTTCTGGCGTACGCATATCTGGCTCAGATACGATCTCGATTAAAGGCATACCTTGACGGTTGTAGTCTACTAATGAACCATCAGCTGTATGCGTTGATTTACCAGCATCTTCTTCTAAATGAAGACGTGTAATACCGATACGTTTCTTTTTACCGTCTACTTCGATTTCAATCCAACCATTTTCACCAATTGGCTTATCAAATTGAGAGATTTGGTAAGCTTTCGGGTTATCTGGATAGAAATAGTTTTTACGGTCAAACTTCGTTTCCGTTGCGATTTCACAGTTTAATGCCATTGCAGCTTTCATCGCAAAGTTAACTGCTTCTTTATTTAAAGTAGGAAGTACCCCTGGGTATCCTAAGTCAATTACACTTGTTTGTGTATTTGGCTCCGCTCCGAATTCTGTTGGACTCGCAGAGAAAATTTTCGAATTTGTTTTTAACTCAACGTGAACCTCTAAACCAATAATTGTTTCTAAATTCATCTATGCTCGCCTCCTTACAGACTTGCTTTTTTTGTATGATAGTCTGTTGCTTGCTCAAACGCATGTGCAACGCGGTAAATTGTCGCTTCATCGAAGTGTTTACCAATGATTTGTAGACCAAGTGGCATGTTGTTAGCACCGAATCCACATGGAACTGAAATCGCTGGAACACCCGCTAAGTTTACTGGGATTGTTAAAATGTCATTTGCATACATTGTCATTGGATCGTCAACTTTTTCTCCCACTTTAAATGCCGGAGTTGGTGTTGTTGGTCCAATAATAACATCATAGTTAGCAAATACATTTTCAAAGTCGTTCTTAATTAATGTACGTACTTGTTGTGCTTTTTTGTAATATGCATCATAGTAACCAGAGCTAAGAGCAAATGTACCAAGCATAATACGACGTTTAACTTCATCACCGAAACCTTCACTACGTGTGTTTTTGTAAAGATCTAATAAGTTATTTACATTATCAGAACGAACACCGTAACGCACGCCATCAAAGCGTGAAAGGTTAGCAGATGCTTCAGAAGAAGATAGTAAGTAATACGTTGCTAGAGCGTATTTAGAGTGTGGAAGAGATACTTCCTCCCAAGTTGCGCCCATACCTTCTAATACTTTTAAAGCAGCTAGTACTGACTCACGAGCTTCTTCGCCAACACCTTCGCCTAAGTATTCTTTCGGTACAGCAATGCGTAAACCTTTAACATCGCCTGTTAAACCAGCTAAATAGTTTCCAACTTCAACGTTTGCAGAAGTTGCATCCATGCGGTCAATACCTGAAATAGCTTGTAATAAGTATGCATTGTCTTCTACTGTACGTGTAATCGGTCCGATTTGGTCAAGTGAAGATGCGAATGCTACTAATCCGTAACGAGATACGCGTCCGTAAGTTGGTTTTAAACCTACAACACCGCAATATGCAGCTGGCTGACGGATAGAACCACCCGTATCAGAACCTAGAGAGAATAGTACTTCTCCTGCTGCTACAGCTGCTGCAGAACCACCACTAGATCCGCCTGGAACGTAATCTAAGTTCCATGGGTTTTTCGTAGCGTAGAATCCTGAGTTTTCATTTGAAGAACCCATTGCGAACTCGTCCATGTTTAATTTACCGATTGTAATTGTGTCAGCAGCTTTTAGCTTTTGCACAACTGTCGCATCATAAATTGGATCGAAGTTTGCTAATATTTTGCTTGCACAAGTTGTACGAAGACCGTTAGTTACAATGTTATCTTTTACACCAATTGGCATACCGAATAATAAACCATTATCTTCAGCGCCGATTTTTGCATCTAATTCTTTCGCTTTTGCGCGTGCATTTTCTTCATCTAATGTAAGAAAGGCTTTTACGTTATCTTCAACATCCGCAATACGTTTGTAAGATTCTTCTACTAAATCCGTAACGGAAATTTCTTTGTTGTTTAACTTCTTATGTAACTCTGATACTGAATGATCAAATAATGACATCGAAATTCCCCTCCTCTATTCTAATACTGCTGGAACACGGATTTGATTATCTTTGTGATCCGGTGCATTTTTTAATACTTCTTCAACTGGTAAACCTTTTTCTGGTACATCTTCACGCATAACATTTTTCATAGTTAATACATGAGTTGTTGGTTTTACATCTGTTGTATCTAATTCATTTAACTGTTCTGCAAATGTAACAATTGCATCTAGTTGTTTTTGAAATTTTTCTGCTTCTTGATCAGTAATTGCAAGACGTGCTAAATGTGCTACGTGCTTTACATTCTCAACGGAAATTCTTGACACGGCTAGGCCACCTCCATAATATATCGTTCAATCTACAATACTATTGATGATACCAAATTTTCAGTACTTCAAGCAAGTCAACACAGAGTACTTACGCCATTTTTACATAAAAAAAGAAAGGCAAATGCCTTTCTTTACAATTTACTCTTTATCTAACGGTTTATTTTTTGGAAATCTCTCGTTATCTTCTTCATTATCACGAATTGTTTTTTGTAATACAAAACAAGACATCGTTAAAAATAATGTTCCAATTAAATAGTATCCTTTTACACTAAGCGTTTCATCTAACGTATAAATCCCAATTAGCATACCTGAAAGCGCACAAACAAATGAAGTCCATGCTAAAAATGTGAACGCTTGCGTATTACGTCTTCTCATCGTTCTCCCCCTCGTTAGCTGTATACCCATTATAGATAAGTATATTTACCATGATGGATTTTTATGTAAATTCTAGTTTTATATTTATAAATCTATCATAAAAGAATACTATTTTAAAGAAAGTTTTCTGTCTAATCTGAAAAAATAATTAAAACAATTGGTTTTTCAGATTACCTTACTGTTCGCTAGCTATTTTCATTCATAAAAAAAAGACCAGGAAAACTCCTGGTCCATTACTCTACTTAACAAACATTGGATTCTACGTTATACAAAATTGGAAGGTACAGAATTAGGGTTCGTTTGTTAAGTTTATATGTTGAACGAACTAACAGCGGAGGGGTTCCTTCTGTTAGTCCATTAAACCCAATCATTATTTTACGATTTTTTCAAGCTCCTCAAGTGAAAGATCTACTGAAATTGAACCATCATTTGTTTCTTTCTTAATTGCATCTGTTACTTCTTTTGAATGGTATAATTTAATTACTTTTTTCAGTGTTGGATCATCTTTATCTTTCGTACGAGCTGCGAAAATATTAATATAAGGCTTCGCATTTTCATTCTTTGGATCTTCTAAGAAAATAGGATCCTTCGCTGGATCTAATCCAGCTTGACCAGCAACACCGTTATTAATAACTGATGCCGCTACATCTTTTAACACACGAGGTGTTTGCTGTGCGATAACCGGTGTAATTTTTAATTTCTTCGGATTTTCAGCAATACCACTTGGATCTCCAAATAGACCAAAATCCTTTTTCAGCTTTAATAATCCAGCTGCATCAAGAAGTTTTAATGCACGTGCTTGGTTCGTTGGATCGTTTGGAATTGCAATTTCTGAACCATCTGGGATTTCATTTGATTTCTTATATTTTTCAGAGTATAAACCCATTGGTGCAATTTGTGTTGTACCAACAGCTGTAATATCTAACTTATGTTCCTTTTTAAATTGCTCTAAGAACGCAATATGCTGGAATGAGTTTAGTTCAATATCTCCATCAGCTAACGCTTTATTTGGCGTTGTGTAATCGGAGAACTCCACCAGTTTAATCTTAATCCCTTCTTTTTCAGCTTTTTTCTTCAAAATTTCCCAAGCGTCTCCATCCGTTCCAGTTACACCGACGCGAACTACTTTTTCTTTCGCCCCTGCACCCGTGTCTCCACTTGAGCAGCCGCTTAATGCTGAGACTCCTACAATCGCTGATAATGCAAATGCTAAAATTTTCTTCATTTTCTTTTCCTCTCTTCCTTTTTATGATCTGCGTAACAAGACTTTCGCAAAGTAATTTCCTAAATTTTGAGCTATCTGTACGAGAATAATAAGTAACACGACCGTTACGAACATAACTGATGTATCAAAACGTTGATAACCATATGTCATTGCTAAATCACCAAGACCGCCACCACCGACAAGCCCAGCAACTGCAGAAAATTCAATTAAACCAACTGTCATAAATGTGACACCTAAGATTAATGGCGCTAACGCTTCTGGTACAAGGATTTCAAAAACAATTCTAATTGGCGAGGCGCCCATTGCTTGTGCTGCCTCAATTACTCCTTTCGGAACGGAAACAAGGTTTGTTTCAACCATTCTAGCAATACCAATTGATGCGACTAACGTCATCGGGAAAATTGCCGCTGCTGTTCCAATCGTCGTTCCGATAACACTTCTTGTTAGTGGACTTAACGCTACTAAAAAGATAATGAATGGTACCGGACGAATTGTATTAATTATGATGTTAAGAATAGAAAAGACCCATTTATTTTCTAAAAAGTTTCCTTTTCTCGTTACATATAAAAGTAAACCTAGAGGTATACCAAGAATTGTAGCGAATATAAGGGTTACAATTACCATTAAGAGGGTATCCCCCGTCGCATCTAGTATGCGCGGCCAAAATATACTCCAATCAACTCGCATGAGCTTCTACCTCCTTTAGCTGCACTTGCAGTCTTAGATGTTGTAATGCTTTTTGAATTTCCCTCTGCTCACCTTGCAACTCTACAAGAAGATTTCCAAATAGCACATTTTGAAGTTCAATAATATTTCCGTACAGTACATTTACATCGACGTTATAGTTTTTTGCGATATATGATAGTACCGGCTGTCCTGTCTCCTCACCAGTAAATGTTAGACGATAAATTTGACCACCATTTTGAATTTTCGCTAGAACACTTTCTGGTAAATGATCATTAATAACAGAACGTACAAAGTTTTGAGTCGTCTTTGTTTTTGGTTGTGTGAAAACATCGAACAGTTTTCCTTCTTCAATAACTTTTCCCTTCTCCATTACAGCTACACGGTGACAAATTTCTTTCACAACATGCATTTCATGTGTAATAAGAAGAATTGTTAAATTGTATTCTCGATTTACTTTCTTTAATAAGTTTAGAATTTCTGTCGTCGTTTCTGGATCTAAGGCTGATGTTGCCTCATCACATATAAGAATATCTGGCGATGTCGCAAGTGCTCTAGCAATGCCCACACGCTGCTTTTGTCCACCTGATAGCTGCTCTGGGTAATAGTTTGCTTTATCTTCTAACCCTACAAACTTCAGCAGTTCATTTACTCTTTCTTTTATCTCATTCTTTGGTACTTTCGCTAACTTTAATGGATAAGCAATATTTCCAAATACTGTTCTTGAATTAAATAAATTAAAACTTTGAAAGATCATTCCGATTCTTTGTCTTAGTTTACGTAATTCTTTCGTCGATAATGATGTAATATCTTTATCATCTATTGAAATCGTTCCTGCCGTCGGTCTCTCTAACATATTTACTAAGCGTAATAACGTACTCTTTCCAGCGCCACTAAAACCAATAATGCCAAAAATTTCGCCTTTCTCAACTGATAATGTTACATCCTCCACCGCATGAACAGATTGCCCAGCTGATTCATACACTTTACTTACATTGTTAAAAGAAATCATTTTTTCCCCTCCTATATGCTGTAAAAACTTGAAGTAGAGCTTTCGAGGTAAAATAAAAAGTGCTCTCCCTCTTATCAACCATAAAGATAAGAAGGAGAGCACTTATATGTACTCATTCACATCTTCTCATCTTCCAAGCCTTTATATGGCTTGCTGGAGTTAGCACGGTATTAAAAAAACCCGTTGCTGAGGTATCGTAGGGCCAGTCCCTCCACCTCTCTGGATAAGAATGTATCGATTTAATTGTCGTTTAATTAATTCTCATTATAGAACTCAGAATAATAAGAGTCAATACATTTTTTAGAAAAATATTAATTATCCCCTTATTAAAATTTTCAGATGAAAATTCATGAGAAAATAGTAACTTTCAAGGTTATTTAAAATTCTTCTTCCTCATATTTTTAAACAGGAGAATCTTCTCTACGAATTGAATAAATTTATTTGAATATGAAACTCGGAGGAAGATAAATATATGAAAACAGCTCTTTTACTCATCGATATTCAAAACGATTATTTTCCAAATGGAAAGATGGAATTGCGTAATCCAGTAGAAGCAAGCGAATATGCTAATCAGTTATTACAACACTTTAGAACAAACAGCGAACCTATTTTTCATATCCAACACGTAGCTATAAAAGATGACGCTACTTTTTTCCTACCTAATACAGAAGGTGTACATATTCACGAAAGCGTACGTCCACTTAGAGAAGAAACAGTTATAGTCAAACATTATCCAAATAGCTTCCGAGAAACTAATCTTCTAGAGCAATTAAAACGTTTAAATATTGAACATGTCGTTGTATGTGGGATGATGACTCATATGTGTATCGATGCTACAGTAAGGGCTGCATTCGATTTTGGCTTTCAATGTACCGTTATACATGATGCTTGTGCTACAAAAGACCTTTCTTTTAAGAACGCTACTATACCAGCTGTTTACATTCACAATACAATTTTAGCTAGTTTAAATGGCGTATATGCAAATGTAATAAGCACGCAAGAATTTTTAGCTACATAAAAAAACACTCCTTTCAGTGAGCAAAACCGAAAGGAGTGTTCCTTGTCGAACCATAGATTTTCTTTCAAATTGTATTATACAGGAAATTCTCAAAATGAATACTAAAAAATATGACTAATAAGTCAACTTTTCTCATCATTTTATTTCTGTTCACATGTTTATCCCGCTACTAATAGGTTTTAGCTCATTCCCTTCGAACGATGGTAATATATAGGATTTCAATTTTAAAAGGAGCTCTTCACATTCTGTGAAGAGCTCCTCTACTATTTCTTATAAAGTTTCAGAAGTAGTTTTTGCTTGCATGTGAAGTGCTAAGTAATCAGGTCCACCAGCTTTAGAGTCTGTACCAGACATGTTAAAGCCACCGAATGGTTGGTAACCTACGATTGCACCAGTACATCCACGGTTGAAGTATAAGTTACCAACGTGGAAGTCTTCGCGTGCTTTTTCAATATGGTCACGGTTGTTAGTAATAACAGCACCTGTTAAACCGTATTCCGTATTATTTGCAATTGCAAGTGCATGATCGAAGTCTTTCGCTTTACAGAATGCTACTACTGGTCCGAAGATTTCTTCTTTCATTAAGCGAGCATCTTCTGCAACGTCAGCAACGATTGTTGGTTGGATGAACCAGCCTTTAGAATCGTCTCCTTCGCCACCTGCTAAGATTCTACCTTCTTCTTTACCAATTGCAACATAGCTCATTACTTTATCGAATGCAGCTTGGTCATTAACAGGACCCATGTTTGTACCTAATACTGCTGGGTTAGCAACTGTTAATTCTTTTGTTAATTCAACAGCACGATTTAATACATGATCATATACATCTTCATGGATTACTGCACGAGAACATGCAGAACATTTTTGTCCTGAGAATCCGAATGCTGATGCAACGATAGACTTAGCTGCTAATTCAAGATCTGCTTCTTTATCAACAACGATTGTATCTTTACCGCCCATTTCAGCGATAACGCGTTTTAACCAAATTTGTCCTGGGTTTACTTTCGCTGCACGCTCATAGATGCGGATACCTACATCACGAGATCCCGTGAAGCTTACGAAACGTGTACGAGGATGATCTACTAAGTAGTCACCAACTTCAGAACCGTTACCTGGAACGAAGTTTACTACGCCAGCTGGTAAGCCAGCTTCTTCTAATACTTCCATAAATTTCGCTGCTACTACAGGAGTTGTACTAGCTGGTTTTAGTAATACTGTGTTACCAGAAACTAAAGCAGCTGTTGTCATACCTGCCATAATTGCAAATGGGAAGTTCCAAGGAGAAATGATAACGCCTACTCCTAATGGAATGTACGAGAAACGATTATATTCAATTGGACGGCTTTCTACTGGAATACCGTCTTTTAATTTTAACATTTGACGACCATAATATTCCATAAAGTCGATTGCTTCTGCTGTATCAGCATCTGCCTCATTCCATGGCTTACCTGCTTCTTTTACAAGAATAGCAGAGAATTCATGTTTTCTGCGACGAACGATTGCTGCAGCACGGAATAAAATGTCTGCACGCATTTCTGGCTTTGATTTTCTCCAAGTTTGGAATGTTTCATCCGCTACTTGCATTGCTTTTTCAGCTAACTCACGGCTTGCTTTTGAAACACGACCAACAAGTTCCTCTTTATTTGCAGGGTTTACAGAAACAATTTTGTCTTCTGTAGTGATTTTTTCTCCCCCAATAATTAATGGATAGTCTTGTCCAAGATAAGATTCTACTTTCTTTAAACCTTCTTCAAACGCTAATTTGTTAGCCTCCACTGAAAAATCTGTAAATGGCTCATGTTTGTATGCTACTACCATTTTTTTAGCCTCCCCTTAGAAAAACGTTTACATTTTACAACATTATTCTACACGATAATTTAGATTTATTCAAATATTCCTAGACTTATATTTTAAAAATTAATAAATTTTTAAAATATAATAAAAAAAAGAGATTCATACATGCGTATGAATCTACAAAATATGAGTATATTCCAAAACATTTTTCCCGATCAATAATATAGTAACTAATAAAAATAAAGTCCTTACATATCCAACACCTTTTTGAACCGCAAACTTCGATCCAAAATAAGCACCTAAGATCATTGATAATCCCATGATAATACCATATTCAAAATGAATTATATCTAAAAATAAAAAAGTAATTAAAGATACAATATTACTAACAAAGTTCAAAAGTTTTCCAGATGCTGCCGCTTGAATAAAATCCAAGCCAATTAATAAAAATGCAAAAATTAAAAACGACCCTGTCCCCGGTCCAAAAAATCCATCATAAAATCCTATCATTAAAATAGCAAAGAAAAATATTAATGTTTTTCTTTGCGTCATCTTCTTATAGGTAGACACACTTCCCCAATTCTTTTTTGCAATAATATAAATAGCAATAAATACCAACATTACAAGTACTAATGGGCGTAAAATATCCGGTGGAATAAATTTTACTACTAAAGCACCTGCAACAGCTCCAACAATAGTTAACGGGATTAACTTTCCTACAATTTTAAAATCAACTTTTCCTGATCGAATAAAATATATCGCACTCGTAAACGTCCCCATTGTTGCCGCTAATTTATTCGTTGCAATTGCCGAAGCTGGCGATAAGCCAACAAACATAAGTGCAGGAAGCGAAATTAACCCTCCTCCTCCAACAACGGAATCAATAAAAGCTGCTAAAAAACCGAATGCAATTAATAAAATAATGACTTGAAAACTTAATTCTTCCATGAGATTTACCCCTTACCCCTATTTTTTACAACATTTTAAATTATAACAAAATTACATAAGAAAAAAAGCTGTTCCATAGAGGAACAGCCTTCATATTTAATCTAAAATCTTCACAAGTGGTTCATCTTGTTTTGCTTCACGTATAATAATAGCTTCTGGGCGTTCTACAGATTTAATCGTTACTTGTACTTTCATATAATTCGGGAAGTATTCCATAACAAGCCCTGCCACATATTGTGTAAAACCAACTATTTCAGCTTTTCCATTAAACTGGACAGGAATATCAAGCTTCATTTCTCTTAATTCATCATCTCTATACATACCAGTACCAATAACAGCTGTATAGTCGCCTTGGAAATAATCGCTTAGTTTTGCCTTAAAGTTGGATACTCTTGCAAGGTCTTCACGTTTATTATCTGTTTTCGCTTGCTCTGATGGGAACAAATAATATTTTTCATTAATTTGTTTCCAATCTTCAACCGTTTCACTACCTTTTTCAACATTCGCATAAGAAACAAAATTACCTGGCACGAGCGAAGACTTTGGAGCTTGGCGATAAATCGCAAATGTTATTGGAATATTTTTGGTTTCAGGTTCTTTTTGATGTATGACTTTCAAAATTTCTTGCGCCATTTTTTTCCCTTCAGCTAACATCTTTTCATCCGGGATTGCAGCTTCACGTGGATAACCATGCTCTTCGTTAAAATATTGAACAGAATTCATCGCTAATCCAACTACCATACCAACGCGTTCCTCGTCGTTATCGCCTTTTTTCACATAATAATCATGCTCTAAAATATTCGAAATATATATTGGATTTTTTTTATTTTTCACTTCTAGTGATTCGGATCCTGTTCCTAATGCAGGGTTTAATCCTATATTAGGAAATTTAACTGCATCTTTTTTTAATTTGTCCTCTAGTTCCTTTTGTTCAGCATCTGTACGTTTTCTTTTAACAAGCATCTGTATAGTTTGAGTATCTAGAGCTTTTCCGCCTTTTAAAAAATTATCTTTCGTACTAAATGATTCTTTTGCAATTCGCATTAACCCTGTTTCAAATTCATCTATATCAAGACGACTATTTAACCCTTGCACGACTAAACCACGTGCCTTTCCACCATCAAATGGAATAGTCGTCTTATAATATTCATCCGAAATAGCGTATTTTGGAACAACTGATTGTTCTTTTGCTTTCCCCGATTTCTCAGCCACTTTTTCATCTTTGTCGGCACCTGCACTACACCCACTTACAAGTAGGCCAAGGCTTAATACCGCTAATGCTATTTTTTTCATGGTAAGTTTGCACCTCTTACTTATTTAGCTCTTGTAAGAACCTCTCTTCATTCCAAACCTCAACATTATGTTTCTCCGCTTGTGCTAATTTCGAACCAGCCGCTTCACCTGCGACAACTAAATCCGTACTCTTACTAACACTTCCCGTTACTTTTCCACCTAATGCCTCAATCTTCTTCTTCGCTTCACTTCGCCCCATAACTTCTAGCTTACCTGTTAAAACAACCGTTTTTCCTGCGAAGTAAGATTCAACATTTTGTAAATCTGCAATTTTTATACCTTTGTATGTCATATTCACGCCATACTCTTTAAACTGCTGTAATAACTCTAATACATCTTCATTATCAAAATATGTCACAACAGATTGAGCCATTTTTTCGCCAATTTCATTAATTGCTTTTAGTTCTTCTTCCGTTGCTTTTACAAGCTCATCCATCGTTTCAAAGTGCTCTGCAAATGTACGTGCTGCTTTCGCTCCAACGTGGCGAATTCCAAGACCAAATAATAATCGCTCTAACGAGTTTTCTTTAGAATTTTCAATTGCTTGTATTAAGTTTGTTGCTGATTTTTCACCAAAACGTTCTAACTGTAATAATTGCTCTTTCGTCAATGCATATAAATCAGCAAATGTACGAATGTAATCAGCATCAAAGAGTTGTGTAATGACACGTTCCCCAAGTCCATCAATATTCATTGCATTTCTTGAAACGAAATGGATTAACCCTTCTCGAATTTGAGCAGGACAAGTTGGATTTATACAACGAAGTGCTACTTCTTCTTCTAAACGAACAAGTTCACTCTCACATGCTGGACAATGAGTTGGCATGCGGTATTCTTCTTCCTCACCAGTACGCTTATCAAAAATAACGTTCACAACTTCAGGAATAATATCTCCAGCCTTCTTCACAACAACGTAGTCACCAATTCGAATGTCTTTTTCACGAATTAAATCTTCGTTATGTAAAGAAGCACGACGAACAATTGTACCAGCAACTCTCACTGGCTCTAGTTCTGCAGTCGGTGTTACAACTCCTGTTCGGCCAACACTTAATTCAATGCCTGTTAATCTCGTTACAACTTCTTCAGCCGGGAATTTATAAGCAATCGCCCATCTTGGACTCTTCGCTGTAGTTCCTAGACTTTCTTGAAGGGCAACATCATCTACTTTTATAACGATTCCATCAATCTCATAATCAAGATGCGGACGTTTTTCTTGCCATTCTTCTACATAAGCTATAACTTCTTCAATTGTTTCACATGTACGGCGATTTGGATTTGTCTTAAATCCAAGTTCACCTAAGAAATCAAGCGATTCACTATGTGATGGAATTGTTTTTTCTTCTACATTCGCAAGACCATACACAAACATAGATAAGTTACGCTTCGCTGCAATTTTCGGATCAAGTTGACGTATTGAACCTGCTGCTGCATTACGCGGATTCGCAAATACATCTTCTCCATTTTGCTCTTTTTCTTCATTTAGTTTAACGAATGAACGCTTCGGCATATAAGCTTCGCCTCGTGCTTCTAACGTTACTTCTTCATTTAAACGAAGTGGGATAGCTTTAATCGTTTTTAAATTTTGAGTAATATCTTCACCCGTTACACCATCACCACGTGTCGCCCCTTGAATGAAGCGTCCTTTTTCATAATGAAGCGAAACGGCAAGCCCGTCAATTTTTAATTCACATATATATCTTACATTCGCACCATCAATTCCTTGACGTACTCTTCTGTCGAAATCACGTAAATCTCCTTCGTTAAATGCATTTCCTAAACTTAACATTGGTGACTTATGTGTTACTTTTTCAAATATATCAAGAACAGTCCCCCCAACGCGAACGGAGGGAGAATCTTCACTCATAAACTCTGGGTTCTCTGCTTCTAATTTTATAAGCTCCTGCATATTACGGTCATATTCCGCATCAGAAACAGAAGGATTGTCTAATACGTGATATTGATAGTTAAATGTATTTAATAAATCACGCAGTTCTTCTATACGTTTTTTTGCTATCTCTTTTGACATATCCTCATTCCTTTCTATTGTTTCGTCACAGGTGCAAATTTTGCTAACAAACGTTTAACACCAATTGGGCTTGGGAATGCAATATCTAATTCTTTTGCATCACCTTCACCTTTTACACTTACAACTGTACCGACTCCCCATTTTTGGTGGGAAGCTTTATCTCCTACTGCCCAGCCAATTTGTTCGCCGCCTGTCGTCTTAGCTGCAGGGCGCGCGAAAGCTGAACGAGAGCGTGTTGTCGTTGTGATTGTCGTTTTGCCGCTACTTGCCGTTCTGCCTTTTGCACCAAACGATGTTTCACGCTTTGGCGCTGTTTCATTTAATGATTCCACTAGTTCTGTCGGGATTTCTGTAATGAATCGAGACGCAGCGTTCATACTTGTTCTACCAAATAAAGTACGCATTTGCGCGTTAGATAAATATAGCTCTTCTTCTGCACGGGTAATACCTACATAAGCAAGACGACGTTCTTCTTGCATTTCATCCTCTTCCATAAGAGAACGAGTATGAGGGAATATCCCTTCCTCTAAGCCAACAATAAAGACAACCGGGAACTCTAATCCTTTCGCTGAGTGCATCGTCATTAAAATAACTTCTTCACCAGCAGTTGGGTCTTCATCTACACGATCAATATCAGCAACAAGTGCTAAATCTGTTAAGAATGCAACAAGGCTCTTATCTTCGCTTTGAGATTCAAATGTTTGCGTAACAGATAAGAACTCGTCTAAGTTTTCTAAACGACCTTCCGCTTCTAAAGAACGTTCATTTTTCAACATATCGCGATAGCCTGTTTTTTCAATAACTTCTTCTACTAATTCTGTAACAGATAAATACTCTTGCATATTTACCCAGTTATTTAATAAATTCGCAAATTCTTTTACTGCCTTTGTAATTTTTGCACTTACTCCAACATGCTCAATTTCATCAAATACAGCAGTTAATGAAATTCCGTTTTGCACACCGTAATTAATAATTTTATCGATAGAAGTCGCACCAATACCACGCTTTGGCATGTTAATAATACGTGCAAAACTAATTTCATCATCTGGATTACCGATTAAACGTAAGTACGCCAAAATATCTTTAATCTCTTTACGATCGTAGAACTTCGTACCTCCGACAATTTTATACGGAATGTTAGATTTAAGGAAAATCTCCTCGACCATACGAGACTGAGCATTCGTACGATATAACACTGCAAAATCAGTATATTTTCGTTTCCCCATTTGAATATCGTCACGAATTTTTTTCGCAACAAAATACGCTTCGTCCTTTTCAGTTGCAGCACGATAATACGAGATTTTACTTCCAACTTGATTGTCTGTCCATAATTTCTTCGGCTTACGATTCGTATTTTTTTCAATAACAGCATTCGCTGCATTTAAAATATTTTGTGACGAACGATAATTTTGTTCTAACAGGATAACTTGCGCATTCTCATAGTCTTTTTCGAACGACAAAATGTTAGAAATATCTGCACCACGCCAGCGATAAATAGACTGGTCAGAGTCACCTACAACGCAAAGATTTTTAAAACGCGCTGCCAAATGTTTAACAAGAAGATATTGCGCTTTGTTCGTATCTTGATACTCATCAACGTGAATATATTGGAACTTACGCTGATAAAACTCTAATACTTCTGGAACACGTTCAAATAACTGAATCGTGGTCATAATTAAATCATCAAAGTCTAATGAATTATTTTTCAAAAGACGTTTTTGATACTCTGTGTATACATCGCTCGTTAATTTTTCATATGGATCAGCCATTGTAATTTTTTTTGCATATTTATCTGCAGATAACAGTTCATTTTTCGCATTACTAATACCCGCTAAAATAGAGCGCGGCTCAAATTTCTTCGGATCAATATTGCGCTCTTTCATAATTTTTTTGACTACAGTTAGCTGATCGCCTGAATCTAAGATTGTAAAGTTACGATTAATACCAATACGATCGATATCCCGTCGTAAAATACGTACACACATAGAGTGGAACGTCGAAATCCAAATATCTTCTGCTTCTGGTCCCACAAGTGTATCAATACGCTCACGCATTTCACGAGCTGCTTTATTTGTGAAGGTAATAGCTAGTACATTCCATGGTGCTACACCTTTTTCACCAAGTAAATACGCAATACGATGTGTTAACACACGTGTCTTACCACTACCTGCACCTGCCATTAATAGAAGTGGTCCATTCGTTGTTTGGACTGCTTTTTGTTGCTGTGGATTTAAACCGTTTAATAATCTATCTGTCATACTCATATACGCCTGCACCTACTCTCCTTTTACTGCTTTAACTGTTTTTAACGCCGATTTTATATCATCATAAATAATATTTCCAACAACTACTGTATCAGCATATTGTGCCATGTCTTTCGCCTGTTCTGCATTAGAAATACCACCGCCATAGTATAACTTAGCTTGTTTCAATTCTGCTTTTACATTTTTAACAAGTTCAACATCTCCATACGTACCGCTATATTCTAAATAAAATATCGGTAAATGTAATAACTTGTCTGCTAAACGAGCATATGCAATAACGTCATCTTCTGTTAAATCACATTTCGCTTCTGTAAGCTGGGCTACTTTCGCTTCTGGATTTAAAACACAATACCCTTCCATAAAAATTTCGTCCCAGTCCATAATATCCCCAAATTCTTTCAATGCCTCATGATGAACACCTGTTACCCATTCTACTTTTCGGCTATTTAAAACACTTGGGATGTAATAAAAATCAAATCCTGGTGTAATTGCTTCTACATCAGAAACCTCTAATACACAAGGAACTGCATATCTACGAATGCTAACTAGCATGTGTAATACGTTATCAATTGTAACTCCATCACTTCCGCCTACAATAACCGCATCAGTTCCAGACTCACAAATCATTTCTAAATGTTCATCGCTTAACTCCTTATTTGGATCAAGCTTAAATACATGTTTCCATCCGGAAATATCGTACATGAAAACACCCTTCCTTTTCTCTAGTTATATATATTTCTGTTCAAAATAACAGTTTATTTTCATCATTATTGTTTTAACTTCATCTTAAATATTTGTTTAAAACGGAGAATTAAGTTTGGAATTACCTCTTCCATATTTTTTAAACTAGAGGATTTAATTTTGAAGTTCCTTTTATGCATTCTTTCATTATAACAAAAAAAGTTACTTACACACACGCACATTCCAACATCTTTTTCCACGTCAAATGTTGGATTACATATCCCAAAAATCAAACGGGATACTAATAAAAGAAATAGTATTATCTATTTCAACTTTCATAAAAAGGAGTGTTTTTCTAATGAAGCAAAATATCGGGACAATAAACGCTCTAATTCGAATTACACTTGGGCTTGTCCTCTTCGGATGTAGTGCAACTAAACTTGTACGCAAGCCGTGGTGCACTTGGTCTAACATTTTTCTATGGATTGGTGCAATGAAAGTTGCAGAAGGAATTGTTCGTTTCTGCCCTGTTGTTGAAATGTGGAAATTCGGAAAATACATGAATATGGGGGCATTTAAAATGCCTAGCATGAATTTTGCTGAAAAAGGACATGCTAAAGAAGAAGTGAATCAAACTTCCACTCATGACAAGCCAAAGTCAAAAGGAAGTTATGACGCTTCTGACAAAGAGATTGAGTCAGCGATTGAAAATATAATCCTGACAAAACCGCTTTGAATCATTTGTCACGATGCAAGATGCTCTCAAAGGGACTTAGCTGCTGCAGTGGGCGGTTAAGTCTTCTTTATTTTACCATAAAACAGAACGTACATTCTCTTTTTCGACCTTAAAATGTATATAAAAGATATCAATCAATAAAATTCAGAAAATTAGGTGCATACCTCTTGCTTAAAATGATATAAAAGTGATATCATTTTTATATCAGGAGGCGATCATATGAAAGAAAAACAAGTATTTTATGTAAATGGTTTTCTCGGTATTATTGGAATTTTGATTTTAGCTGCTATCGGTGTATTTTTCCTTGCACAAGAAATTTTCATAGGAGCGGCATTAACTATTATATTAGCCGCAGTTCTCGCTACAGGTATCGGTATTGTTCAACCGAATCAAGCGAAGGTTATTACGTTCTTCGGTAATTATTTAGGAACAATTCGTCAAAACGGTTTATTTTTAACGATTCCGTTCGCATTCCGTCAAACTGTATCTTTACGTGTTGAAAACTTTAACAGTAAAAAATTAAAAGTAAATGACGTTGATGGAAATCCAATTGAAATTGCAGCTGTTATCGTATATAAAGTTGTTGATTCTGCAAAAGCAATGTTTGGTGTTGAACATTATGATCGATTTGTAGAAATTCAAAGCGAAACGGCAATCCGCCATGTTGCAACAAAATATCCTTATGACAATTTCCAAGATGAAACCTGCGTTACGTTACGCGGAAATACTGAAGAAATCTCTGAAGAATTAAAACGTGAGTTAGAGGCGCGTCTTGAAATTGCTGGTGTAGAAGTATTAGAAACTCGTTTAACGCACTTAGCTTACGCAACAGAAATTGCCCATGCAATGTTACAACGCCAGCAAGCAAAAGCAGTATTAGCTGCTAGAAAAGAAATTGTTGAAGGTGCTGTGAAGATGGCGAAAGATTCCATCCATATGTTAGATGAAGAAGGCGTACTAGAACTCGATGACGAGCGTAAAGCAAATATGGTAAACAACTTATTAGTTGCCATCGTTTCAGATAAAGGTGCGCAACCAGTTATTAATACAGGAAGCCTATACTAAGGGCTATAAGTAATTATGGCTAAAAAGAAAAGCTTTCCATTACGTATTGATCCTGAATTACACGCAGTCATCGAAAAATGGGCAAATGATGAATTTCGTAGCGTCAATGCACACATCGAGTATTTACTTCGAGAAATGGCAAAGCAAAAAGGGAAATTAAAAAAAGATAAAGATGCATAAAAAATCCCGCTGATTCCTCAGCGGGATTTTTACATATTAACTTTTCGTCATCTCATGCCCAATTGCACGATATCCTATATCACTTCGATAAAATAGACCATCACTCTCAATTTTACCGATTTCTTTATATACTTTATCTTTTGCTTCTTGTAAACTATTTGCCTTACAAGCAACAAATAATACACGGCCACCGTTCGTTACAAAGTCCCCATGTTTCATTGCTGTACCTGCATGGAAAACAATCACATCTTGCAGTGCATCTAGTCCGCTAATAATATCACCTTTTTTATATACTTCTGGATATCCTTTAGAAGCAAGTACAACACCGATTACCGCTTCTTCTGACCATTGTAACGTTAGTTCACTTTCATCTAATACAGCGTTACATATATCAACTAAATCATTTTCTAAGCGAGGTAATACAACTTCTGTTTCAGGATCACCGAAGCGTGCATTAAATTCAATTACCTTCGGACCATCATTTGTTAAAATAAGACCTGCGTATAAAATACCTGTAAACGAACGGTTTTCTGCAATCATCGCCTTAGCAGTTGGATGTAATACGGTTTGAATCGCTTCTTGAACTGCTGATTCTGGAATTTGTGGTACTGGAGAATATGCACCCATTCCGCCCGTATTTGGACCTTTATCACCATCAAAAGCTCTTTTATGATCTTGGGCGATTACCATTGGATGTACAGTTGTTCCATTCACGAATGCCATTAATGAGAATTCTTGTCCATCTAAAAACTCTTCAATAACGACCTTCTTACTTGCCGCGCCGAATTTCACATCTTGTAGCATTTCTTTCACAGCTTGTAATGCCTCTTCAAGCGTCATTGCTACCGTTACCCCTTTACCCGCAGCTAGGCCGTCAGCTTTAATAACGATTGGTGCACCAACTTTTTGAATGTACTGTACTGCTTCTTCATAATCTGTAAAAGTTTCGTACGCCGCAGTTGGAATATCATACTTTTTCATAAGCTCTTTTGTAAAAGCTTTACTACCTTCAATAACAGCAGCCGCTTTATTCGGACCAAATACGCGAAGTCCCTCTTCTTTAAAACAATCAACAATTCCATTCATAAGCGGAATTTCTGGTCCAACGAAAGTTAACTCAACATTATTCTCTTTTGCAAATAAAACTAATGCATCAAAATCATTTTCATCAATATCAACTGGTGTTGCAACATCTCTCATACCTTCATTACCTGGTGCTACATATACCTTTTCTACTTTTTCAGATTGTGCAAACTTCCAAGCTAAAGCATGCTCACGCCCACCGCGGCCAATTACTAAAACATTCATATTTCATCCCCCAATAATTAAATAAGTACAAACTAGAAGCTATGCTCCTAGTTTGCTTTTTCATATCAATAAAAGGTTATCTCGACCGGACTTTTTAAACATCCTCTATTAGTGTTTGAAATGACGTACGCCAGTGAACACCATAGCAATCCCATACGTATCTGCCACTTTAATAGAATCTTCATCACGGATTGATCCGCCTGGTTGAATGATTGCTGTAATTCCTGCTTTTGCTGCTTCTTCTAATGTATCTGGCATTGGGAAGAAAGCATCAGATGCAAGTGCGCTACCTTGTGCTTTTTCACCAGCTTGTGTAATTGCGATTTTTGCAGAACCTACACGGTTCATCTGTCCCGCACCGACGCCAATTGTCATGTCATCTTTCGCTAAAACAATTGCGTTTGATTTCACATGTTTTACAACTTTCCAAGCTAGTTTTAAATCTTTCCATTCTTGCTCTGAAGGTTCACGTTTCGTTGGAATTGAAATTGTACTTTCATCTAATGATAACGTATCTTCTTCTTGAACGAGAAGTCCACCTTGTACAGAAGTTAGTTTTTTGCTTGCACTTGTCGCTTTTTCAATATTTATAGTTAATAAACGTAAGTTCTTCTTACTTTGCAACACTTCTAAAGCTTCTTGCGAGAACGAAGGTGCGATAACAATTTCTAAGAAAATTTCATGTAACTTTTCTGCTGTAGCTTTATCAATTTCACGATTTGCTGCAATAATACCGCCGAAAATTGATACTGGATCTGCTTCATAAGCGCGAGTATATGCTTCGTGAATATCAGTTCCTACTCCAACACCACATGGATTCATATGTTTTACTGCTACTACTGCTGGTTCTGTAAATTCTTTTACTATGCTAAGTGCTGCGTCTGCATCATTAATATTGTTATACGATAATTCTTTACCGTGTAATTGTTCTGCGTATGCAACAGAAGAAGTTGCTGCGAATGGCGCTTTATAGAAAGTTGCCTTTTGATGTGGGTTCTCGCCATAACGTAAGTCTTGCTTTTTCTCAAATGTCACAGTTAATGTTTCTGGACTTTCTTCACCCATTTGCTCTGTTAAGTAGTTAGAAATTAACGCATCATACGCTGCTGTATGACGGAATACTTTCGCTGCTAGTTTACGTTTTGTTTCCTCTGCTACTTCACCGTTCTCTTTCAGTTCTGCTAACACAATATCATAATCTACTGGATCTACAATTACAGATACGAATTTATGATTTTTCGCAGCAGAGCGAATCATTGTCGGGCCACCGATATCAATATTTTCAATTGCATCAGCAAATGTTACATCAGGCTTAGCGATTGTTTCTTTAAATGGATATAAGTTAACAACAACAAAGTCAATTGGCTCCATACCTAATTCATTCATTTGTGTTACATGTGTTTCATTATCACGAACTGCTAATAGACCACCATGAATATTTGGATGTAACGTTTTCACACGGCCATCCATAATTTCAGGGAAACCAGTTACTTCAGAAATACCAATTACTTGTAAACCGTTTTCTTCTAATAACTTTTTCGTACCACCTGTTGAAATAACTTCAATCCCTTGTTCTAGTAACCCTTTAACAAATTCTACTACTCCTGTTTTATCTGAAACACTTACTAATGCACGCTTTTTCATTTATCCTTCACCCCTGGTTGTATGTTAGTTAACAGTTGATTCTTTCACAGACTGAACAATTTGATTCACTGTATTTACGTATAATTTATGTTCAACTTGTTGAATTTTCTTTTGTAAACTTTCTCTCGTATCCCCTTCAGAAACAACCACTGCTTCTTGCGCAATAATTGGCCCTGTATCCATACCTGCATCTACATAATGAATTGTTACTCCAGTTACTTTCACACCTGCTTCTAACGCTTGACCGACAGCATCTTTACCCGGAAAGCTCGGTAGTAATGATGGATGAATATTAATAATCTTCCCGCCGTATGCTTCTAGTAACGTCGGCCCGATTAACCGCATATATCCAGCTAAAATAACATAATCAATTTCATATTCTTCTAGCTTCTTTAATATCTCTTTTTCAAATGCTTCTTTTGACTCATATGCTTTCGCTGAAAAAGCAAAACACGGAATATGATGATAATTTGCCCGTCCAACAGCGCGTGCTTCTGGTTTATCACATACTAATAAACTAATTTCTGCATCCAATCTTTTTTCTTCTACCGCATTAACGAGAGATTGAAAGTTAGATCCGCTTCCAGAAGCAAAAACTGCTAATCTACTCATAGTGCTGTGCCCCCATTAAAAGTAACGCCAGCTCCTTGTATAGTACGTCCAATAATACGAGCCATTTCTCCTTGCTCTTCAAGAAGACGAACAACATCTTTTGCATCTTCTTCCTTCACTGCTACTACCATACCAATACCCATGTTAAAAATATTGAACATTTCTTTTTCTTCCAGTTTTCCAACTTCTTGAAGCAAACTAAAGATCGGCTGAATTTCCCAAGATCCTAGTTCAATCTCGGCACCGATTCCTTCTGGCAACATGCGTGGAATATTTTCAATAAATCCACCACCTGTAATATGCGCCATACCGTATACTTCATGTTTCTTCAATAGTTCTAAAATAGGTTTGACATAAATTTTCGTTGGTTTTAATAATTCTTCACCAAGAGGTAGTTCTAAGCGGCCATAAATACGCTCTAAAGATAGTTCCCCATCTTCTAGTAACACTTTTCGTACTAAAGAGTAACCATTGCTATGAATACCGCTAGATGCTAAGCCAATTAGCACGTGACCAGCTTCAATCTTTTCACCTGTTACAATTTTCTTTTTATCAACAATCCCAACTGTAAAACCAGCTAAATCATATTCTTCCGTAGAATACATTCCTGGCATTTCAGCTGTTTCTCCACCGATTAATGCACAACCAGCTTGGCGACAGCCCTCTGATATACCTTTGACGATGTTTTCAATTTTACTAGGTTCAGCTTTACCACAAGCAATATAATCAAGGAAGAAAAGCGGCTCTGCTCCTTGGACAACAATATCATTTACACACATTGCTACTGCATCAATACCAATTGTGTCATGTTTATCTGCCATAAAAGCGAGCATCAATTTCGTTCCCACGCCATCTGTTCCAGATACTAATACAGGTTCTTCTAATGCAAATTTTGATAGATCAAACATACCTCCAAAACCGCCTAAACCGCCTAGTACTTCTTTTCTCATAGTTGTTTGTACGTGTTTTTTCATGCGAGATACCGCTTCATATCCAGCTTCAATATCTACTCCTGCTTGCTTATATGCATTCGCCATCGTTATTTACACCTCGTCTTTTAATTTCTCCCCATCCAGGGCGGGCTATTTTAAGAAAGGAGCTAGCTTCTACATCAAAAGAAGTAGAAGCTTGTTTCACTTTTCTTATTTCATACTTTCTAAAAGCTCTTGCTCATAATCATAAAGAGCTGTTGGATAGTCCCCATTAAAGTAAGCCATGCATAGGCCACCATATTTCCCTTCATATGGACGTCCAATTGCATCTACTAATCCATCTTCGCTTAAAAATGTTAAAGAATCTGCTCCGATCATTTCACGGATTTCTTCTACTGTATGATTTGCTGCAATTAATTCTTTTCTCGTTTGAATATCAATGCCATAGAAACATGGATATTTCAGAGGTGGTGAAGCAATTCTTACGTGAACTTCTGTCGCTCCAGCTTCACGAAGCATACGAACAATTCGTTTACTTGTCGTTCCTCTTACGATAGAGTCATCAATCATAACAACTCGTTTCCCTTCAACTACACCTCTTACTGCGGAAAGCTTCATCTTAACCCCTTGCTCTCGCAGTTCCTGAGAAGGTTGAATAAACGTACGTCCAACGTAACGATTTTTAATTAATCCTAACTCATATGGAATACCTGTTGCCTCCGCATAGCCAATCGCAGCTGAAATACTAGAGTCTGGTACACCAGTAACAACATCTGCTTCAATAGGAGCTTCTGCCGCTAAACGTTTCCCCATATTCTTACGTGCTGCATGAACGTTAACGCCTGCAATATTAGAATCTGGTCGTGCAAAGTAAATGTATTCCATACTACAAATTGCATGTTCTACATCGTTTGTGAAACGATCTACGTGAATTCCTTCATCATTAATGATAAGTAATTCACCCGGTTCTACATCACGAATGTATGTTGCACCTACTACATCAAAAGCACATGTTTCAGATGCTACAACGTAAGCATCCCCCATCTTTCCAATTGAAAGCGGACGGAACCCATTCGGATCTAATGCAACGATCATTTCATTTCCAGTTAGTAAAAGATACGCAAACGCACCTTTCACTTTGTTTAAAGCTTCTTTTACACTTTCAATTAAAGAATCTTTCGTACTACGTTTAATAAGATGTAAAAGTACTTCTGTATCTGAACTAGTTTGAAAAATACTGCCCTCTGCTTCTAATTCACGACGAAGCATTTTTGCGTTAATTAAATTTCCGTTATGAGCTAACGCCATACTATGATCGGAAAAACGGAACAACAATGGTTGAACGTTAGCAACTTCACTTCCACCAGCTGTTGCATATCGTACATGTCCGATCGCTGATTTTCCATTTAACCCTTCTAGCTCACCTCTTGAAAACACTTCTGATATTAAACCTAACCCCTTGTGACCGACGATTTTTTCCCCATTATTTACGACAATGCCTGCGCCTTCTTGCCCACGGTGCTGTAAACTGTGCAATCCGTAGTATGAAACTTGTGCTGCATTTTCATGCCCCCAAATTCCGAAAACGCCACATTCTTCGTTTAACCCCTTTATTTCAGCAAGCATGGGATTGCCCCTTTCCAAGCCTTTCTCATTTCATCTACATTTGCTGTAAGTAATACTTCATTTTCTTCATTATGAATTGTTACTTCATTTGTACTTGTTACTTCTCCAACTTGGATTGCTTCTACCACTTTCTCAAACGCCTCTTTATTTTCACGTTTTACAGTTATCACGAAGCGAGACTGTGATTCAGCGAATAATGCTGCTGTTGCTTCTCCATCTAATTTCACAGTAGCACCTAAGCCTTTAGCACCAATTGCACTTTCTGAAATCGCAACTGCTAAACCACCTTCAGCAACATCATGTGCAGATTGAACAAGACCAGCTTGAATTGCTCCTAATACTTGTTTTTGGCGTTTTAATTCTACATCTAAATCGATACTTGGTGATTGACCGAAAATTTTGCCGTGAATCATTTTCTGTAATTCACTTCCGCCAAACTCAGCTTTCGTCTCACCAATTACATACACTAAATCACCAGCTTGCTTAAACTCTTGTGTTGTTACATGTTTTAAGTCATGCACAAGTCCGACCATCCCAACAGTTGGTGTTGGATATACAGCTTCACCACTACGCTCGTTATACATCGATACGTTTCCGCCGATAACTGGTGTTTGTAATGTGCGACAAGCTTCACTCATACCGTCTACTGATTTCTCAATTTGCCAGAAGATTTCTGGTTTTTCTGGGTTACCGAAGTTTAAGCAATCTGTAATTGCAAGTGGCTCTCCGCCAGAACATACGATATTACGCGCTGCCTCTGCTACTGCAATTTTACCGCCCATCTCTGGGTCTAGATAAATGTAGCGAGAGTTACAATCTGTCGTCATTGCTAATCCTTTTTCTGTACCGCGTACACGTACAACTGCAGCATCTGAACCTGGCGTAACAACTGTGCTTGTGCGAACTTGGTAATCGTATTGATCGTATACCCACTCTTTACTTGCAATTGTTGGTTGCTGTAATAAAGCGAATAACGTTTCTTTATAATTTTCTACTTTTGGCGTTTCCATTTTCATTGCTTGGAATTCAGCAAAGTATGCTGCTTCTTTTGATGGCTTATGATAAATTGGTGCTTCTTCTGCTAAAGCATCTGCTGGAACTTCAGCTACCTTTTCACCTTTATGGAATAAACGAAGCATTTTATCTTCTGTTACTTTCCCCATCGTAACCGCTGCAAGACCATACTTCTCAAATAAATCTACTATTTCTTGTTCTCTACCTTTTTTCACGACAATTAACATACGCTCTTGTGATTCAGATAGCATCATTTCATATGGTGTCATTCCTGTTTCACGCTGTGGTACATCATCTAAGTACATTTCAATACCCATTCCTGCTTTACTTGCCATTTCTGCAGATGATGATGTTAAACCAGCCGCACCCATATCTTGAATTCCAACAAGTGCATCAGATTGAATTAATTCTAAACACGCTTCAATAAGAAGTTTTTCCATAAATGGATCCCCTACTTGAACCGCTGGACGTTTCGCTTCTGAGCTTTCAGATAGTTCTTCCGACGCGAATGTTGCACCGTGAATACCGTCACGACCAGTTGATGCTCCTACGTACATTACTGTGTTACCAGCACCATGTGCTTGCCCTTTTTTAATGTCTTCGTGGTTAATCAAACCTACGCACATTGCATTTACAAGTGGATTTCCTTCATAACATGGATCAAATTGTACTTCGCCGCCAACAGTCGGAATACCGATGCAGTTACCGTATCCTGCAATTCCTGCTACTACTTCTTCGAATAAATATTTCACACGTGGTGACTGTAATTCACCGAAACGAAGTGAGTTTAATAGAGCTACCGGACGTGCTCCCATAGAGAATACGTCACGAATAATACCACCAACACCTGTTGCAGCTCCTTGATATGGTTCAATAGCTGAAGGATGGTTATGACTTTCCATTTTAAATACAACTGCTTGATTATCACCGATATCTACAATTCCAGCACCTTCCCCAGGCCCTTGTAGAACACGCTCACCTGTTGTTGGGAATTTTCGAAGCACTGGTTTTGAATTTTTATAACTACAATGTTCAGACCACATTACAGAGAATAACCCTGTTTCTGTATAATTTGGCAGACGACCTAAAATCTTTTCAACCATGGCAAACTCTTCGTCTGTTAACCCCATTTCCGCATATATACGCTCTTCTTTAATTTGTGTTGGATTTGGTTCAAGCATTAACGACATATGTTTCCCTCCACTGTTTTAAGATAGATTGAAAGACTTTTAACCCTTCAGCACCGCCAAGTAATTCATCTACAGCACGCTCTGGGTGCGGCATCATACCAAGTACATTTCCTTTTTCATTTACAATACCAGCAATATCTGAAACGCTACCGTTAGGGTTTTCTACGTAACGGAATGCGATTTGATTGTTCTCTTCTAATTGTTTAAGAGTCGCTTCATCACAATAGTAATTCCCCTCACCATGCGCAATTGGAATATTAATTATTTCATCTTTTTCATATTGTGATGTAAACATCGTTTCATTATTTTCAACACGTAACTGAACAGTGCGACACATAAATTTTAAGTTTTCGTTTCTCATTAACGCTCCTGGTAGTAATCCTGATTCAACAAGAATCTGGAATCCATTACATACACCTAAAATCGGCTTTCCTTGCTCAGCAGCTTTTTGCACTGCTTTCATTGCATTAGCAAAGCGAGAGATAGCACCGCAGCGTAAGTAGTCACCATAAGAAAATCCACCTGGTAGTAGAATTGCATCATATTCATCTAAATTCTCTGTATCGTGCCAAACGTAATCTACTTCTTCGCCAAGCTCATCTTTAATTGCATGGAACATATCGACATCACAGTTCGAACCCGGAAATACTATTACGGCAAATTTCACTGTGCGACAACCTCCTCAACTTCATAACGGAAGTCTTCCATTACAACGTTCGCTAATAGTTTTTCACACATTTCTTTTACCTTGCTATCTAAATCAGATACAGATTTATCAATTGTTAGTTCCATGTACTTTCCGATTCGAACGTCTTGTACTTCTGTAAATGAAAGACTATGAAGTGCTCCTTTTACTGCTGTTCCTTGTGGATCTAATACGCTTTCTCTTAATGTTACATATACCTTAACTTTATACATGTGAAATTCCCCCTAAACGTTTTAAAATCTCTTCATAAGCATCTGTTAAATTTCCAAGATCACGACGGAATACGTCTTTATCAAACTTTTCATTGCTCGTTCCATCCCATAAACGGCAAGTATCTGGTGAAATTTCATCCGCTAAAATGATTTCTCCTTCTTCCGTTACACCAAACTCTAATTTGAAATCTACTAATCTTACACGACAGCTTGCGAAATGATCAATCAACACTTGATTGATTTGTAGAGCCATATCTCGTAATACACTTACTTGCTCTGGCGATGCAACGTTTAATACACGAATATGATCTTCCGTTACAAGCGGATCTCCTAAATCATCATCTTTGAAGTAAAATTCTACGATTGGTTCTGCAAGTACAGTTCCCTCTTCCATTCCTAATCGTTTTGAAAGACTTCCTGCAATTACATTTCTTGTGACAACTTCTAAAGGAATAATACTCACTTTTTTAACAAGTTGTTCTGTCTCAGATAACTTCTCAACAAAATGTGTTTTAATTCCCACTTCTTGTAACTTTCTGAACAATAAAGTTGTAATTTCATTGTTCAAACGACCTTTTCCTGTAATCGTCTCTTTTTTCTCCCCATTGAAAGCAGTCGCACTATCTTTGTACTCTACCCAAACCATATCTGCTGATTCTGTACGATAAATTCTTTTTGCCTTACCTTCATACAGCAATTCTAGCTTTTGCATTTCGCAAGCCCCCTGTAGTTTGAAAAATGTGAATAATATTTTTATAAAGAATGGCACAGAATGACTCTATTCTGTGCCATATGAAATTTTACGCTTCGTTTAATCCAAGGCGTTCAAAGATTGTATCAACGTGTTGCATATGATGCTCATAGTTGAAGCATTCATTAATTTCTTCTTGTGTTAACTTGCTTGTAATACGCTCATCAGCTTCTACAAGCTCTTTAAATTGTACTTGTGTTTCCCAAGCTTCCATCGCTTTAGGCTGTACGATATCATAAGCTTCTTCACGTACCATACCTTTGTCGATTAGTGTAAGCATTACGCGCTGAGAATAAATTAAGCCGTATGTTCTTGTCATATTACGTTTCATATTCTCTGGGTATACAGTTAAGTTTTTAACAATATTACCAAAGCGATTTAACATGTAATTTAATGCGATTGTAGCATCTGGTAAAATTACGCGTTCTGCCGAAGAGTGAGAAATGTCACGCTCATGCCATAATGGAACATTTTCGTAAGCTGTCATCATATAACCGCGGATAACACGAGCTAAACCAGTCATATTTTCAGAACCAATTGGATTACGTTTATGTGGCATTGCAGAAGAACCCTTTTGCCCTTTTGCGAAAGCTTCTTCAACTTCACGTGTTTCACTCTTTTGTAAACCACGAATCTCAACTGCCATCTTTTCGATAGATGTTGCAATTAGTGCAAGTGTTGACATGTAGTGTGCGTGACGATCACGTTGCAATGTTTGTGTTGAAATTGGTGCTGCTTCTAATCCTAAATTTTCACAAACATATTTTTCTACGAATGGATCGATATTTGCATATGTACCAACCGCACCAGATAGTTTACCAACACGAACTGTATCAGCAGCTTGTTTGAAACGCTCTACGTTACGCTTCATCTCTTCATACCAAAGACCAAGTTTTAAACCAAATGTCGTTGGTTCTGCATGAACACCGTGTGTTCTTCCCATCATGATTGTGTATTTATGCTCTTTCGCTTTGTTAGCTAAAATGCTTACAAAGTTCTCTAAGTCTTTTAATATAATTTCATTCGCTTGTTTTAAGATGTAAGATAATGCTGTATCTACTACATCTGTAGATGTTAAACCGTAATGAACCCATTTACGTTCTTCGCCTAATGCTGGCGTTTCTGATACAGCACGAGTGAATGCAACTACGTCATGACGTGTTTCTTTTTCAATTTCATAAATACGATCAATATCAAATGATGCATGTTCACGAATTTTTTTAACATCTTCTTTTGGAATATCGCCAAGCTCAGCCCATGCTTCACAAGCTAAAATCTCAACTTCTAACCACGCTTTAAATTTGTTCTCTTCCGTCCAAATCGCACCCATTTCAGGGCGTGTATAACGACTAATCATCTTTTTCCCTCCAACAGTTGTTCTTGATGGTCCCAAATATGCAAACTCTTCGCTTTTTCTAGAGCGACTTCAATATTATCATTTAAAATATTAACATGCCCCATTTTTCGCTGTGCTTTTGCTTCTTCTTTTCCATACAAGTGTAAATAGCACCCGGTTAATCTATTCACTTGTCTTAGGACCCCTTCTATATGTTCGCCTAAAATGTTTACCATGACAACTGGTTTTAACAAATTTGTTTCTCCTAGAGGTAAATTACAGATTGCTCGAATATGTTGACCAAATTGACTCGTTTCACATGCATCCTGTGTATAGTGTCCTGAATTGTGAGGTCTTGGCGCTAATTCATTAATATAAATCTCACCATTATCTGTAGCAAACATCTCTACAGCTAGTGTTCCCACAAGTTCTAATTCATCCGCAAGTACCTTTGCATACGCAATTGCTTTTTGAGAAAGCTCTTCTGTAATGCGAGCTGGAACGATAGATTCATGTAAAATGTTATTTACATGAATATTTTCTGCTACTGGAAACACTTTTGTTTCACCACTTACACTACGAATCACAATAACTGATACTTCTTTTTCAAAAGGCACCCATTTCTCTAAAATACATTCTGCTTTATCCACAAGATTTCTTGCTGCCTCAACATCAGCTTCACTTCTTAAAACAACTTGCCCTTTCCCATCATATCCACCTGTCGTCGTTTTTAAGACGGAAGGGAATGATAACCCAGCAATTGCTTCTGTAAGCTGATTTTGATTTTGAACTAATCTATACGTTGCTACTGGTAACCCAGCCTTCTCAATCGCATTCTTTTCTGTAAAACGATTTTGCGTTGTATTTAACAACTGACTACCTTGTGGTAAGTACGCATGTTTTTCAAGCCATTGTAAACATCTATAATCAATATTCTCAAATTCATATGTGACAACATCACTTATCTCTGCTAAATGCTGAATTGCTTTTAAATCATCATATGGTGCAACAATTTCAATATCAGCAACTTGTGCACATGGCGAATGCTTTGTAGGATCTAAAACAGCAATTTTATATCCCATCTCCTTAGCTGCCAATGCCATCATTCTTCCTAGCTGGCCGCCTCCAATAATACCGATTGTTTTTCCAGGTAAAATGATTCTCGTCATACTAGCTCACTACCTTCACGCACATCTTTTTCAATCGCTTCTCGTCTCAATTCTAATGCATCATGTATATCATCATGAAATGATCCAAGTATTTGTGCGGCAAGTAATCCAGCATTCGTTGAACCGGCTTTACCAATTGCAACAGTTGCAACTGGAACACCTCCTGGCATTTGGGCGATGGATAATAATGAATCTAAGCCGTTTAATGCTTTTGATTGAACTGGCACTCCAATTACAGGAAGATTTGTCTTCGCTGCAACCATTCCTGGTAAATGTGCTGCTCCACCAGCTCCAGCAATAATAACTTTCAATCCACGTTCACGAGCCGTCTCTGCATATTCAAACATATAATCCGGAGTCCGATGAGCGGATACAACTTTTTTCTCATACGGTATATTTAATTCATCTAAAATGTCACAAGCATATTTCATTGTTTCCCAGTCTGACGTACTTCCCATTATGACTCCAACTAGTGATTTCATATTAGAATCCCCCCGATTCAAATAAAAAAAGCCTGAAATAGAACAGTTTCTCTTTTACTATGAGAGAAAGCGCTCTACTCAGGCATACGTATCCCTTGTGAATAGAAAAATACCGAGTGACTTTCCCTCATAGTCTAACGAATAACGGTCGTTAGGTAGAGACTTGCAGGCCATATCCCCGCGATTATATGAGGTCTTATATTATTGTTTCTATGGCTATATTAACAATATTTCATAAACAATGTCAATAAATAATCGAATGTTTTTTTATTAGCAGTCAATAACGTTCGTGTTTTAGTTATCTTCAAAAGAAGAATTGCAACTATATACAAGAAGAAAAGGGAATTAGAATATATATTTCTAGAGATCTATTTTATGTATTTATCGTTTAAATAGCACTTCAGTATGTTTTTAATCAAAATATATACACTCTTGTATTATTATAAAGATTTAATTTCTAAGGAGGATAACTGTTAAAGAAAGAACTTTGCTATTATCCTATTTATTTTTCTCTATTGCAGTAATTTCTGTAATTATTAAATATTTATTTATAGCATCTCATTATTTAAAATATATACTTATGATAGAAATAATGTGTCCTATTTTAAGTATTACTTTAGCGACATTAGGAAAATCAGGAACACAAAAAATCATTACTATTATTTTAAAGAGTCTCTACTTCATTCTTTTTTCGTCTGTAGCTTTATTAAATTTACGGATTATAGCATTCGGTAAATAAAAATAAACACAAAAAAACCTAAGTCAAAATAACTTAGGTTCTTGCTTGGCGACGTCCTACTCTCACAGGGACAAGGTCCCAACTACCATCGGCGCTAGAGAGCTTAACTTCCGTGTTCGGTATGGGAACGGGTGTGACCTCTCTGCCATCATCACCAAACTATGAAGGCATATTCCTTCAAAACTAGATAACATTGCTACATATTATATGGTTAAGTCCTCGATCTATTAGTATTCGTCAGCTCCACATGTCACCATGCTTCCACCTCGAACCTATCAACCTGATCATCTTTCAGGGATCTTAC
>NZ_JBQAEF010000016.1:0-95687 GCF_051915185.1 Bacillus cereus group sp. MYBKT14-1 | reverse complement strand
GCTCTTCACACCGAGTTGTTCACGAATTTCTCGCAATGATTTTCTCTCTTCTAATCGAAGACGAACTGCTTCTCGCTTTAGTTCTTCTGTATATTTTTGAAATGATTGTCCCTTTCTTGCCATAAAAAAATCCCCTCCAGATAAAACAGTATTGAGTCCATCATATCAGATGGACTCTTTTTTTACTGTCTACCTATAGGGGATAATACCAAACACTCTCTCTTTTTTTATAGATACTTTAAAGAACCGTTGTGTAAATAAGATTTTCAATTTGCAAAGGATTAATTGAAAACAGATAAATTTAACAAAATGCACTAAAAAGACTTATGCCGTATAAAACTGACACAAGTCTTTTGAAAAATTACTTATCAGTAAATTTATTTTCAAATGTTCTATAACCATGTGTTAAATCTAATAATCCGTTTCCTTCAATTCGGCGGTCAAATCCTAATGAAACTGTACGTTTTATAAGTTGAGCATAAATTTCAGTTTCTGTTAGAGTACGTCCAAAGTCGTTTTCGCACTGTTTAATAATAAGCGCCGTAGCGCCTGCTATATGAGGGGCTGCCATAGAAGTCCCAGTAAGATTGATATGACCACCTCCAGGATAAGTTGAGAATATTTCTACTCCAGGAGCAACTAAATCGACTTCTAAATTTGTATTTGTAAAGCATGGATATTGATTTTTATGTGTGGTAGCACCTACTGAAATAACTTCAGGATAAACGGCAGGATAACCATATTCATCTCCAGCAGGATCACAATCTCCAGCAATATCAAAACGAGGATCTGGCAACCTCCCTTCATTTCCAGCAGCGCAAATAAATACAATTCCTGCGTCTACTGCTCTTTTAATAGCATCATGAAAATATAAATCATCAACTGGGCTACCAAGTGACATATTTATTACACGGATGCGATCTTTTGAATCATGTGATTTGTTCCAAGCAATACATTCATCAATTGCTTTTATTATATCTTCATTAAACGCACCAGGTGGTTCATTAGGGTCTGGATTGGGGCTAAATACTTTAAAGATGGCAAGTCTTGCTTTAGGAGCTACACCAAATATATTAGTTCCATTTCCTGCAACAGTTCCAGCTACATGAGTACCATGGCCATCAATATCAGAAAAATCGTTTGGGAGCCCATAATTGGTAGTGTTTTTTCCTAAGAGAATACGATCCTTTAGATCAGGATGGTCTTTATCACAACCTGTATCTAAAATAGCAACTACAATTCCTTCACCTTGATCACTATCATCCCAAATTTCAGGAGCTTTGATTTGTTTTACTCCTTCTGGAGTTTTTTCTTTTATGTTATCTGTAGATTCAACTGTAAAAGGTATTAATCTGTAAGTATTCATCGTAATTCCTCCTTTTTTAAACAATCCTTAATTAATGTGCTCAGTTTAGAAATTTTTATTCTAGTCAAACGTGTAACTTTAGGGGATAATTGCGTGATTTTTTAATGATAAACCGCACTACGTTAATGAAGGATAATATTTCCATGAAAAATAAATATCCTTATATATAATTTTTGTAGAAATATTATTTTTTATTTAAGTAAAGGTAGTCAAAATATTGTCATAATGTAAATTTATATATTGGCTGTTTGAAGGTAAGATGTATGGTTCAAAGAAAAAGCTTAATATTTAAAAATATGATATTAAGAATAAATGAATATTAAATAAGTTTGTTAGTGTATAAAATAATTTTTTTAGCTAATAGTAATGTAATGTGTGAAATTAAAAATATTATATGTTGGAGGTATCTTATATGTCCTGGAATGAAATATGGCAAGCTGATATGAATGAGAATGGAATAATTCCCCTTATAAAAGGAATTAGTGAAAATGAAAAAAATGAACAAACCGGATTTATTATAGTCGATTTAAACCCAATAAGTGATACTTCAGATTCGAGAGAGCCAAGTGAAACTCGTCAAGTAAATGTATTAACACAAGTAACTATTCCAAATAGTAAAAAGGAATCGTATGATTTAGTAAAAAGGTTGTTAGATAATTATAATGCAAGACGTGGAAGTTCAGATCCCTTAAGTGATACAGAAATTAATGAAATTAAGGCGTTTTTATCATTCGCTATTAAAACTAAACCAATGAAAATAGTCAGAGAAAAAGTGGAGCAGTATGAAAATATTAGTAGTGATGATGAATG
Organism: Bacillus cereus group sp. MYBKT14-1; assembly: GCF_051915185.1. Lineage (NCBI taxonomy): Bacteria > Bacillati > Bacillota > Bacilli > Caryophanales > Bacillaceae > Bacillus > Bacillus cereus group sp. MYBKT14-1. Next base: position 93,511 of record NZ_JBQAEF010000016.1, on the reverse strand, counting down.
GATAGATTTGCTATATAATCTATGGTTTCAAACTTATAGAAATAATAGTACGTCTGCTTTTGAACATATATTCGTTGGAGAACAAAAAAATGAAGATCTTAGCGGTCATCATTTTTGGTATCATTATTATTTGCATGATGGACCATTTGAAGTGACACAATTTGAAGATACCATTGCTTTTATTAAAACTGTAGAAGTACATGTATCAGAAGTAAGTAATAAAGCCGAAGTTATAACAATTATGTACAAATACAAAGCAAAAGATGACCATAATCCAAATGGAATAGACTTAATTAAAGAAATAGGAGGTTTCTTTGTTGGTTTAAGTGCCGAGGGATTAATTGCTTTTGGAACAATGGCATATTTTGAGTGGATTAATGATAATCGTACCAGTCTTAATAATATAGATATTAATGGCGAAACATATAAATTAAGTTTATTTACTATAAATGATAATGGAGAAACTTATTTAAGAACATTTTATCCAGAGATTATTCATTAATGAGTGAATAAGAAAGGATATAGTAAAACAAAAGGAACTTGTAGGAATCCCTACAAGTTCTTTTTTAGATAATGTACAAAGTTGAAACAAACTATCTCATAATTTGAATCGGAGCAAACACTCTAACTACGGGTTGATTTCATTATATATCAAATCTTTACATGTGAGGAGTTATAATTTGAAAATTATGTTAATTAATAAAAAAGTAATAAAATACCTATTCTTTATTCCCAAAATTTCAATCAAACATTTTATACAAAATAGTTCGAATCAATGTCTATATTATAATGAATTATAAAAAATACAGGTATAGGTAAATAAAAAATAATGTTATATTTTTACATATATATACTGATATTCAAGACTAATTAACAATAAGAAAATGAATTTCATATTATAACTAACTATAATTCTTGAATATATGTAAATGGGATTTATTATCCTTTTTACCAATATGATACATAATTTAGTTATGAAAAAATTAAACAAACGTTTGTTAAAATATTTTAGCATAGAAGAAAACGGTATTGCCAAAAGAACGCTGCAATACTGGATTCAGGACTATAAACAAAATGGATTAAAGGGTTTAATTCGAAAAACAAGAAGTGATGCCGGCAAAACACATTTACAGCCGGAAGTTGTCTTGTCGATCGAACAATTGATATTAAAATATCAAAGGAATTCATTAACTTCTATTCATCAGATGATTTGTGAGCAATGTCAGAAAAAAGGCTGTAAAAACCCAAGTTATTATCAAGTGCATAAGGTATCACAGTCCCTTTCGCCAAGCTTGAAGAAGTTAGCTCATGTTGGTCAAAAAGCATACAACAATCAATATGATTTAATTCATCGAAGAGAGGCAAGCTACCCCAATGAAATTTGGCAAGCAGACCATACCCCATTAGACATTATAGTTTTAAATGAATAAGGAAAACCAGAAAGACCTTGGCTAACAATCATTTTAGATGATTATAGCCGAGCAGTCGCTGGATATTTCTTAACTTTTGAAAATCCCTCTGCTATACATACATCTTTGGTCTTACACCAAGCAATATGGAAAAAAAGTAATCCCGATTGGCAAATATGTGGTATTCCTGAAATGTTTTATACAGACCATCGGAGTGACTTTACATCCAACCATTTAGAGCAAGTAGCAGTTGATTTAAAAATTAATCTAGTTTTTTCTACAGTTGGTGTTCCAAGAGCGCGTGGGAAAATAGAGAGATTCTTTTTAACCATTAATCAATTGTTTCTGCAAGATTTACCCGTTTATTTTGGAAATCGGACTAGCACTTCACTTCTTACCATTGAAGAATTAGATGAAAAATTATCAAATTTCATTATAAGTAACTATCACCATAAGGTTCACAGTACAACAAAAAAAGAACCGATACAGGCGTGGAATAATTCTGGATTTCTTCCCAATATGCCTGAGAGTTTGGAAAATCTTGATTTATTATTGCTAAATGTAGCGAAACCAAGGAAGGTTCATTCTGACGGGATTCACTTCAAAGGACTTAGATATATAGACACAACTCTAGCTGCATACGTTGGAGAAACAGTCATTATTCGTTATGATCCAAGAGACATTGCGGAGATTCGAGTGTTTTATCAAGATAAATACTTATGTACGGCTATTTACCATGAAATCTCCGATTATACAGTAGATTTAAAAGAAATTGTTTCAGCACGAGATAAAATACGGAGAAGTTAAAAAAAGCAACTCGATTCTAGAAAAACTGTTGTAGAAAAAATGGCCTTGTCAAAGCAAAAGGATCTAGAGAACAAAACAAATGAACCTACCAAAAAGTCAAAGTTAAAGAGGTATTTCAATGAATAAAAGTCAAAAATTTATTGAAACAAAAGAATATAAGCGATTTGTCGAGTTTTGTGATGCATGTATTAAATATAAATATATAGGCATTTGTTATGGATTACCGGGAGTAGGAAAAACGTTGTCCTCAAGGTATTATGCAATTTGGGATTCCATTGAAAAACAAATAGCTTATAAAACAGCAAATGAAATTGGCCATGATGCAGATGAAAAGATACTTGAAGCTAGGACAATTTTTTATACAGCTCCAGCTGTACGAGCCACTAAAATGACTGACGAGATTCATACTATTGAAATTAGAATGAACATGGTAAGAACTATGTATAAAGTACTTACTAAAGGAGGAGAAGAAAAATACTCCACTAACGCTTATGAAGATATCGACCTGATTATTGTTGATGAAATAGATCGCCTAAAAGTACAAAATTTAGAACAACTTAGGGATATCTACGATCGAAATGATATAGCGATGATATTAGTTGGAATACCTGGCATTGAAAAACGATTAGCTCGATACCCTCTACTCTAGAATTGGATTTGCCCATGAATTTGATAAACTTAGTAAAGATGAAACCCATCATATTTTGGAATATAAATGGGGAGAGTTAGGACTTTCTATAAAGCTTGAGGACTTTTCCGATTATGAGGCAATAACTAGCATAATAAAGATTACTGGAGGAAACTTTAGGCTCATACAGAGACTGTTCACTCAAATTGAAAGAATACTCGAAATTAATAAGCTAGAAACAATAACAACAGAACTTGTTGAAGCCGCACAAGATAGTTTAGTAATCGGAATCAAGTAAATAAAAAACGCTATCGCTTTATATGATGATAGCGTTTTAATATTTACTTATAATGCAAAATATTGCTTAAAACAAGCGCAAAATAACTCCAAAAGTGACACCCATTAGTCTATCAACTATTTTTTCACGCGTCTCGGTTGAACTCCCATCGCCAGGAAACTAAATAGATAAAATTAGAAACTGAAAATTATTTTTAAGTTTTATCTATATTTATATTCGTTGTATCCCTTTTAATTTTTAAGACTGATCTGTATGAAATTCTAATGGTAAATATAAAACATCTAAATCTGGATGCTTGATACCAAGCGCATAACGTGTAATATTGTTTACATTAGTTGGGCTGATAATATCACGAATAATCCATCCTTTAAATGGAGGAATTTCTGGATTAGTCCAATAAAAATAAGGATATATAGAATCACAATGTCCAAAATCTGCATGTAGGTTCGCAGCTTGTATTTCTAATTTTATACCTCCCCCCGTTATTTCATAATCTTTCTGTTCTAAATATACATCATATCGATTGGTTTCATTACTAGTTGAAACAAGGCGTAAAAATTTCTCGTTATTTTTAGATTTAAGCCCAATAGCAAATGCTTTCAGTTGCCAAGAAGGAAATTGTTCTGCATCGCATTCATTACTAATTGTCACAGACCACGTTTTTTCATCTTTTGGATAAGATGAGCGTAAGCCTGACATATTACAGACGCTTTGAATAACATCTTCTGGGATTTGCGGGTAAAAAGCTGCGCCACCACAAGTTAGTGAATAATCCTCTGAAACTTGTACATCAACAGATTTTTGGTTGGATACGGATTGTTCAAATATTTTAACATCCCATTGATCTTCGGGATCATGAATTGTAATGAGACTTAACCAAAAATGACCATTGCCTTGAATATTTTTAGGGATTTCTACAATCCATTCCCTTGCTGATTTTGGATAAACATATTTTTTCCCTAGTAAATTGTCAGAATTATACCAGCCTGCTCCAATAATTTTAAATTGTTCAGGAACTTGAAATACTTTTTGATATCCATTAGTTATCGTGAAAACCTCCTCATATACAAAGTGTTTCATTACAAGTTGTGGTGGTTTAGTGGCTGGAAGCTGGTTGGTCGTCTCTCCTTTATCGGTTGTTAAAGTAATTAAGAGCGGCTCATGCCCAGTTCGTTTAATAATAATATTTTTGGGATAGGATATAGAATCTCCAACTGAAAAATTATTATATGTACCACCTAACACTTTAAAATCAAGGACTTTTGGATATGGATCATTTGCACCAAAAGGAACATACCACGTTTTAAAAATTAAAGTATGTTCATCATACTCAGTAAGACTGGATTTTAATCCTGGTTGGAATTCTTCAATAGGCGGTGGACCTGGCAATTGAACGGGTGGCTGTGGCACTGGTGGTTGTGAAGAAGAGAGCTTCATACAATCAATCCAGGCTTTTACTATTAACGGATTGACTGTATGACTCGTTGTATTGTAATAACTATCACTTTCAAAATCCTTAATTGTCCCTTGGCTTAAAAAACTCTGGAATTGTTTAAATTCATCTTCCGAGTAGTTTCCATCTAAATCAAATTCAAATGGGGTTGGAATATCTTCAATAACGATTGGTATATTGAATGACAGTCCCCCACCTTTCATTTCTTTTACTTGATTATAAGTTAAGTTTAACAACCATTGTTTTAGCTTACTTTTAAAAGAGTTCCTATTTGTAAGATCGTGATCATCGAAAATTCCATTCTGCAATATATCTCTGCATTCATCCATTATTATTTGCACCTCTTTAAATGTATTTTAAGTTATGTGAAAATTATTATTCCATGTTTACAGGAAGATAATTCAATAGAGAAAGAAATATTTAGTAAAGTAAACGAAAGGGTTCTGGTGCAAAGTTTTCTAAATGGCCTCACCATATCCAAAAAGAAAATTATACGTTGAGACACAATTTGGACATATTTCGAGGCGTTGGTGTACGTTAAGGCTATTTTTTAGCTAAATAAGGACTATTTGGCACTGGAAAATCAATATTTTCAACAGCTTATTCCCAACCCTATTGAGAAGAAATCTGTTCCGTACCACTAAGTAGTTATCTTTCCAGAAAAAGAACCTGTTCTCAATGGAAAACAGGTTCTTTTTTATTCAAAAACGATAGAGTATTCTACAACAATATTGGTTCTTTAATTAATGGTAAATACTTTATGCTCATAGCATAATTTAATAACAAATTGATATACTCTTGATTTGGCTCTAAACAATGTACATTCTTCAAATATCCTTGCGTGTATAAACAAGATGGTATAGCTACTGATAGCTCTTCTACAGATTCTAATAAAGGCATTATGAGCTCTAAAGCTTTCTGTTCATCAGTAGTTAAATTCGTATTAAAAAACTTCTCTATATATTTTTCTTGTTTCATTAACAGGATATCGTATCCAAAAGCTTGTAAACTATTAATAAATTGTTCCCATTTTGGCTGAATTGGATTACAAATATGCATGGTTTTATTTACTGTATTGGCCTTATAAGATAATTCAGTAATAGCTAAACTTCCATAGTCTACAGGCGTTAAATCTACATACGTATTGACGTCAGGAGCTATGCTAGATAGGCATATCCCTTTTAATAATCTATAAAATGCGTTTTCATTAATATTGTATTGAAATTTACCTGTTTTAGAGTTACCCACTAAATTCCCCACACGGTATATTGTGGCACGAACTCCTTTTTCCATTGCTTCTCTGACCATTTTCTCGCCTTGAAACTTACTTTCTAGGTACAGATTATCTAAATTTTGCCCTCTATCAAAATCAGACTCAAAGAATTCAAATTCTTTTGGATCGCTTTCAGCCTGACCTACTACACTTAAAGTCGATATATAATGAAAACGCACATTTGTGTGCTTAGCTAATTCCAATAAGTATTTTGTAGACTCAACATTTACCTTTTGAAAATGCTCACGTTCTCCATAGTGTCTAACTTCTCCACCACAATGTATGATTGACTCTACCCTATTCTTTAAATGGTCCAATTGCTTTGAATCTAGACCTAGATTCATCAAAGATAAATCTCCTTCAATTAATTCTACTCTCTCCTTCAACTTTTGGAGGATTTCTTTACCGAAATAAAACTCCATTCTTTCTTTTAACTTTGCACCAATTACTTGACCCTCACTTTTTCTTACTAAACAGTAAATAGTCGTAGATGGTAACTGTAATAACCGTTCTAAAATATGTGCTCCTAAATATCCTGTTGCCCCTGTAAGGAAAACTGCCTTTGGATAATTCACCATATCTAACTCACATTCTTCTAATTTAGTTGTTTCATAAACAGGAGTCGTTTTCGTTTCATTTTCCCTACATGCTACATTCATATTTTTCTCTTTCTTGAACGACATATCTTCCATCTCTTCAATATGAGAGGCTAATTTTTCTATGGTTCTATACTTAAAGAAATCTTGAATTTTCAAGTTAGGATATAACGGTTTTAATTTGACTAATGCCGGCATAACTTTTAAAGAATGTCCACCCAAATTAAAGAAATCATCTTTTAAACCTATAGATTTTACATTTAGAACTTCAGACCATACCTTTGCAATGTTTTTTTGTACTTTAGTTTGAGGCTTAAGTATACACTCATCCTTTTGCTCATGATCAAACTCTATTTCTGGTAGTTTTTCAAAATCAATTTTCCCATTCGCCGTTATTGGTATTTCTAGCACATGAGAGTAATATTTAGGGATCATATATTCTGGCAATACATTTGATAAATGTAAAGCTAACTTATTTTTCTCTATCCCTATACCGTCCACTGTTTTATAATAAGCTTGCAGTAACATTCCATCTTTCGTTTGTGTTACCACAGCCTGACTTATCCCTTCAAGTTGTAACATTGCATCTTCTATTTCCCCTAACTCAATTCTGTGCCCTCTAATTTTAACCTGCTTATCTTTTCTTCCCATAAATTCTATATTTCCATTTGGTAACCATCTTGCTAAATCACCAGTTCGGTATAATCTTTTACTATTGTCTTCTGAAAATGGGTTTGAAATAAATGCCTGTTTTGTTTTCTCTTCCTGCTTCCAATACCCTTGGGCCAATCCTAAACTTTCAATATATAATTCACCCATGCCCCCTACCGGACAATGTTGCATATATGAATTCAATATATGAACCTTTGTATTAGAAATAGGAATACCAATTGGTATACTTCCTAAAAGATTATTGTCGCCTTCTAAAACTGGTATGAAATAATACATTGCTGAAACGGTTGCTTCAGTAGGCCCATACTCATTTACCAGCTGTACTTGGTTTTTAAAAGTATTTTGCCAACTTCTAATAGCATTTGTTGATGCAGCTTCCCCTCCCATTATTATAAATCTTAAAGAACGTATCTTTTCGCAATCCAGTTTCGTTAATGAAGTCGATAATTCATTGAAAAATACTGTTGGTAAGTCAGAAATAGTTGCTTGTGTTTCTTGAATGGCTTGAGCATATGCGACAGTTGAATAGCGCTGTTCATCACTTAATACATATAGTTCCGCCCCATTTAACAAGGTAGAAAAAATTTCTGATACTGAAGAATCAAAACTATGGGAATAAAACTGTGTTACTTTATCATTTGAAGAAATCTGAAATACTTCATTTCTCCATTCAACTAAATTTAATACTCCTTTATGTGTTAATAATGTACCTTTTGGTTTACCTGTTGATCCTGAAGTATAAATTACATATGCCAAATCATCTGGTTTATTTAAAATTTTCACATCATCATTTATAGTCGTACGATATATATCCTCTATTATTGAAACCTTATAATTACTTACATTCAAATGACTTTTGTATTTGTTACTCGTTATAATTCTACATGCCTCACTGTCACGAACTATATAATTTATTCTATCCTCAGGGTATTTTACATCGATTGGTATATAGGCAGCACCGGCTTTTAATATTCCAAGCATAGAAACGATACTATTCATACTTCTATCTAAAAATATGGCTACCTTATCTCCTCTTTTTATACCTTTTTCGAGTAAATGTTGAGCTACTTGATTAGAGCTCATATTTAATTGTCTATATGTTAAAGATTCCGTTTCAGTCGCTATAGCAATCCGATCAGGTTGTCTATCTACTTGCATATAGAATTGCTCTTGTATATTTTGAAAATAAGGATAGGGTCTTTCTGTATGATTTACCTTTTTATAAAGAGATTCTTCTTCCCGTGATAGAAATGAAAGATCCTCATATGCTACTGTTCGTTGATGAATAAATGCCTCCAGTATAGTAAGTAAATTTTGAGTAAACCTATTAATGGACTCTTCCTTGAAAAGATTAATATCATACTCAAATGAAACCCCTACATAATCCAATCCTTCTTCAACAGCTAAAGAAATGTCAAACTTACTAATATCTTGTTTATTAGGTAACAACTGAAGCTTGTATGCATCATGTTGCTGCAGAATATCTTTCTGATAACTAAACATAGTAGAAAAGATCGGGTTATTTCCAAAGCTTCTATCAGGATTTATTTGTTCAATTACTTTATCAAATGGGTAAGATTGGTTTTGGAAAGAATTCAAACATTTTTCTCTCACTACTTGTAATAGCTGTGTTAAATTTTTCACATCATTTAACTGTGTTCTAATTGCTAGGGTATTTACAAAGAATCCTTGTATTTGTTCAAATTCTTGATGATTCCTTCCAACAACCGGTGTACCTACAATAATATCTTTTTGATCCGTTAGATAATGTAACAATTGAATATACGCTGCTAAAAACAGCATATACATAGAAACATTCTCTTGTTCACATACTTGTTTCAAAGACTCTTTCATTTCATTATCTAACTTCATTTCAAATACTGTACCTTTATTTGTACTTTGACGATTCCTACTAAAATCTAAAGGAAGATTTAATATAGGAAGAGGTGCTGCAAGTTCGGCCATCCAATAAGATTTTTCCGTATCCCATCGACCTAAATTTAACTGCTCCTGTTCCCACTCAGCATAATCTACATATCGATTAGAGATAGTTGGCAACTCAGGATTTCTACGTTTTGCAAAGGCACTATATACCTTCATTAATTCATCTAATAAATTCCTTACACTCCACTCATCTGTAATAATGTGATGTAAATTGATATATAAATAAGACTTTTTCTTATCCAGATTAAAAATTCTAATCCTAAAAAGAGGGCCATTTTCTAAATCAAATGGTGTATGATCCGTTTGATTTATTGTTGTACGTATATATTCTTGTTGTTCTTTTTTAGACATGTGTTCAATCTCATCGTGAATTAGGTCAATCGCTATTGAGTTTAAAATGACTTGTCTAGGCTCTCCATTTCTTTCAATAAACACTGACCGTAGCATCTCGTGTCGTTCAACTAAAAATCTTATGGTGTCTTGTAGAATATTCTTATTTAAACTCGGCTCAATATATATGTGTAGTGGTGTATCATATACTCTATTAATGGCGTTATACTTATTTAAAAACCAAATTCTTTTTTGAGCACTTGATAACTGATAACTTTCCTTATCTGCGACTTTTAATACTTGCATCTCCTGTTCTTCCCTATCATGATTTACTGCCATTAATTTATCGATGTAAGCAGATAGACTAGCAATCGTTGTATGCTCAAAAATATCTCTAATTTCAATTTTTAGATGAAACTCTTTTTGAATTTGATTTAACACTTGCACAGCAATTAATGAATGTCCCCCAAGTTTAAAAAAGTCATCATCTCTGCCGATTCTATATTTCCCTAAATTTAAAATCTCTGCCCATGTTTTTGCCAATCTTTTTTCTGTTTCACTTATCGGTGGAACATATTGCTTCTGCATGTTTTCAAGTAAAAATGGGATTTGTAATTCTAATTTTTTTCTATCTAGTTTCCCGCTTGGCGATACAGGAAAACTTTCAAGGTGAAATATATAATTTGGCATCATAAAATCTGGTAAACTTTCACTTAAGAATGTTTTTAATGCCTCTTGTTTTAGTTCTGTATTGTCTTTAGATAAATAAAAACTAACGATTTTGTCGTTTTGATAAGTGAATACTACAGCATCTCTCACTTCTGGATGTTTAAATAATGTTCCTTCAATTTCATCCAGCTCAATTCGATACCCACGTATTTTTACTTGATTATCTTTCCTTCCGATAAATTCTAAATTTCCATTCGGTAAAAGGCGTACTAAATCTCCAGTACGATACATCTTTTTATTGTAATTATAGGATTTATCGAAAGAAATAAACGCCTCTTTTGTTTTTTCCTTTTGATTTAAATATCCGTTGGCAACTCCATCACCGCCAATAAATAACTCACCTACTACACCTGACGGACATAATGCATTGAACGGACTAACCACGAAAACTTCACTATTAGCAATTGGTTTACCGATTGGGATATTAGAAATTTCTTTTTGTATCTCACGATTTACTTCATACATGGTTGCACATACAGTAGTTTCAGTAGGACCATATGCATTAAGAACTGGAATCTTTAACCCTAATTTACTTTGCCATTTACGAACTGATTCAGCAGGTAAAGTTTCCCCTCCTACAAATACACGTTTTACAGAATTTAATTTAAGTAACATTTCTTTTGGCATATCAGCTATTAATTTAAAAAACGCAGTTGGTAAAACCACATTTGTAATACCATTCTTTTCAATTACATTTATAAATTCCTCTGCTGAACGTTTTTCGATTTCAGAAATTAAATGCATTATCCCTCCACATAGCAAAATCGGAAATATTTCCATAATGGAGGCGTCAAAAATGATCGTTGCAAATTGTAAAGATACATCTTCTTTGCCTAAATGAAATGTATTGATTAATGAATATGATAAATTAACTACGCCTTTATGTGGTACAACGACTCCTTTTGGCAAACCTGTTGAACCTGACGTGTAGATAATATAAGCTGCATCTTCTATGGTATGTGTAGGCGTAATATTTTCTATGGAATTAGCGTAATGAAAATCTTCTAGATAAATTGTATGAATTGCAAAACTTTCAACCAATCCCCTGTATTCTTTCTTCGTAATAATCATTTGACTTTCGCTATCTTTTAAGATGTATTCTATTCTTTTTTCAGGAAACTTTGGATCGATTGGTACATAAACTCCACCTGATTTTAGGATACCTAGAATCCATACAATGGTATCAATCTCTCTTTCCATAGTAATACTTACACGTTGTCCCTTTTTTATATCATTTTCACATAAATAATTCGCAATTTGATTTGACCTTTGCTGTAATTCATAATAGGTAATGGATTTATCCCCCATTGAAATCGCTATTTGATTTGGTGATTTTAATGATTGTAGATCGATTAATTGATCTAGTGTTTTTGAATGAGGATATGTAAGAGCATTTGAGTTCATTTCTTTGTATAGACGATGATCTTTCTCTACAAGTAAATCCAATGAATGGATAGGTTCGTTCACATTCTTCATTAGTTTTTGTAACAAATATATATATCTTTCGACTAAATCACTAATACTCTCTGGTTTATATAATGCTGAGTTAAAGTCAACCTCAATTTTATTCTCTGTTTCCCCTTCATATCGCATTATTCTCCAAGTCATATTAAAAGGATTTACTCTTTTACAATCTGTTAAAACTGTTGACTCAATATCAGGAATTTTTAATTCCGGTATCTTCATCGTATTAAATGCTGTGGAATATACCATATTATGATTTGTATTTGTATTTAGATTTAAATCTTTTACTATATGTGAGTATGGATTATGTTTATACGTAATAGCTAGATGAATAGATTTATTCACTTTATTAAGTATTCCCTTAAATGTTTCTCCCTTTTCTATTGTTATACGTATAGGTACTGTATTAACAAAATAGCCAAAAGTATTTCGTTCTTCTGTATGTGGTCTAGTATTAATTGGAATACCAACAATTATCTCTTTAGCATTTGTCATTTGATGAAGCAAGGTACAATAAGTACTTAACATTACTCGATAAATACTTATATTATTTTTTTTAGCAAAACATTGTATTTGATAAAATAAATCCGAATTAATATTCTTACTTATATTTTTATCTGTATATCTTTTTTCATTCATTTTATTAAAATCAATAGGAAACTCTGTAGGAGTTAATTCACCTTGTAAATAATCTTTCCAATACGATGATCCATCTTTATATATTGCACTATCAATAAAACCCTCCTCATACTCTACGAGGTTCTGATAAGGAGATTCAAATTCTACATTCGTCTTCCCTTGAAGTAATTCACCATACGTATTGGATAATTGTCGGATGAAAACTCCTAAACTCCATCCATCGTAAATAATGTGATGAAACATTAAATGTAAAACAAATGTATCTTCACTGAATTTAATAATGTGGAATTTAAACAAAGGCCCCTCTTCTAAACTAAATTTCTCATTCACTATAGATTCTAAGAAATTTTTTAAAATAGATTTTTGTTCTGTGTTTTTAAAAGCAGTTAAATCTTTAATTGGTATATCAAATTCTACATTCTTTTGAATTAATTGCTTTATTTTTTCATCCCTCTTCTTAAATATTGTACGTAGCGCCGGATGTGATTGCACTATCGTAGTAAGCGTTTTCTTTAAAACCTCTATTTGAAGATTTCCTTTTAACTTTATTATAATCGGTTCATTGTTCATTCCTTTTTCTATTTCCATTTGATGAGCTATCCATAATGCTTCTTGGCCTACTGTTACATCCAATTCTTCTACAATTTCATATTTCTTTTGTATTTCTTTCATATGAATTTCTCCTTTTATAAATATTTAAAAACGGATAATATTTACAGTTACAACTATATGTACACATTCTGCAATTTGTAAATCTATATTTTCCGACTAAATTCAACATTTATTTCGCTTATTGCATAGTTATTAAAATTATGAATAAAACTCATATTTATACTGTATCAATTCATACTTTTATTCAATTTAAGCATAAAAAACCATTTCACTAATAATTCTAATTTCTTTTTATACAGCAATCTTACATATTTTATTAAAGGAAATAGTCTAATTTATACTCCGAAAATAAATTCAAGAATATTCCAACTGGTCACTATATATACTTCTTATAACATAAGCTGCAAAGGAGGAGTCCGTACATAATGGAATATAGATTATTAGGTAACACGGGGTTAATAGTTTCAGAAATAGGATTCGGTTCTTGGGCAATTGGTGGAGATGAATGGGGAGCAGTAAAAGATAATGAATCACTTGATGCAATTGAAAAAGCAATTGACCTAGGGGTCAATTTTATTGACACTGCTGATGTTTATGGATTAGGTCATAGTGAAACGCTAGTTGCAAAAACCATAAATAATCGTAGGCAGGATATAATTCTTTCTACAAAAGGTGGATTAATTGGTCATCATTATGACCCAAATCAACCAGCCGTTTATGGAGATCCTCAAAAGATCATTGATGCGTTTGAGGCTAGTTTACTACGGCTTAAAACGGATTATATAGATGTGTACTTTTGTCATATTTGGTGGGATAAACCGGAAGAAACTGAAGCCTTTCTACAAGCTTTCCAAACCTTAAAAAAATCTGGCAAAGTGAGAGCTGTTGGCGTTTCTACTAATGATTTAGATTATATAAAACATTTTAATCAGAATAATGATTTAGATGTCGTACAATTCGATTATAGTATTTTGAATAAAGAACCTGAAAAAGACATCCTTCCTTATATTGAAAAACATAATTTAGGTGCTGTGATAAGAGGTCCACTTAAGATGGGAATTTTAACTGGGAAATTTAATCATGAAACTCAATTTCCAGACGATGATTTAAGAAAAGATTGGCCAAAAGAAAAGTGGTTTAAAGATAGCTTAAATACAGTAGAGAAATTACGTTCACTTGTACGTTCAAATCGAAGTTTAGCGCAAGTTGCTTTACGTTATGTTTTAAGTCACCCAGCCGTTTCAGTTGCTATTCCTGGTGCAAAAAATTCTACCCAGGTTGAAGAAAACTCTTCACACTTAACTCGTCCATTATTATTAGACAATGAAATTGAATTCATTAAAAAACTTTGATCGAATAATTATTATTCCATAAAAAAATTATGCTGATTTTTCTACCAAATCCATACTACTACTTCTTCCCAACTAGAACATATCTTTAGCACTTCCACCCTATTTTTTATCTTTCCCCAACAATTTCTACAGTTTATAAGGTAGTTGAACCCTTTTATTCAACTACCTTATAATACGTTTTACATTATATTAAAATATCTACTACATTAGTTAAATACATGCTAGGGCATCATGCAAACCAAATAAACAATTAATTCAGAAATATTTTTAGAAACTTCATTATCTCACAATTAATTTTTTTGAAATAAATCAAAAAATTTTTCTTTACTTTAAATTCTATAATTCATATAATCTTCTATGGAATTACATTTTTTTCTAAATAGCTCCTCATTTCTAAGTATTCAAAAGGGCAATTACAAATTATTACACCCTTATGTTTAACCAAGTAAAATAAAAATCCAGTTTTTCACAAGGAGAAGTGACTGCATGCAAGATATTTTAAAATTATTTCCGAGCGTTGACGGAAATGAAGAAAAACAACAACTTTTATTAGAATCTATGCAGAAAATAATTAAAAATCTTGACCGATTAAAAAATGAAGAGCGAGCTACTTTAGGTAAATGTGAGGAAAAATCAGAAGGATACTACAATGGCTTAATTCACCAAAGTCATATTCCACTAGCTGGCATCACTATGTCTGAGGTTATAGAAGAGCTAAACCAATTTATGAATGGCCATCCTTATCCAAATAAATACTACTTATCGAACGCCGTACCACTACCAAGTATTCCGTCATTATTGGGTCAACTAACCATGGCTCTTTTAAATGGTAATGGTGTTTGGGATGTCTATGGCCCAGGGGCAGCAGAAGCAGAAGTAAAAGTTGTATCCATGCTTTCAAAACTGATTGGTTATAATCCGCATAATAGCGGCGGTTATACAACATGGGGTGGACAAGGTTGTGTATTTTCGAGCTTACGCTTAGCAATTTCTAAACAATTCCCATTAGCAAAAGAATATGGTGCTCCACAAAATGTATATTGCTTTGCTTCTGAAAATGCACACTATAGTTTATTAAAATCAGCTGAAGCAACTGGCATTGGATCAAATCACTTAATTAAAGTGAAAACGGATCCTTATTCAAATTCTATGGATATAGATGATTTAGAGGCAAAGATGATACAAGTTATTAATAATGGTGGTATTCCCCTTTATATTCTAGCTACTATGGGGTCAACAGATACTTTTACCATTGATGATATAAAAAAAATTAAAGAGAGCGCTGAAGCAATACAAAAAAAATATAAATTAAAACCTATTTATATCCATGCGGATTCTGCAATGGGTGGATTCTATAGTTTCTTTAATAATTATAATTTCGAAGAAAATCCACTTTCATTTGAACCTAACTTAAAAAATGCTTTACTATACGTACAAGATAAAATGCAATACATGGCACTTGCTGATAGTGTATGTTTTGATTTTCATAAATTAGGACAAACACCTTATGCTTCAAGTATTTTAATCGTAAAAAATCATACTGATTTACAACTGATGGACATTGAACAAGATGATACACCTTATCTTGGTAATAGATCATATGGGAGTTATCATACAGGATATACTTTAGAATGTTCACGAGCTGGTAGTGCTATTCCGATGTATATCAATCTATTAGCCTTTGGAATTGAAGGATATCAAAAACTACTAGCAAATTATATTCGTGTAAATCTATTATTTAGAGAGAAGTTGCGCAAGGCCCTCCCTCAAGTCGCAATCACAAATGATTTTACATATGGACCAATTACAACTTTTCGTTTCTATATGAATGGAGATGGCCAAGAAAATTGGGAAAAAGAACGAATAGGCCTTGCAACAAAGGAAGAAATTGAGGATACAAACCGATTAAATATAGAACTATTTAATTACCTAGGAAAAAATCGCGATCAAGTATTTTTTGGTGATACAACTCGTTCTTGTGTAGTAGATGTAATAAACAGTTATGATAGAAATCCGATTTCTACATTAAAATTCTTTTCTATCTCTCCATATACAACTGTTGAATGTATAGATGAGATCGTAGAATTTCTTTATGAACATATTTCGATTGCTACTAAACAGATTCATTCATATGTTTCATAACCATATTTGTTAGCGCTTTAATAGTTAAACTTAACTAAATGAAATAAAATTTTTAATCCTTTTAATTACTATTCACTATATCAGGAAAGAGGAAAAACATATGAATATAGAGCTACTTGATACACACCACGTGAAAGATGCAGCACATTTACTTGCACATTCTTTTGTGAATAATGAACCTCTTGTAAGCAGTTTACAAATTCCTTTTGCTCCTTTTCACAAAATGTGCGAAGAAATGATGAAACAAGCTGTATCTCAAGCTATGTCATTTGTAGCAATAGAAAATTTTCAAATTGTTGGAGTTCTTTTAACAAAAAAAGTAACCCAGCCACTAATAGATACAGAGAAAGCGATTGAACTATGCCCGCAAATGGAACCTATTTTTCAACTTTTAGATACATTAGAGACAGAATCTATTGAGTTTTCTCATTTAGATAAAGAAAAATTGGTTTATCTAGATATGGGCGCTTGTCATCCAGATTGGATGGGAAGTGGTATAGTCACTACCCTTCTTTCACATGCCATTCAAGAAATAAGTAAAAGAGATTATGATTTTATTGCTGCTTGTACAAATAAAATTTCTCAAAAAATCCTAAAAAAACTGTGTACGACCTATGAAATGAATGAAATAGTGTATAGTAATTTTCTTTATAAGGAAGCATACCCATTTGCTAATACAACAACTTCCTTAACAGCTCAATTACTATATATACCTCAATCTCAATTCGTCATTAAAGTCATATAAACTTGTAAAGAAAACTAGCTGTACTTTTGTGCAGCTGCTTTTTTATATAGAGTAAATAAGTAGTAGATATTCAAGTTAACATAAGTGACACCTTTCACACTTTAACTTCTTCGAATTCAATAGCTACTTTCTCAGCATACCTTATTTCTTTGCTTAACCTACCTAGAGATCCCCATCTATTTATTTCAACATGTTTCATCATGCTTTAATTTCATATGCTCCATTATTTCATCTATACAAGTAACTTAGACACTTCTCTCCATTTAATGACTAATCTTTTACTTTTTAAGTAACGATTGATACACATCTTCTCACTCTTAAATACTTTAAAATTTATTACCTAATAACCACTTAACAATTCCAGTAATTCTTACATTTCTCTTTCATTTTGTTTATCTATTCATTCATCCTCCATATCCTATATCTACCTAATCTTCCTCAAAGAATCCAATGTAAAATTTATGATAAAGGGAAACAACCGTATCATATGTAGATTATTTAAGAAAAAAGAGTGAGAATTACTGGATTCCCCTTTCTTTTCATCTTTTTTAGAAGCTCTGTAAAGTCTAATTCTATTACATTCCTGTTAGGTAACAGTTGGAGCATCACCTGTAAGTGTTGCAATATAAAGTTTAATGCTTATTAACATTCAAGAAATACTGAGGATTGCCCCCTCTACTTATATTAATTTCCTACTCTCCGATATTCCATTTATACAAATAACTAGTATCCTTCTCTTTATTTAATGACTAATCGTTTATTTTGATATGTAATAATTTATACACGGGCCCTTCTTAAATACTAAAAAACATATTATTTAATAACTCCTTAATATTTCCTATAGTTCTTTCCATTACATTCTCTGTAATTTTGTTTATCTATCCATTCCCTCCGTCGATCAAATCTCCCTCAAGGAATCCAATTTAAAATTCATTTTACAAGTAAACACCCGTTCCATAAGTAGATTATTTAAGGGAAAGGAGTCAGACTTACTGGATTCCCTTTTCTTCTCATCCTTTTTTGAAGCTCTTTTAAGTCTAATTCTATTGTATTCCAGCTAAATAACATTCCCACAAACAAATAACATGTTATATAACTATATAAAAACTCTAGCAAATCATTAAAGGAATCTCCTTTCCCCTATCGAATTATTGTAGAGGAAAGGAGAGGAATACATGGAAATTCTAGGATTAGATCCTCGCGCATTAGCGACTTTAGGTGCACTTGAATACACCAATCGTCGCAATAAATTAATCGAAGACTCGGAGAATAACATATACGAGTGTAAAGAAATAAAAGAAATACTTCAATCCCTCCCTAAAGAGAAGCAGATTGAGGTTCTGGAGAATCAAGCTCATTTTGAAGCAGTGGCAAAGATGATTGAACAAAACAATTTAATTCTTTTAGAACAGATGAAAGCTCTACAGCTAATTCAGAAATAACAAACTTATGATTAATTAATTCTACATAAGCTTCCATAAATAATGTATCTTTATTTATACCATCAGCCTCTGTTTTTACAGGGGCTTTTATTATACGTTGATTCATATGCTGGATTTGAATAGTTTCTTTTACATGTATGAATAGTTTCTTTCACATGTATGAATAGGTCTTCTAATAAATCTAGTATAGACTCTAATTCTTGCTTTTTAATTCTCTCTATTACTGCACTTATAAATTCCCAAAGTGCTTTTGCCCCTATTTATATCTTCTGAGTAGCACTAGTTAAGTTAATAACCTTGTTTTGATGTAATAGGAAGTAAGCCCTTTAATCTCTAGCTTTACTAATTTCATTGCGCATGGACTTACTACTATTCCGTTCCCTCATGAGGTGGCCTGTGTAATATCTCATCCGTGTGTTAAAATTATTATCCTGTAATGGGCGAACCATTACCCCAACGAAGGTTGAATCTATTTCAGATTGTACTTCCCATTCAAGGCATGTGCGGTATCTTTTTTTAAAGAGTATTAATCTCTATCCATCTTTTATTAAGAGCAAGTGTATGTTATGCTCTCCAGTCCTAAGAAGCCTAGGCCGATGATATATACGTTCAAAAACTGAAACTAAAACGGTTTCCCTGGATGTGAGTGTGTTACTCTCATTACTCCCTGACCTGTATTATATACATAGAATGTCCAGTACTTATTTGAGTCTCTTAAATCATTGAACCAACGGGCAGATGTAACACCCGCGGGAACCCACTGATGAATAATGGTCGGTTCGTTTTCCCTCAGCCCGCGATCAACCCAAGAACCTTCACCAGGAGCTAACCCTGAAGTTGCTGGCTTTTGTCCTCCCCTAAAAAACAGCTCAAGTATATTGAAATCTCCCTGCTGATTTCCCGGATGTACACTAAAACTAAGAGCACCACCTCCTCGGACAACTAGTGGATAGCTTTGTCTAATGGAAGTTTCCTCCCCCACATATTGCTCAGGTTTTTGCGCATCTTGATAACCAGCTTGATAGCCGTCTTGATAACCAGCCTGGTATAAATCTGGATTAGGACCAGTTGTACGATTCGCTATACCATCGTCATAAGTATAAGGTGGATAATACGGGTAATACGGATAATACACAGACAATCACTCCTCAATTTAAATGTATTTTTCTCGGTATTATATTTTTCTGTCTATGTGTTAGATGATTGTCTATACAAAATTGGGGGATTGCCTAACAAAAAACTATCTCCTATATCAGAGGATTAAACATACACAAGATGTAATAACCCTATTTTATCTATGATGATTTTTTAAAGTGCTCTATCCCTTTACTTAATTAAACTTAAACCGGTAACTTCCATAAGAATATTTCGTAATATACCTTTACTATCTATAATCAAATTATAGATAGTAAAGGTAATACATTATCTTTCACGATATAACATAAAGATAATAATTGTTTCGAAGTATTTTGATTAAATTCCATAATTACAAATATTAAGAATATGTAATTTCCTCCTGTTTTAATTAGGTAATTTACGTGTTGCCCATTTACGCTTAGCGTTTCTCTTTCCTTTTCAATTAAGATAATTGGGCATTTTAATTTGCCCTAAGCATCGAATTTCCAACTTAAAATGTATACTAAAATAAACACTACATACCATCTTTCATTTCATAGAAAGATACAAAGTCGCATGAGCTATCACACCCGCGCACACTTTCCAATAAAATTAACGATTATACTAATCAAACCGTGTGAAATGTCCTTCCCGCTCATTTCCCATGTAAATATGCAAAAAAAAGCACATGTTTAGGCTGCACGTGCTTTTATCATTCTATTTAAAGTTGATATCGTGATTTTTCGTCTTGTCTTGCTGAAATTGTTTTTGTTGACTTCTAATTGTCGCTAGAAAAATTCTGCTTTTCTATAAATTTAATAACGCTCATTTCTTGTATATTTTTTATTACCGCTCTTCAATAAACAACGACATCAAACTACTTACGAAAATTACTGTCTTATTTCTATAAGACGGCAGTGACTGGCAATATATAATCCATTGTAAAAATATCAAATCCATTCCCCCATACGATTTTCCCTATTATTATGTTTTAGCCTATACACAAATTAAATTAATGAATATATAGGTTAATGTATTAAATAAATTTACAAAAAGAAAGAGGTTAGATTTATGTATCAGAATCTATATCCATATAACTATTATAATAATTCAAATGAATTTCGTGCATTTGAGGTTGGAAATTTTTATGACACGCAAAAAGATTTAAAAATAGAAATGACCCCTACTGGTCAAACACCTTTTCTATTTGTAATTCCTGCTGGAACACGTTTATTTGTACACAGAATTGACAATGAAGCAGGTCATGAGATGATTACTGCAATATTCTCTTTTAAAGATAATGGAATGTGTACAATTAAATCTCTTAGAATGCCAACTGATATGCTTAACACCACCGGTGCAAGGAGATTATAAATCTATAATACAACCACCAAGATAGGATAAGAAAAAAGAGTATTCATATCATGGTTTTTTATAAAAGGATTATTACTTTTTACATTCACAGCAATAATTGTAATATACACCATTCTCTATCTGAATTTACTCATTTATAAAAAGGGGTGGAACTTTTAGATACCTAACCTCTTTTTTATATAACACTCGATATTCACCATTAGCGTTTTTGACTTCTTTAGACACAAACAAATAATCACTACTCTTCAACTAACCTATAACCGATAGATTAAGTACATTTTTTCATCATAACTATCACCAGTTTAGTATATATTTCTAAATCATCTACTTTTACATTTTTGTTTCAGATATTTTTTAAATGCTTTATTTAAACCAAAAAAGTACTCACGTATTAAGTGAGTACTTAAACAATATTCTTTTTTCTTTTTCTAATTGCTCTGTAAAGAGTAACTTTTGATACATTTGTCATTTCTTCTATTTTTTTGAGATAATTTGCAGCGTTATCTTTTAAAGACTCATGAATTGATGTTTTTTAAAAATTCATTTTCTAATTCTACTATCTTTTTTTTACGAGCTTTTATTTTTCTTACAGGCACCCCAGCATACATATACCAATCATCTAAACTTTCTTTTACCATACTCATCGCACCAACTGCCGCTCCTTCTCCTATTACTACATTTGGAAAGATAATAGAATGGGCACCAACAATGGCATGCTTTTTTAAAATAACTTTTCCAGCTTTCACATTTTTATATTGATGTGGAATAGTCGGTCCCATTAATGTATTTCCGCTAAAATCATCAATTGCTGCATATACAATTGTTTTTGATGAAATATTTGCAAAATCATGCATTTCAATCCCTATTTCTCCTCCATATAAAGCTGTATATGCCGCTATATGCGAATAACTTCCAATTGTAATTTTGCCACTTAAAATGCAAAAATCATCGATTCTTACATTATTTCCAACAGATATAGCACCTGGATTATATATACTGTTTTTTTTACTTATTAATACATTTTCCCCGACAGATAGAAAGCCAATTTCGCTCAACTCTTCTTGACTATAAAAACTATTCATCTGTGGACACCACCTTCTGCATTAAACACATTATAATTTTCTCCACGATTTCTTTCGTCATCCCTTCCCATAAAGGTAGACTAATTATTCGTTTTGATATTTTATTTGTATTTGTTAAATCTGTAGACTTGTAGTTTTTAAAGAAATCTTGTTGGTGACAAGATGGTGAAAAATATGATCTAGCTTCTATCTTTTGCTTTTTCAACACTTCTATTACCTGCATATTGTTAATTTTTTCTGGACAGAGAATAGGCATAAATTGATGAATAACTGCTTCTGTCTTTTGAACTTGCCAGCCTTTTTTTATTAATCCCGTACTTTGTAATAACTGTTTATACCATTCAGAGATACGAGTTCGTTCTTGCATTTTTTGATTCCATTTATTTATCGTTGTAATCCCAATAGCGGCTGCATATTCAGTCATTTTACAGTTAAACCCCATCATCGTACATTCACGATTATGATCAAATCCAAAATTACCCATTCTTTTAATTTGATTTATCTCTTCCTCATTATGGCTATATATCATGCCACCTTCACCAATTCCGAAAGGCTTTGTTGCATGAAAGCTATATACAGTCATACCACTAAAATTCTGACCGTAATGTATACCCTCATGCATTAATCCAAACCCTGGTGCCGCATCTACAACAACCGGAACGCCCTTTTTCTCTAATTCTTCATAGTCTTTCAAGTCCATCCATGATCCGAATGTTGCATATGGAACAACAACTGCAACCTCTTCTTTTAATTCATCAATCTTATCCAAAAGTACCGTTTTATCCATACACCAATCATCTAATGAAATATCAATAAAATAAGGCTCCAAGCCACACCAAATAGCTGCCAATGGAGTAGCAGGGAATGTAAAACTAGGCATAAGAGCATACTTTCCTTTTTTTCTTTTCTTACATTGAATTGCCGCCATTAACCCTAGTGTTGCGTTTGCTACTGTTGTAACTGCTCCCCTGTTCTGAAAAAATTCCGACATAATTGTTTCTTCAAAACGTTGATTTATAGGTCCATAATTTGTATATATGTGGGATATATCAATTTGCTCTAATTTATCTAAGTACTCGTTTGCAGGTACAATTGACGCACGTAAAAAAGGAATATTCTCCATATGCATCTATTCCTTTCTATCATTTTCGGACAATATAGAGCATATCCGTTTCAGATAATCCGAATTTCCTAGCAATTTCTATTCCTTGTTTCTCAGCTATGTTATACAATTCTACCTTAAAGCCCGCATCTGTTAATCGTTGAATAAATCCCGATCGATTATAAATCCTAACATGATCTTCTTGACCAAAGGCTAATTTTCTCAATAATGGCGTTACAATAGATTTATCCTCTATAATAAAATCTACATTCATTACGATTGGCACTTGAATAATTCCCCATCCATTTGGCTTTAGTACCCTATATAATTCTCGCATTGCTTTTTCATCGTCAGGCACGTGTTCTAATACATGACTACATAAAATAACATCAAAGGTATTATCTTCGTATGCAATTCTCGTAATATCAATTTCCTCCATTAAAGAATCCTTTGGTTCTAAATCCCCACATGTATAAGTAATGTTTTTAAACTGGTTAAGCCACCCTCTTACCTTCTCTTCAGGTGCAATATGAAGCATAGTATAATTCCTACTTAACAAATCCGTCTCTGTTTCAATGTACGCACGATACAACCTGTCACGATCCATCGAATAGCAAACTGGACAGATACCTGTATCTTTATTCCACATCTCAAATTCATATTTTAGAAAATCATAATGTGCTGGCCAAGGAGAAAAACTTTTAAATTCTTGATTGCAATATTGGCAATAACAAATATTTTTCTCAAATATATGAGTAACTAGTTTAATTAACCCGTTTTTTATCTTTTCATTATAAATTTGATCTAGTTCTCCACTTCTTACTGCATCCTTAAGTATAAATCCCGCATTCTCCAAACAATAAGATAAGCTCTCTTTATAATCTTGTTCAGTATTTAAAAACCCACTATTATGTGCATCTGTAATTAATTCAATCCATTCTTCAATTGTCATTAATATAAAGTACATTTGTTTTTGATTTTGTCCACTATGCTGTCTAAAGTAGCTAAGAGGTTCCTCTATATAAACTACTTTTCCTTTCCTCATCATATCTAACCAAGTTGCAATGTCATTAATAGAAGAATACGCTTTCCCTTTAAAATAACCAAATTTCCCTCCAAAAAAATTGCGATTAAACAAAACTGTTGTCGGTTCTCCAACTACGTTTTTCAAGTTTTTCAACATATAATTCCCTAGTGTTTCCCCTTCAAAAATTGTAGTTTCTATGGCAATTTTCATATTCAATGTTGAGGGGGATAATACCTCTCCATTCTCATCAATCAGTTCACGGTACGACGTCACAAATGCAATGTTTTCTAATTCAAAAAAGTATTTCATCATTCTCTCAATCTTTTCAAGATGAAATAAATCATCATCTAATAAAAAATTTATATATTCACCAGTAGCAAGCTCTATACATTGATTAAAATTTTCAGCCACCAATGGATTTTCATTTTTAACATATGTTATATATTCATATTCTTTTAGGTATGGTTGGATCATTGCTTTTACTTCATCATTTGTACTATCGTCAGAAATTATAATTTCAATATTTTCATAGGTTTGATTCAAAGCACTTTTGAGGGCTAATTCTAAGTAATGAGGTCTATTGTAGGCAGGAATTAGTATACTGACTTTTGGGAGGTGCGAGTTGATATTCATACGCTGTTTTTTCTTTTCAATATTTATTTTCTTTAGCTTGATTTGTTGATAGTAGTCCAATGAATATAATATGGATGATGGAACGATTCTTCTTGCATAGTCTAGAAAATTTGTAATAGCTCTGTCTAACTCCTCTTCGGAGGATAAGAAACCATATTTTTCTCCGGCTATAATAATACTATGAGAAAAATCCTCTAACCCATCCATCATTTTATTAGATTCATTTAACTGCTGATTTGAATGTAATCGAAAGTAACTGAGTGTCTCCGCTATATATACTGCTTTCCCTTTACTCAGTAAGGATAACCATGAAGCTACATCTACGTTGCAAAGATACCGCCTTTTATCAAATACACCATACGGTTCTGTTAAATCACTTTTACGAAATAAAACCGTTGTCGGTTCTCCTATATAATTCTTTTGATTCATAATCACCATTTTTCCTAATTGTAGCCCATCTATAATCGTATCTGTAAAAAATAAACGCATCGTTGCATAAACATCTGGCAATAGGTTTCCTTCTGCATCCATTACTTGGCGATGGGATGTTACAAGCTTAATTTCATTATCTAGGTCATTTAAAAAGTATTTCATCATTTTTTCAATTTTATTTATATGAAATAAATCATCATCCATTAAGAAGTTTATATACTCACCTTTCGCTTCATGAAATAACATACGTGAGTTCTCAAATTGTCCAAGAGTTGACCTATTTTTTATATAAATAATATTTGAATGATCATACAAGTACTTTTGTAACACTTTCTCTGTTTCGTCGTTTGTACTATCATCCCCTATTATAATTTCTATATTAGGATACGTTTGTTCTAATACACTACATAAAGCTTTTTCAAAGTAGTGTGGACGATTATACGTAGGAATTAATACACTTACTAAAGGCGTTTGATTTATTTCCTTTTCATTTGTACCATTTTCCATTCTATTCCTCCGCCTTTTTATTTATTTTCACTTTTGAAATAGACATGCTACTACAAATCTATTTATTAGACGAACTAGATCTAAAAGGTGTTGCGAAAAACAAATAAATAGCTTTAAAAACAGCATCTATGTTGACATAGTGTAGAATAAACCTGGATAACTTTTTTCGTCCCATTCTATTTATTTGTAAAATGCGGCATTCTTTTTTCAATAAATGCCTTTACCCCCTCCTTCACATCCTCTGTTTGAAATACTTTTCCAAAGTAACGCGCTTCAATCTCAAGCCCTTCTTGTAAAGGTACGGCTGCCCCTTCGCGAATTGCCAACTTCATATAGGCGAGAGCTGGAAGAGAAAATTTACTTATATCACTTGCAATCTCTTTTGCTTTATTTAACGCCTCTCCTCGAGGGGTAATGTAGTTAACCAAGCCTATTTCTTTTGCTTCTTTAGCTGTAATCGATTTCCCTGTGAACATCATCTCTTTTGCTTTCCCTTCTCCAATTAATCTAGGTAAGCGTTGTGTTCCTCCAGCCCCAGGAAATAAACCTAACGTAATTTCCGGTAAACCAATTAAAGACTGTTCTTCTATTATCCTTAAGTCACAAGCAAGTGCTAATTCACATCCACCACCTAGTGCTAACCCATTAACAGCAGCTATAGTCGGTTTAGACAAATTCTCTAGTTGCTTAAGAGGTTGGTGCAATTCTAATGATTTCATCTCGGCATATTTTTCACCTTTGCCCATCCAATCTGGAAATTCTTTTATATTCCCTCCTGCTACAAAAGCCTTTTCTCCACTTCCAGTTATAATTACGACTGAAATATCATTATCAATTTCTATTTCCTCTAATACATCTACTAATTGTTGAACTACTTCTAAACTTAAAGTGTTGACTGGTGGATTTTGAATTGTAACGACAGCAATACTTCCTTTTTTATTACAAGTTACTACTTGTTCATTCTTCATAAAAAATCCCCTTTTAAACTACCTAATTTTTCACAACACCAAGCATCTTTACTTCACTCATCATCAGCCTAAATTTCCAAATATGGTTCCGCTTTTAGAAATTCATCAATTTATTGTATGAACTGTAGAAGCATAAAATGAGCAATCCTTTCTTGGCACCATTTTATAATCACAACATATTTTTAAATTGTTCTTTTACTGTATTAATTTGACTTCATGTTTCTTTGGTTTCCGTTACACAGTTTCTTAAGCTGGGATGACTCTTAGAAAAAATGAGATAAGAAGACTAATACATGAGATACATTAAATGAGAATAATTTAAGGAAAACACTATTTTAGTAACCACTTGTATTTAATTCTTTCTTAACTAATTTGTTGTAATTACAAATAAATCACTTCATCAAACCATCCACCAATAGTTGTTTTTGAATTAAACACAGCTGCATAACCCATTATCTTGGAAGGTTGTTCTTCTGTAGCATCCCTGGTACTTAATTTGATGATGTCAAATGTCCGTGTTTCCTTTGGTCTTTACCATTTCCATCACCTCCCTTCAGTGAATCATCTGTAGCTTTTTTCTCACCAATTTTTGATAAGTCATTTGAAATATAAATCGCTTTTGATTCAGGTGTATCTTGCATAGGGAATCCAAGCATATCCGCAACATTATCTGGCGATGTAATTCCTGTCCGAACAATGTTGTAAGCAATGTTTGTTTTCATGCTATAAGTAACAAAATCAAGGATATTTATCTTAAATTTAATACGTTTGTCGGAATTTTTGCCGAAAAAAAGAAGACTCAAATGGTCTTCAAAATTTTTCATTATCGGTCTAACTGCCTTGTTATGCAAATACATCATTGCTTGCTCGAGGTTTTCCTTAATCAGGGCCGTGTATGTGTCCACATTTCCCCCTAAAAACTTACCTAAATCCTTTTTATATACATTTTTAGATAGGCCAGAGTCTTTTCATCATCTAGTGAGCTTTTAAGCGTTTCTATTAAGTACCCTTTTCCTAGTAGAATCATTTTAACGGACCTTGCATCATCAATTGATCCTAACTGATCTAAAATCCTTTTAATTAATTTTGACTGTGCACCGTTCTGTGGATTAATATGAGCATCTAACTTAAGTAAAAATGCTAGTAATCCACCTTTTTTATACTTTTCAGTTAAAGTTTTCTGAGCTGACATAACACCTTCAAGCGTATCCTTACCTAAATCAAGAATAACTTTACCTTTTAGATGATCGGCACCAATATACTTCACATGTCGAATCATAAATGATGGAATTTCTTCTCCATTCACTTTGAAATGTTCTATCAATCTATCATCCAATTCTGTATAAACATTAGATGCTAAATTTAATTGGTCACCATCCAACACCGGAAAGACTTCACCTTGAAGTAAATAGGTATTAGTCATTAACTTAATGAATTCAGACTATGTAAGATAATTGTTTGGATTCTTTAATACCTTGAGAGCTGAATCATTTTTAATTTCCTTACCGTCTTTATCTTCCACAACAATCTCAGCCAACATCATTTGATTACTTATATCTCGTAGTAATTCATAAACATCACTAGATTCCAAGATATTATCATCGCCTGCATATCTACCACCATATCGAACAGTATTATTAAAAATATCTTCGAACAAACCTCGCTTTTCAGCTTGTTTAAATAAAAAATTTGAAAATCTGTCCCTTAAACCCAATTTCTCACCGTCTTTCAATTAACGAACATTTCCGGATCCGTTAAAGTAGCTTTGTTCATATTTTAAATTTAACCTTTGCTATGCATGGTAGACAATTATGCATGGACAATTTCCCAAAAAGTATACAGCTAAATATAATATTGTGGAAAACAAGATTAAGATAAGGAGTGATTGTCTTTGTACCGTCAGTATTGTTATAAAGTCCCTTATACCTATGCCCAATGTATGGCGGATTGCACACCTGGAGCTCCAGGTTTCGAATATGAATGTCGGCCTATATGTTGGCAGTATAAAACAAGACCTTGGTATCTACAATGTACAAGACCTACGGCATATACAACTTATGGCATGAACCAAGCTGTACCTTATAATCCACAGCCATCTTATTCTCCCTATTCCTATCCTGAAACGATGTACGTGGATTCGCATAGTACCCATTCCCCTTCAAATGATCCTTGTATGAAAGAATGCGCAAAAGGTGGAAGTAGTCCTTTAGATTGTTGCTATTACTGCGGATGGTGCTAACAGATATTCCTAGAGCCAAAAAGAGCTTTGGGTATCAGGTAGGCATTGTATCATATTAAAAAAACCCATCTTATCTAAGTTGGGTTTCTTATTTCATCCAATGTAACTAATACATATATTGTTGTATTGAGTTTTAAGAGGAAACCGTCTGTTTTAGTTGGCATTCACCCAATTATGCATAGACAATTATCCAAAAATATACAGATGAATAAAATATCGAGAAAAATATGATTAAGATAAGGAGTGATAGACCTTGTATTATCATCCATCTTCACCTTCAAGTCCACAGCAATATTATTATCCCTCTCATCGCTCAATGACTACACCTTATAAGCCACAATCAAATTTATATCATAATAAAGCGACAATGAAGTTATTTATGTTTAAAAGTTTAAAAAAGTATAACCCCGTTCTATAATTAGGACGAGGTTATACTTAAAATCATTTAATTTTTGATGTAAGATATTCACTACCAAAAAATATAACAATATATTCTTTTAAAAATGAATTCTTTGGCTCTTTTATATATTTCTTCTTGAGCGTTTATACATTTTCATTGTAACTAACCAGCTCGTAATTGTGATTCCTGCAAAAATTAATAGCAAATTACTATACAAATGAGTGGACGGATCAGCATTTATAGGTAATAATTTTCGATTTAGCAAATGTATCGATAATAATCCACCTACAATTGCAATACCCATTCCTTCCGATAGAAAGCTTGTGAAATTAAGCAAACTCATTCCAGCACCTGTTTCCTTTTGTTCCAAATTACTTGAAACGATGGTAGAGATAACTGTTTTCGTAAAAGAAAGCCCGCCAAAAACAAAAATCACTATAATTGTTATGACCCAAGGCGTTGTTTCTATAAAAAGGGCAGCTACTAAAAAGCTTATAGAAAGAAATGCAACTCCAGTTGTTAATACAAATAGAGAACCTTTCTTATCAACAAGCACTCCCCCAATATAACCGAAAACAATAACACTCATGGCTCCAGGAAAAATAATCCCACTTCCAATTGTGGCAGTACTTAATTGGTAGACATCTCTCATCATATAAGGAACCATAGAAATAAATCCTGCTACGGTTCCCAATATAAGTCCTCCACAAATGATTCCAATCATAAATGATATATTTTTTCCTAGCGAAGGATTAACAAAAGGATTAGACACTTTCCTAATATGTTTAACAAATATCAAGAAACATATAATGCTAATAACTAGAAAGGAAATTCTATAAGATGTCGTAAACATTATAAAAAATACAATACCCACGGACATAAATATTATTCCTTTAACATCAATACTTCCTTTTATTACATCTTCCTGTTTCAATAATTTTGCAAGGAAAGGAACAGTGATAACCGTTACAACAGGCAAAAGCAGTATATAAGACCAATGAGCATATTCGGCAATTACTCCACCTACAGATGGTCCGACACCTTCTCCCATTGCTACAATGGACCCAATAAGACCAAATGCTTTACCGCTATTTTCTTTTGGAATATAGCGCGCAACAACAACCATTACAAGTGCTGGAAATGCAGCTGCGCCAGCTCCCTGAATAAACCGAGCCAAAATAAGTACAGAAAAGAACGAATGTCCAACAAACCCGATAACTGATCCGAAGCAATTCACTATAATTCCAAATAAGAGTAGCTTTTTGATGCCTAACTGATCTGATAGTTTTCCATATACAGCTGTTCCTATAGAAAAAGTTAATATGAACGCTGTGTTTATCCAATTTATACTCGCTGGCTCCTTATTAAAATCCCTAGCGATATCAGGTAATGAAACATTCAAAACCATTTCGTTTAAAACACTGAAAAAAGAAAGAACACAGAGCCATAATAAAATTTGATTATGGCGTAATATTGAATGTGAATGAGATGAATTCACACTTTACCCTCCAATAATAAGGGTAGACGTAGTTTATAGGGTCATTGATACGCTTTCCCTCTTTAAATGTACCCAATTATGTTTATTGTACTTCATAAATAATTCCTCCCCAAAAATGATTTATATATTATATCACATATATATAATTTAAAATAAAACATATTCTTCAATACGTTGTGCATAGATAATAAATTAATCCGACAATCCAGAAATAACATATTTGAGCATAAAGAAATAAAATTCCTTAAAGAGAAGCAGGTTGAGGTTCTTGAGAGTCAAGCTTATTTTGAAGCTGTGGCAAAGATGATTGAACAAAACAATTTAATTCTTTTAGAACAGATGAAAGCTCTACAGCTAATTCAGAAATAACAAACTTATGATTGATTAATTCTACATATGCTTCCATAAATAATGTATCTTTATTTATAGCATCGGCCTCTGTTTTTACAGGGGCTTTTGTTATGCTTTGATTCATATTTTGAATTTGAATAGTTTCTTTCACATGTATGAATAGATCTTCTAGTAAACCTGGTGTAGATTCTAATTCCTGCTTTTCAATCTCCTCTGTTACAGCACTGATAAACTCCCATAGTACCTTTGCACCTAGTAGTTCTGCTAATCGTTTTTCACGCATTTCAAATGTTTTCATATTCATATTGAACACTTCCTTATTTAATTTTTGTTTAAAAATACTTAATAAATTATTTTGTTTTAGAGAACAATATAGAAATGAACTTTTCAGGTCCGTAATTACACAAAACGTGACATTATTCTTCAAAAAAAGAGTCCAATCAAAATTTAGTACCTTAGCTATTTTTTTTGCAACAGGTACACTAGGACTCCTTTCACCACTTTCAATCATTGCATACATACTTCTAGATATTCTTGCTTTACATGCAATATACTCCTGTGTTTTCTCTCTATGTTTACGTTTTTTTAATAACCACACTCTCATTATCCCCCTCCTAAATTGTCACACAATGTGTACTTAATGATAATAATATATGAAAAAAAATGTAAAATCAATATTTTTTACACATTTCGTGTACTTTGTTAAATGTTACAATTTGTGACGTTATAATTGATATAAAAAAACACCTGAAAGGAGGTAGCATATGTTTGGCACAAGATTACACACTCTTCGAAAAGAACGAAAACTACGTCAGGAAGATATGGCAAAAAAACTAGGAATAGCCCGAACTACATATGCAATGTATGAGCAAGGTAAAAGAGAGCCTGATTATAATACATTGATAAAATTAGCCACTTTCTTTGAAGTATCTATTGATTACCTCCTCGGTACAACAGAAATAAGACAAATTACAGACGTACAAGATCCAGAACTTCATCAATGGTTTAAAGATATAAAGAACGCCCCTCTACAAAAACGTGAGGAATTAAAAAAATTTTGGAAGTTTATTACACAAAAAGAAGATTAATAAATATTAAAGACCTCCAGCTTGATAAGATGGAGGTCTTTCTTTTGAACCCTGTCAGAATCATATGTATAGAAGAAAGAATAGTTCCCTATCGAAACGATAGAATAGATACATTAACACTAAACAATGACTAATAGTCAATAAGACACTCATAATACAAAAAGAAAACTTGAGAGACAATGAGACATCTTACCTACACATTGGGAATTATATTAATAATAATATCTGTTTTTCGATTAGCAGGCCTTTTTGAATCCAACTCATTTTGGCTATTTTCTTTTTCAGTTTCAGCATACTTGTTTGCTGCTGTCGATCTTATTTCAGAAACAAAAAATAAATGGTGGATGAAAAGGATTAAAATTTTAGATAAAACTGCTCTTCTGGTTTTTATTTTTCCGCTTGCATTGTCAAAATTCAACATTGATTTTGATAAATTACTAAAAACATCTACTGAGTAACTGCTATTCGCGCTTAATCAAACAGCTAACCACAGACCGTAACTATAGCAATAAAACTACTAAGATACTTACGATGGTGACGTATACCCTTCATATGGATATCTTTGTGGTTAACTGATTAACGACGACGCTAATACGCGCAACAGCGACGATGGTTGCATCTATTGCGAGCCCGAAAGAGTAACCATATTTGTTGGTCTGGTCACATTTATAATTCCACCACGACAGTTGTTTAGTATAAGGGTATCTGTACCAGTTGACCCTATAAACAGACCCTCACTCCCCCGTTATTATAAACAAATGGGAGTATTAATTTCGCAGGGGAAAACTGTGTTGAATGGGCAGTTTACAAGGTATCCAGTCGATTCGTATAGATTAGGTAATCCCGTTTTAAAATGGAAGAATACGAAAATCGGCCCCCCATAATAGGTGGTCTTTTCTACGTACCTATTAACATACACTAACAAAAGTTGATTAGCTGTAATATAGTACTGTTTCCCTGAGTATAAAGTTATGAATTATATGGTGCCGTCATATATTAATGAGGAAAGGATTGATGATATACAGCTTGTCCCAGACCGACAGGATACGAATTTTCGGAACTAAATTCAAAACATTTAGTTGATTATCCCTATACCGCGGAATCCAAGCCAGATGGCTTTCATTTCAAAGGTATGAAAACTCATGATGGTGACTCGCTACTCAAACTACAATTCGGAGTTACATATCGCTATGAGCTACAATAAAACCGAGTTCCACGACCAGATTGTGGCTCCTGGCGTTTTGCTCCTAGAATCGAGTTATTTAATGGGATAATTTGGTCTATAACTGCTGGAGATTTATTAAGTGGTGATCAATGGAGTAAATGATGGATGATTAAAAGACAAACCATCTATCAGTATGTCTTTGCCCCACCTGGAGCTGATAATAGGAGAATAATTAGTATAAAATCAGAAGTTCAGACACTCATTTTTTAGAAGGCTTTAATAGATTTAAAGAGCACTAATTCACCGGATCTCACCCTATGCCATTAATAATCCTCAATCAAATAATTTCCCAGTATTAGTACTTAGGCAGAATTAGAAGTCCTTTTCCACGTTCAACTCGAAGGTAGTAGCACCCTATGGAGAAATCATAATAACGACATTGTCGTACGTAAATTTCAATAGAAAATTGAACCAATTTAACTCCCATTAACATGTCTCTTTTAAAATCATATAATAGGATTTCAATTCTTAAGTAAATTATTACATTTCCAAGAAGGATGGATCTCACCTCTTTCCCTTGGTTCGTATCACGTTCAAAACTCTCTAATTCATAGACTTCTTGTATTGCATTATTATAAACTGCACAAAAATTCTTTATATTTCCATCTTCTAATTTCTTTTGGGATATTACTCAACTTATGCTTGTTGTATTATATAGTTTATCTGCAGATATTCCATCAACATATGAGTAACTGATTTTAATTAATATGGTATCTTCAATAGTCACTTTTTAACACCCATAACATATTCCAAATAATGTTATCATATCTTTCTAACTAATTTTTATTGTAATACTCCTCTCATACTTGTTATCTTTCAAAAAAATATTCTTATACATCCTACTTCTTCTAATAACCATCCTTGCGCCTCTAATTCATTATCTTGCCCGACTTTAGAAGTACGCCCATAACATCATAATGGTATTTTAACCACTCCACAATGAGGGAAATTACATATTGACTCGCTTGATCTATTTGTTAATAATAGCAAAGCAGTAATTAATTTCAATCTAGAAACCCTTGAAATGTTTAGGTTTCATTTTTACGCCTGCTCATTACCGCTTAAGTGCAAATATCGATAATAGTTAAAGAAGGAATTATTGATTTCTAAAACCCAATTTTTCATTGATTACATCTAAATTATTGTTGGTGACTTGCGTAATGTCAACGCTAATTACTGGTTTGCAATGCATATAGATAGTCTTTATTTTATATATCTTCAATCCCAATAAATAACAATTTTCAATTCGACAGTATCTATTTTAAGTCACTCGCATATAATGAATATCAAAATTTTTATCAGTTATGATTTAAAATTGGTATTTTTGGAAAAACTAATGAAAATTATAAACCCTTCATTTATAATTATAAATAAATTGAATCTTAGGAATTAAGTGAGGGGTTATATGTTAGTTTTAAATGTAGGTTGTGGAGAGAGAATATTTGGATATGCAGATAATATTGATATAAAACTTTCAGAGACCCATAACATTATTCGTTGCGATGCGAATGGTTTAGATGAAATTTATAAGCCAGAAAGCGTAGACCTAATATTTATGCTTTGTCCTCATAGGTTCTATCCACTTCGTTCTAAAGCATATGATGTTCTGAAAACTGACGGACTAATGGTGATTACTGGGAATATTTCAAACTCGTACTTCAAAGAAGTTTGGATGGCATCTGAAAAAATTTTAGAAAAAAAAGGTTTTATAACTGTTACTAAGAGTCAGCATTGCCATCCTAATTTTTGGAATTCATGTCTTAGTAACGGAAAATCCATTGAAAATCATACGATTAAACAAATTGTATTGAGAAAAAGGTAGGTGAAAATAATGAATATTACATTAAGTGAAGATCAGTTCTCTATCTCTATTGGTATGTCAGAAGCAGAAATTTTAAGTATTGATTATTACGATGATAACTTAATTATTATTGCTCAAAATGTAGAATTACTTTGCGATTTCCGTAATTTGGAATTTTATTCACCTCAAATTTCATATGATGATTGGCTAAATCTTAAATATATATCAGATCAAGTCCATGAAGAGAATTTAGATCATATGAACTATTTTGAACGAGTAAAATTCGTTATTCCTAATCCAAAAATCTATTATGAAGGATTGCAAAATCAATTTATAGATATTCTAGGTGATTTTGAAATTAAAGATTATGATTCCTATCCCTATTCGTATATATTTGGTGGTACTATAAAAAACAGCAATCATGATGAATTTGAAGTGTGTAGTAGCCAATATATCCAGTTTCATTACGATGATGTACAGCTTAAAGATGAAATAACAAAACATTCATTAGGATATTATAGAAATACTGATAAAATTCATTTTGATGCTGAAAGAGAATTAAAAAGGCAGAAACTTTCTAGAAAGAATAATTCTTCTGAATCTAAACTTCTTGAACTTCATTTCTGATCTAACCACTCGCTTTTGAGTGGTTTTTTATTTCTCTCGATAAAAAAACAAAACATTCTAACTATTCCGGGAAGAAACTAACATTATGTCATAGTCAGCTACATATTTTTAAAACAATGCTGATTATTCTACTTTTTACATGTTAGTTGGTTTCCATGATTTAAGAGTTACTTTAGAGGAACGTAATGCTAATGTCTGTGGATGTTTAGGATAATTACTAGTGGTAAAGTCTTCGTCTATTACATATAGTTCTTTATCTTTAATTAATTCATATACACTTTTGACTCTATTATCGTAATTTTTCAAAACAGTTTTTTTAGCTTGTATAGTTCCCCAACCAACAATTACCTTATTAACTCTCTCCATTACTTTTTGAATATAACTATTATTAATCTCTAAATCTTTTTTATCGCTCTTTTCAATTAACGCTGTAATACCCTTAACCTCTGGAGAATAATAACTATATAAATTCAGAATATAAACCATACCAAAACCTCTTTGGTAAGCAACTTCAATCACATTA
The DNA here is from genome assembly GCF_051915185.1 of Bacillus cereus group sp. MYBKT14-1. Classification (NCBI taxonomy): domain Bacteria; kingdom Bacillati; phylum Bacillota; class Bacilli; order Caryophanales; family Bacillaceae; genus Bacillus; species Bacillus cereus group sp. MYBKT14-1. The sequence continues at coordinate 56,983 of NZ_JBQAEF010000016.1, read as the reverse complement.
TTTATAGTCTTATCAGATTTACTTTTATTAGCTTTACTTGGGTTTTTCATAATAACCGCAACAGCTTCTTTATTATTATTATTTAGCTTTACAACTAAAACGTAACGAGAATTAGTTGTTCTATTAATACATGCTCGCACATTTTTAACATAATCTTCATTATAAATACACATGTATTGTTCTCCTTAAGTACATATTATTAAAAACTATTTGGAGATCCTTTAAATAAAATGTTGTATCCTTAATCATATATAATATTGTGGAATCAATTAACCTTAATGTCCTCAGTTAATTGATTGTAAGTAAATCCTTATATTAAATAATATATTTATCCGCCTCTTCTAGTTCCCCTGTAATATATACATCATAGCTTTCTAGAATTCTAAGGTTTCTACTCTCAATTACTAAAGTTTTTTCTATTTTTAAAAGAGAAGAGAAATTATTAATAATAGATTTCTTTTTCCCTTTATTTGGAATATAGATTATCTATTTTATCAAACAAATAATCAAATAATAATATTGTTTTTAAAGCATTTGGTTTAGTAGGATAATTGACATCAGCACCATGTAATATAGCATGCCTACTTAAAAATGAATCGATCGGATCCCCATGTGCAAATTTTACCAATACCGTTTCCTTGTAAAATTCAGTTATAGCATCATCAAAAGACTTAATAGAGTTATCGTCTAAAATTTCTTCAATATACTCCTTTAATTTTTTTCCACCCATTTGCCCTATATGCCCTTTTGCTTGTGCAATAATTCCCTCAGCTTGAATTATAAGTACAGGGATTATTAAACTATATTTCTCTAAAAAATATGCATCCATCGCTTCACCTAAAATTCCCCATCGACCCTTACACCATTCCGCTGAAATCCACCTATCTCTTATTTGTTCTAAATCTTGTTTTCTATATACATTGTCTATATATTCATCAAATTTCTTACGAATAGTTTCCTTACCTTCTGTCCTATATTCAATAACCATATTCATTTCATTTGGGAACATGGTATCAGGTGGTGGATATCCCATTTCCATCATGATTTTTTTAAACTCTTGTCTTTGAAGCTCTTCTTCTTCTTCTCTTTCATCAATACTTCTCATCCACTTACCCATACTTCCTTCAAACCTTCTTGAATTTTTGTATCCAATTGACAATTCTTCCATCCCTTTCATCTATATTTTTAGCTAATAATAGTTTATATTTATACAAGCTCAATTATAAATCTTACATAAACTTTTTAAATCAACTTAAAGCAAAAAAACCTAAAAAATGCACCTCTAATCTTCGAAACTCACACTTCTATTTTTGTACTGTAAATATCACTATCTTCTATTCTTTAGCTCCCTCATAACATCTAGTAACATTATACATGACTTCTTCTAACTTATATACAGTACTCTATAGTTCCCTACGGATTTTTATATACTCTTGTAGCTAATTGACTATTAATAAATAATAATTATTCTCTCGCAGGAGTGGCCACATTTTTTTCTTTTTCAAATAATTTAACGTCTTAAGAGCTTTTATCACTTATACTGCTAGCTTAATATTTACTTCATTATAATAAAGAACCATTCACTACAATTTTTGTACAACTGTAAATATACCAAAAATTTCTTTAAAGGATAAATAATTTAAATGCATAAACAACAGTCAAGAGTCTAGCCAATAAATTTAATTAATATATTACTTGTATAAATTAAAAATACACGAACCCTTAATACGATTACCTTTTTACTCGACATTCAAAAAAATCACATATATTTCTTAGCTTGATAGGCTAATGGTCATAAGTTCATGCCTCTCCGGAAGCATAATATTAAAAACTTTGTTCAATCAACGTTTGATTCGGTTTATATATACTTTTTGTAAGCAGTGGTCATATCCAATTACAAGATCCATATAAACAACAATAGAACAATCGCCATCCTGTGCAGCCTTTAAGAACAGTTGTCCTTCCTGTCCTTTCTACAAATTTAACCCTTCCTTTTCCAATATAAGTAACTTTGTTTTCAATACAATATTTTTAATAGTTAATTCCAAATCTATCACTTATTCAATAGAATTCTTAATGATTTTTACTATCTTCTCAATTTTTCCCCTCTTAAAATCTTCGTCACATAATGAATTCACATAGTTTTACTTAACTTAATTAGTTTGATATTACCTAAATGGAAAATAATACGTTTGTTTAAATATCCTCTAAACTTCTACAGAAATATAATATAAAAATGAAAATTATCATTTCAACTTTAGAATCTTCCATAGATTTAAATTCTCTGGACTTATTATATAGATACCTACTGTAGCAAATTCAAAAATTTCTATAACAAAAATACTTTTCCATTGCTATTTATTTTTTCCTTTAAAAATAATTTTTTTCATATCTATACAACTATAAAATAACCGCACAAAAAAACCTATAAACAAGAAATAACCTAAGAAGGAAGGGGACTTCCTTCTTAGGTTATTTAAATAGATTCATCTGTTAATTAAAACTGGATTATTGCTACAATATTTTAATAATTACTTTAATCTACTTATCAATTTCTTAATAACGTATAATTTAAATTTCCCTTATGAAATCCCCATTCTATCTTTCATAAAAGCTTCTAATATTCCTGAGCTTGGATGACTTGATAAAGAAACTAATTTATTAGCAAGTGCTATCGGGAATAAAGCATTATCATACATATCACATTTTAATTTTGGAAGATTCATCAATACATAATCTATATTCATATAATAAGATTTATCAGGATTTAAATATACATCTGCTGATGTGGTTGGTACGGTTATTACAAACATTTGACCTAATTCAGTTTTATAAATCAATTTTCCACTATAATAAGAAGTATTAGCATAAGGATCATTATTTCCCTTACCCGGCAATATATTACCATATATATATTCATTTCCAAGCATTACAGCTGTACCCTTATCTAATTTTGACTCAATTTGAAATGCGTGTTCAACAAAAACGCCACTTTTTTCTATTCCAACTAAGTTTATTGTCACCCCATCAGATTGCAAATAATTCATTAAGCTCCTAACTAACTTATAAATGTTTGCTGTTTGACCAAAAAAGCCTAAAGGTCCATCTTTTATGAATAATGTTTCCTTGAGTAAAATTTTATTTTTATGATAAATTGTTCTAATTAAATCAATTATTACAAATTGCTCTAATAATGATGTCACATAACCTAATATACCGCTAGCTCCTAATTCATCATCAATCGCTTCATGAAGACGGAAGACATCTGTTAAATATATTTTTTCGTTACAGCTACAACTATTAAAGGTATAATCGCTATTCATATCTTCTTTAGACAAAACTATGTCTTTCTTCCCACAATTAGGACAATTCGATAGAACATACACTTTATTCCGATTAGGATTATTAATTGGTAAGTACTCTGAAAAAACTAGCCAACATAGAGTATTCATAAAATTACTTGATTTTTCATTAATTTTTTTTGGCTTGCATGTAAAGAAATCAAAAATTGTCTTTCTAATAGAATCTGTAAGATTCTTTTCATTTCCAATTGTTAAATATTTAGTTGGTAAAGCTAACTTTAATCTCTCCATCTGTTTTAATTTTTGCATATCAGAAGGCTGAATAAAGGCTTTTTTTTCAATATTCTCCAAATCTTCTACTTTAAACATTAAAGCTCCAAATTGAAAAAATGAAACTGTAGCTGATGGATAAGATTTTTTAGCTGATACAGTATCATAACCTCCATCAATAGCAATAATATATTTCATCGGGTTGTCTAAATTTGGAACATTAATGATGTTCTTAGAATCTATGTGTACCGCTAAACCTTCCTTAGGAAAATTACAATTTGTAAGGAATTCTCTCATATCTTGATCATTAATCAAAGCTGTATGAGCAGATTTACTGGCATATTCATTTGGTCTTTTTCCATATTTACTTGAGTAACCCATAATTTATTAATTTCCTTCCGCTGTAAATCTATCAATTTGAACTGGAATAATAAAAGAGCTAGAATACGATTTCATTCTGACAAAACCTTTATCATTAGAAGCACTAAATCTTATTAATGCATCTGAAAAATCATCAAAATCATAGTATTTTCTTAATTCTTTTATTTCATCTTGGTTATTAAGATGTGAAATAAACCAATTTTGGGTGTTTTTTAAAATGTTTGAACTTATAGAGCTTACTTCTTGGGTTGCATAAGTCAATCCAAGATATAACTTTGCCCCCTCCTTAGCAATACGATTATATATTTGACTTAAATCTTTATCTTCTTTTTTAGGAAATAAATTATGTGCCTCTTCAAAATAAAATTGAATAAAGTTATTTGGTTTATTTTCAATGAAATTTTTCATAGAATCTTGAAACACTTTTTGACAAAGACGTTCTGAATATAGGCGTTGAATACTAGGATGACCTTGTGATAAATCTACAATAACTATTTTTCCTTCTCTTAAAGACTGTAAAATATTTTTTTCAAAAGCTTCATCTTCTAAAGATGTATGTAAATCTTTCATTATCCTTAATTTAATAAACCCACTTACCATAGGTTGTTTTTGTCCTTCCTTACATCTTGTTAACATTGTTAACATTGCTTTTAAATCATTATCGGCCCATTCGTGCCCCTTTTCTTTTTGATATTTTGAAAAAAATTCGTTGTTTTGATATTCTTTCCAAATGGTTGTAAACCACTCTATTGCTTCAGGAAATGTTATTCCTTGAGAAGGATTTAAAGTACCATCTTCTTTTACTAACGCATTTAATACTTTATTACCTGCAAATTTTACTAATTTCTTACTCTTAGGTGGAATAAACCCAGCTGCATACAAACAACATTGATAAGCAGCTAAAATTCTTCCTGCCTTTGTAATTTTTGATTTATCATTTGAATCGATTTCCTTTAAATCTGGTAATTCGACCGATATAAAGTTTTTTATATAATCTCCTGTTTCTTCAACTAGACCTGACTTGATTAATTCAAAACCGGATTTAATATCTTGATGAAAGTTTACTTTAAGTACTTTAAAATCTGGTTTCTCAAGAACACTATATCTAACGACATTATCTTGAAATTTCTTATATATAGCAGTTCCTTCATCCTGTATATTCGGATTAGCATATTCGCCGTTTATATCAAAAATTATTTGTCCCACTGGATAATTTGGTAAACCATTATCAGTAAAGGGCGTATTTATAACGTGCTTTTTTAAATCATATGGTGCTTTTTTACTAAGCTCCATAGTAGCTTCGATAACTTTTTTAACAGTGTTCGACTTGCCTGTGCGAGTCATACCAAATAAAGCTGTTCTTTTCCCTAAAAAATCTTGAGAAGAAACATAAACAGGAACCTTTTCTTCATATTGTTGATATCGAGCACTAGAACTATATCTAACTTTTCCAAATTTAACATCTGTTTCACTTTGATTAAGAAAACCGTTTGATTTAAAATTAATTAGTGCCTCTAGAATATCAGTTGTGGGTTTAAAAACTTTATAATTATTAGGAGCAAAAAAGTTTTCAACATCAGCTCCAAAACAAGTATGTCCCTTTTCATCTTTATAAAAGGTCCCAAGTATTCTACATTCTAATCCAGAAAAACTAAATTCATATCTAGTAAATTGATCCAACTTGTTGTTTGAACCAGACGTATCAATGTCATCTTTGTAATATTCTACCATTGAACTAACAATATCATTATCAGTCGGTAGTTTTATTGGATTTAATACCCTTAATAATAAAGCCTCGGAAACATTTCTTTCATTTTCATAAAATGCAAGTAAAAATGCACCTTGTGGTATGCCATTTACATTTTGCTTCCAAGCATCACATGTTAAAATACCCAACTTTTCATAGTTCAAATAGAAAGGTCTTCCAACATAATAATTCTCTTGAGAACTTAAAGAGAATAGATCTACACTAGTTATTTGATCAAATAACTCCATACTCATACATATTTCATCCCCATTCATAATTGGAATATCACTACCATAATATCACATTTTCAGTAAGCTTTGAGTTTAGAATAAAAAAAGGATGTTATATAAAGCCTATAAGATAAACTTTTTATAACATCCTTTTTTCAATATGTGTATTGTTTTAAAATACCTTTTGATCTTAAACTATACTTTAAATTAGGTTTATTTCCCTTATACAAAACAAGAATTCTATCTATTTTTGTAGCATTCCCTTGTGTTTTCCCCCAAATCCTTGTAACTTTATCCTTAGAAGGTAGATAATCTTCTACAATTCCAAATAGTTTTAAGCTAGTCCTCTCTTTTATCTGCTCCCACACATACTCTGCAAGTTTCAATGGTTCTTTTCCAGGTTTAGCCACATCCCCTATTACAAAACATGCTACCCCTGAATCAGTTAAAACATTTTCACACTGCTTAATTATTGATTCCATAAAATCTACATATCCAGCAAGTGAATGATTATCATCAAGTTTTAAATTTTTATCGATTAATTTAATATCTTCTCCTAATAGCCATAAACGAATCCAATTAAATGTACCATAATTGACTACCTTTAAGTATGGAGGTGAAGTAAAAACCATTTTGACATTTTTATTAATAATATGTTCATTATTTATTTCAGAAAAGTTTTTAGCATTTTCTAAATATGCATAACCTTTGGTAATAGGTCTATTGTTTTTATAAAGCTTTATTACTTTACCTATTATTTGATCAAAAACATCTACACTTGGTTTAGTTAGACCATTAGTTTCAATAAATTTCTTAACATAATTAGGTGACATAGAAAAAGTATTTGGCATACTAATTGATAAATAACTAGTTCCATTTTTATTAAACTTACCGTGCATTATTCCCATTAAACTAGCTAATATAAATCTATCTACATCTGATATATTGTTTTTCCAACCTATGAATTTATTTCTTATATATACTAACTGTGGTAAAGTGACCTCAGTATCATATAGCATTTCTATCTCTTTTGGAACATTACTCAAATTTGGTCTTGCATAACCTTTTCGTAACTCTTCTATTCTTAAAAGTACTTCTTCTAAAGATGGCGAACATAATTTTGCACTGGTTAATAAATATGCTAGTGGATTCAAGTCCACTCCAATTCCCACTCTATCTGCAATACAAGCTTCAAGCGGCGCTGTACCACGCCCAGAAAAGGGATCTAGTACAACATCCCCTGTTTCTGTAAATTGTTCAATGAAATATCTAGGGACTCCTGGTGGAAACATTGCCAAATATGAACACATAGGATGAAGACTATGCCCCCATCTTTTTGGCATATCACTCCAATTATAACAAATCTTCGCGTTGTTTTTCTCTTCCATTTTTGTAAAAATTGCAACCACAATCTTCACCTCTCTTTTTCATTTTGAGAATACATATTTAAATTATCAATAAGACTTTTCTTAAAGAAGTAATCTCTTCCAATTTTAACGCCTTGCAGTTTACCATTTTGTGCTCTTCGAACAACTGTTGCATGTGACTTTTTAATTTTTTTAGCAACCTGTCTAGAGGAATAATAATAATTTTGAATAATTTCTTCTATATTTATCTCTTCCTCGTAAACTTCAATTATTTTCTCTATTTCATCAATTATTGTTTGGCATTCGTAAGCTTTCTGGAAATCTAAATCAAGGATAGCTCGCCACAATTTCCCACTTTGATTTTCAATTTGATTTACTAAAAAGTTTCTCAATTAAAATCAACCTTTATTTTTAAATTTCATTTCAAAGTAAAATAATACCATAATCTAATTATACATGCAATTTAGATTGCATGTATAATTAGAAAAGGACAATGAACTCATTGCCCTTAAAAATTTAAATCCCTACTATTTATAATTTTGACATAAAATCTTATTAGATTTATAAAATAACATCCCTCAAATTTTTTTCATTTTAATTAGATACTATTCTAGTTCCTTCAAAAGATCTTCTTCAATTAAACTTTCCGAATAGGAAATTTCTTCCTTGGATAACCCAAACATTAAACCAATCAATAGATCTGATACCACATATCTAAACCGTCCATCCATAGAGGTCAAATGGTTAATCTCTCTAATTAATAATATATCAATATTTTCCACTTCAAAATTAGAATGTGGTACCATTTGTAAAATTCCATTTACATCCGTATGATCACAGAAAAGAATTACTTTATCTATATGAAAATATTCTTCCTTTGAATAGTAGTCTTTAATAATCGATAATATGTTTGTAGTAAGGTAACTATCTTTAAAATCTTCTACAATAAATAAATTTTTATATTTCCCTATCCATTTCTCTTGTATCAATTGATTTAAATACGTACTCAATTTTCTATTTACCAAGATATATATTGAATACTCTTCAAAATTAGTTGAAGTAATTTGTCTTGTGAATTGTTCGACAATTGGTTCTAATTTTAAATCTAAGTCTAGGTTCAAGTCTAAATCAATGTTTGTTTGTCTATAAAACCTTATTTTTTCTTCAATTAAATTATCTAAATAATGAGCATCTATAACAATAATGTTCCTATAGCTTGATACCGATTCATCTACTATACATTTAATAGGGGCTTCTCTTTTAAAATTTATATAATTAAAATCTAAATCATATATTAAATCTAAATCAAGAACAAGTTCTCCTATACCCATATTCCTAATAAATTCTTCCCTATATATAAAAGGAGTTGGGGGAGACTGAAGCATATATGTAGAAGGTATAAACTCATCCGTCCTAGAATTATCTTCTAATTTCTCACCAATAACTGGGCTTGATAAGATTGCATAATTAACCTCATTAGAACGCCTTCTAATCCAAAATTTAACTTCTTTGCTTGCACTGTAACCATCAATTCTCACAAAAACACGTGAATTACTTGAAAAGTCGTAGTATATTAAATAATTTGGTATAACTGTATTTATAGTTTTTACCATTGCCTCTAATATATACTTATTCTCCCTCATTTTTTCCTGAATAAACTTCTCAAAGAAATACCCGCTAGTTTCATTAAAACTTGAGGCATAAAATATAGTATCATTTCTACATAAAAGAGAAACTAATTGCTTGTTTACTCCACTATCCGTGAAGTGATACATAAAATCTTTACACCACCTTATTTCCTTATCTAGATACAAGCCAAAATAAACTCCACCAACACCATTTTTAATAAAGTTTTGTTTTAACGACATGCACTGAATTGTACTAATAATATCAGCTAAATGTATTTCTGCATCATTTCCGCTCTCTTCTTTACATACCTTAACAAGCTCTTTAATAGATGAAGATAAGTAGGGGATTGATTTTCCCGAACCAATCTCAACAAAATCAAATACCTCAGAAAACGATGAATTTTTTAAATGATATATTTTATTTTGGTTTTCTACTTTTGAAACTACTATAAGTTCAAACCCAACATTATAAGAATTACAAATCCCTTGAAGAATCTCTTCTAAACTTACATAGTCTAAATATGATAAATTTGCAATAGCTTCCAAAGCTACTTTTTCATTATTACAACTATACGCAACCGCAGTTGTTTCATTTATTTTAATAATCTTCTGTGAAGTTTCTTGAGTCCAATACTTTGAATACAAGCCTTCAATTTCTCCGAATGAAGAGGTGCCTGCCAAAAAATCTTCATTCGTTAAACTAGATGTTACAGAATCTGCAACCAAAAATACTTTTTCATCTTTTTTCCATGCAAAACAATATGTCATAAAAGTATTCTCCTTATTTAACTTAACAAGCAAGTTAGATTATTTATCACTATATATAATATTTAATATAATATACTTTGTAAAATTGCATCACTATCTCATTTCTATTTACTACTATGATTTACTTTTTAATAAAACCCTTCTCGTTTCAAAAAAATTCATATGATGCCTTTCTTAGTGAAGTTATGAATACTTACTCAACTTCACTATTCTGTATAATCCCTCTGACATCTCAATTGAATTTTGGTAGGGAGAACACCTTCTCTATTTACTTATTATTCCAACCTATATTTTTAATTAGAATAATAAGAATCAAGTTTATTTCCTAACTACTCTATAGAGAACTCTGTGCATCTTAGTTACCTCCTCAATCTCTTTAATAGCCTTCTTAACTAATTGCTCTATTATTTTCTGTATACCTCATTTTTTCAAATACTCTCTAATTTTCTTTAACCATATCAGCTTAAAAATCAGTTATAACACATTAAATATAAAATTAGACAAATAACTATATGTAATACATCAAAATCCCCCTCTTCATTCTGGATTTCATTTATCGACTTCGTTAAGTGGAGGCTTCGATTTTAAAAAAGTCCCTATGCCCAAATTCTCTTGCTATAATAGACCTTCAAACTTTGTTATCTATTTTCATGTTTAGCTATAGACACACGGCTATAGTGAATTTATAAACTGAGTAACTCTTTATAATTCGCCTCAAGTAAACTGACGGAATAATTTTATATGGAAGTAAATCACAAACTCACTCTTTAATTTATTTACTTAACAAAAAACAGTCAAAAGAGGCTTCTATTTCACAAATCAATATTTTTGCTATTTTAACAAATAATTTTTACCCGTTTAGAAAAAGCGGTAAATACCTTTAGATATTTTGTAAATAAATAGTAAGTTAATTCTGTATTTTATTAGTTCAATAAAAAAGTAAGAATCTACAATTAGCTATTGAATAAAAAAAGACAAGAAGTCAAAAAAGAAAATAAATAATACAAGCAAACTCTTATATTCCTAATATAAATATATTATAATAAATATATGACTAAAAATTACTAAACATTATTAATACATATGTATAGTTAAATTCGACATATTAATTTTTATTTTTCATATACTTTTCTAATAAATATTTTCAAACCATTGAATGTATTTTTGAGTACAGTAACATTCACTTCTTGATTCTACAAGGAAATTAATTGCTAATAATTATTCAAAAAGAATTTCAAATTTGTTAAACTATGGTAGTAACTAAAATATTAAAGGGGACATTTCATATGATTTGTGTTGTTTACAAAAAAATAAAAAATGCAAATGCAGACATTATAAATAGTTTTTTAGTAGAACAACACGCCTTGACTAATCAAAATGAAGGTGTTTTTAACCTAGAGTTTGATAATAACTATATATCTTTTAGTTATTATAAAATTTTACAATCCCTAGAGTGTATATACGATAGAAATAGTGATACCGTTATATCGGAAGCTGCTAACAAAACCTTTAGATGTGATGTAATTATTTTTATTCAACATGAATATATGGTTTTATATGGTGATAAAACAGCCTGTTCTTCTTTAGGTGCATTTTTAGATACAAAATCTCCGTTTAATCCCTATACATACACACTTAACTTAAGTGACTTGACTAGTAAATTTAATGAGTCTGACTATTATATAAAAAAAGTGAAATTTAAAAACGTTGGTTTTTTAGGAATTTCTCTTCCTGCCTTATCATTAGAATTTAATAATAACTCAGATGCATTTAATATATTAAAAAAAATCCCTTCATCTCCTTCAAATATTAAATTACTAGTTTATTTGCAAAAAGAAAATTACACTTTAGATATAAATTTAAATTTAGGAAAAATCGTTTTGTCTTACAATACGATTCAAAAAATACATTTAGAAAATATTAAAGAAAAAATTCTATTCTTATTTGAGGAGGCATAACTAATAATGTCAGAAGAACAACAATTCCAAGGTGATCGATGGACCACTCAAACATCTAACATCTTAAAAGAATTAGGATGGATTCAAAAAGGAGATGCAAATTTTGATATTCCTTGTTTTAATAAAAAAATTCATAAAACCGGAACTGCTAATAGGAAAAATCCCCATGGCATAGACTTACTTTTTGATTATTTTGATCCACATAAAAAAAGAAATTTAGGTGTAGTAGTAGAATCTAAATATAGAAAATGGAATGGAATAAACCCCAGCAATATACAAAAATTTGTAGACCAATTACTAATGACAGTAGAATGTGCCAGCACAAATACACAATTAAAATCTTTAGGTTCTGACAATATTAGAACTGGTCTGCTTATGATTTGGTGTAATGAACCAGAACTATTTAATAATCAAATGTTTAAGGATTACCTAAGGAATTTAAAACTACAGCAACGAAAAAATCCAATTCCCATTTTTGTGGCTTCTAATGTAGAAATTCTCCGGATGTGTTCGTTAATAGATACAGTAAAAGGACTTAAACAAGATCCTAACACAGAATCTTTTTCTTTCTTTTATCCAAGTGATTATTTTAGTGGTGGACAAACCCCCTCTCTAAGAAGGGATCATATTAATCTCACATACATGTTTTCAAGCTATATTTTTGCCAAAAGCAGAAGAACTAAACATTCTAGGAAGGGTGTAGAATTGCATGAGGTTAACCATGTATTTTTCTTTGCTACACCCACTATAGAAGAATTGAACTTTATGTACACCTGTATAAAAAAATTCCAATTTGAGGATGCTGACAAACTAATAATTCATTTTTATGGTGAACAAACTGAATATCGCATTGAAATTAAGGAATTCCTACGAGTTAAACAAGAAGAATTAATAAAACAAACATCATATTTAACTATTGAAATAGATTATATGAAAACATTTTCTAATGTACCGGAAAATTATACTTTATAAGGGAGACAATCATGGAACTCAAAGACTACCCACATAGATTTCATGTAAAAAGAGTGCTTGAAAAATTTATAAATCCTAAGGATTCTTTAGATATATTTAAAGAAAATGGAATACTTATTAATGCATTTACCAAAAAAGATATTGCCAAAATTGGAGCTGATTTTTATTTTTCACGAGAACAATTTTTAAAATTCAAAAATAAAATAGAATCTGAAAATAACTATAAAAAATCTAGTAGAATAAATATTCCCAGTAAACAAGTTTCAGATTTAAAAGAAGCATTAATTTCTGCTCAAGGAGCATTTATAGATGATGAAAACACACAGATTAGTGTCCTCGACAAAGAAGACGGTACATGGATGTTTGAAATAAATTACACAGAATATAAACCTGGAATGATTGATTTATTAGATCGTACTGCACGGAAAGTAACAGTAACAGTTGATGATAAATCACCTGTCTGTAACCTTGATTTTGATATCTCAACGACACGTGATCATAAAAAAATATCACAAGTGTTAAATTATATTCATACAACTAATCCTAATATTCAATTTGACTTTTCAGAAATAAATTTAAACGAATTAGAAGAAGAATATCGAATTAAGTTGTTTGACATTTTTTTCCAACACAACCATAATCCATGGAAATTAGAGAAAATAGTTAAATTAAAAGTTAAGAGATATAATAACGATACCATAGTAAGTTCTGATAATCTAAAAGGGATAAATTCAGCTATTCTAGGTGGACAAAATTTAATAGATAATAATTTTGTAAAAAGCACAATAAAAAATGGTTTTTATTTTTCAATGGCTACTATGCGATTTGAAAACTCATCATCTCCAGAATATATAGATTTAGCAATAGAATTTAAAAGTAGACCTGAGAAATGTGAAACAAAAATTTTAGCATCCGGTGTTCTCAAAGAAGAAAATGGTGAGATTCAAGAAACCAAACATGTTTTTGATAAAACAACACAAGACACTATACTCTTTACTTTTAAAAATGCCCTTTATAAGATATTCAACGAATTAAAAAAAGAAAATGAGGCACAAAAGAAAACCGAAAAAAACAATGATAAACTTGAAATAACAAGTGATGATGTACACTTTGAAGGTATAACCACATAAAGATATCATAAAGAAGAAATAATAAAAAGAAAGATATCCTAAATTCTTTCTTTTTATTATTATATATATTTTACTCCAATAATTTGATATAGTTTTATACCTTCTATCTTTTTAAATACTATAACCCATGCATATCTTTTCCCATTCAATACTATTCCCATTTAGTTAGTGCGAAAACATTCATAAAGATTAACCAAATCAAAAATCTTATCAAAGACATTATTAATATTCTCTCATTTATGTTCTATGAAATAGATTTATTATTCAATAAATTAATTAAAAAAGCTATCGGATAAATACGAAATATTTCCAAACTCACTATTAAACATATAAAAAATTTTATAAAACCACTAAATATATTCTTAATAGTAAAATAACCAACTATCTATCATTTAAAAAATAGTTGGTTACCAATATATTTAGATTTTCTTGTTTCTACACTGTTTAATTAATATTACTGATAGTTCATGGTATATTCATTTATAAATAAATTTGGTTCTAAATTAAATGTTTTCAATAACCCTGCTACAGTTATAGAATCATACTTACATGAAGCTACTTGAGTTGCAAATGCTGTTAAATTATTTCTCAATTCCTCTAATTTTTCATTAGTTATAATTCTAGTATGGGGATGAGGAGTAGCTGCAAACTCAAATTTATTATATGGATGAATCATAATAGGTCTTACATTTGTAATTAATGGGTACTGACTCTGGAACCAATGAACAGATCCATTTAGTTGATTACAATATTTTTTAGAAATAGCTTCTGCAGTTGCTTCATTTTTACATTCAATGACCAATGCAGTGTTCTCACCTGTTGCCCAAAGATTATCTGGTCCCTTGTTGAACTCATTTTCTGGCCTTTGTGATACAAATCCTAAATGATCCCCTAATTCTTTTATGGCCTGCTCAAAATTATTCGCAGAATATTCGTTGAAGTGAAGTTTGTCAATAATGGCTTTAAATCCTAAAACATACTCATTTGTATCTTTATATTTTAAAACATTAAAACGTATTATTTTATCTACTTGCGGAATGTTCTTAAATTGTAATTTTTGATATGTAATCCCATTAATAGGATAAGGTATATGACTATTTAGACTTTTAGCAGATTTTACACTTTCTTGTGCAGCTATGTTGTTATTGAAATTCATGTATTTAGCATATTTATATTTTATATAACCCTTGGAGTTATTCTTTACTTCAGTATTAATCATAGGTTGTAAGGTATTAACAGCTTTTTCATAGTCCCTACTTTTAGCAGCATCAAAAGCTTTTTTCTGGCTTAATATCTTTTCATTAAAAGAAGCTTGAGTATTATACTTAACTTTTAAAATCGTTGCATTATGAAGTTTAATCCAACTAGGGTCTCTATTCAAACAATAATTAATAGTACTATTAATATCTACTATACTCCCATTAACTAATTGCTTGTTAATATTTCTAGAAAGCTCCAATTGTTTTTGTGTGGCTTCTGTAAAAGCTTTTTTGGCATTTGGTGCATATAATGTCTTAACTAATGAATTCCCCATAAGAAAAACTACACAATAATCTTCTTTTGAACGAACACCTCGTCCCATACCCTGCTCAATTCTTTGTATTTTATCTACTAAAGTTTCATTACTGTCCCTTAGTGTAGCTTCTTCAAACTTTTCAAATTCACTTCGAACATCAGGCATGCCATCTAATACTAATACTTGACATGCACTTTTTGGTAAATCTATACCATCATATCTATTTATTAATACGATTAAACCTAAATGTGATGTTTTCAATAAATTTATTGTTTCAATAAGTTCTTGTTGTTTTTTTACAATTATATTTGCAACATCTTGCCAATATCTAGATCTGTATTCAGAAGGTACTAAAATAACTACATTTTTTGTTTGGGCTAATTGATGAAAGTAAGCTTTTAGCTCATTGTCTGTAATATTTGGATTGATTTCTTGTGGTATTACAATCAATCTTTCACCAATATCGTTTGCCTTTTCAGGAGTAATACTTTCTTTAATTTCATCACTGTGTATATTAAAATGTGATACTAAAGTAGTATCATCATCAATAGTTGCACTCATAAAAATACGGTGTGGACAATCATTGAAACTTGGTATTACCTCAACAGGAACAAAATCTAAGTTAATTACTATTTCATTAGAAGAAAATATACAATCTGCTAATTCAAGATTATCCTTAAGTAGCGACCAATTGTAAAATAAACTACTATTATTTTGATCATTATTATCCCTTTGTTTATGTAATAAACTTCTAACATCTGAAATTTTATTCTGCCATTCCCAAAATGGTATTAATTGCTGAACCCCCTTATCACCATCTGTTAATTCTAATAGTTTACTTTCACTTTGGTGTCGAATGCTGTCTTTAAATACATCAAGCAATTGCGCATACAAAGAATTATTTCTAGGAATTGTTATAGCAAATTGTGATTTGGCAATTTTCATACAGGCATGTGCATCATCCACAATTAAGCATCCTATATTCTTCTCTATTGTATTAACACCGAATGTCGAACGACCATTTAATACTGTGTGGATATTAGTTACAAGGATAGCTTCACCCGTTTCAAAATCTATATCTCTTACATTTCTCGTAACCTTTATCCCTAAATCATTAGCTTCTCGGATAATTTGTTCTATTAAATAATTGTCTGGTACAACATAAACCGCAGGGCCTTTACCATCATTTAAAAACGCTTGAAGAATTAACAACCCTATTACAGTTTTTCCACTACCAGTATTCATTTTAATAATTGTATTTTTATTTTCAAAATGATTTTCATACCAGTTTTTCAATACTTCAACTTGTGCATGCCTTAAAAGCCC
Source organism: Bacillus cereus group sp. MYBKT14-1 (assembly GCF_051915185.1). NCBI lineage: Bacteria > Bacillati > Bacillota > Bacilli > Caryophanales > Bacillaceae > Bacillus > Bacillus cereus group sp. MYBKT14-1. Next base: position 40,388 of record NZ_JBQAEF010000016.1, on the reverse strand, counting down.
TTCATATTTTTTATTTTTTTCAGGTAATAAATCAAAAATATCAATAGGATTAGTAATTGATGCACTTAAAGTATCATTTAAAAGTTTATCAAAATTTAACAATTTTCCCACTCCTTTCTTCTATTATAATAATACTTCATTTATAATATCATTGGTATTATAAAATTAAATAACTAAAAAAATTCACCAATTATGGTATTCCATTCCTTGTTGTCTTTATTTATTCTAATTCAATAATTTTATTAATTAATACACGCCAAAATATCTAGTTATTCCTCCACTCGACTCATACATTCTTTAATTTCAACAAAAAGCATTCAATTTGTCATCATCATACGAGCTATTTTTTTACGTTTTTAACCATTATTTAAAACTAGTTATTTTTGTTTAAGCATGAATATATGCTCCATTAATTCAAAATTTTCACTAATATCCCCTTTCTATATACACCAATAAAGGGTATCACTTTCTATATCAAATACACAATAAAGGAAACAATTGTAAGTGGGATTTTTCTATCCAAACAATATTATAATTCATTGCGATGTTTTATCACTCTTTCATTAAGCCCGCAATTAAATTTTTAAGATTACTTTATTACCGTCAATTTTAATTTAATAACATTTAGCACATAAAACAAATCAGTATACTCGCTGCTAGGACTGTTTACAAGAGGTATTAATTTAACATTATTGCTTCTTAAAGGTTCCAACACTTATTTGGCTTTTTCACAAATCATGGCAGTTCCAGATTAACCGAATAATTTCAAGTAAATATTTTTATTAATACAAGATATAAATCGTCAGTTTTAACTATATAGTTGAGAAGGAATGCTAAAAAAAGAAGAAGGATTATGATGAAATATCAAAAAATATTTCCCTCATTAAAAAAATCACTCTTTATCTTTTCTTTCAGAATATTAATTTTCACACTCCCTCCCTCTACCATTTCACAATCCAATAACAATGTAATTTCTGTTACAAATTACTATGTATTTCCAACAGGAAACGACCTCAATCTCGGTACATTAGATCAACCTTTCGCTACTATTTAAAAAGCTGCTAATGTCGCAACAGAAGAAAGTACAATCTACATAAGAGGCGGAGTTTATAACCAAAAGGTTCATGTGACTCATTCTGGTTCCTCAGGAGCAACCATTACTTTTCAAAATTACCAAGATGAAAAGGTAATTCTAGATGGTTCTAAAGTCAAGTTAGAAGATGATGGATTATTTACAATAGAAGACAAAAATTATATTCAAGTAAAGGGATTAGACCCTATGCATACAAAATTAGCAGTAGTCGGTGATGTAAATAGAAGCGGTTCAATCGCTCTAGCCGCAACTCCACCCTTAAAAGCATTGGGTGTAAAGAAGAATGTATGGTTTGGTATTTAAGAATATATTCAATTCTATAATACAGAAAGGTTCCAAGAAAAACTTCACGGCCTTTCCCCGATAGAATATCGGGAAAAGGCCGTGGCATAATACTCTTTTTATTACTGTCTACTTGACAGGGAGATGACCACGCAGCTCCCTCTTTTTTTAGATAATTAAATATGCTCTCCATGATCCATAAACACTTCAATAGTTTCATTATGTGATACGTCTTTTACATTAGTAAGACCAAAAGTAAAAACAGCGGATAACATCATCATTAATAAGATTGCTTTTTTCATTTTAGTGCCCTTCTTTCTATACTCTTTTTGTCTGCATCTAAAGCGATGTGTAAATACTTGCTGGCTTTTTCGTGATTTTCTGAACCATAGAATATATTACCTAAAAGATAAGCATATTCTTTTACCCAATCATATAATTCTTCTTTTTCAAAATACGAAATACCTTCCATGACCACCTTTTCTAATTCTTCTTGTGGTGCATAGTTATGTACTGCTTTTAAAATTTGAAAATGATGACGATAACATAAGTCACTAATCTTATAGCCATTCTCAATATATTCATTAGCATTATGATTATGACCTAACTTAAAATGTTCTCTTGCTAAAAGAAACATCGTTTTAGCGTTGTTTTCTAGTGATTCCTCTAAATGCTTAATTGCTAACTCTGACATGTTTTGACTTGCATATAAAAGTCCTAAATTGTGCTTTACACGTTTAGTAAGACTTTCGTCATTAGATTTTTGGAAAGTACCCAATGCTGAAAGTAAATATTCTTCTGCACTTTCGAAATCACTTAAGCGAGTGTGTGCCATCCCTAAAGTATTCAAACAAGCAGCAGTTTTTAATTCATACCCTGGATTAATTGAAAATACTTCATTTGCCTTCGTAGCAAATTGAACTGCTAGGATTGGTTTCAATATGTGATAGTAATGAACTGCAAGCCAATAATTAAATTCAGCTTTTTCGATTTCATCATGCATGTACTCTAAATACTTTTCAGCTTCTTCAAATTGTATTCTTGCTTCACTATGGTTTGCTGTATTAGTAGCATAAATTGCTTTAAATAAATGATGATAGTACTCTAAAAATGTTTCTGTAGGCTCTTGTAATGGCTCAATTTTATCCAAAATATCTTTTGAACTATCCATATCACGAATTAGCAGATTATACCGTGCATTTAATAAAGCATAGTAGACTAATATTGTTTGGTCTTCCTTAATATTATTGATTTTATCTGCAATCTCTTCTTTTATTTTATTAGACTGTAATACACTTTGTGAAATTATAGCTTGATACCAGTCGTTTAATAATTTTGTGATTTCTTCTTTAGAAATAATTTCAACATTCATATACGCTACCCCCTTTTATTAAAGGTTACCATAACATACTTGTTTATATAAATGATTTTCCGAATATTAAAACTTGATAAATTTTTTCGAACACTCATATTAAACAATGTTAATTTCAGATTTATTGAACCACCCCCACTTTAAATAAATATCTGTTAATCTTACCAATCAAATTAGTACAACAGTTAACATGATACACAGGGAAGCTTTAATTGAATAGAAAACATATTTTGAATAACTTTCCTTAAAATTAGTATCAGTATCTCTCATTCCCTCGTCTACCGATTTTAATATCCATATTTCTTTAAGTACACGTATATATGATTTGATTTTATACGAAAAACCATGAATTATTAAAAATTTAGTTTCAGATAGAAGACGTAGACCATAGGAGTTGATGTCCCTTAACCCGCAATACATTCCTGTTTTTTTTATTGATACAAGATATAAATCGTCAGTTTTAACTATATAGTTGAGAAGGAATGCTAAAAAAAGAAGGAGGATCATGATGAAATATCAAACCATATTTCCCTCATTAAAAAAATCGCTTTTTATCTTTATCCTTTCTTTCAGTATGTTAATTTTCACACTCCCTACCTCTACCTTTGCACAATCCAATAGCAATGGAATTTCTGTTACAAATTACTATGTATCTCCAACAGGAAATGACCTCAATCCCGGCACATTAGATCAACCTTTCGCCACCATTCAAAAAGCTGCTAACGTCGCTAAAGAAGGAAGTACAATCTACATAAGAGGCGGAGTTTATAACCAAAAGGTTCGTGTCGCTCGTTCTGGTGCCTCAGGCGCACCCATTACTTTTCAAAATTACCAGGATGAAAAAGTCATTCTCGATGGTTCTAAGGTCAAATTAGAAGATGATGGATTATTTACAATAGAAGACAAAAATTATATTCAAGTAAAGGGATTAGAATTTCGTAACTTAAAGTCAACGAAAGTTAGCGAAACCCCTATTGGAATTTATATCACTGGAACAGGAAGTTACATTGATATTAGAAATAATTATATCCATCACATTGAAGCGAATGTAAAGAATGGAAATGCACATGGCATTGCTGTCTACGGTACTTCATCTAGTGCACAAAATAATTTAAATCATATTGTCATCGATAATAACGAAGTAGCAAATTTGAAATTAGGATTGAGTGAGGCAATTGCTGTGAATGGAAATGTAGATTCCTTTGAAGTTACCAATAACAAAGTACATGATAACAACAACATCGGAATTGTTCTGATTGGACATGAAGGCGTATCTTCAGTAGCTGCTTTAGATCAAGCACGGAATGGAGTTGTTCGTAATAACATTGTCCATCACAATTCATCCATCAATAATACGAGTTATAATGAATATTCAGCTGATGGTATTTACGTGGATGGCGGAAAGGAAATTATCATTGAGCAAAATCAAAGCTATGAAAATGATCTCGGTATTGAAGTAGCTAGCGAACATGCAGGAAAAAGTGCAAGCCAAATTACCGTTAGAGACAATACGATATCCAATAATATTATGAGTGGCATTGCAATTGGTGGATATGATAGTCAGCAAGGATATGCGGAAAATAACACGATTACAAACAATGAGATTTATAAAAATGATACAAAAGATCAAGAGAGTGGCCAAATCGAATTAAATTATGATACTCGGAACAATGTAATTACCAATAACCAAATCTATGCAAGTAATAGCCGTATTTTTATTAGCAATAGTTTTAATAAAAACACTGGAAACAAACTCGATTACAATCATTACTATGGTGAATTCGATCAAAGTAATGGCTTATGGCAATGGAAAAGAAAAACGTATAAAGGATTTACATCTTATCAGGCAGGTATGAATCAAGAAGGAAATGAACAACATAGTGTATTTAGCAAATTGTCTCCTTCATTCAAACTTATTTTAAAATGAAGCGAGTTTACTAAAATGACTTTATCTTAGCACACTTCAAATCCCCTCCCCTATAATGGCAAGGATGAATTAAAAATTGCAGTTTCAATTGAAACTGCAATTTTTCCATGCTTATAAAAACTCTGTATTTATTCTTTAAGTACATAGGCGTATCTATAATTATATTAGTAAGCTTCGGCCAATTTCTCTTAATATGAAGCACTAATACTTCCACAGAAATTAATCTATTATTAATTCAAGAACAAGTATATTAAAAATATGCTCCCTTATTTTTAATATTTCTTTTTATATTTAATAGCTCCTTCTCCAATATGAATAAGCAACTTTTATTATCCCTAAAGAAATAAAGAAATATAAGAGGATATTCACAAATTGTTCTGCTGTAATATATTGAAGTATGTTAAGAAGAAACAATATAACTATTCCCAGATAAAGAGTGTTATATAAAAAATTAGTAGTTTTATACTGAATTTCTAACCCCCTCTCATCTCTAGCCTCCTGGCTTTTTTGAAATTTAAACATATATAATTCACTTAGGCATGATAAAGCTATAATAATAATTACAGCATACTTTATAAATTCCATTTATTTATTCCTCCTTATATTCGAAAACTTCCTCTAATGGTTTTCCAAAAGCTTGGGCTATTTTAAATGCAAGAATTAAAGAGGGATTATATTTATTCCTTTCCATAGAAGCGATAGTCTGTCGACTAGCACCTACTCTCTCTCCTAAGTCTTGCTGTGTCCAACCTTTTTCGGCACGACAAACAACTATTCGGTTGTTTAACAACTACCCCCACCTCCTATGAATATTTTATCCTATTTTTAACATTTTGCATATCTTTTTTAACATTTCGCATATCTTTTTTAACATTTTGTTAAATATTATATATGAAGAACTTTTAATAGACTAGTTTCTCTTTAATTTAATTAAATAATTACAATAGAAAACAGCACATAAATTTCTATGTGCTGTTTTCTAAATTAATACTTAATTGGTTTTTCCAAAGTCAAGACAGAAGGAACTTGATTCGGTTTAGCTAAGCGTAATAATTGATATCCTATACCAGATAACCCCATAAATAAACCTGGAATTTCAATATGACGCCCAACACCAGTTTTATATTTTCCTATTTCTTGTTTTTCCTTAATTGTATTCATTCCTACCGCATGAGCCATTCTATTCCATTCTGGACGTCCTAATACATTTCCCGCGACATGGAATAATTCTGAATTTCCTAGATCACCGTGACAAAGAGAATGGCTCCGTCCCATTCCAACATCTACAGTTGTAGATACTGCGGTTTCTATCTCTTGTTGTAATAATGTATCTTTAATATAAGGCAAATACAAAAGACGACTTAAACCAATTCCAGTGGCTCCATGACACCATGCTGCAGAAAATTCACTTGACTTATGTTGCGAACATCTTAAATCTGCCCAATTACAATTTTTTGAATTATATAAAGAACGGTCATATCGAATTGCTTCTAATGCTGTTTCAAAATATTTTTGTTTGGAAGTTTGCTTATGCAACCTTAACAATGACCAGGCAATCCCACTTGTACCGTGCGATAGCCCGCCTAACATTATTTGACTTGAAGGATCTGACCAACCAATTCCTCTTTCTGTAACTATTTTATTTTCAATTAAATGATCACCATATTTCTGAGCAATATTAAGTGCCTGTTCATTATTAAACTGTTCATGAATATTAAGCAGGACTTGAATTATTCCAGCACTTCCACCCAGTAAATCATAAAATTGATCATTCTTTACACTTTTCTCTATATTATTTAAAGAATTTTGAATATATAACTTCCACTTTTGATTTCCACCATATAATGCATCAAAATGAGAAAGGATGTATAAATGAGAAGCCTGCCCATAAAAAGCGCTAGCAAACGATTTTTCTTGTATAGGCTGTTGTAAAATTGATTCCATTGTTTGCATTGCCAACCTATTAAAATCCTCTTCTCCCGAGACTTTTCCTAAATAGCCTAAGAACATTGCAATACCACTTAATCCATTGTATAATCCGCTATCTAAAGCTGTAACTTGCCATTGATTATGATAGTTCATTCCGAGGCCAACCCACGTGGCATCGTTATAAGAACCATGGATAACTTGTTCCTTCAATCTATATCCAATATTTTTTGCTTCTTCTATAAATATATCTGTCTTGATTTCCTTTAATTCTTCCTTTAGGTATGTAGCCTCTTTAACAATAACTTTTTCCTTTATATTACAGGAAAGCGAAGCTTCAATCCACTTTGACTGCTCTTCAATACTATCTAATGTAAGGTTTTTTATACGTTCAACAACTATTTCATAACTTGGTTGGTCAAAGTAATTTTCAATTTTCTCACCAGAACTTGCAAATAAATCTCGACTTCCAGGTTTTGTGGTGAAGATAGGGATATCTCCATTGAATAAATCTTGTTTTTCAAATGGAATTTGACGTGTATCTAATACAGTAAACCAAAGTCGATCTAATAATTTCTCAAGCTCCACACAATCCCTCATATAGTCCGGATGGTGTTTTTCTAAAAGAAAATTCCCATAATATTGAGTAGGTCGTACTACAATTCGAATTTCAGTATCTTTAAATTTAGCTATAGGACCATCTTCATGAAGAAGTTCTGATTTATTATTAAATATAATTTGAGCTGCATACTGATATCCTTCAATAATAGAATCTACATGTGACGATGCCCCTATTGCTTTCCCGTTTAACTTTGGAACATTATTATCATTTATATCTGCCATTACCTTTTTACGAACAAACCGCATCTCATCTGTACCTTCATTTTCAGGTCGCAGTAAAGGTATAGGCAATTCTTCCTGATTTTGTACACTTACTCCACTAATATCAATACCATACCCTTCTGCATTCTTAAAATATAAATGTGGAAGTAACGCAGTACCTAGAACGGAATTTATAATTTTATATTTCGCTTCTATTTCAGCCGTTTTAATATTTATTTTAGCTGGATGATGAAAAATAGTTTCTAAATCAATTAATGTAGGAAATTCACCATCAGCAACTATATTTTCATGATGAAAATCAGTACCATTTACAGCATTTAAAATAGCTAAATATCCACCTAAACGTTTATAATAGTTTTCAATTTGGTCCTGTGTCTTACATTCTCGATGTTGAATACACTCCTCCCAAACATAGTCCTGGCAGTTTAATATATTATGTCCCTTTAACTTTGGTGTAAATCCTTTTTTATTTATCCAATCTAAAAGTTCATGAAAATAAATTGCTACAGTTAATGGCTTTGGTTTATATAATATCTCTTTATTTTTTTCAAACTTAAATCGCATTACAGATCGCCCTTGTTGATGAGAGTCTCCTAGTCCAACAGCTATAGATTTAAGAGAAAGCGCATCTAGTTTTAAAGATTGATTAATTTGATCCCAATCTTCTTCAAAACGAGTTAATGCTTCAGTTATTGCATTTACATAATAATTTGTACGTATCATTAAAATCCTGGTAAGAACAGGGTATTCTTTGTATATAAACTCAAGTGCGTCAAAATCTAGCAGTTTAGTTCTTACAAAGGATTCAAATCTTTCTTCAGGAGTATTTCCAGTCAATTCTTTTAATTGCTTTGCAATATATAGCTCTAAAGTGATAGTTCTAGCACCTATATTAGTTAGAGCCTCAATCAAATTATATAAAATTGAAGACTGTAATTGATCCCAATCCACTTTTTTCGAAAGGGACGGATGCTCTTGATAAAACTTATTAAATCTATTTTTTGCCCAGAGCATAAAAGGACGGAAAGCTAAACTAATATGTAATTGATCCGGCTCATTTAACGCTTTATTTCTATGAAGTGTTAATGCTTCCTCTATCCAATTCATCCATAAGGGATTTTGATTTGGTTCTAATTTGTTTTGTTGTAACCATTCTTCATTTTCAGATGCTTTTAATGCTTTAATAAATAACTTTTCATCTAACTGCTCCACTTGAATTCTCTTGTTCATTGAATCATCATTTAATAAAGTGTCTTCTTTCCATTTATTACGATAACTTTGAAATTCTTCTTCATTTAAATTAATTGTATCAATCTTATCAGCTAGTTGAATTCTTTCTTTTATAGATAACGACTTAAACAAAGTAGTCGAAATTAATGGTTTAATGCTAGTATTTTGATTCAATTTTTTCAAGCCTCCATTTTAACATAATGTTTTTTGAGTAACCTAGTATTTAAAAAAACACCATAATGTAAATTATATACATTTACATTATGGTGTTTTTGTTACTCTAATCTTTATTCTCAACTATTAGCAGTATATTTTTGAGATTGAAAAACCTAGCGCTAGTCCGCCACCAATAGCACAAACTGGAGTCGTTTCAGGTTGAACATCCCCACCAGCATAAATGCGTGTCAACTCTTCTTTTGATACTTCTACTAATTTTGCACCTGCTGGATGATTTACTGCTAATTCTTCAATAACTTCATTTCGATTCATAATCAAATTCCTCCTTTAATGTTAACTACAATCATTATTTTATATGAGTAAGATCTTTATTTGTAGTTCGCAAATTTGCATTTTTTTATTATTTCGTTAAAATTATTTGATTATTTTTGTAATATGTTTTTTTCACTTATATAGTTAAAATATAGCTTATACATAAGTGATTTTATTTGACGTAAAAGGCTAATGACCAAAGAAAAAAACTACCTGTCCTCTAAAAATTATGGACAACAGGTAGTTCTTTCTATCAATTTTTAATTTTATGTTTATAACTAGCAGTGCATTCTAGAAAGACCAAGACTAACAGTTACTCCTTGAAGATAAAGCATAGCCGTAGCACAAGCTGGGCTTGTTTCAGGTTGAACATCTCCACCACCATAAACACGTGTTAACTCTTCTTTTGATACTTCTACTAATTTTGCACCTGCTGGATGGTTTACTGCTAATTCTTCAATAATTTGATTACGATTCATAATAAAATTCCTCCTTTAATATTAACTACAAATAGTATTTTATATGAGAAATTCTTTTAATTATAGTTCGCAAATTTGCATTTTTTATTATTTAGAAAATACTTTCTTACATTTACTAATTTTTATAAAACAAATTAAAATATTCCTCAAAATAAAATAGGGACCTCCACGTAAATCAATGGAAAATCCCTATTCTTTATAATTTATATATAATATTTATTTGATTAATTCTAACGCCTTATTAACATTTATTAAACCGTATCCATATTGAGGGTCTTTACCAGGAGCCCCTAAATCTGTTGAACTCTTTTTTAATATATTTTTGATCTGAGCTATGTTTAAAGACTTTCGCCCTCTCTTTTGTTGTTCAGCAATAAGAACTCCAACCGCTCCAGATACTTTTGGTGCTGCTACACTAGTTCCTACCATTAAAACATAACCTTCCGGTAAGTTTAAAGCCTTGCTTAATGGTGGTTGTGGTAAATTAGTTGGATAAGTCGTTAATGTCATAGAAAGCGGATCTAGTTTTTGCTCAGTAGCCCACTCGGGTCCATAATCTCCGGCAGGAGCAGCTACAGAAACCCCACCATAGTTTGAATAAGATGCTAGTAAGTCATTTTTATCAGTAGCTGAAACAGTAATTAATGATGGAACCCCACCACCTGGAAGATGTACTTGCTTATCACCAGAAAAACCTCGTTTTTCTGCTATAAGCGTTGGGTTATTATTATCGAAACTCTCATTTCCTGCACTAGCTACAACAATAACTCCATGTTTATGTGCATACTTTACAGCTCGTTTATAAGATTCTACTACTACTCGATCTTCTGGCTTTTCCAATGATTTGTACGTTCCTAGGCTTAAATTAATAACATCTACTCCATCTTTTGTAGCAGTAATAATTGCTTGTGTAACCCAGGCTGATTCAGCTCCATCTTGCCAATTATCCATAACTTTATAAGGGATAATGCCTAACTCTGGTCCAACTCCTAACATATTTCCATTAGCTGCTATAGTACCAGCTGCCATTGTACCATGCCCCATGTGATCTTCAGTATTATCTACATTGGGAACAAACGATCTTCCTTTAGAAATAATATTCTCCTTTAAATCTGGATGGTTAAAATCAACACCGCTATCAATAAGAGCTACTTTTACATTATGATTACCTTTTTGCTTTTTGAAGCTTTTTCCATCTTCGGTAATTTTCTTTATATCCCATCCTAACACTTGATATAATTTCGCTTTTTCTTCCATATTTGGAACAGCAGTAGGAATAATCTCATTTTCAGAAATACTAGATTTTAAAGTATCTTCTTTAGGGTCAATTATTTTACTTTCTGGTCCAGTAGATTCAATTTTATTATGAAACTTTTCCTTTACTTCATTACTTGCTTTTATATGCTGACCATTATCTGTATCTTCAATCTTAACCATTGCGATTTCAGGAATTACCGTACTCTTTACACTTGGGTATTTTTCCTTAATGAATTGGTTTACCTCTTCTGAAGTATTTGAATCCGTAAACATAAATAGTTGATCAGTTCTACTCTCTGCATTACTTGACTTATTAAAAGTAAATGTAAATAGCATAACAGTAGTTAAAATTACGATTATAGTTCCTAATTTAGATTGCCACTTCTTCATTTTGATTCTCCTCTTGAATTGTATATAGTTGATGATAAATGCCTTCTCTTTTTAACAACTCTTGATGATTTCCTATTTCTTGAATTTCTCCATCCTTTAAAACAATAATTCGGTCCGCATCTCTCACTGTAGATAATCGATGAGCAATGATAATCTGCGTACAGCCTAACGTTCTCAAATTCTGTTGAACTCTTGATTCTGAAAGATTATCTAAAGCTGAAGTTGCCTCGTCTAATATTAATATTTTAGGCTCATTAGCTAAAGCACGTGCTAAAAGAAGACGCTGTTTTTGACCACCTGAAAAATTACTACCCCCTTCAGAAATCATTGTATAATAACCCATAGGTTGTTTCAGAATCTCCTCATGAATATCTGCCAATTGAGATGCTTTAACTACTTTTTCTAAGGAAATTTGGTTATCTAAAATTTGAATATTTTCTAATATACTTCCATGAGTTAATCTGGTTTCTTGTAAAACCGCTCCCATCTGACTGCGTAAAGCATGTAGATTCAATTCCTCTAATGGTCTTCCATCAATAATGACTTTTCCATTAGTAGGTGAATATAATCCTAGCAATAATTTTGCCACTGAGCTTTTCCCTGAACCAGATGGACCAACAATAGCAACTTTTTCTCCTGCTTCAAACTTAACATTAAATTTAGAAAGAACTTCCCTTCCAAAATGGTCGTATTTGAATGACACATCTTTAAATTCAATTTCACCTTGAATATTTTTAATCTTGTGTCCATCTATACTCTCAGATTCGCTTTCCATCACATCTTGTAAGCGCTGTATATAAGCCACTAAGAGTAACAATTGAGAATACGTGTTTCCCATAGAAATAATTGGTACCATAAACGATGTAGCCAGTGCCGAAAAACCTAGAAGTTCTCCTATCGTAAATTCCCCTTTTAATATAAAGATTGAACCTACCCAAAGTAAGATTAGAGGGGTAATAAATTGAATTCCACTACTAAAAGATTCTAAAGTAGTAGAAAATAAATTTTGCTTTTGAGAAGCTTTTAATTGATTATGAAATAAACGATGCCAGTGATTAAAAACCTTTTTTTCAGCACCTAAAATCTTAACATCACAAATTCCATGAATACTCTCAGTTAAATAACTTTGTGTTTTGGTTTGTACCATAATATTTTGATCTGATAATTTCTTCATCAAACGAGTACTTAATAGTGTGATACTTGTGATAATACTGCATAATAATATTACTAACAAACCTAATTTCCACTGCATATAGAACATCATTATTGCATATCCAATAATTAAAACCATATCAATAATTAGAGAAATCATACGAGAAGAGAGAATTTGTCTGATTATTACATTTGAATTGGCTCGGTATATAAGTTCTCCACTTGTTCTAGCTTCAAAAAATGAGTATTTAAGACTAAATAATTTAGAAATAAAAGCTGACATAAATGAAGAATCCATACGTGTTTGAAGAATAGTAATTAAATACCCTCGAAAAATAGAGAATACTTGATAAAATAAAAATAGACCGAGCACACTTATCCCTAGAATATTTGTGTATTCTGCATTATTAGGTACAATAACCTTATCAACAACCCATTGTGTAAATTTAGGAATAACTAGTCCAATACCTTGTAATAGGAATGCCACCAACATTATACTTATCAGTATATTTTTATGCATTAAAACATGTTGTAATAGAAAATTGAGTTTTAATTCCTTCTTTTTTGTAATAAATTTTTCATCTGTTTTAAATTTCAAAACATATCCAGAATAAGAATTCTTAAAGATCTCCGGCCTAACTTTCCGTCTCCCATTAAGGGGATCAACAATAGTAATATTACCTTTATTAATTCTCTCAAGAACAACATAATGTTTATTTTCCCAAAAGAGGATTGCAGGACCTGAAATCTGACTTAAACCATCGTAATCTGTTTTATAAACTTTTCCTTTAAGATTAGTTTCTTCCCCCATCTCTATCAAATTATAAAGAGAGGTGCCCTTTTTAGAAGCTCCGAATTTATTTCTTAATTCAGATAACGTTACATGATAACCGTAGTAACCTAATACCATCCCCAAACAAGCTAAACCACACTCGCTGTGCTCCATTTGTTCAATATAAGGCACTCTTTTGCGCATAATCATCATTCCTCATAATTTCTTCAAATTCTAACCATCCACGATGATAGGCAAGAATTCCTATCTGAACTCGAGAAGATATTCTACATTTCAACTTAATTGATGAAATAATAACCCCTACTCTTCTTCTACTAACAAATAGTTTTTGTGCAATTTCTACATCCTTATAACCGTGTGCAATAAGAATGGCTACTTTTTTTTCTTGGTCACATAACGATTTCCCCATTTTAATTCACCTTCCAGTAATATTTTTTGCAATGAATATCCTCTAAACTAACTTTTGTTATATTAAGAAATATGGATTTAACGATAAATCCACCCCCTTAAAATTTGCGCGATAAATTATTTTTCTGTAAATGAAAATAATTTAATAACTTAAGAATTTAATAGCGCATTAATTATTTCTGGTATTGAATTAACCTTCAGATTAATCGGAAGGTTAGATAGATATAGAACTCGAGTTATAAAAACAAAGCTTCAATACCTTTGATAAAAGTAAATAATATCCAATTTATCTCTTAGCAAATAATACTACTAAATCTATAAATTGGGAAGGGGTTAATTTCCATTTAATAACTAATAATTTGTTTTTATGGATATAAATTCTATATATCTGAAAAATAATAAATGCTTAAATCTTGATTATTTTAATTATTATTTTCTTTTTCTTTTTTATCATTTCTAATAAACAGAATATTTTTTCATCTATTCCTTTTTCATTAAATTTTATCCAATTTAAACCAAATACTAAACGCCCTGAATGCATTATTGGCCTAGCTTTATGTTTAATTTACAATTAGTATATTTTAATTAATATAACCATGTTCATCCTCAAAAATAGAACATTTGGTTATATTAAAAACTTATAGTTTCACTCCATTGAATCTCTTAACTTTAATCCTTATTACGGTACGTAATTTTATTTAAAATACTATTTGGTAAAATTTAACTATGCAAAATTGCATATTTTTTCATGCTATAAGAGTCCGTCTAATTCATATTTTAAAGCTAAAGTTTCTTTTCTTTTTACAAATAAACACATAATTATCCACCTTAATATTCTAATCCCAAACTTATATTCAACTTTTTAATTCCCGAAAACCTTTCACTATTCTTAAAATATAATAATTAATTGACATTATTGAATGCACTTTTATTAATCCAAAATCATACAACTTCTATAACCTTTTAATGTAAAATGTTTTTCTTTAATACCTATTAAAAAAATCCTAAGTAACATAATTACTTCCGAAACAATTGAATATCATTGACTTGATGAAGGTTAGGTTTGTTCGTGCTGTAGTTTTATTTTGCATGAGATGTGTGTAAAACTCCAAAAAGATCTAAAGCTTGTTCACGCGGAAGTAAAGGTAGCAACCCCCCTATTGGTATTTATATTACTGGAACAGGAAGTTATATTGATATTAGAAATAATTATATCCATCACATTGAAGCGAATGTAAAGGATGGAAATGCACATGGTATTGCGGTCTATGGTACTTCATCTAGTGCACAAAATAATTTAAATCATATTGTGATTGATAATAACGAAGTAGCAAATTTGAAATTAGGATTGAGTGAAGCAATTGCTGTGAATGGAAATATAGATACCTTTGAAGTTACCAATAACAAAGTACATGATAACAACAACATCGGAATTGTTCTGATTGGACATGAAGGCGTATCTTCAGTAGCTGCTTTAGATCAAGCACGGAATGGAGTTGTTCGTAATAACATTGTCCATCACAATTCATCCATCAATAATACGAGTTATAATGAATATTCAGCTGATGGTATTTACGTGGATGGCGGAAAGGAAATTATCATTGAGCAAAATCAAAGCTATGAAAATGATCTCGGTATTGAAGTAGCTAGCGAACATGCAGGAAAAAGTGCAAGCCAAATTACCGTTAGAGACAATACGATATCCAATAATATTATGAGTGGCATTGCAATTGGTGGATATGATAGTCAGCAAGGATATGCAGAAAATAACACAATTACGAACAATGTAATGTATAAAAATGATACAAAAGATCAAGAGAGTGGCCAAATCGAATTAAATTACGATACTCGGAACAATGTAATTACCAATAACCAAATCTATGCAAGTAATAGCCGTATTTTTATTAGCAATAATTTTAATAAAAACACTGGAAACAAACTCGATTACAATCATTACTATGGTGAATTCGATCAAAGTAATGGCTTATGGCAATGGAAAAGAAAAACGTATAAAGGATTTACATCTTATCAGGCAGGTATGAATCAAGAAGGAAATGAACAACATAGTGTATTTAGCAAATTGTCTCCTTCATTCAAACTTATTTTAAAATGAAGCAAATTTACTAAAACAGCTGTATCTTAGCTTATTTCATCTCCCCTCTTCTATAAAAGTGAACGTAGAGGAGCTATCAATCTCCATTATTAACATTACAATTGGCACCTTATATATATTGCATACAGATGTTTGCAGCTCTCTTTTATCTACAAACAAGGTATTCGCAAATTGATGTTGATTTGTAATGAAATTTAAACAAAAAACCACAAACCCATAGTTTATGGTAAACAAAAAGACTCCACTTTGAAAAAGGTTTAATCAAAATGGAGTCTTTTGTTAGAAATCTGCATTTAGTTTTTATAAAAAAGATTGTTCAAAGCTCATGAACATATCTATCATAATCATTTACTCATACATGAACTATTCTTCAAACCAAAACAGAACTTCAAGAGGTGCTTTTAAAACCTTCGCAATATCATAAGTAAGTTTGAAGGAAGGATTATATTTTCCATTTTCGAGATTGCCAATTGTTTCTCTTCTAACACCAACCTCCTTGGCTAAATCTTCTTGCGACATATTTAGCTTTACTCTATATTCTTTCATTCTAGTCTTAAGTGGCATCTTGCATTCCTTTCTTTTCTCTGCGCTCAAATATTTCTAAATTAATTATAAATGTGCCTAAAGGTATGAAAAATGAAATTATAACGAATAACCGAATTATATGTAAATTTTCTAATATAAAAACACTCAAAAGTAGTATACTTCCTAGTACTACTGCTACGAAAAAAGCCCTTGTAGCAGCGATACGAACATGTAGCATAAAAAGCTCATCTGGTACTACTTTTGCATATGCGAAAAAGAAAAAGAAACCGAAAAAATAATATGCCCATGAAATATTTCCTAAAAGTGTAAACGGACCTAAAAAACCCAAAAAACCGAGAAATCCTAAATAAGACAATTTATTTTTCATAAAAACCTCCATGTGATATATTTCGCTCTTTATGTTATGAATATATCACATTAACTTGAAAATAAAAAGGACTGAAAACAGTACAATTTTTATAAACGATACTTCTATTTAATAAAGAATACAACTTAATTAAATAGTAATAGTAACACAAACACATATTATATGATAAATAAGAAGAATCTGACATAAGCTTGTTCAAAATGGATTCTTTTTTTGTAAACTAGTATGCGATTTTTATAAAAAATTTGATCGTTTTGTTACCCATTATTTTGTTTCGTTCTCCGTCAATTTAAGTACCCTTCTTCACATTATATTTAATTGGGATAAATATAATGGCTTTTAACCACTATGTTTGTGATACTATATATATTAATATTATCAATACAATGGAGGTCTACAATATGAAAATCCTAAAGGAATTTCTCAACAAACCATCTATTAAATACCCATTAGCTATAATTTCAGCTATAGCAATAATAAAAACAGGCTATGATTTAGGTTCCTTCATAATAAAATTTAAACATATTTAAATCGTAAAAAGGAAATTGATCTTTTTAACAAATGGTCCATTTCCTTTTTATATTTTATCGCATTTTTTTCAAAACATAGTGACTTTATTTAAAAGTGATAATTGGTTAATAATATGATTTCGTGCTCTAGTTAAGAAACTATATTTAAACATAAAATATCTTCATCTAAATTAATTCTTTTGTTACCGATAGCCCTCAACATATAAAGAAAATCTTTTATTACCAAAAAATTCCCCAGAAAAATACGACTTAACTCTTTTCTTATTCCAAACTAGTTATACCATTTCGTATAATAGAAATATACATATATTCTACTACACTTCAAGGGGGCTTTTATCTTGAACTATGGCTGGGCTGGAACTATTGAACAATTTAAGCAATTAGATGTACATTTTTTTGTTAAACAACTGCTAGATCATGTCTATAAAACTAATGATCCAAAAATAGATTCTCAAAAGAGAGCATGGATTGATAGTTATAATAAACTACAAGATTTATTTAATCGATTTTCTAATTTAGATGCATCACTTATTTTTGAATATGAGATTTTACGCGGAGGCGGTCGTCGCCCAGATGTACTTTTACTGATCAATGGTTATCTGATCGTCCTCGAATGTAAAAGTTATAATAGCGTTTCACCTTCTGAATATATCCAAACTTCTCTTTATATGCGTGATCTTGAACATTATCACTCAGCTATTCAACAATCTAACATGCAAGTCATAGGTGTTTTGCTGCTTACAAACTATGAAGGTGAACGCTGGGTTTTCCAAAAAGAATATCAAGTAACCCTCTCCACTGTTGATGGATTGGAAAGCATTCTTAAACGAATCATCAATAAAACAAAAGTACCAACTTTGACGCTAGAGGAAATAATCGATGGTGTCTATGAACCCTCACCTTCTATGCTAGAAGCTGCTCGATCCATTTTAAATAATGAACCGCTCCCTGACATTAAAGCTGTATCAAGCAGTAACTTTCCAGAAGTACAACAAACTGTACGCTCAATTATTGAAGAAGCTCAACGTACAAATACCCACCATCTCATTTTAGTATCTGGCGAACCAGGAGCAGGTAAAACATATTTAGGTTTGACCATTGCACACGAGATGAAAAATGCAGTTTATTTATCTGGTAATGGACCATTAGTGGACGTATTACAAGACACGCTGAAAAATAGAACCTTCGTACAAGGTTTATATGGATATAAAATGGATTTTCTCGAAAAGAGAATGATTCCAAAAGAACAAATAATCATGTTTGATGAGGCCCAACGAGCATGGGATGCAAAAAAAGTCGACCAATCACTAACTCGAAGAAATCGAGAAGCTCAAAACTTAAGCGAACCGGATATTATAATGAATATCACAACAAAGAATAAACCGTGGAGTGTAACAATTGGCTTAATTGGTGAAGGACAAGAGATCTATTCTGGTGAAGAAGGCGGTCTCGCTCTATGGAATACTGCGATCGCTGGAAAAAACGTGACTGTTCACTCTAAACATCCTAATTCTTTATTTACAAATGCAGCACATTATAGAACTCATTCTCAGCTACATTTAAACTCATCTTTCCGTGCTCATGCAGCTTTAAAATACTATGAAATTATTAATACCTTATTAGATGCTAATTTTGAACAAACAAAACAGCTTATTCATAAGCTACCAAAAGAACATTATCAACTTTTTATTACGCGTGATTTAGCCAAAGCCAAACACACTTTACATCAGCTTTATCAGGATGATACAAAAACAGTTGGCGTTGTCTGTGCTGGTGGCGCTGATCATCAAAAAGAAGTCCCTGTTCTACCAAGAGATGAACGATATGAACGCCCTAGTAAGATCGCTCAATACTTTAACTATGCCGAATCCCAATACTATTGTAGAGCGCTCAACTACAGCTCAACTGAATTCCAAACACAGGGTCTTGAACTAGATATGACGCTTGTTCATTGGGATGATGATCTATATCTACAAAATGGGACTTGGAAGGGGCAACACTATCAATGGGGTGTTGTAGATCCATTCCAAATTAAACTCAATGCATATAGAGTTATTTTAACAAGAGGTCGGGATGGAACAATTATTTACATACCACCAAAACCCATTCTAGATGAGACTTGGAACTTATTAAAAAATCATTTACATATTCCTGAATTGACGTTTTAAGGCTTATAATAAGAGACGATATTCTAGACTCCTTTAGAATATCGTCTCTTATTTTTTTATTTTACAACAACCAGGGAATTGTTCTTACATGCCTTAAAACATTGCAAGAAGGAGTTTCTTTAAACAACTAGTATTATAAGAAATTGTCACTTTAGAAGTTGCTGTTTCTTTTATTCCCCTAAATACTGAATCGCTTTACAATACTTCTCCAATCGTTTTAGGTCTTTATCTGTTATCCTAGCAAGTCTTGAGCGATCAGAATTATGTTTTAAGTCTGCAAGTTTAACTGTACGGGCAAGAGAATTTTCTTTCACTCTGCACAAATACTCAAAATAAGGTGTGTATTTCTCTTTTGTCAGTACCTGCACTGCCTCAACTACGTTATGAGGTATACCAGCACTTAACAGATCATTAGCAGTTAACTCTGTATCTTCCAGAACATCATGCAAATAAGCAGTAGCCTTCTCTTCGTTCGTATTTACAAAGCTAGCAACTGCCTCAGGGTGTTTGATATAATCCATACCTGCTTTATCTACTTGTCCAGCATGGGCTTTTTGGGCTATCTCATAAGCTATCTTTATATAATCAGGTAACATCGCAAAAACTCCCTTTCTTTAAACAAAATCTCCCCCCTCTAGCAAGCTGTTCTAAAAGTGAAGGAGGAAAATATTGATACAATCCCTCAGCAAATCATTGGAGTTCATCTTGAAACAAAAAATTTACAAAAAACGCCATCCTCTCTGTATATTTCTACAAACAGAATAGCGTTTTTGGGTTATACGGATACAATTTTATTTTAATTTGAATTATGCACTTTTCCCTTACGGGTATTTACTATATTAATGAAGAAAATTAGTCCGCAGATAAAGAATAGAAAAGGATGCACCCATGTTCTAAAATTAACAAGACTTATAATAAGCATTATAATGCAAAGGATACAACCTATAATATCAATGCTAAAAGATAACTTCCCCTTTATTTTTTTCATGTATAACTACTCCCTTCCAGATGCCACCTTTAATTTATAATTCTTAATATAATAATAACTACGTTTCGATTTTTAAATTTTTTACATTTAATTACTTTTTAAGTTCTGGTGCAACAAATACCTGTATTGTGTGCACCAAGGTAGCAGGATAGCAATAACCCCTGAAATTAAAATTAAATCTGAACAGATTGAAGAATCCAAAACAAAAAAGCTAATGAAGTAAAAGTAAACAACGTATAGATTTGAATTATATTTCTCAACAACCAAAATTACTTAATGTGGTAAAATAATAATTGGATTGGCATCCAATACCATATTACGTTGGTTCAAGTCGCAGAAAGGCACCTTAGGGTGTCTTTTTTTTTGTTTGAAACACATTCTGCCAAAATACCTGTATCTTTGTTCAATTACGACTCATATAATCCAACAAACTTCGTATATATAATTTGTTACCCTAAATGAGTTGACAATACGAACAGTTATAGGAGGATTTTGTGAATGGTAAAAACAGCTTGTGTAAGTATGATTACTGGCATTCTTTTAATATGTTCAACAGGATGTTCCACTCAAACTGATTCTATTACTGCTAAAACTCAGTCAATAGATGATGGAACATATACAACAAAAGAGATCACAGATGCGTTTCCTGTAGGAACACCCATAACTACTTACATTCGAAAAGAAGAAAAACTGAACGTAAAACATGTCACCAGTATTACACTTACAGATGGTGGCATCGGTAGAGTTCTCGAAGCAACAGATGGTTTTGTTGTTGTATGTGGGAATGAAAAAGGAGTTTTTGATGTATTAATATTTAAAACCATGGAAGATGTAAAGAAATATGAACAGAGTTTAAAGCGATAATTAATATCCTTCTTATGCCTTTTACACAAACATTGTCCTCTAGCTCTTGCTATGGTCTTTTCTAAGTACAGTATAATTGCGTCATGAATATACACACGTTATAATAGTCACCTAATTACATATTAAGAGGTGCAGAAAATGAATAAAACAGAATTAACAAAAGTAGTAGCAGACAAAGCTGAACTTACACAAAAAGATGCTGCAGCAGCAACACAAGCATTATTAGATACAATAACAAATGCGTTAGCAAATGGAGAGAAAGTACAGATTCTTGGTTTTGGTACATTTGAAGTACGTGAAAGATCTGCACGTACAGGACGTAACCCACAAACAGGTGAAGAAATGCAAATCGCGGCTTCAAAAGCACCTGCTTTTAAAGCTGGAAAAGAATTAAAAGAGGCAGTGAAATAATTATATACATTGAAAGAGTCCTGATATTCATATCAGGACTCTTTCAATAGCCTTTTTGTTCATAAAACAAAAAAGTATCATCCAATATATATTAGATGATACCCCCTTATTTATAAACGTAGTATTTATTTATATACAGCTAGTTTTTGTAAAAGTTGTTCTTTTATAATCGGCCATTCGCTTGCAATAATACTATATATAACTGCATCCCGTACATAACCATTTGGCAATTGTCTTTCGTTTCGCAATACACCCTCTTTTACAGCACCTAGCCTTTCAATTGCCCGCTGTGCTTTTTCATTTCGTAAATCCGTTTTTATTTGCACACGTAACATGTGTAACTCTTCAAAAGCATATTGCAATAACATATACTTACACTCAGTATTTATACTTGTACGATGTACACTTGGGTGATACCACGTTTGCCCAAGTTCAACCGTTTTGTTATCATTTGAAATACTGTACAAACGTGTACTGCCTACAATTCCATTCGTTTTCTGATCTACGACAACAAATGGTAAATCCGTTTCCCCTTCAAAACCTTTTATTGCTACTTCAACATACTGCTCCATATCTTGATAACTATCCATTTTGGCTATTAAATACGTCCATATTTCTTTATTTTCTTCCACAATGTTAAATAAGCTTTCGATATCATTTACATGCATTAATCGTAACATGGCTCTATCATTTACTATTTCCATAAACTATTCTCCTTTTCAATAGATGCTCCAATAGTTGGCATTTCACAATCATTTATTCAAATGATTATGAAATTGGATATAAATCGAATGATTTGCTACAAACTTAAAATCATTAAATATTTCCTTGCCCTTCTTACTATAATTTTCACGTAATTATATCTATTTTAAAAGGTCCGCCATATATATATTCTCTTTAACTAGTGGTATGGTTTGACACACTATTTCTACAGCTTTTTTATAAACAACATCATGTTATTTTAAACCTACATTGCTGGCTGTACTCCATCACTATCAAGCTAACAAGAACAGATTTATTCCCAAACAATAAATATGAACAACACGCATAAAATTATCGTTCTGGGAGTGTTATTATTTCTTAACTTAATAGGCATGTCTGGTGGGCCTCAACCATGAAAACCAACGCTTATCAAAAAGCGCATAAGTATTTATATTAGAAAGTGAGATATTTCACCATCAAATGGTACTAAAATATTGTTGGAAAGTCCTTTTACATTGATAAAATCTTTTTAATTCTTTTCTAGTTAGTAAGTAATGATTAACAGCTTTCATATGTGTTTGATAAATTGCTTCTTTAGTCATAATTACAGGATTCCCTTGAAGAAATTGTGCTCCCTCCATTTATAAAAATTACTTCTGGATTATACGTTTTAAGCAACTTTTGAACGTCGGTACTTATCAATATTCAGTAGAAGCACATTAAATTATCTTTCCCTTATTTTCAAAAGGACCTGCTCAATTCATACTTAAAAACATAAGGTAAAGTAAACCCATTAACATCCGTGGAATGAACCCTAGTTTTATTCTCTTATCTAAAGGAGGAACTATTATTATGGGATATGGTGGTAGTTGCGGCGAAGGCTGCGGTTTTGCTGGAGGCTTTGCTTTACTCGTTGTACTCTTTATACTATTAATCATTATTGGATGCAGTTGCTTCTGCTAAGAAACTATTAGAAAAGGCACCTTAGGGTGTCTTTTCTTTATGGAAAAATCCCCACACATTTTGTAGGGACCTTGTTTTTCTTACCATTTAATTTTTGTTGGGTTTAACTTGGAAATATATCCACGTACTAATTGTTTTTTGTTACTGTCATAGATACCGATATCACCAGAGAAATTTTCCCAATATTCCCCTAAATAGTCTTTTGATGGTACTTTCAAATCTACATTTAATCCCATTGCCCCAAAACTTGCCACCTGGCGCGCTGCTATGTCGCCTACTTGTTGCGCTCGTTCTTTCGTTGTTCCAGCTGGAACGATAACAACAATTCGAGTTAGACTGTCTTTTGCTTCAATATGGACGTCTTGCGCCTGTGCAGCCACCTTTATTCCATCCTTTGCTGTTTCGATGCCTAATTGGCTTAATTTCACATCTTTATTACGCGCCCCCTGGCCTTGCGCTGTCATCGATTGTTCCACTTTTTCTTTTGCTTGTCCCTCATTTAACCCGCTGACTTTCGGTTGTTCAACAGGCGTTGACTCTGCTTTTTGTTCTTCTTTAACTGTTTCTTTTACTACATTTTCATGCTGTTTTGACGTATCCGTCGATTGTTGCACAGTTACTTTCCTATCTTCTTGCTGCTTTTCTGCCTGAAATGCTTTAACTTTTTCTTTTTGTTCCTCTTTCTTCACATCCTGCTCTATTTTCGCTTCTTCAGTACCACACGCTGCCAATAATAAACCTGCTGCAATTGTTAAACCTGCTAATTTAATTGCTTTCATAATAAATACCGCCTTTTCATAATTTAATTCTTTCATACGTATAAACGAAATCAGCTACAAATATTGACTTTTTACTACATATTTGAATCATTTAAATGATAACATATTAATATTCAAATTCTTTATATTTAAATATTAATTTTATAATCTATTTTCAATCAAAACAAATTAATATTTGTATAAAACGTGGCAGTCATTCTTTTAAATCGATAGTGATAGGGTACCGCCACATGACAATCAAGTTAAGAAAACAGGTCAACCCTAAAACGAAAAAATATGCTTTTTTGTTATAAGTTAACACCAAATTTCGTTCTGGGGGATACTATAAAATTTTAGCTTGATAGCGATGGTGTCCTCCCAACAAAACAAGAATTTCGTACGCCAAGGAATTATTAGGTAAAATTTTTTAATATATATATATTAAAAACAAGTTATATAAATGTTTCATTATACTTCCATGTACCCTAGCTGATATAATGTATAAAGCAATTATTGATCAATTAATAGTAAACATATAGTAGAGGGGACATAAGTAATGATAGAGATAATCACGGCACTATTTTCACTAGTTGCACATTCTATTATTTATCTCTTTTCAACAGGAGAAGATAAGAAAAAAGCAAAAGCAGATTTAAAAGAATTGTGTGCAGGTACTAATGGACAAGTGTTATTGGGTGCTGCTATAGGACTTGTAATTTCAGTAATAATTTTTGGTTATATGATTATGACGCAATAGATGTTAAACCAAGAAAAAAAGCATTAGAGGAAACAAGATATTGAATAATAAGATATCTTGCAATATATTTCTCTTTGCGAAAAGATAAGATCCTACTCCCTGATCTTATCTTTTTTTATTTGTTAATTTGCAATAGGGCTACCGCCATATGCCCCTTTTCATGATTAGTTCGTTTTACTTTTAATACTCTCAGTTGCTTTTTTAAATAGTTTCATTGCCTGTTCTGCTTTATTATTTGCTTGTTCCAACTTACTATCATTTTGTTCTTCTAATGCTTCTGAAAGTAATCGCAGAACATCCCAGTAATTATCCATTGCCTGTTTTATCTTTTCTTGTTCAACTTCTAACTCTTTAGGTGCCTCAAGGTATTTTATGTCTCTTACGTGTATTTTTGCCATATTCAAACTCAGTTGGATTTCACTTTTCTTTGACTCATAATCCTTTACATCTGAATGTCCTATATCTTGTATCAGTCTGATAACTTCATCCATCTTATTTGTATTTTCTACGATGGCTGCTTTGTATTTATCAACTTCTGAACCACTAACTTTTTCATTTAAATCATCCTCGCGATGACCCTCTTTCGCATGTTTCTGGTTCTCTTCCTTTACCTCTTGCTCTATATTAGGGTATTTCTCGTTTATCTCCTTAAATACTGTCTCCCATTTAGAAACACCATCATCTATCCCAAACAAACCGGTTTGTATGATTTCTTTTGCTTTATCCTTATTATATTCACCATCATACTGTCTAACTGCATCTTCTACTTTTATTAGGTGTTTTCTAATCTCTTCTACCCCTTCTTGTATTAAGAATTGGTAGTCTTCATACTTTTTAGTTGGCTTGATTTTTTCAAAACGGTTTATATCCAAACTAATGTGACTAATTAAAGAATCTATCTCACCTATGTAGACACTCTTTTCTGTAAATAATTCATCAGTTTTCTTTTCTAGTTTTTTTAAATGATACTGGAATTCTAAGTGCAGTTCAGTCAAACGATAAGGATAATCTTTTTCAGATACCTTTACCTTCTTTTCACCTTCCGTGTCTGATACATTTGATTTACTTTCTTTACTACTTGATTCTTCTTCCTTACTTCCCTTTTCATACTCAATTCTAGACAATGCGTTTCTTAGTTGGTTTTCAATGTGCTCATCACTATAGTGCAATTTCTTTAGGTCAGATACCATTTTATCTGCATCATAATACTTATCTACTTTTCTATACTCTGACTGTGTAAGTCCATATGTATTTAATGTACAACCTACTAGCATGAAACTAACACTTAACCCTGCTATTGCGATACCCTTAAATGATTTATTAATACTCATTTTAAACTTATCCCCTTTTTCTTTTAGTAATTCTTTTCTTCAACAATAGACAGACCTTCATGAGTTTTTGCATTGTCTGCTGCGTCAGTTTAGCTTTCCTAACTTATTGTTTCAGTCTTAACTTGAATTTCTTCCTTATAATCACAAAAAGGATATACCTAAACATATAACTGCTAGTAATATATATCCTAATATTATTTTATAATGATAATAATTAATGAGTCAAAGTGATTTTGCGAAAATTATACAAAACAGGCATAATTTATTAGTTACTTGTCAAGTTATGCTTGGTACCACAATAAGATACTAGAGAATTTCTCATTGTAGTACCCTCTACTACCTTTACAGGAGTAGCGACACGTCTTCATCAACCTAACAAAGCAAATAACCAAACAAAATTTTGTGCTAACTTGTGACAAAAACCCTCATTTTTTCGTTTCGGGGAAATTCTGAATTCTTAAATTGATGTGCATGGGGTACAGCCACACATCCATCAACTTAAGGGATATTTTCAAACAAAATGTGGTTTTTTTATATAATTTTTTATTATCTTTTATAGATTTTATAAAAGTAGGCATATCAAATAAACCCTGACGGGTTTCAATTTTTTACTATGCTACCTGTGGATTAGAAGTGGTATACTCATAAACAACACCCAAAATATCAAAGACTGTCTTTTTCTCGTACCGATGAGATTTTCGTCCGTTGTGCTGTAGGAGGTTAAACAGACGAAGGAGAACCTTTGATAATTCTTGGGTGTTTTTGTGTAATGCTTGGTAAAAAAGTGAAAAATAATCCTTAATTATATACATTGCTTTATATTCACTTAGTTCTTTCTGTTTTTTACGTAATAGGAGTTCTCGCATTTTAAACATAGTAGAAGAACATAATAGAATACTAATGAGTTGCCCATAAAGATGACATTCTAATCGCTCTTGTTTAATAGATTTACAACGATGAATTTGAAACCAAGATTTCCATATTTTAAATAACAGCTCAATTTGCCAACGTAATGAATATAGGTCATAGATTTTCTCTTTTGGTACCCATTCCGTAGGAATGTTTGTCATATATACCGTGATACCTTGTAAAAGCTTCGTGCGCTCTGTATATGTAATCCCTTTTTTCTTTTCACGAATAGCTCGGTCACGTAAGCGTTTCTGTTTTTGCTCCTCGATACATCTATAAACTACAATACGAGTAGGCAGTTTATCTTTACTCCCTACATATACATCTTGTAATTCATAAACTTGGCCAGGTTTTAATTGTTTCATAATGTCTTCCAAATGAATTTGTATATATACTGGTTTCAATTGAGGAGGTTTTGTTTTAAATACGACTGTTTCGAACTCTTTTCTATATATTTTAGTCGGTAACTTAAGACGGGATAAATAATACCCCTGCTTGTCTTGAATAGACTTAAAGTCTTGTAGACGAAAATATCCTAAGTCACGGATATACAGCTCATTCTTTTGTATCATGTCTGTTCGAGTCGCACCATACGCCTGATCACTTCGTTTTCCTGGTTCAATTTTCACATCAGAAAACTCTCCACTCAACAAGTCATACTCTAGTTGAATTTTCACACCAGCTTTATGACTACATCCTCCGGCACCAGGATACATAGCTGCGAATCGATCTGGAACTTGAAAGGTTGTAGAATCAAGGATGCGAATGCGCTCAAAGTAGGAAGAAAGAGAATGAGAAATCTTAGATACGCCTCCAATCTTAGCCTGTAGAAGTGTAGTAAATACAGTACGAAAAAAGGCTACAGAAGCCGAGTTAAATCGCCGATTAAGTCCTTCCGGACTTAATAAAACTCCTGTTGAAGTTTCTAATTGACTACATAGTTGGGTAAGAGAGGTGGTAGCGACTTGTTGATTTAGCCATACACACAAAGATAAAAAATGATGCCCGTGGCACTTCCGGTTTCGTTTCATCCCGCCTGCTTCTATAGCTAATTGATTAAGTGTAGCGGGAGACATATATTGATATAACTCTTCGGCAAATAAAGACAACTCTTGCTTTTGATGCATATTCATAAAAAGCACGTCACCCTTTCTCATTAATATAAGAAAATAGTAACGCGCTTTTAATTTCAAAAATAGTCCGAATCCTTAAGTTGATGGATGTGGGGTCTCGCCACATCGCTATCAACCTAAGAGAAGCAAATAACACAAAAACAAAAAACGATAAAAAAATAATAAAAAAGCTTATCATTAAGCGCTAAGAGATAAGCTTTTTTGTCTATATTTATTGAATTCTATTGGATCTATTCCATGCTAAAACTGTAATAAGATATTGAACATCAAATAAGAAAGGGAAAAGTATAATGAATTTTACTATTACTGATAACCATCAAATAAAATCTTCAGGTAAGTTATATTAATATATGGTAGCACCTATTGCGACAAAACAAAAAATAAAGGTAACATAGCAAATAATCTGTACCCTTTGTAAAG
Source organism: Bacillus cereus group sp. MYBKT14-1 (assembly GCF_051915185.1). Lineage (NCBI taxonomy): Bacteria > Bacillati > Bacillota > Bacilli > Caryophanales > Bacillaceae > Bacillus > Bacillus cereus group sp. MYBKT14-1. Next base: position 11,787 of record NZ_JBQAEF010000016.1, on the reverse strand, counting down.
GACATTTAAAAAAAAGTTAGGCGGCATCAAGAAGATGATTTCTGTATTCGACAGGAGTCATCTTCTTTAAATTCCACTGATATCTATGCTGATTGTAGTATTTCATATAGTCTTTAATTTCTTGTTTTAACTGTGTGAAAGATGTACAAGTTTTGATGTGAGATTCATCTTTAAAGTGCCCGAAAAAAGATTCTTGAGGGGCATTATCCCAACAGTTTCCTCGTCTTGACATGGATTGTCCCAGCTTTAATTCTTTGACTAACTTTTGATAGGTAGGGCTTGTGTAATGAGTACCTTGATCAGAATGAATATAGGCATCTTGCGTTAATCGTACCTTCTTATTCTTCTTTAGTTTGTGAAGAGTCGTCGTTGCGATATCTAGGGTAAGTCGTTCTGACACATGGTAAGCTAAAACTTCATTCGTAGACCCGTCTAGAATGGTAGATAAATATCCTTTTTGATTCTTACCATAAGACAGGTATGTGCTGTCGGTAAGAAGTACCTTTCCTGGTACACCTTGCCTAAATTCTCGTTTTAATTGATTGGGTACCACGAAGTGTTCTTTCGTCGCTCTCAACATTTTTTTATACGGATTTTCTTTGCGAATGGGACAGATAATCCCATATTTTTTCATGATTCTACGGATGCGTTTCAAATTGTAGACAGCTTGAAATTGACCCGCCAATGTCATTTTGATCTGACGAGCCCCCTTCTTTCGGTTTTTAAATCGAAATGCCCTTACTATCATCTCTTTCACCATTTCATCTTGATGCGTTCTTTTCTCTCGCCGACTTTGAGAAATAGCTGAAAAATAATTATAGTATCCAGAGCGTGAAACACCTGCGATCTGACACAAATATCTCACCATATTTTTTAAGCGATATTTTTCAATAATAGAACGAATTAATAGGTACTTTTGACTAGGCTGTAACGTTATTTCTTTCCCATCCTCCCTTCCATAAGTTTGATCTTTTTTAACAGTTCATTTTCAGCTTTTAATAAGTTTCGTTCCGCTTCCAAACGTGCGTATTTCTCTTCTAATGTAAGTTCTCTTTCTGACTTTCTTCCTGAGTTTTCCTTACGTGTGTCTCTTAAGCCAAATACACCATTTTGCTTATAAGAAGTACGCCATCTATTTCCTGATGACACAATACGTTGTAGACCGATGATATCTATATCAAAACCACATTCTTCAAAAATGATACGAGGTGGTTTACCCTGTTCATTTTCCTCAATAAAAATACGCTTGAATTCATCAGTATAGGTAATTCCTTTTTGGCTTACCGATTTTACATATCGATTTTTTGATAGTATTTGAACTTCTTTTTCTGTAAATAATTTTTTCGTCATTTTAAAATTTCTCCGATTCTCATTTTTCTCTCATTATACAAGAAATACCCTATAGAATAGACTTTTTTTAAGTGTCTATTCTATAGGGTACATTGTAAAAAGCTCCCTTTCTTTTATTCATTCATCAGTACTTTCTCCAATAGTTTAGTTTGTTCGGTAATTTCCACACATTAAAAATAAAAAATTCATTGTTCTTCAAAACAAAAAGTTGACATTTAATTAAAAATGTCAACTTCTAAAATAGTTTAAAAAGCCCCTTTTTTAGACCCTCTAACTAAGTTATTAGTTTTTTTTTGTTCATCCTTATTTAATCCATACGTAACTATTACTAGACTTAAAAGAGTGTTGGCCACTATATTAACGATTAATAAAATTACAGGGAATTTAATATTAGGCTCCCAATACTGATTAATTAAACTAATTATAACTCCGGTAAATATTAAATGAATTATAAATGTTATTGCTTTTAATGAGATTTTATTAAATTTAACAAAGAGTACAGCAAGTGGTACTAATAAAATAATACTTATATATGAGATAATTGCTAACCAACTAGCTAAAGCTGTTTCATAACCTGGGATTAATGTCGGCCATATTTTCAAAAACATTTTTAAGATAAACATGTAAAACCCTAAATAAAACACCAGTCCGATTATATTTAATATTAATCGCTCACCAACTAGTAGAAATATATTTTTAACTGCCCCTTTTTTCAATTCAAATAATACTTCACCTATGAGTACTATAACTAGAATACTCACCATGGCATACAACTGAGTACCAGGAATATTACCTCTAACAATTTCTATAATAAACTTTATTACTTCTATTAACTCACCTAACATAAACGCTCACCTCTATTAAAAATAGTATTTTTCATCAAAAATCTTTTTTTATTTGTTGTAATAAACTAAATATCTCATCTACTATGAATTCTAATTCTGTAAATCGCCCTATATTTCTTAGCATTCCTTTAATAATTATAATATCTGGGTTATTTTTAGATAATTCATCGTTAATCAACATTAAAGAAGCATTGACTTCTTGCTTTTCTTCTTGAGTAAAATAAATATTATGAATCAATTGATTGATTGAACTCAACCGTTCTTTAATTTTATTTGTATATATAAACTCCTCTCTAATCTCCTTATTTTTCATGTAATTCTCACTAAGAATCGGGGATATATGCTTGTTTTTAAACCCCTTTAAGATACAGGTTATAGTTTGTGTAATAAAATTAACTAATTCCTCAACTGGTATATCTGCTCCATCTAATATCACAACTGCTGAATATTCCTCAATTAGACTATTTAATATAACAGCCACATCTAATACACAGTTTTTCAGCTCTTCTCCTCCCACATACGTCATTAGTTGCTGAAATTTAATATAAATTTTCCCACGTTTTTCTTGAATAAATTCCATAATTTGTGGATCATTAATATTTTGTTCTTTCATTTGCATTTTAAGGAAATTTTCATGTTCAAATGCGACACTCAGATAATCATTTAAAACTTTGTTTAATGTTATTAGTCGTTCCTCAAAAGGTTGATTATTACTTATCATGCTAACATCCAAGCTATTGTATAAACAGTCTAAATAATAACCATATATGGAAATTAAAATATTTTTTTTAGAAGTAAAATGAGCATATAGTGTCCCCTTAGCAACTCCAGCATGATTTGCAATCTCTTGTACATTAGTAGCGTGAAAACCTTTTTCTGCAAATAATTTCAAAGCGGATATTATGATTTTTTCTTTCAAAGTTAGCACCTCTTTATGACTTTTAAAAACTGTTCCTACCTAAAATTAAATTTGAACTGAACTGTTCAGTTTACTTATTCCCATTTTATACCTTTATGTTTCGGATTTCAATAAGTTTTCTTTAAATTTTAAAAATATTTATTTATCATAAAAATCCTGGCAGTTTAAGTATTTTCATACTATGTAATTAGAACATCACACTTTACTTATCATAAAAAAATAATGTACTAAATAAATGGTTTTAAACAAAAACAACTGGTTCATCCCATTAAGATATAACCAGTTATTTTAACTATTGAAATTATCTACGAACACATTTCTTATATGTCTCTAAATGGCACTAATTTCTTTGCAAGAAAGTTTTGGTTTTATTAAAATCTTATTTATTGTTGATTAATTTCAAGGCTTCATATGCATCTACCGTACCTCTTCCTGAAAGTTTTTCTTTTCTATTTGTTCCAACTTTTAAGGTAGTTTGATACATAATATTTTGAATTTCATCAATAGATAAGTTTTTAGACTTTTCCTCTTTATACTCTGTTAATATAAGAGCCGCAACTGCTGATACTGTAGGAGTAGATAAGCTCGTACCATAAGAAAACTCATAACCACGTGGTAAATCACCATTTTCAGCAATATAATTTGGGAGATAAGTAGGATAAGTTGTTAATATAAGATGTCTTACGTCTACAATTCCTTCCTTTTCATACAACGGTCCGAAATCACCACCAGGAGCTGTAACATCTAACATCCATCCATAATTGGAATAATTTTCGAATTGATTATTTTTATCAACTGCCCCTACTGACAATGCGGAATTTAGTCCCCCTGGAGCATATTTTTGTTCATCATTTAATATCCCTAAGTGTTCAGACACTTTTCTAGGATTTGATAAATCTATTCCTTGATTACCAGCAGATGCTACCACCAAAGCTCCTTTTTTGTGTGCATAATTTATTGCTCTATTATAAGCTTTGATTAGGGCTTTTTCTTCTTTATTTTTCAACGATAAAAAAGTACCTAAACTTAAATTAATAATCTCATGACCATCATCCACAGCTTGTATAATAGCCTTTATAACCCATGTAGATTGACCACCTTCACTATTTAAAACTTTATACGGAGCAATACCAGTATTCGGAGCAATACCTTTCAGATCTCCATTAGCTGCAATAATTCCCGCAACCATAGTTCCATGCCCTGTATTATCATTAATACTTTCATCCCCTGGGATAAAAGATTTACCACCTGCTACAATATTATTTTTTAAATCGGGATGATTAGGATCAATACCACTATCAATTATAGCCACCGTTACTTCATGATTACCCATTTGAAATTCATAGCTTTTTTTATTAGCTGTTACAGCATCTATATTCCATTGCCATCTAGTATAAAGGCCGTTAGGCATAAAAGACGGTGTAAATCCAAAATATTTATACTGTGAATCTACAAAATTATTTTTATCTACCTTTGAGTTATCAATTTTAGTTTCTGGTATATATATTCTTTTATCTTTACTAACAGAATCTACAGCATACATCTTATTTATATAAGACAGTACTTTTTGGGTAATTTCTTCATTATTCCCATGTATTTTAATAACACCAATATCATTTATAAATTCAAATTTTATATCAGGGAATTTATGAATTAATTCCTCTGATATTTCACCAGAAACTCCCTCCTCCTTCATAGTAATAATATAACTGTTATCAATATAATCACTATTAGCACTTACGCTATTATTAAAATACAAAACAAAACAGAAAAAAAATAACATACACCCTCTATTTACTATATTAAACTTCTTGACCATTTCAATTCTCCTATATAATATATATTTAGTTTGTAAGGTACAAAAACGACCATTCAGGAATTTCATTAGAATTAATAGAATTTAATACAGCTAAGATACCGCTCACACCATCTAATGCCCCAATTGAGAGATTTTTTTTACCACTGTAAGTTATGTCATAAAATCCCAGAGGGTTTTCTGCATCGTAATATTGAAGTATTTTTTCAGCTAAATTATTTTTAAAACTTAATAGTTCCTTATCAAAAGACTCAATATACATTAGATGCGTTAAATGCAGAATACCAGAAATCCCATGGCAAAAAGTAGGTGTTTGGATTTTTAAATTTTTAAAATCTTTCTTACATATTGCTTTATAAGCCGAAAGTGCTATCTCTTGATATTCTTTATTATTCAGAGCTCTACCACATATCCACAATATTCTTGCTACTCCAGGAGTACCATAACACCAACCATATATCAGGTCTTGCTTTTGTATGAAATCTTCATTAATAAATTCATTAAAATTAATTTTTGTAGGCCACCATACTCCCTCTTGATCTTTTTGCATCCATTTTAATAATTGCTCAACCATATCATTAATCGCACTTATTTGACCTGGTTGTTCAATTCCATGTTCCAATGATAAAGCCATAACAGACAACGGACCACACATACCATGCGATAATCCTAAATCTAAGTGCCCACCTGGGTAATTGATAGAATCATTATTTAATTGATTACCTTCACTAATAAAATACCCTGGCACTTTCTGTTCTCTATAGTTAACTTTATTATTTAGTTGAATAAAATAGTTCAATATATTTCGAATCATTTCATTAACCTTGGGATCTTCTTTGAAAAATAGTAAATACCTTGTAATACCTGCTAACCCATAAATTGCCTCAAAGTCTAAACTGGTAGTCCTAGATGAAGTTAAATTATTTAAAGAACCCCCTAAATAAAAAGAGAGATTATCTAAAATAATTTCATTTAACTGGTTTATGAAATTTGAATAATATTCGCCTTTATTAGATAGTAAATAAGCTGACGCTGCTATTCCTGTCAATCCTCCCCACAAAGATAAATTATTTATTTTTCCATCTGAAATATATTTATTTAGAAGTTTCATACATTCATAACCATACTCGTTCCATACAATTTCTTCCTTTTGTAACTGTGATATTAATAAGAGTAATCCAGAAAGCCCAGATGCAAGGGTATAGTCGGAATCGATATGTTCATTATTCTTATCTTCCATCATAAATTTCATTAACTCTTCAGGAGTTTTAAAATTTATAATTAAGTTACTTGTTACCTCTTGAATTATATAATTAAAATTTTTAGTTACTGTCATCTATATCTTCCTTTTCTACAATTTATAAGTTACAAATCTATTACTTCTTCCTGTTGAAAATGTTTCATTTGTAAATTGTACAACTCAGAATATAAACCCTCGTTCTCCATTAATTCATAATGATTTCCTTCTTCAACAATTTCTCCTTCTTCAAGAACAATAATTTTACTTGCATACCGTAGTGTAGTATACCTATGTGAAATAAAGATGCCTATTTTATTGGCAACTAAGGTATAAAATCTTTGAAATATATCAGCTTCGGCTTTTGGGTCTAAAGCTGCACTGGGTTCATCTAATATATACAGCGAGGCATCCCTCATAAATGCTCTTGATATAGCAACTCTTTGCCATTGGCCTCCAGAAAGTTGGTTCCCTTCCTGGAAGTATTTGCCTAATTGTGTTTCTAATTTCTGAGGTAATTTTTCAGTTAAATTTGGAAGCCCCGCATTAAAAAGCGATTTTTTGATTTTAACATCATTCTCCAAATTTTCTATATCCCCAAAACCAACATTATTTCTTAATGACATTTCATACTGCACAAAATCTTGAAAAACCATCCCTATTTCACTGTATAACTTAGTTGGGGGTATATCTTTTATGTTTCTTCCATTAATAAGTATATCTCCTTCAAAATTTGTATATAACAATGTCAATAATTTAACTAATGTTGATTTCCCCGAACCATTTCTACCAACTAATGCTAAAGTCTCTCCTTTTTTCAAGCTAAATGATACATTCTTGAGAGCGTAATGATCTGTTTCAGGATATTTAAAAGAAACATTTCTAAACTCTATTGACTCTATAGGTTTTTTTAGAATTTTATTATTTACTTTATTTCCTATTACTTTGTTATCTACTTCTTTTACAGGATAGTCTAGAAAAGAAAAGAGTTGCTCTATATACAAATTATTTTTACAAATATTCACAATGTTAAACATTATATTTTGTGAGTTGTTGTAGGTTAAAGTAACTGCTGAAATATATGCTACTAAATTCCCTAAGTTTATTTCTCCTTTAAAAGCAGCAAAGGCAATATACATAATAATCCCACCAATTAAAACATTACTTATAATTTGGGAAAATAATGATAAAATTGTACGTTTCTTTGCCAAAGATTTATCTTCATTAAGAAAATCATTTATGATGTTTTGGTAATCATTTAAAAAGTGACCATGTAATTGATAAAGTTTTGCTTCTTTAAAACTTGAATCTCGAGTCAATAAGTAAGTTAAATACCAAGATTTTCTATACCTAGGGATACGATTATAGTGAATAACAAACTCTTTTTTACCTAAATGTAAATAAGCAAAAAAGAATAATATAGGTATTAGCCCCAATGATAACGCGATACTCCAATTCCAATTAATAAGAATAGCCGCTGAAGAAAACAAAGTCACACAACCTGTAAATATAGACAAAATTTGCTGGAATATTTCAAAGGGACGATAATTAGCCTCTTGTTGAGACCTTTGTAATTGGTCTTGCACCTCTGCATTTTCAAAATCTTCTAGACATAACTTGCCTACTTTTTCAAAAATTTCAACATTAATATGGTTTGATATATTTGTTTTGTATATAGATGTAAAATGCGTTTCTAATATAGACAAAAATTCGTTAAAAATGGTTAAAGCAATAAACAGTAGCACAGTTTCTGCTGTAGAGCTGAAATTTACAGTTCCCATCGTTTCACTAACACTATTTACAATGTTTTGTGTAGCTAGCAATAACACAGCGGGAATTAGTCCTCGACAAAGGCTAATTAATAGAATAAATATTAAATATACATAATTAGCCCGCCATAAGAAAAGAAAAATTCGAGGCCAATATGAGAATGCAAATATAATATTTTGTAAGCTTACGGATTTGTCAGTTTGATCTACTTGCATTGTTATCCTCCTGTTTCATTTTCTGAAAATCACTATATAGTATATTGAAAGTTAAAATTGTGTAATGCATGTCGATAAAGAGTCAATACCTTTGTTTCATACTCTCGATTAATTCCTATAAGACGGTTTAAATGAAGATGGATTAAACTATCTAGAATATTATCAATATTAGAATATAAAATACCTTGCTGTTCAAGGAGCCTAATATATTCAACATATTCAGCTAAGGCATTCTCTCGTATAATTAAAAGATTTATCAATTGGCTTTCATCCACAGTTAGTGAAGAAGTATCTTCCACTACAAATTTTTTAAAATAATTTAAATATTCATCTCTATTCTCCCTAAATTCTTTTAAAAACTCCTTATATTCTATACGTTTATCTAGCCATTCTATTTGTTCTGTAAGGTCTGATTTAAAGAATTTCATATAATGATTAACATTAATAAAAGCTAAGATATCTTTAGAAACCGAAAAATTTTCAAACCTTTTTTTTCTAATTAACTCTAGGGAAATCAGACTGTCTAAATAAAATATTTTTTCAGCCTTCTCCATAGCGATTGCCCCTCCATAGCGTTCTATCTCTGGGTCATATGTATCAAAAGTTACCCTATTAATAATGCCTAACTCTTTTAAAGTATTTATCCATTTTATAATAATAGGGAGACCCTCATGTATTAAAACCTCTGTGTCTGCCTTAAATCGAATCCTAATATGAAATTCCGGATCTTTAAATCTCATAAAGAAGAAATTCTCATACCAGTTATTTTCTTTAATAAATTGATATAAATATTGCCCTAACATCTCTTCTTGTCGATCATTAACACAATAAAGCTTTACAAATATCCAATTTTCAAATGGGTACTCCATTCTTTCTTTGTCACTAATAATAGGTAGTTTTTTTGAAAATTCTATATTTTTATCATCTTTTATAATTGATTTTTTTCTATTTACCAAAGAGAACACGAATTCTTTGCAGTCCTGCGAGTGATTAATATCTGTACTTTCTGTATATAGACTCTCTTCTAGAGATATAAAAGAATTATCTTTGATTTTTTTAGTTTCCTTAAATAAGTCATTCAGATGAATTTTATTTTCTAAATCTAATAATATCCTGTTATCGAAATGAACTAAAAAGACGAGCTTAGGAATATTAAATTTCTCCCTAAATACTTTAAAATGCTTATAAAACTCCTCTTCATTTTTGCACTCTTTAAAAGAATAAGTTTTTATATTCCACCTAGCTGGTGCCAATACAAATTTTTTATACGTTATTCGAGGTATAAATGAAATACCAAGATTAGTTATATTACTAAAAATATATGGATAGTTATTTCCTGTTTTTTGTTGCCCAATCTCTATTAAGAAACGATATATATTTGGACAAAGAGAAGGATTTAACATATGACTAGCTAACGGAATAATTTCTTTCCCCATTGATAAAGATTTAATAAATAAACTGTCGTGAGTCGCGCCAATTACAATATCATTTAAATTAATATTATTTCGCGTATATAAGTTATTGGTTATATTAATTTGGTGACTTCTCCTCTCACCAATCTGACAAACATTTAAATTACGATTATTTATAGGTGTGGGCAAAACTTCTGCTAAAATAGAATTCGGATGTAACTCTTGCTCTTTTTTAGCTATTTCCCTCCAAAACTCTCTATCACTATCGTTTAAGTAATTAATAAATCTGCCTAATGTAGTACCTGCTCCTGTTGAATAAGGATTCGGTCCTAATATAAATTCATACTGTTTATCATTCCCTACATTCCTAAAAAAGTAGACATCTAAAGAATCTGGTAATGCTATTTTTTCAACAACTTGACTTTTCAAAGTCTCTATGTCTTGATCAGTTATAGATAATTCCATTTCATTTGTTAAGTAACACTCTGTAATCTTATCTAGAAAGACCCTATCAACATGTCCCAATCCAAAAGATTGTTCAATATTCCCTTCATTTTGGGGAGGATATTGATACCCATTAGGAGCACCTAAACCTAATTCTTTGTCTAAAAGTTCTAAAATTGGCACTTCTCTGTCTAAACCATATTTTCCTAAAAATCTTGAGTGATATTCTTTTAAATCATTATTACTTATGTTTCCATTCCATGCTGTAAATTTACATAGCAATTCAACAATTTCTTCAATATCTTTTCTACGAGTTTCTTCTATATAATAGTCATTATTTAAAGAGATTAAATCCACCTTTAAAGGGTTTTTCACTTGAACTATCTGCTTCATTTTTTCTGTGATATCCATATAAAGTGATAAACCTTCCCCTAATGTAGCTCTTTCATACTCTTTTATATTCATATATATATCGTGAAGTTCTGCCCCAATGACCTGAATATTATTTTTTTCTGACAAAATCCCTAAAATGTGTTTTAAAGTATCTGTATCTTCGTTAGAACATCTTAATTCTGTTACTAAAAATTCTTGTTTAACTAACTCATATATAAATCTTTCAATAATTTCGATGTCTACGTCAGAGTGATTTGAATAAATTTTATGTAATAAATCACCAAATTTAATATCTTCTTTTGAATGCTCAAAAACCTGCTCTACTACTTCATTATAATTTATTGAGGTGGAAACGTAATTTTGTTCACCTTGTTTATCATTGACACTATCTGTTGAGTAATTTAATTTTACCCTTGAGCCGTTAATCATTATGCCCTGATTCAATTTAACTTTTAATTGCCTAACTATGCTTAAATCAGACTCTAATAGTTTAATTAAATTAGTAGCCCATTCCATATCTACTTGCACATACTTCTTTAAAGAGGCATAATCTTCCGATGTATTACAAGTAGAAAACCTCCCCATTCCAACGCTGGCACTTAATCCAAAGGGAGTTGTTCGAGTAGAGATACGATTTAGGTATCTGAAGATCCCTTTAACAACATTTCTTTTATTTTTAAGCTTACTATCAGGGGTAATTTGTTGTATTGACTGAAGAAGAGACGTACTAGACACCGCTATTGCTTCTTTTATTTCCTTGTTATTTTCGACTATATTTTTAAAAAACAGAAGAGTATCATCTAAATTCAAATTATTTAATTGTGGATTTGAAAGTTGTTTGTGAAAGAAATCTAATGAGAGAAGTGGAGAACGTACCATAAAATTATTTAATACCTCAAATGAAGATTGTTTTACTTCCTTCTCTTTTACTACATTTATCTTTGTAATACTCATAAAAACCACCCTATTCTTAATTGAGTTAAAAGAAAAATCCATCCCGTAATTTAAAAACGGGATGAACCATCTATTTAAATATTTGCACAGTAGAAGTACAATTGAATTATTAAGTTATCAAATTATCGGGTTATTTAAAATTAGCATCCGAATGAAATACAAATAGCTGTTGGACAACGACGAAGAGATTGCTTAATGATTGTACCAATTGTATCTGGTTGTACATCACCTTGTAATTTCACTGCATCCTTTTGTACATCTAAATCAAAAGCATTTTTCATTATTAATTCCTCCCTATTAAATATTCGCACAGTAGAAGTGCAATTGAATTATTAAGTTATCAAATTATCGGGTTATTTAAAATTAGCATCCGAATGAAATACAAATAGCTGTTGGACAACGACGAAGAGATTGCTTAATGATTGTACCAAT
>NZ_JBQAEF010000015.1:0-100822 GCF_051915185.1 Bacillus cereus group sp. MYBKT14-1 | reverse complement strand
ACGCTTCTTTCCGTTCAGCTAACATTCTGTTATACACGAAACGTACACAACCGAAGGTTTTACGCATAAGATGTGCTTGGTCTTCTGTTGGATACAAACGGAATTTATATGCTTTATTCTGCTTTGTCATATCATTTCACCTCACTTTTCACTTTGATTTTCAATATATGTTTTTACTACGTCTATTGGCGAACCACCAGTAGTTAGCAAGCAAAAACTTCTTGACCAAAACATCTCTTTCCAAAGTTTCTTTTTCACTTGTGGAAAGTCTCTTTTAATAAGTCGAGAACTTGCACTTTTATAAGCATTGATGAATTTTGTCATTTCTGTATTAGGGTGTGCCTTGAACAAAATATGAACATGGTCTACATCATGATTCCATTCAACTAACGTGATGTTATAGTTTTCAGATAGTCGAACAAACATATCTTTTGCATAGTCTGACATATCATCATTAAACACATTTCTTCTGTATTTTACGACCAACACAAGGTGATAATACAACAAGAATACTGAATGATTATTACTATCTAATTTCATTTATATACCAGCCTTTATAATTTATAAGACTGATTATATCAGAGGCAAAATAAAAAGGAAAACCTTTTGGCTACGCTAAACTGAAATTCATCTCCCACCTACCGTTGGGCTACGCCCTTCACACGCTTGAGGAAGGAGAATTCTTTCGGGAAATTCGTTAAAAAAAGTAAGAGAATATTGATGTATACACAAGAAAACATTTTATAAAAAATTAATAGAGACACAAAAGGAAAAACAAATTTTCTAATCAACGGAGTTAGAATACCTGGAATCATTATTACTGTAGATAAATTTTCAGGGCTGATCCCCCCAGCAATAGAAATCAACAATTCCCTTATAATCAAGCAATTTCAATAGTTGTTGTATAAACTATCTTAAACTCTAGTGGCTCATTATTAATATATGAGGCACTAAAAAAGGAATCCTTATTAAAAGGATTCACCACAGAAAGATATACATCAATAAAAAGAATTAATTATAATATAAAAATAAAAGAAATATATTGAGAAATATATAATAAAATTGAATATTCTTTCTTTTTATCGTAAAATCAATATGAGTCAAGTGACAACATCTCTCTAACTCTCCTAAAAGAATCCTTTATGACATGGGGATTCTTTTGCTTTGGACAAAGTATTCTTATTTTAACATTTGCAAAAAACCTCTTTTTAACCAACTACTCAACAAATATAAGTAAGGATTTAGTTTTATAAATATTTTTTTGATCTAACCAACAGGTAATAGTCTTCAATATTTGTTAGATGTAAAAATATCCTAAAAAATAAAAAGATGCTCTATCAATACTGTAAGAAGACTTGCTGCTAAACATGCATTTTTTCATTGTACCTTTTATAATCTGAGCTTTTTAACACTAAAGAATTAAGTATAGATTTATAGCCATGAATTCTTCTATTTGTACATATAATATTCTTTATATCTCTCAAAATTTGTTTTTTTTGTTCGTGTTGATGTTATGGGTGATTTTAATGATTTAGATACTGCTACCTGCTTTGGGGTTTGTAATGTGCCCCGTTTCTTAAGTTCTCTATACAAACTACTCACATTGCACCTCAGATTTTTTGCAATAGTTGGATATTCCTCTCCTTGATTAAATAATTGTACTGCTTTTTTACATTTTATGTCCCATTTTTCTTCTGACGTTTGAAATTTTTGAGTTCTTTTTTTAACTCTATTTTTTTCTAAATTAATACCCTCTCTTTCTATTTTACATCGCTTGGAAGAATACTGTTCTGCGTCTGCCTTACGCCCGGAATGCTCCTCCTGTAAACGTATCATTTGTACTTTTTTCGCAATTTCTCTCAAGTTAAAGTCACCTCATTTCGTTTGATAAATTCTATCAGTACTTGATCACCCTATTGTCTGTATCCCCAATCATCGTTTATAAATAAGCTATAAATACTCAAATTCCCCTTATAATAGTTTTCAATCTAATATTTACGGAAAATTATAATCAATTCTATCTTTACACAATTGGAAACTATAGTAAATTGATAATGTTGACACAGAATATTCTAAACTTTAATTCAAACTATACAAATCAGTAAACTAAACATTTTATTTGCTTAAAAAGTCAAAAATATCGTTTTCGCTTAGCAAAACACGGTATTCCCTATTCAGAGTCATGCAAAACAAAATACTTTATCTACTGTAGCTATGGCACAAAGAAAAAGAATGCAGACATGTACTGCACTCTTTTTTAGTAACCCCTATATCAATTTTTCACCGCAGTCAGCTCCTCCATTATTAGAAGAACTAGACTTTACGCTTGTGAATTTATTATTCTGCAGTACATCAGCTTTTGCAGCTATATTTAACAACACTCTTACTATCATCCTATTTCAAGTTAAATTTAAAGACCTAATACTCCGACAATCTGACATGCCTTAGAATTCACAATATGATAATACATCTCTAATCCCCTTCTTTCTGAGCGAAGAATTTTCCCACGCATTTTAGATAAATGCTGAGATACGGTAGATTGAGGCACATCTAATAGCTCTGTTAACTGTGTTACATTACAAATTTTGTGGCGTTCTAGCTCTTTCACAATTTGTAATCTAACTGGATGGGCCATGATTTTTAATAGTTCTATATCCGCCTCTGGAATTTTGTACATTTCATTACTAACTTGCATTGTTGTCATTTTTTATTTCTCCTTTTTTAACTCTTTTTATTTTTTATCTATTTATAGGTATTTTGTGTTTATTCGAACATATTGTTCATAATCACTGTATTGTTTAATCTTTTGTCTCTCTCAGGTTTAATATATAGAAGTATTATGATAGCTAAAAATCCAACAAAAGATAGCATAGGTATCAAGATGAAACCGAATAAATTTAAGTAATCTTTTGTGCAAGAAACTCCTACTGAACAAATCTGCATCTCACTATTAGGAAACGCTTGAATTGTAATTTGATATACAGATAACATTAAACCAATACACGCAAATGGAAATGCATACGTGCTTACGTGCGAATCTTTTCTATATATCCCTATCCCCAATATTAATACTAATGGATACATGGCCATTCTTTGGTACCAGCACAAATCACATGGCGGCAGCTTCATCCATTCACTAAAAAATAAACTAATTAACATTGCACTAGTAGCTATCGTCCAAGCAATTACAATGTGATACTTTTGAATGATCAACATCTTATTTTCATCTCACCTATTTTTTTAAATACAAAACATTTGCTAATATATGACTAGTTTATTTCCTTGTTTCGAGTACCCTGTTTCAATAGAAAGTATCCAATCATTGATATCTTCCCAGTCATATCCCCTCTCTTTTAATTCTAGAGGGAAAAGATTTTCAAAATCACCACGCATTTCGTACATGGTTTCTAATGCTTTTTCTAGCGGACCAAATCTATATACGATGTGTGTATGTACTTTTTTGTATTTCTTTTCTGCTACAACTAAATATACATACCGTCTTTCATTCGCTAAAACAAACTTTAAAAATCCAGGTACTTGACTCACCTTTCACACTCCTTTTCGGTTTTCCTTACCAAACTTAAAAGAATATGAGTAAGGAAAACCATTTAGCTTTAATTACTAATTTAATAAATGTTCCGTTTTTTTGCTTTGAAAATACAAGAAAACGCTCATCATCACAATATTTATTACACCAGCTGCAGCACCAATTTTTGAGATAACATACACATATTCATTATTACTAACTGGCAATAGACTCGCGAAAATAAATAAAATTGAAATGATAAAGGATAAGAGCATATTTCTTTTGTTTTCATTCATTCAAAAAACCTCCATTTTGCACAAATATTTGTATTGCAATGGGTTAGGGTGTTAATCTGCATCATTACGGTTATAATGCCGGTTCTTTTCATCTACAAAGACTTTAATGCTCCATACGCCAACCTTTGATTCTTTTGCTTCGTTTTCTGCTTCTTTCATTTCATATAGAAATGTAATATTAGGTCTAGAAATATAGGCTATAATCCCATAACCCGACTTGACCATTAATTCGTAGATGTGTATTCCATCGCAAAATACATAAGCCAATTTCCTATGGTATTTGTCTTCTTTTGGTCCCCGATCATAAACAAATAATAGCTACATCTAATAAACAAACGGACTCTCTATTGTATTTACTTCTCGATAATTACAACATAGGCAAAACTCTATCCATTTTGGATAATCATTATAAAGTGCTCTAAATGAGCGTTTCTTACAATTCGGACATATTGACACTATGTTTTTTTCATTTTCTTCCTGACTTTTCAATTTTTCAAAAGAAACATTAGTAGATGCTATATTACTGGTACACAATATACATCCCTCTTTTGAGTCTTGAAATCTTAAAAACAAATAAAAAAGGACACACCTATCGCATATGTATGCGTAGGTGTGTCCTTTTGCAAGATAGTTTTAGAAGTATTTTGTTACTTTCATCATATCACAATTCTCATTAATTTTATATATGAAATTTAAGATTTTACGATATTATTTCTTTTTCTTATGTATAAACATAATGCGTTGTTTTTGTATAACATAGCTTAATTTTGCATCAAGTTTTTCTCCTTTATTCCTATTTTCAAAACTTGAAATTGTATTGGTCATATTCTTTTCTAATAACCTTTTTTATTTCGTGCTAGTTATTTTCTTTTTCAACATAATGTTATTTTTCTTTTATTTTGGGTAAACAAATATTACAGGTAGAAAAACGTCTCTTATTCTAAAATAATTCCCTCCACACAAAGATACTGTCTCGGACAAGCATACAACTTAATAAATATATTTTAGGAAGGTTAGAAAAAATGGATATTTTATTAGCGATTTTACCAGCCTTATTTTGGGGAAGTATTGTACTCTTCAACGTTAAACTAGGAGGCGGTCCTTACAGTCAAATACTTGGAACTACCCTTGGCGCTCTTGTTTTTTCTATTGTGGTTTATATTTTTATAAAACCCGTTTTGACGCCCATGGTGATAATTATCGGGATTATATCAGGCCTATTTTGGGCATTAGGACAAGCCAATCAATTAAAAAGTATTAATTTAATTGGGGTTTCTAAAACAATGCCTATTTCAACAGGGATGCAATTAGTTTCGACTACTTTATTTGGGGTCATTGTATTTCATGAATGGTCAACAACAACATCTGTTGTATTAGGTGTTCTGGCACTTCTTTGTATCATAATCGGAATCGTTCTCACATCCCTCCAAAGCAAAGAAGAAAAAAACGATAAACAAACAGGGAATTTCAAAAAAGGGATTGTGATTTTATTAATTTCAACTCTTGGTTACTTAGTATATGTGATAATTATCCGCCTATTCAGTATAGACGGATGGTCAGCGCTATTACCACAAGCCATTGGTATGGTGTTAGGTGGAATTCTACTAACCTTTAAGCATCAACCATTTAATAAATATGCGATTCGCAATATTATTCCTGGTTTAATTTGGGCAGCAGGAAATATGTTTTTATTTATTTCCCAGCCGCGTGTAGGGGTGGCAACAAGTTTTTCCCTTTCCCAAATGGGGATCGTGATCTCAACTTTAGGTGGAATTTTTATATTAGGTGAAAAGAAAACAAAACGACAATTTATTGCGATTGTCATTGGAATTATCTTCATTATTGCAGCTGGCATTATGTTAGGAATTGCTAAAGGATAAAAAGGAGGAAAAAATTATGTATACAGATTTAAAAGGGAAAGTTGTTGTTATTACAGGTGCATCCACAGGATTAGGAAAAGCGATGGCAATTCGTTTTGGAGAAGAACAAGCCAAAGTTGTAATTAATTACTATTCAAACGAATCAGAAGCAAATGAAGTAGTACAAGTAGTTAAACAAGCAGGTGGAGAAGCGATTGCGGTAAAAGGAGATGTAACAGTTGAATCAGATGTTATCAATCTCGTTCAATCTGCTGTGAAAGAATTTGGTACACTGGATGTCATGATTAATAATGCGGGTATTGAAAATTCAGTACCTTCACATGAAATGTCATTAAGTGATTGGAATAAGGTAATTGCTACGAATTTAACAGGGGCTTTCTTAGGAAGCCGGGAAGCAATTAAATATTTTGTTGAGCATGATATTAAAGGTAGTGTTATTAATATGTCAAGCGTTCACGAGCAAATTCCATGGCCATTATTTGTACACTATGCAGCAAGTAAAGGTGGCGTTAAGCTAATGACAGAAACATTAGCACTAGAATATGCACCAAAAGGAATCCGTGTAAATAATATTGGGCCTGGTGCTATGAATACGCCGATTAATGCTGAAAAATTTGCGGATCCAGAAAAACGTGCCGATGTTGAAAGTATGGTTCCTATGGGATATATCGGAGAACCGAAAGAAATTGCAGCGGTAGCAGCATGGCTTGCTTCTTCACAAGCGAGCTATGTAACAGGTATTACACTGTTTGCTGATGGTGGTATGTCACTATATCCATCTTTCCAAGCTGGACGTGGTTGATTAATATATAACTAAATTAGTTATTTTCAATATGTTTAAATGCGGCAGTTAGCTTTTTTATTGAATAACTTTTTAATTATTCGTGACATCACATACATTTTGTAAGAAATACACTTTTCTTTCTGTAGAATTATAGAAAAGGATAATGTTATTTTATTTTAGGTTTACAATTTCGCTTTAGTTAAATGTCGATGGGTAAAGAAGCCCTATAATAAATTTAATATTATAATCAAAAAAAGGAATACCTTATAATAAAGGATTCCTTTTTTTTGATTATATAGCTGCTATTTAAAAACAAAAAATGTTATACAAGCGATCTTAATCCAAGACTTCATCGTATTAACTATTAAAAAATTTAGATGTTAGCTATATTTCTGAAGTATACAATGTGACCATTCCATGTGTTCTATTTTCACTTGATATAATTAATTTGGTAATATTCTTAGGCGTAAATCGATATATAGAAATAGTTGGACCAGGATTATTAGATTTAAAGTGAATAACTTCTTCATTATCAATAAAACCTTGAATATAGCTTTCACTTCCTTCAAAAAATTGAAAATGAGCTGACACTGATATAATCTCGCCAGTGTTCTCAAATAAAATTATTGAATTTCTATATGTATCAAAATTAATAAGTTTCATTTTTGACATAATTAGGATGCTCCCTTCTATGAAAGCATGATGATTAAAGCATACTACCATTTAAAGCAATTCTTTTATTACCATGTGTAAGTTCTAATGTTTTATTGAGAAAATACAAGCCATCTTGCTGATGTGAAATCATAATTAATATATTACAAAGATTGTAATTTTGAAGTATCTCATACATAAGATTTCTTGTATCAATATGTAAATTAGATGCTGCTTCATCTAATATTATTATATCCCTTTTTGTGAGGATAGCCCTTAAAAAGGCTATGAATTGTGCTTGACCTCCTGAAACACTGGAACCATCTTGTACAATTATAGTATCTAATCCATTCTCAAATCTGTTGAGATGTGATGTTAAATGATACCTTTTCATTAACTTAACTACATCTTCTTTCGTTTTATTTGTTTGTCCATATAATATATTATCTAATATAGTTCCTTTAAACAAAAATATATTTTGTGAAACTATACCTATTCTATCTCTAACACTTTCTTTATGTATTAAGTTATAGTCAATATTATTTATCAATATCTTTCCACTTTCAGGTTGATATAAACCTGTTAATAATTTTATAAAGGTAGATTTTCCTGATCCATTTATACCATCAATTAATAACTTGTCACCCTTTTCAATTTGCACGTTTAAATGATCAAATATCAAATCACTATTTCCATTATATTTAAAACAAACATCTTTAAATTCTATTGAATTAATTGGTTCTTTCATTATATTTGTACCTAGTGTATTTTCAACATCTAAATTGAAGAACTCCTTAATTCTCTTAATACTAATACACACGGGTTTTAGAGTTATATCTAAGCTGCCTAAAGCTTGGGTAGTCGCAAGGAGTTTAGCCATATAAATTGAAAATGAAGTATACACCCCTATAGTAAGCTGGTTTTGTAAAATTAAAATACCTGATACCAGTAATACTATTACTGTAACAAAGTTATTTGTTACTATTAAATTTTGCATAAAGAAAATAAAATGTAAACTTTGTTTTAGCGCACTTTTAATTACATTATTTAATTTACTCTTAATCTTATTGGTTTGTATATTTTTACCGTTTAATAATTTTATATCCTCTATTCCATTTAAGGTTTCATACATTTCTGCGTTTAATACTGCCGATGACTCGTATACGTTTGTGGTACTTTTTGATATCATTTTAGAAGAATGTTTGGATATTATAAAATATATTGGGATAATAATTACTATGATACCTGTAAGTTTAACACTTAAATTAAACATTATAAATAAAGCAAAGAAAAAATCGAATATACCTGAAAAAACCCTTAATAAATTTGGAGAAAATAATGCACTTACATTACCAGTTTCAGCAATTCTGCTAAGAATGTAACCTTTCTCCTTCTGATTAATATAAGAAAGAGGCGCATCTATAATATTACTTATCATAGATAATCGAATTTCATTAACTACATTTTGTTGTACACGAGTAAATAAATACTCATAACCTATCGATATCAAATAGTTAATACAATAAATTAATAAGAGTATAAGAGTTGTTTTTAATAATTGATCGTAGCTTTTGTTTAATAGTATAACTTTATCAATAATGTAGCCAATAATATATGGTATCGGTGCGATAATCAAAGAAGCTATAACCATCCCAATTAAACCAAAAGCTAACAAAGTTTTTGTATTTTTCAAATACGGATATAAAAATAATAATTCTTTATAAGAAATTTGAATTTCATCTTGTTTATTTATCTTCTTATTCACCCTCTTTCTCCTCCTTTGTCTATTTATTATATTAATTTACGAATCAATATAATGAGGTTTATATAATTCCATAGATATCTTGAGACCTTATCCCGACGCATTATCTATGGAATTATATTGGTTTATCCTCAGAAACTTAACAATATTCATCTCATCCAATCATACTAATTTTGCCCTACCATTAATGGCTCCTTAATTATTTCAGGGACATGATTTTTAAACCATTTACATTTATCGCCAATTTCTTGTGCTTTTATAAAGCTTCTTAAGAAGCATGTACTACAAAAACGTTTATTTTCACACTCTTTACATTCCTCAGAGTCCATTTGAGGTGCTTGTAAGTTAAAAAATGCATTAATGTATTTGAATTTTTCATCATAAATATCTTTAATATTCTGTTCAAAAACATTACCTATACTGTTTTTCAAATCATCTAAACTATGCATAGTACACATTTTAATTTCACCATCAGGCGCAATCACAATATGTGATGTTATTGCACCACAATTCCTAATCTCAGCGCGCGCACCTTCATATAATGAAACAAATTTAGGATATTTTTTATTTATTTTCAACAATGCTTCACCATATGTTTTAACATCCTCTTCATTTAAATAAAGATCACTACATCCTAAGGCTCTTCCCATGGGTATTACTGGAGATACCCCAATACTATCAATCCCTAAATTATGTACCCATTCAGCTATATCTTCTACCTCGTGCACATTCAAATGTGTAACTATTGTGGCGATCCGCAAACGAACATCATTTTCGGCTAATTTCATTATGTTATTTTTAATTTTATGAAGTGTATTAGGAACTTTAAAGAACCAAGTCAAATAATTATCATCTAAGCTATGCATATCAATTTGCACAAATGTTTTCGACTTATTTTTTATTATTATGTCCATAACTTTATCAGAAAGAGCTATACCATTGGTCAACATTGTTATTTGAGAAAAATCCAAGTTAAGTGCATATAACAATATCTCTTTTAGATTTGGATGTACTGTTATATCACCGCCCGTAAGTTCAATTAATTTCACTCCTATATTATTTAAGTCATCTAATAAGGATTTTATTTGATCTAAGCTCATTACTTTTGGCTTTACTGCTCCAAAATCTCCATAGCAATGACGACATCTTACATTACATCTGTTTGTGATTTCAATTGAAGCCACTTTTGGATATATAGTCTGTTCTTCAATTAAATTAACTGGTACATTTATAGGTTCTTCTTGCGTACCAATGTTCATATTGTAAACTTTGGATACATTATTTAAAAATGCATTTAATTTCTTTTCAATACTTATTGGATCTTCACTGTATTTTAAAGACAAGAAAGATACAACTTGTCCATATGTTTTAGTACCATCAATTAACTCAATAATTTCAGTGGCGGTTTTATTTATCGTAAATGTATTTTCGTTTTTGAGTGTGGGAGCGCTTTCGTTTGGGTTTTTATGAACTACCAACATAGATTCATAATTAGATGTGAATTTTCTTATTTCTAGCTTTTCTTTCCAAAATAAATAGCCATTCACTTTAATCATCTCCTATAAAATTTAAATTTGTTTTTAGTTTATGTATTACAAAAATCCCATACTCGTTTTCGATAAATTTATAGGACTTATTCTTAACATAACTGTTTGTCATTAGAATAAGTCCTAATTTAATTTCACCATAAACACTCTCACATTTTTAAATTTTAACTTGCAGTACTAGCTCCGGTTGCCGCAGTAACTAGATTTAATAACTCTACAGAACATGCTGCACATACTAAGCAACTCCAACAAGTCCAATCCCTTGGTTGTACTACTGGTGTTTCCATTTAGAACATCTCCTTTTTGGTTATTTATTTTTCTTCTAGAAAATTCATTTGACCAAAAGTGCTCATTCTCTTAGTGCCTTTAACCAAAAAACTTCTAAAAGGATATTAGCTTGCAGTACTAGCCCCTGTTGCCGCAGTAACTAAATTTAATAATTCCACAGAACATGCTGCACATACTAAGCAACTCCAACAAGTCCAATCCCTTGGTTGTACTACTGGTGTTTCCATTTAGAACATCTCCTTTTTGATTATTTATTTTTCTCCTAGAAAGTCTAATTTGACCAAAAGTGCTCATTCTCTTAGTGCTTTTAACCAAAAAACTTCTGAAAGGATATTAGCTTGCAGTACTAGCCCCTGTTGCCGCAGTAACTAAATTTAATAATTCCACAGAACATGCTGCACATACTAAACAACTCCAACAAGTCCAGTCCCTTGGTTGTACTACTGGTGTTTCCATTTGACCTACCCCCTTTTCTGTATTGTGTGGTGCGACTAAAGTATAACTCCCTATGTTTTCTAAAAACAATCAAAAAATTTCAAACATTTTGTGTGTGTTTCTTTAATATTTTGTGACATATATTTACAAAACTTTCTTTTTGGTTTATTTAAAATAACAAATATCTTTATTAACTGATACTAAAAATTTTATTTATGAAAAGTTATTTAATCGCAGTATATCTTGTTAAACTGCTTTTTATAATTTATAATGTTAACTGTGTATGGTGTGTATGGTGTGCATTACATAACATAACACTCATCGATAGAGAGGTTGTTTAATGAAAATAGTCTTAAGTAATGTATCAAGTCTGCCTTTATATCAACAGATAAAGGAGCAAATTAAGGAATCCATATTTAACAATGAATTAAAAGAGGGTGAACAATTACCATCAATCCGCTCACTTGCTAACGACTTACATGTAAGTGTACTTACTACAAAAAGAGTTTATGCAGAATTAGAAACAGAAGGCTTTATTATTACAAAGGTTGGAAAAGGGACCTATGTAGCTCCTACAAATTTAGAGTTGTTAATGGAGTCCAAACGCCGGATGGTAGAAGTTAAACTTACTGAAGTTTGTCAAATGGCTCGTAGTATAGGTATTCATGCAGATGATCTCCATTCAATTTTAGATTTAATTTTAGAGGAGGAGAATGAAAAATGAATGTTGTGTTAGAAGTAAATAATTTAAATAAATCTTACGGAAATTTTTCGTTAAAAGATGTTACCTTTTCACTTAATACAGACTGTATAACAGGATTTATCGGTACAAATGGTTCTGGAAAGACCACTACAATTAAAGCGATTTTGGGTCTTATTTTAAAAGATTCTGGGAAAATTAATTTTCTAGGAAAAGATATGGATAAGCATGAAAGAAAGTCTAAAAACAAAATTGGTATTGTGCTAGACGAGGGCTATTTTTATGATGAATTAACAGTAAAGGAAATGAAAAATGTTATTGCTCCATCCTACACTGAATGGGATGAAACAGTTTTCCAAAATTATATTAAAAAGTTTAACTTAAATCTAGAACAAAAAATCTCTACTCTATCCAAAGGAATGCGAATGAAATTTGCAGTTGCATTAGCCCTATCCCATCATGCAGATCTATTAATAATGGATGAACCAACAAGTGGCTTGGATCCATTAGTACGGAGTGAATTAATGGATATTCTCCTTGATTTCATGAAAGAGCCGGGGAAAAGCGTATTTTTTTCCACTCATATTACATCTGATTTAGATAAAATTGCTGATATGATTATTTTAATTGATGATGGGAAAGTTTTAGTAAATGATGAAAAAGATGTTTTAATAGATACACATGCATTGGTAAAGGGCGACAACCGCTTAATTAATAAACAAACAAGACCTCTTTTTTTAAATTTACATCAAACTCACTATGGATTTGAAGGGATTACTAATAAAAAAGATGATGTACGTCGACTCATGCCTGATGTATTAATAGAAAGACCAACTATTGAGGAGATTATGCTTTCATATATTGGGGGGAACATCCATGTTAATTAACCTAGTGATGAAAGACTTTTTGTTAGTCAAAAAATATTTTCTAATCTTACTCGTTTTTGCTGCTATAGCTCCTATTTATCTTTCTTCACAATTACAATTAAACGATGGCGGTCTTGTTAGCTTTCTTTTAACCGTTATTTTGATGGAATATATTTTGTTCGGAACGGTATCCAAATTTGAGGATCAGTACAAGGGAGCGGCTTTACTTTGTGCTACCCCATACACACGAAGCGCATTTGTAAAAGCGAAGTACCTTTTTCTTTTTGTAATTTTTATTTGTGCAGCTATTATCCGTATAATCATTTCAGTTGTCGCACCATCGGGTATAGAAAGCCTGAGCGCTAGCGCTCTTGGAATAACTTTTTTAACTCTAAGTATTTTATTTGGTGTACTACTTCCTGTTCAGTTTAAATTTGGTTATGACAAAACCAAAATCATATCACTTTTAACTGCTTTTTTAATACCTTTTGTTGCTCCTACTCTTATAAGGGGACTACAATCAAGTGATATTGATTTCAAAAGTATTTTTCCATTCTCACCAACTGTCCTAACATGGATGCCTTGTTTCATCTCAATTATTATTGGTTTTATATCAATGATAATATCTCTGAAAGTATATGCAAAAAAAGATTTATAATTTAAATTTGAAATCATAGGAATGAGTAATTAAATACTTTATATATTTAATTACTCATTCCCTTTTATTTAATTCTCTTCTCTAATGAACTTATTCCTAAAATACATTTTATCGATATCAAAGTGAATAAATTTTTCAAATCACTAATTCCCTTAACATCTCTTTTCATTAACGATTTAGTAAACTAAGGATTATACATAATATATCAAGAGGTGATTTTATGAAAAAAATAATTAAATTCCTTTTGTTAATTAACTTGATTTCCGGAACTTTCATACCTATTACTACAGTTCATGCTGAAAGTAAATCACAATATTACACTATAATGTTGAAGAATTATGAAAATAACCAAAAACTAGCTAGTAAGTTTCAAAAATATGATATGCAAGTAGTCTATAGTGTCCCAGAGATTGGTGTTATACAAGTGAAAGCTACCGAAAAAGCAATGAATATTGTTCATTCGGATCCTAATATAGATTCATATAATAAGTCATTACAATCGTTTAATTCAAGAGAAGTAGCAACCAATGTCTCTTCCCCTCTACCCTTAAATGAAATATGGGAGAATCAATGGGATATGCAACAAGTAACCCATAATGGTGATAGCTATAGACTATATCCAGGAACTAAAAATGTAACTGTTGGTATCATTGATTCAGGCATTGATATAAATCATCCTGATTTAAAAGATAACATTTCACCTGGATCTAAAAATTTAGTACCTAAAGGCGGATTTAGAGAGCAAGAATCTCAAGAAACAGGTGAATTAAATCGCCTAATAGATCTAAGAGGACATGGAACTTTTACTGCTGGACAGGTTGCAGCTAATGGTTTTATGAAAGGGGTTGCTCCTGGTATTGGAATTAAAATGTATAGAGTGTTTGGTAATGGAGCAGGTGAGGCTATTTGGGTTATTAAAGCCATAGTTGAAGCTGCGAAAGATAATGTTGATGTTATCAATTTAAGTTTAGGCGAATACCTCATCAATGGTATAGTATCTTCTTCAGACGGTGAATCTAGTGAGGAATTATCCGAAATTAAAGCTTATAGAAAAGCCATTAAATATGCTAAATCAAAGGGAAGTATTATAGTTGCTGCGGCTGGTAATGATGCTCTTGATGTTACTAACAAGCAGGAAATGAATGATTTTTTCAGAAAAAAAAATAAAAATACTGGGATAACATTTACTGGAGAAGTATTAGATGTTCCTGCTGAGTTGCCAAATATAGTAACAGTTTCATCTGTTGGTCCATCTAAATTACTCTCCTTATTTTCAAATTATGGTGAAAGTTTTATAGATATTGCTGCACCTGGAGGAGATAATAGATTATTTCAGCAATATGGTTTAGAACAGTGGGTAAAAAATAAGTTAATGTTAAAAGAACTAATATTAACTACCGCCCCTGGTGGTGGCTATGCTCTCTCTATAGGGGTTTCACTTGCCGCTCCAAAAGTGTCAGGTGCTTTAGCATTAATTATTGATAAAAATAATTTTAAAAAAAATCCAGATAAGGCCGTGAGATATCTTTATAAAAATGGAGTTAGCAATGATACCCCTACTAATAAAAGTTTTTTTGGTAATGGTTTGCTTGATGTCTATAAAGCGATTTCCCAATAAAATATATACACTTCAATTTGGTTTTAAACTAACAATTGATAGTGATTTGTTGATGGAACCTTTATTTAAAGCAAGTCTAATTGCCTTAAATAAAGGTTTTTTATTATATTGAATTAAATTTTTCCATATCCATCTATTAGATTCCCTATTTAGTCATTCTTGGATCCCACTTTTACTAATAACCTTAACAAGTGGTTATTTGCATAATTAGACTATTGTATCCAAAATTAAAAAACACTATTCTTCCTTTATATTTCCACAGAGAGAAAGGCGTTTTCCCCTCAGATATTTCTCTAAACTTTTGAGAGAGATATTAATGGAAGATTGTTATTCCCTATGTTCCTCTACCACCTTATAGTAATCAATTTTTTCTTCAATAAACATTATACTACTCGGAGTATACCGAGTGTATTTTTGTAAATAATAAGATTGTTAAATGTTAAATCGAGGAGGGTTTGTATGCAAGATCGTAAAAAATCTATAAAAAGTCCTGGTTCTGTTATGAAACCAGATTTTGCTGAAACAGATGCACAAAAAGTGAAACAAGAAATTCAAAATGATGTAAGAGCAGGACAAGGAGCAATGACTTCCCGAGAGGCAGGGGCAATGCGAGATTAAGAAAACACTCCTTACTGTTTTTTTCTTCTCTAGAACTTTAACTAGTAAGGAGTTATTCCAGAACTATTTTAGCTTTTTACGTTTATCATTTAGAAACATATTGCGTTTCTTTTGTAGATCACAGGTTAATTTTAAAGCAAATTTTTCTCCATTAAATCTCTTTTTTCAAACTAAGATTATTTTCTTTTAGATAATTTATTGCATCTTTGTTCACCGTTCGTAAATCTATACCTTGTTTCTCTGCTGCAAATGAACATCCACAATAACACTGACGGAAAACATCATATTCATTACACATTTCAATTGAACGTTGATATCCATTACTTTTTTTGAAATCACTTGGTAAATAACGCGGATCATAATTTTTTTGCACACCGATTCCAAGTTCATTTATTAATTGACTATTTTTATTTTTAGAAAGAGTAATGGCACTCCCAAAGTAATCAAAACCTTTTTCTTGTGCTACCTCAGCTGAACGATCCAATCTCATATCAAAACAAGCTGAACAACGAAGCCCGCCTTCTGGCTCTTCTGCCAAACCTTCTTCTTTTACCATTTTAAAAAATACATTTGAACGGTAGTCATCCTCAAGAAATCCTACTGTGTGCCCAGTACGATCATTGAACTTTTCTACAAAGATCTTTTGTTCATTAGAGCGTCGCATGTACTCACTTTTCGGATGGATATTCGAATTCGAGAAAAAAATCGTAATATCTGCATGTTCTGCAAGAAATTCTAAAGAAGCAGTACTACAAGGAGCACAGCATGAATGAAGTAACACCTTTGGTCTTTCGTTCCTTGCTTCCCAATCATTAATCATTTTTCTTAATACTTTATCATAATTTATTTTCTGATTCTTCATTTTCTTTAAATACGTTTCTACATCTAACACTTCTTTCACAACTAAACCTCCTGTTTATTTTTATTTATTTTATCACTTAAATTCATTAATAAAATATAGTAATGTATGTATTTATCGATCGTAAAACGGTTCTTATGACCTTTGATGATGGCTAAAATACTATATGTATTCTATTACCTCTATTTCTAAAATAAATCCTTAATCCTTCTTTTTCATCACAAAATCTTTTGGGTTACCTTTTAACTGGTAATACTTCACGTTAAGACGAATAACTACTACGATGATTACCAAAAATCCTATTATATATAACATTGTTCCTTTCTCCGTTTCTTATTGTTTAGCGAACTTATTCTGTAAATACTTCACTTGTTTATTTTCATTATTTTTATGAGTAATATTTGCTTGCAAAATAGTTTGGTAAATATGCTCGACCTCGTCTTTTGTTAATTTCACATCAATATAGGATTCGATACATTTTTTTAGATCGTTATAATATAGGACATGTTTATCTTTAGAATGAACATTTACTCTTTTTAGGCTGCATTTTGGATGAAACACTGCAATAGAAATACACGGCAGCTGCTGTTCCATCACCCATTCAATTGCTTTCATGTGTTTATAGTTTTGTCGAAATGGATTTTGAAAAGAGTGTTTCTTTCTAAAAATACCTTGTGTCCATCTTGCTGCCTTCTCACTTCCATAGATCCAGCCCTCATAGTTCTTCGTCTCTATAACAAATATACCTGTTTCTGCGATTACAATATGGTCAATTTGAGTTGTATCACCATACTCTGTATGAACCGTCACATCATGTAACACCCGATACCTTTCGTGATCTAATTTGCTTAATTTACGTTTTATCATCTTTTCTCCGGCTTTCCCTTTCCATTTTGGTACATGTTTTTTTACCATAATATTTATCGGTATCAGAAGCACAATTAGAATTAATTCAAATATTAATACTTTCATAATATAAGCCTCCTTTTCACACTCTTGTATTTCTACGCATTAAACGATATACATGAGTTTCTAATCCTAAAATATAATATGAGATACATAAACCTTTTATCACCATCTCTATGAATCCTAATGCTAATGAAACAATGAGTCCGCCCCGAAATTGAAACGGTCTTGTCACCCTCCGATTCACTGGCTTTTCAATTACTCCAAAATTAGCCCAGGTTGGCAAACGCTTTTCTACATTTTTTACAGTGCCCATTAATCCATATTTCAATGACAAAATGAAACATCCAATTAGTAAATATACAATAGAAGAAAAAAAGATAGATAGGCCCATAGCGATAATTGTGAGCAGCCAACCTATCAAGATAGAATTTCGTAAAGCGGCATATTCTTGATTTCTTTTCAAAACAAGCAATCCTTTCAAAATAAATTAAGGCATTTTTAAACAGGTGAAATACTTTTCTAAGTTAAATATTATTTTAGTTTCTATCTTCCTCGTCTGTTTTGTAGGCATACCAGCTCTACTACAAGGAGTGTTCATTCTACAAATAGAAATCCTTTACAACAAAAAACGATTAAAAATCGAACGAATTATCCCCTATATCAGAGGAGATATTTGCAGAATACGAAAGGAAAAATCAGATGGGTAGATAAAAGGTACTGAATGAACATTCAGTACCTTTTGCATCTATATATATTTCTTTACATATTCGCAAATAACCATGGAGCCAGTAAGGCTAACATACATAGTAAACAAGATCCCGTTATAACGCGATTAGACCAACGATAATACTCAGGTTGTTTTGTACTCTCATGAATTCTTCGTAAACGAATTCCTGCAATTAACATAAAGGGTGTAAAAATAAGTGCTGTTGCTTTAAACAGGTCTAAAAAATCCGTGAAAATGTTCATAAACGAAAATACATCCGAACTAAATAAGAAATATACACTTAATCTCATTGTCATCATACTAACGAACGAGAAAATCATACTCCCTGTTGCCCATTTCATCCATTGACCATTCTTTGTAATTAACGCCATAACCATGACAATAACACCTAATATGAAAGAGATAGAAAAGATATTTACCCCTACTTTAAAAGCTGGTGCATACATACCCTCAACTTTTTGTATAATTGATGACCCAAATGAATCGTCTTTCTCTGTCGTTTTTGTTCGATTGTTTAATCCTTCGTTAAAAGATGAAGAAACATCATTTCCTTTCAATTCATTAAAATCCACTTTTACAGATGCATGAGCTGTATGTAAAGGTATGAGTACTAGGATCATAAAAACAAATGTACATAAAACTCCAATCATCCCTTTTTCTCGCTTCACAACACATCACCCGCTAATTTTGGCTTAATGCTCTTTAATTTGATTTCATTTCCTTCTGCAACATAACGGAGATCTGCGGAATAATAGATATTGGCTTTTGTATATGCCCCCATAATCGCATTTGCAATTTCTTCTTTTTCTACTGCTACATATGTTTCATTTTCATTATAAAACTCTATTTCAATTCGATTAATATTATTATTTAATACTGTTATATGTAACTCTTTTAAGCTATTCAAACGATTTCCTAAACCACACACTAGCTTAAATACCTTACTCGCAAGTGTAGGTGGCTTAACATACGTCGTATTAAAATGAATCGTTTCATCATCTATAACACCATCTTCCTCAACTGCGCACGTCATAATGAAAGAATGATTTTGTTTTTCAATTTCTTGTTGATTTAACTTGCGATCAATGACATATTTCAGACTTGTTGATAGATTTTCTATATATTCATCCAGTTCAGTATTTGAAATTTTAACCTCTGAGAATTCTGGGAAAATCATGTAAGCGTGCATATTAGAACTACTTTTACTTACACGTAATACCTGTACCTGTTTCTTTTCATAGCGCACCGTTTGTTCCAATTTTTTTACTACATTGTTGCTTATATGATCTATTATCATATTTCATCAGCCTCCAGTAATTTTAATAAAATAATTTTTACAATCTCATGTATATAAAGCATTGCAATATTTTGCTGAGGTCTCGAAACTCATATTTTATGACTAATAATCACTTTAATCTTAAAACATCTTAATATTACAATGACGTACAGTGTTTCATTATAGTCGAATATTCTTATATGGTGAATCGTTCTGTTTCACTCATTTGCATAAAAATAAAAGGCTATTTTATCCTTATACAAATGAGTGAGAACATACTGTATTTCATGCTATTTATCTAAGAAAATTTAACTGGGAAATGGATGTTATACACTCCCTAGTCATCTATTATTTGATTCAACTAATGTATAGAAAATAGGTGGATTCACCTCAAATTTTATATACATTCATATATTTTCTGGTATTATCCCTCCTTCTGTATAAATCCGATAGCACTTCTTATTAGATATCTTTATAAATAATGTTAATCCTTGTTCTCTTTCTGTCACTTTTGCAGTCCACTTTAACGCTTGTGCCTCTTCTACTTCTGATTTTCACTATTAACAAAAAGCACAATTGTTCAAGTTTTAGAAATGTCATTCATGTTCTCACTTAGCATTTACTTCTCCATCCAAATTCTTTTAGACCGATGTAACAAATAAATTGTAAACACTGACAGACCCTTTTCTAATGTAATTTCCTTTGTGAGAGTAGTAATACGCTCTTACTCCTTACTAATCATCCTGCATTCCCTTGGCCAGCAAGAAACAAGACGTTTCACCAATACATTTCCCCTCTCAATTATTTAAATGAATCGTACTTAAACTAGCCCTTTACGAATTTGTTTTTTCCTTTTTCTTCTATGTATTGAAATTAAATAAAATTTTTCCGCTAAATCATTTTTATATGCATAATCATCTACCAGATTTCTAACTGCAATAAAAAAGGAAGCTCCAAGTATTCATATCACTTAGTTCTTCCTTTTCCCCTGTATAAACTACCATCACATGATTTATATCGTAGTTCTTCATTTGCACTCCCTAATAACTTATCTATATCAATCAATATATCATCCGGCTCTTTAGATTACTCTTTTAGATCAACTAATACTATTCAAACATTATTTTATTTCATTTTGTTATGAATCATAAATAATCCCACCTGCAACTTGAAAACAACATAAAAAGGACTTCTTCAAGTCGATTAAAAATGTGCATAACAAAATAAGCTATATATGCACTAATCGGCTCAAAGAAGCCCTTTCAAAATTGAAACAAGAACACAACTTGCTTCTGCAACTCAACCACAACACATAAGGCGTGGGAATAAACGGAATTCAACAAATAACAATATACCTATATATTATACAATTTAGATTTTTGTATCAAGAATTTTTTTATTATCTTTAGTCATTTGTCAGATGTTATACAATCAATAGCATTATCTAATAAGTTAATTCCAAGATCAAATATTATAATATTAATAGTAATCACCAGTGAAGTTTTACTAATAATGATAAATAAAAGACGCCAACTAGCGTCTTTTATTTAATCTTCCATATTTTGATTTTTCAATAATTCAAATTCCTATCTATGAAATATACTCCTCGTACTATTTAGCTTTTTTAGTTTACACTTTACACTCTTTTTCTTCATCTCACTCTTGTATTTCTTCGTACATACGCTGCCTTTCTTTGTTAACAGCTCTAATTTGATCGTAATCAATTAATTCCTGTTCTTCGCCCCTAATTTGTCTTTTTCGCTCTTCTCTCTTTTGTTGTAGTTGATATCTTCTATATGCCTTCTTACCAGTAATTTTTTCACAGTCGTGCGCTAGCTCCTTCGTTTCGTCATGTCCATGTCCGCAAAAATCGTTTGGAATTATAGCACTAGATTTCTTAACAGATTCAGGATTAGGGTCTTCATGTTCTTTGTTCGCCTTCTCCTCTTTAACTACAGTATTACTAAGACCATCTTGCTCTTTGTTCGTTACATTTCTATTAGAATCAAACTTTATTGTCATCGAACCGTGTCCACCGTGACCTAAATATATGTAGATAGAGAACAATTTAGTTGTTTCGCTGGATCCAGGCTTTCCTGCTATCTCTATAACTTTGTCCGCAGACATTCCAACCTTGATTTGATTATACTGTTCTAGTGATACTGTTGATGCGTCATCATGTACATCTTTATAATGCGGATATTTGTCATTAATTTCCTCATCTTTATTCTTAGATTCCTCCACTTGTTGTACCTTTTTTTTCTTCTTAGGTTCTTCTGTATCCTCTTTGACCTTAGGCAGAGTGGACTTCTTCTCTATAATCTTAGGGGGATTAGACTTCTCCTCTTCGACCTTTGCGACTTCTATAGAGTCTTGTTCCTTATATGGCTTGTAATCCCCATCTTCCTTTGCAGAGCAGGCACTGAAAATTGATACAGACGTTGCACTTAATACAAGTAATTTCTTTAATAATTTCGTATTAAATTTCATAATATTATTCCCCCGTTACATATATTAAATTGCCCCCTCATGCTTCCTCCTATAAACGTTATCCTTTCCCTTCGCACATAGACTCACATATAACTTTGCGTCAGCCTCTTCGATATTCATTACAGATCACTTTTTGGCTGTAGTACTTGTACACCCCTATAACATTTCAAGTTGATTAATGTAACCCACAAGTCAGCATCTTTCTCATTATTCGCACTCTATTTCTATCAAATGTCTTAATTACGTATCTTATGCTGCGGAAAGAATTGTATATTAAATGTACTTCGTTATTTACCTTACTCCATTAATCAACGGCTAAGCGTTCAATTAGTGATATGTAAATTTTTTATCTTTCTATTATATAAATTACTGTATATTTAATTATTATAATATTATTTTAGCAAATATTGTTAATCTATTCAACGTTGATTTAAAGGTGTTAAAAAACGAATAAGTGGAATTCTTAACGAATAGAGATGAAATTTCTTTTGCTAATTCACGTAATTTTCACACATTAAAACGCTGCATGTTAATATTTGTTATATAATGAAACCAAGCCTTAAGTAAGATAGTTTCCCTGTTACGAGTAATGAGATAGTTTGTTTCACCTTTTTATATTATCTAAAAAAGAACTTGTAGTGATGCCTACAAGTTCTTTTTGCATTTTTTATCATTTTAACCAAGGAGACACCTAACAAAATGAAGGTGAATCAAATGATGATTAATAAAGCCTATAAATTTTGAATCTACCCACATCTAGCACGAGCAATTCTAGGCAACAAAGTTAATGTTATCTCTTTTCTATCAAGCGAAGGTTTTATAGTACCCTCAGAACGAAATTTTGTGCTAACTTTTACCCATCCAGCTCATTTTTTCGTTTTAAAATATTTCAAAATATGAGCTGGATGGGTACGTATAGTGACCTTCACTTAATTATCAGAAAAACCTTAGCCTTTAATTGCGTACACGCTAATTACGATGATTTCCCAATACCAGCACCATAATGAATCTCTCCTTCTCCCCTTTTTATCAATATTGATAGGTAATAGAGGGGCCAGACACAAAAACAGGTTGTGGAGAAAGTCTTCTTCACAACCTGAGAGTAAGTTATATATCCAAATATGACTTGTTCTTTTAACTATTAAGTCTTTTATAATCTGTTATAGTCGATATAACTAGAGTCATAATAAATCCACTGCCCTGTTCCAATTCTTAGCCAGCCGTTCTCTTCTTCATATACTGTAACTTTTTCGCCTTTACTTGTCTTTCTAACAATAGAATAGTTTGTACCCGATCCGCTTCGAACATTTACGCCAATACCATTAATTTGAGCCGTTCCAATTACCTTTTCAACACTACCATTTTCAATTACTTGTAGCATATTTAGAATGAATGTTGCTGTTTCACCACGAGTTGTTGTTCCTTTAGGGTCGTATTGATTGTCACCCTTACCTCTTACAATACCTAGGCCATACAGTCTTTGTACGTCTTCTTTATAAATAATTTGGTCTGTGTCTGAGAATGGTAGGTTTACAACTGGTCCCCATATACCTTTATACTGTAAAGCCTTGTTTACAATAATTGCTGATTCTTCTCTTGTAATAGGTGTGTTTGGGTCAAAATAACCATCTCCTCTACCTTGAATGATACCTGCACTTGCAGCACGTTTAATACCATCTCGTAAAGTTGAGTTTGCATCGTTTAGGTCTTTAAATGAAGTATCTCCAGCTGGCAGGTTTAGAGATTTAGAGATTAGTTGAGCAAATTCGGCTCTTGTTATCGCTCTATTAGGTGCGAAAACTCCGTTTCCTTCCCCTATCATAATACCCCTTCTATTTAACTCTCGTATAGCTTCTTCATACCAACCTCCAGTAATGTCATCTTTTGGTTGATAAAGATTATTATAATACCCACCAACACCATTTACGAATGCATCCCATTGTCCATTATTAATCATATTAGCAGGGCAGATTTTACCACTCCATTTTTGGTGTTTTACAATGTTATTTAACGGTACACCAGTTTCTTTCATTAAATAAGCTACAAGTTTCTTAGCATTATCTACCGCTTTACTATAGTTACCGTCACTGTTAACTGCGATTTCAATTGCAATAGATTCTCTATTACCTGGACCATCACCGTCTCCTGCGTGCCATCCGTTCTCGTTTAATGGTAGATGTTGATAAATTTCTTTATCGTCTACTGTAAAATGCCACGATGCAGCTCGGTCTGTGTTGCCTACTGCTTGGTTATATAGGTATTGGGCGTGGTTTCTAGCACCTGCTCCTACACTTGTATTATCAGTCTCATGAATTGTAATGTACTTTGGATTCATATAGTTTTGAGGACGAATATTATCGTTACCTGCTGGAACAATCCATTCAGTGAATGGAACACCATTTATTGTACTAGAGGTGCTAGGTGATATGGGAGACAGACTACGTTTTGTTCTGTTTGAATTGTTAGGAACAGTTAGTGTACCCGTTTCTTCATGAATACCTTCTGAACGTTGAAGACTATCTACTTTCTTATTGTCGACAGTACCTCCACCACGTCCATCTACCCCTTCAAAACTAGCTTCAATACTTTTTAAAGCTTGTTCATCTGATGTTGTTTTACTTTGTTCTTGAACGTTTGTAGGTTGCTTATTGTTTACTAATTGTTGTTCCTCTGCAAACGATACCAATGGTGAAGATAATACCGTTAATCCTGCCGTGAATGCTACTACTTTTTTATTAAATTTAATGTTCATTTCTAATTTGGTATACCTCACTGTTTTAATAGATATACCTTCCTCCTTGTACTTCTTTTAGTGTGAATGTTAGTTTAAATAATGGTAGTCTGAACCTTAAAAATAACGGATTGATTTTACATTTCATATGTCAAACCGACATCTATAAGTCCTACATGAAATATCAGTACTTTAGAAGTATAACACAGCACGGTTGCAGTCATCCCAGGACTCTTACAAGTAATCTCCTAATCTTGGACATACTGATAGCATGAGTCTAAAAAAAGGGCATTATCACATCGCTATCAATCTAAGGTTTTACACTACCCATAAAGCAAAAATACGTTATCCTTTCTGTAGAATTATAGGAAAGAATAGCGTATTTTTCATTTGAGGATAATTTAATTTCGTTAGATTAATAGCAATTTAGCGAGATTATAACACAATCATCTCTAAAGTATAAATCATCACCAATTCAGTTAACTTTTTGATAGTAGGTATCGCTGCAATTAATCAATTATTATACAGTAGTTAGTATTTTATTTTTAGTCTCAGGTTGAATCATGTATGTAAAATCAAGGATGATTAAAGAAGATTCTTTATTTCAATAATTGGGTAATTGCTGCTTCAAAATCACATTTTCCATATCCTGCATCAATACCTGCTTTCATCTGATTTTCCATAACTTCACATACACTGGTATCAATGTTATTATCCTCTAATGTTTTCATTACCGTTTGGAGTCCATGCGTATGAACATCCAAAGATGCGACGATAGCATCTTGGAATTTGCCAGTGTAATTTTCTAGATTATCAGGCAAGTGGGTAACCAGTTGGTGACCCACCACTGGAAGTGCTGCCTTAATATGTTTGCAATACTCGGAGATAGGTAATTTGTTTCGTATACAAAGCGCTGAACCTAGTAGGGCAAACCAATAAAGACCAAATTGCAGAGCTGACGTGCTCATCTCAATTATTTCTGCAAAGCGAATGTCTGTCCCAACAAAATGTGGCGAAGAAAGTGCCGAAAGTTGATCTTCAATTTGGTCAAAAGCCTCCTTGGGGCCAGAATATACAAGATATGCGCGATGTGTGCCAATATCGTGAGGATAACAAATAATCACACTTTCAAGGGCGATAGCGCCTCTGTCTTTAATCATTTGCTCAAAAATTTGGGCTTGAGTTGGGGTTGTTGTAGTAGTGTTTACAATTATTTTTCCTTTGATAGCTTTCGATTTGCATTGTTCAATAACCTGCATTGCTATCTTATGATCTGGTAAGTTTAACAGAACGAAATCGCAATCTAGAGCTTCATCCAATGATAATTTAAACGTAGCTCCTTCAGCTACAAATGGCTTGGCTACCGTGGGATTTTTATCGACAATGGTAATAGTATGACCTGCTTTCATAAACGCGCGAATCAGAGCGCTTCCCATAACACCACAACCAACTACAGTAATTTTTGACATAATCGACCTCCAATATGATTTATTTAGTCCGCTTGGACTAAATAAATCATATTACTCACATCAAATTTTGTCAAAGTTTTTTGAATAATAAAAAAATCAAAGCGTAATATTTGCTAGCACAGCATCTATTCTTGACTCATCTATCTTTTCGTGAAGTGAATAAATAAGAAGCCCATCGATAATGATTAAAACTGCTTCTGCCTTATATACCATGTGGCCATCCTCGCCTCGATAAATCTCTTCCAAAACACGTATGATGGACTCTCTCCAATCGTTATAAACATTTTTGATTGCAGACCTTATTTCCGTATTGTATTGACCCATAGTGCTTATTTGCGTGAAAGCCCACGATTGGTTTTGATGACTTATCAAAACCATATCTTTAATGAAATGTTTTACTATCGTTTGTGAACTTTCGTTGAGATTGGCGTTATTTTGTTTATACTTTATGTACCAATGCTCAATCTCCGTTTTATATGAAATAGCAAAAAATTCGATATAAGCCAGTAGAAGTTTCTCTTTTGTATTAAAATAATAGTTGATTTTTGAATGAGCAATTTTGGCCTTTGCTGCGATATCTCGCATAGAAACCTTTAGAAGAGGCTTTTCCTCTAAACATTGCTGAAGTGCATGCAGTATTTCTTGCCGTACCTGTTCTCTGTCAACAATAAGTGGCATATCCTTCCTTCTCCTTTTCTAATTTAATGTGCCTGATATCTTTTTCCTATCGATACCTCAACACATGAGATTATAGCACATTATTGACCTGTTTGATCTTGAGCATTTTTGCTTTTAGATCCCCATCAATCCAAGATTATCTAACTTTAATTTCACGTAAGTTTTTCTTTTTTTAATATCAGTCCGTTTTATTTAAAAATAGGAAAATCCCCATCACCATCCACTTAAGAAATTGATTGTTGTCCAAAACTAAAGAATTGAGCCTAATTTTCATGAATAATTGTAAAAAGTTGAAATTTTCGTTATGGGAATAATTAAAACACCTTAGGTTGATGGGAATTGGGCGGTACTCCTTAAAGGCTGAAACATAGCTGCATAACTATTGAAAATAAACATAAGAAAGACGTTCTACTCCATATAGATAGAACGTCTTTTCACTTTATCTCATAACATATAAAGATTTTTTACTTACTTAAATCGCATTGTACTTAAAAAATCGATAAATTCATCTTCATTTACAGGTTTACTGTAGTAATACCCCTGAATTAGATAACATGCATTACGCTGTAACACTGTTAATTGTTCCTTCGTTTCTACCCCTTCTGCGATCACTTTCATGTTTAAAGTATGTGCTAGTGAAATAATGGTTTGTATAATTTCATTTCCATCCGTAGAAGTTCCGATCCTGTTAACAAATTCTCTTGGAATTTTCAAGGTATCAATTGGATACAAAGAAAGATACGCTAATGAGGAATATCCTGTACCAAAATCGTCAATTGATAAATGTACACCATATGATTTCAATGCTTTTAACTTCGATAAGGTTTCTTTTTCATCTACCATTGCTATTCGCTCTGTTAATTCCAAATCAATCGAATTGGCAGGTACTCCTACCTCTTTTATGGTAGATATGATTGTTTGAACAAAACCTTTCTGTTCAAACTCTATAGCTGATAAGTTTATCCCCATCTTTAGATTTACATAGCCCGCTGAATGCCATTCTTTCAGTTGTCGACACGCTTCCTGTAACGTCCATTTCCCAATTGAAATAATCTGCGAAGTTTCTTCCGCGATAGGTATAAACTCAAAAGGTGAAATTAGCCCTAGCTCTGGATGTTGCCAACGTATTAAAGCCTCTGCACCAATAACGATACCCGTCTTACTATCAATTTGTGGTTGATATAATAAAAATAACTCATTATTTTCTAATGCATTCGGTAAATCCTGTTCTAATCGCAATCGTCTTGTTATTTTTTTTGATAATGTTTCGTCATACATGCAAACAGCATTGTTACCTTTTTCTTTTGCACTATACATAGCAATATCAGCATGTTGTAAAAGTGTAGTAGTATTTATTCCTCCAAACGGATACACTGCTATTCCTATACTAAGAGTTAAGTAAAAACTATGTTGATTAACTAAAAATGGTTCTTCAGTTATAGAAAATAGAGTTTCACATAAATCCAATAGCTGTTGCTCTGTGCGGTTATGGACAATGATCGCAAACTCATCTCCACCTATTCTTGCTAGAGGAATAGTCGGTGACAGACACGTCCTAAAACGTTTGGCAACTTCTTTTAAAACCCTGTCACCAATCGAATGACTCAGTGTATCATTAATAGTCTTAAAGCGGTTTAAATCAATATACAGGAGTCCAAACTTATCCTGTGATTTTTGTGCATGCTTAATGGATCTATCTAATTCTTGTTGGAAGAATGTTCGATTTCCAATCTCCGTCACCGTATCATGGAATGCTAGATAATTTATCTCATCCTGTTGCTGTTTCATCTTCGTTATGTCTTTTACCATTACATAACTTCCAAAAGCTTGTCCTTCTATCATAATAGGAACAATTGTGACATACCAAAAATGTATGTCCTTCACATTGTTATTTTTTACACGTAACTGTAACGAAGACGAACTACATCGTCTCCCCTTCTTTATAGCCGCCTCCAATTCAGATTTATCTTCATCTAAAAAAATAGAGAAGCACTCTTTTCCTATTAATGCAGCACTGTCTCCGCCTAATAACATACTTCCAGACTGGTTTATATTTAATACGATACCATTTGAATCAATTGTTAATATAGGATCTGGATGATACTCATATAAAGACTTAAATCTCTCTTGATTTTTTACCAAATCATTAGATTTGTTTATTAAATCCTTTGTTCTTTGAGATACTGTTTGTTCTAGTTGATTATTAAACACTTTTAAGGTCTCGGTTAAATCTTTGTTTTGCATTCGTACAATTGTATGACGAATCAGTACAAATACAAAAGCAATACAATTCCCCGTAATCAATGTAGCTGAAGAAGTTTGCTCTTTCAAAGTAAAGCCAATTAAGACTGCAACTGCAAGATAAGGGAATATGACAAGGAGTTTCTTTCCAAATATCGGATTTATAATAAAATAATTTCTTTTAGAAACAGCATCCTTTGGGATTGTAGCAGCAATGGCGATACATAATAGGAAAACTCTATACAAGCACCTTAATAATATAACGGAACGGTCTGACAAATCATCTTGTAAGTAGAAATACAGATAGTCTGTAATAGCCAATCCAGTTAATACTAGGATAAAAATAAACAATTTACTTTTTGCATTGAAAATAGCGGGTCGAAAGATTAAGGTAAATCCAAGTAATAGAAGCAATAAATCTATAATCGGAAAAATAAATGAGAGAAAAACATCTCCAATTGATAAGAATAAGATATTTGCAGAAGGTTTATTAAATAAATACCACTCTAATGTAAAAATAGCAGTAACAACAATACATAAATCACAAAGTAAATATGCTTTCTCCCATTTGTTACATTCCATCATGATTTTATAAAAGAACGCAAAGAGGAAGAAAAATAAGAAAAACAGTAGAAACACATCAGAAATATTAAAATTTTGTATTGGTAATTCTACATTAAGTACTTGAAAAGCGGATATGAAATTCCCTATCAAAAAACACCCTATTGCAATAGTAATGCAAACCCAGAATACTCCTAACTTAATTTTTTTGGATAATATAGAATACAGTAATGAGATAAATACAGTAGTTTCAACGACTAAAGATGATAGTCGGATATTAAAATCTGATATGAAATAATGATTCGGAAAAACAAATAAAAATATAAAGCAAAAGCTTATATAAGCTATTAAAGCCAATATCAATACATAAAATTGCACATATACATGTTTACGCAATAAGCTCACCTTCTTGATTTTTTCTATACTTTTATTAAAAAATGGCTTGATAGTGGCACAAGTCCTACTAATTAAAATGTGTGCACCTATTATCCATATTATGACCTTTTTAAAAGATTTCTTTCTACATAAAACAGTCTTGTTAACTTTTTGTAGATGTTTACAATTTTTAATACTGAGGATTCCAAAAAGGATAAGTTGAGAAATGGAGTTTTTTTAGTATTTGGGTATCTTGAATTTGGATGGTTCAACTTATCTACTCTTTAAATACGAGATAGAATATAATCCTCTATTGGATTATAGTTAGTTGCTAACTGTCACACTTAAAAAGGAATGAAAATATACTATCAATAACATAGAAATTTGAGTTAGTTTACGAAACCAACTGTAACTATTATAGTTACAACGTAAATTGATGTCAATTTCATATTACTCCCCTTTTTATGGATAAAAGACACCTTTGAACTTTACAAGAGACAAAAAAAGAAGAGGGATTTCTTCCCTCTTCACCAATAAAATCGAACATATTTACAATTAAGGAAGGGCATACATCCATCAAAAGATGAAAGGAACAACAATAGTTCACCTAGTGAATTATAACACAAAAATACTCCCATTAATAGATAATATTAACATTTACGGAATAGTTGTGACGGAATTGTTAAACATCAAAATATTAAAAGGATTTATATGAATATAAATTCCCCTGAAGCTGAGCAAATAGTACCTCCTTACTGCTCTTTTTGTTTTTATTGTCACCCTTTCAAATCATCTTCATATGTTGTATATAGATATCTCCTTTTGGATTGTCAATGATGCCTCTTTCTAGTCCTAATGTATGCCTTACAAAGAGCACTTTTGACAAGTGCTCTTTGTCCTTTGTAATACACTCAATCTATAATAAAGTAATTTTAATGTATGAATAATTTACAGCTGCCTTATTGTATGAATTGTAACTATTTGCACACACTATAATTGGAAAGCTTGAATCATTGTCATTAAAAAATGTT
Organism: Bacillus cereus group sp. MYBKT14-1; assembly: GCF_051915185.1. NCBI lineage: Bacteria > Bacillati > Bacillota > Bacilli > Caryophanales > Bacillaceae > Bacillus > Bacillus cereus group sp. MYBKT14-1. The sequence goes on along the minus strand of NZ_JBQAEF010000015.1, from coordinate 69,846 downwards.
CAGCACTTCCGCTCCTTAAGAGAACAGTCTACGCAACTGTTCTCTTTTCCTTTTTTACAAAAAAAACAGAACAAGCACAGTTAACTACGCTACGATTAATTGCATTGCAACATTCTCAACGTTCCCTCAACAATTCCTCAATATTTTTCATGGACAATAGCACACTTCCTCAACGTTAATAATATCTTAATATTAAATACTGCAAGGAGGTGCTAGAAAATGACTTGGTTCATTATTTTAGGATTTATGCTTATTTTAAGTATAGGCGGCTTTCATACACATAGTATTCATATCATTTTCAAAATAGATTCAGATACAAAAGCTATGCCAAGTTGGTCTTTCGTTAATAAAATAAACTTTCGAACATTTAAAGAGTTGTTAAAAAAACCAAACAGGAATAAACTCAAAAGCCTTACAATAGGAGAACTGTTTATCCCTTTAAGTCTATTCAATAAATTATTTGGCAAAACATTAATTTTTCTAATCCTATTCTTCTATTCTCAATTCTTAAACTAAATATAATATAAGATGAGTAAAAGAATAGCAGTCGCCGACCATAACAAACAACAGACCGCCCATTATAGACGGTCTGTTTTAAAACAAATTGACTACCGAAACAGATTTGTTTCGGACTATTCTCGTTACTATAATTGTACGTAGAATGATAGACTAGAACTTCCACTTAGTCTTGTTCTGTAATTACTTCTCTTTTTGAAGGAAGGCCTTTAACTTTTTTAAATAATCAATTTCCATACGTAAACATTCATTTTCATCTTTTAATGTCTCTATAACCCCTTCAATAGTTGCATTATTTAACTTTGATCTTGTCTTTTCCATAGCTGGACCCCCTTTCTTCTTTTTATATAGGAATTCCACGCCTTTTAAATCATGTATTTCCCTTCACCTACGAACTATTGCAATACATTCTTTAACACAAAAAATCCATTTATTTCATTTGTTTGTATTTTATTTCTCAGAATTTGAGATATATCTTTTGAAAAATCCCCTGTTTTCCTTCTATATTTATCTCTCCTAAATAAATCGTAATACATATTATACCCAACAAATTTGTAAGCTTTAATCTTATTTTTAACAAAGCATTCTTAATTTTAAATAGACATAACACTTCATACTGTCAACTCCCCCTATATTGATAAATACGAATCATCTAATTTATTTGACATTCCAATGAATTATGACAGGAAAATATATACATTAAATTAAACCTAATGTATCTTTGGTTTGTAAGTCGTAGTTAGTTGGCCAACTTTCAATACAATTTAATAATTAAGAATAAGGGGGATTTAAAAATGAATCAAGTATTAAGGAAAAATAAGAAAAAAATGATGTATCTAGTCGGTTCACTTCTAATTTCTCTATCAATGTTTTCAACTACAAGTTTTGCAGCTACAGAAGGTGCTATAAAAAGTGTTACAAATAGTAGTTATACTGGAATTGCAGCCGATATAAATCTACCAAAATCAGTTGTTGTTAAGGATGGATATGTAAATTGGTATTTAGGTATTGGAGCATCTAAAGTTGAAGGTGGTATTTCAAAAACACCAAGTGGATATAAAGTATTTCTTAATTCAGGATATAATGAATCAGGTCAAAACAATAAGTATTGGAACACACAATATGATACATTAATTAAAGATGGTGATCGAGTAAACCTTAAAATAATTAATAACGGCAATGGTACGGTTACTATGTATGTAAATGGAATTCCTAGATATGAAAATCAGCCTGTATATGGCTCATTTTCTCAATACGAACCAGTAAAAATGGTTCAAGGCGTTGAAGATACTGGACGTAATTCTTTTAGCCAAGCTAGCTTTTCAAATGTACTTCTAAGAGCAGATACATCTGGATCTATCTACAAAAGTTGGAACGGTTCAATTTCTTCCTCATTTTCTAAACACGGTACTTATAGTAACAATTTCACAGTTTATTCTCAAGTACCATTAAGCGCAAGTTTACGCTAAGATTGTTCTTGTATTCGGATGTTTTTGTAAAAAAAGATAGCTGTACTTTTGTACAGCTACCTTTTTTCATATGGTGAATTTTTTAATAGATATTCTATCAGCCATAAGTTACGTTCTTCATATTTTAGCTTCTTTGGATTCAATAGTACTTGATCAACATGTCTTATTCCTCCACTTAACGTATCGAGATTCAGCTTATAGCAACTATAACACGCTTTATTATTAATAATACTACTCTTCTTATTTTAACTTTAATTCCATTGCATTGATTTTTTAATAATAAATATACAACTTAGTAATGATAATAGATATACAATAAGAATAATATACAACTGTTTTGGTTCAATGCTATCGATATAAAGACTCATAATTGGATATGACCAAGGAAATAGTATCCAATAGTTTGTATGAGAGATAAAAAAGCTACCCAACCCGCCTATAACCCCTACTAATAATGAAAGTAACGGAATTTTATAAAATATTATATTTATTAAAAATTGTAGATTCACAATAGTTAAAGAGCTAATCACCATAAAAAGTATAGAAAAAATTAATCTTTGATAAACAGTCCCAAGATTATCAACCGTTAATACTATAGGTATACTAGTTATGACTAAAGCACATATTAAATAACCAAAAGTAATTATTAAGCAAAACAAAAACTTATTACTTAATATAGTTTTTAAAGTGATTCCATGATAAATAGCAGACATATATCCTTTTCTTCTGAATTCGTTTACAAAAGAAAATGACACTAATAGACCTATCGCAATAGGTAAAAATAATCTACAAAAAAGGCTTAGAATCGCTATATGCATGAAAACTCCATCTTTTAATTGAGGTGATACAGTTAGAAAGATTTGAAAACTTATTGGTATCAACAGAAACAATAATAACAGAATATACAATCCATTATGAAGACTTTTTTTATATTCACCTAATATACCCACTTATTTCACCCTTTATTATTCATATGTATAATATTTAAAACTCATAGTCAATAACATAATTCCTAAAATATAGATTGAAGAACTTGCAAGATATAGTAAAATAGTTGGTTCTTTCATCATTACGTCACTTACTATATTCAATGCATAAAATATTGGAAATGTCTTTGTGAATACTGCAGGGAATAATCCATATGTTACGCTAAAGAAAATCCAAATAACTGACAAGGATGCCGCAAGAATTCCCTTTTTTATAATTAAATGAAAAAGTAATTGAGAATATGGTATTGCTAAAGATAGACTTGTACAAAGCATCAACATTTTCAAAAAATAAAGTATAGGTATTTCATATCCATTTATAAAAATATAGATACCCATAACTGAAAAATTTAAAATATTAAAGATTAAATAAAACAGTATAAACAATAAATTTTTAGCTACCAATAATTTAAACTTTGAAATTGGCTTTGTATAAATAATGGCCCAAGTGCCATATTTATTTTCAGAAGAAATGATAAAATACCACATACAAGCAGAAAAAATGCTTAATGTTAGTGTATTAAAGTTTACTGTAATTGCTATAAGATTCGTAGATTGAAATATGTCGGGATTATTCTTGTTAAAAATAAAATAACTTATACACAAAAAGCTTGATAATAATGAAAAAAACAAAGAAAATAATAATAATTTTCTCCCACCAATTTTCCTCATCTCACTATTCACACTTTTAAAGATAAATTGCATTATGATAGTAACTCCTTTTGTTTAGTTAAAGATAAAAATACTTCCTCTAATGTTAGCTTTTTAGGGCTAACTTCAAAAATATCTATATCATTTTTAATTAATATTCTGGTTAAATTAGGAACACTATTTTGATCTATCATTAGTTTGAATACCCCTTCTTTTTCTAGGCTATAAGGTATATCCTCTGTATTTAAAATCCTTTCTGTGGCAGTAGTGTCATTAACATGAACAATATATTCTCTAGAAGTAATAATACTGTTTAAATTCCCTTCATAGAGTAAGTTACCCTTATGTAGTAATGCTATGTGATCTGCTATCATTTCAATTTCAGCTAAATTATGACTAGAAATAAATATTGTCTTCCCCTCATTTTTTACTAAATGAAGTAATAAGCGCCTTATCTCGTGTACTCCCTCTGGGTCTAATCCATTTGTCGGCTCATCAAGAATTAGTATTTTAGGATCATTAAGAATAGCAAAGGAAATACCTAGCCTTTGTTTCATTCCTAAGGAAAAATCTTTCACTTTTTTATCTTTTGCTTTATATATTCCTGTAATTTTTAATACTCTTTCTATTTCATCTAAAGGCTTATTAATCATTTTTTGTACATAGGCTAAATTTTCATATGCTGTCAAATTAGGATAGTAGGTAGGTGAATCAATAAAACAACCCACATTTTCAAATAATTCTTCTTTCCATTCTTTGATATCTTTATTATTAAATAATATCGTTCCTTTATCTAATGGAATTAATCCTAATAGCATTCGCATTGTTGTTGTTTTCCCTGCACCATTTGGTCCAATAAAAGCATATAAACTTCCTTCAGGAACAGATAAGTTTAGATTTCTTACAATGGATTGATTATCAAAAGACTTAGTTAAATTTTTAGTTTGGATTGCTAATTTCATTTTGTTCCTCACTTTCTCATTCTCAAATAAAAGTAAGTATCTATTAAATTCTTGATCTATTAGATATTCTATTTACCCTTTACCTAATGTTTGCAATTGGGGTTTAGAAAATACTTCTCGTTGTTCTAATTTTTTATCAGTAAGTTCATAGACTTTATCTACGCGCTCTAAAATATTTTCATCATGAGTAATAATAATCTTGGTGGATGGCATGGCAAATATATTTTCAATCACAGTATTTGCTGTTTCCCTATCTAAATGATTAGTTGGTTCATCTAAGATAAGAATCGGATATTCTTTCATAAACAGACGTAACATAGCTAATCTTTGTCTTTGACCACCGGAGAAATTTGTTCCTCCCTCAGAGATAAAAATATCATTTATACTTTGAAATTGAATATAATTACTTAGATTTAATTTAAGTATAGCATTCTGGATTTTTGTAGGATCATAATTTATATCAAAGTAAGATAAATTCTCAGATAAACTACCTCTAAATAAAACTCCATCCTGAGTCATTAGTCCTACCTTTTTTCTTAGTTCCTCACTGTTCCAATCTTTAATATCTCTATTATCTATTAATATATTCCCCTTATCGGGAGTATGCAATTTTAATAATAAATTAGCCAAAGTGGACTTACCACTGCCACTTTCTCCAACAATAGCAATACTTTCGTTGTTTTTAATGTTCAAACTTAAGTTTTCTATTATTTTTTTGTCATCAAAACTAAACGAAACATTATTAAATTGAATTGAGCCTCTAAGAATGTTTACCTTAGTATCAAATCTATCTATCTCCAATTCCTCTTCCAAGATGTCTAAAGTTCTTAATAAAATTGGTTTAACTGAATTCCAATTTAAAATTGATCCTATAATTGTTGAAACCGGAGAAAATATAATACTAGATATGGCAATAAAGAAAAAAATATTACTTAAATCTCCTTCTCCTTTACTAAAATTATAAAATCCTACAGCAAGCATTATGATAATAAATATTGTTGATAGGGAACTATTAAATGATTCTAAAGCATTTTGTTTTAGCACTCGTTTATGCACCGTATCTAAGTATTTATTATAATCTTTTTTCCATACAGATTTAATTTTAGAAAAAATCCCCGTGGCCTTTACATAATACATTGCTTTTAATGATTCATTAATTTTACCTCTATGTTCCCCTAGGTAATACGTTTCGACTAAATTAGCATTATATATAAATTTCCCTAAGGAAATATTGATAAATAGGGAACTAGCAATAAAAAACATCAATATTAAAGTATAAAAAGTCTCAGTATATAATAGATACATCAATAATGGAATGATAACTACTATTGATATAATCATTTCAATTAGATCTTCTAAAATATATCCTCGTATTGACTCTAGACTCATAATTCTTACATTTAAATCTCCTGCATGACGTGAAGTAATCTTTTCTATGGGGATATTAAACATATGCTCAAAAACTTTTGTTGTACTTTTTCTATCAATTTCTTTTTGAAATCTTATTTTTATAATTGAAGTTATAGATTTTATCCCTATAACAACTATTAAACTCCCCAATATAATTAATAGATATCTTACATCCACTTCCTTTGAAGCATTCAAAATATCCATAAACTTTTTCAAAATAAACGGGAAAGTAAAAATTGAGATTTGTGCTAATAATGTTAGTAGTGCTAGTAAAATCATCTGACTAGGGGATACAAAATGATCAATATATCTAAGTAGTATATGTTTTTCACGCCTTTTAATATCTGGCTGTATATCTTCTTTGTTTTCTATTACTAAGATATAGTTACAGAACATCTCTTCAAAACTTCTTATATCAATTACCATGGGTCCTGCCTTAGGATCTACAATATAAAATTTATTTTCTTTAACCCTTTCAATAATTACAAAATGATTAAAGCCCCAAAATGCTATCATCGGCTTTTGTATCCTTTTTAAATCAGCTGGATTTTCTATTCTATATGCAGTTGCAGAGAGTCCGTACGATTTACTAACTTTTTTAATATCCAACAAACTCCATGACGATTTTTTATTGATAATTTTACTATTTCTAATTTCCGAAGCTTGTACTGCTAAACCATAATAATGCATAATCATCGCTAGACAACTAGGCCCACAATCAAAAGAGGTCATTTGCGGTATAAACTTAATTTTCTTTCTTAACATATTTATCACCTATTCTAGGCATTAAAGTATAAAATGCTATTTAGTTTATTATTTTCTAACCTTTGCAGAAAATACAAAATACTTCCTAAACCTGTAAATAATGCGATTTTATGAGGATTAAAATCTTCTATATCAAAATTATTCAAAAAGTTATTTGTTACTTTCATAACAATTTGTTTTTCATTTCGCTCTAACATACCTCTATTTTCTAACTCCAATAAAAAGTCTAGTTTCCCAATTAAACCATGACATAAACAATAATCACTGTTTACATGTAACGTACTTAAGATTTGATTTTTAAAAAAGATTAAATCTGATTGTATATCTTCATTTTGATATGATTCTAAAATTTTAATTCTTGATATTCCCATTCCACTAAACCCTTTACACCAGCTGTCTGTATATTCATATTCACTGATACTCATTTTCTCACTTTTATGTATACCATGTATTACTCTATCGTACTTATTGGTTTTTAATATGTCTTTTAACTTATAAAGTGCGAGAAGTTGACCTGATAATCCATGAACAAATCCCTTTAAAGAATCTTCTAAATTTAGAGTATCGTGAGCTTTCCAATATAAAAATTCGTCATTTGTTTGCATATTATTGACAATGTAGTCGCCGAGATTTTCAGCCACTTTAAGCAATATTTTATACTTAGGATTAACTTGATAGAACTTAACTGCAGTTAAAACTAAACCAGCTGAACCACCTAATATATCAAAATGTTTATCGTTATATCGGCCTTTTTCAATATCAGAGTTGATATCCATAAATATTTGCAATACTACCTTTTCATCAATATAGGCTTTTTCTGGAAAATTTGTTAAATAATAAGAAATGATAGCATTAACACCATTTACAAAACCATAATTATTTTTATTTCTGTTTAGTATTTCTTGCAATGCTTTTTGTTCGAGTTTATTTATAATTTCAATGTGATTAGGGTCAGCGTTATTTCTCAATAATGTACTTATTCCCAATACCCCATCATATATTCCATTATTCAAATGGTTTATCTCGAGCTCCCCTTGCCAATTTGTTTTTAATCCAATAAAATCTACATCACCGTCTTTTGATATATAACAACCATCAAGAATTTTCTCTGTAATTACCTCCCTTATTTTATTTGTAGGTAAATTAGTCTGAAAATTAATTGTTTCCTTTACTGTATTCAGCTTATATAGATTATCATTTTGATTAGAAAGAGACATTTCGATGATTTTTCTTTGTAATAAAAAGTCAGCATATGAAATTTTTTTGAATTTCATTTCTAAATCTATTTCATTACTTGATAAACTCTCGTAAGCCCCCCATTCATACTTATTAAAGAAATATGGAACATCATAAGATAATAGTGCCTCTATCTCTTTTTGAATAATATCTTTCCTAGTAGCCAAGTAGATATTTTTCTCAAGTATATTTTTTAAATACTTTATAGTCTTTGATTTATTCTCTAATAGATCTGGAACATTTAGTCTATCTAATAAAAGAGAATAAATTTTTGTATTTCGATATACTTTTCGATAATTCCATTTAGAAACACTATTTTTCAATATATACACATATTCCTTCTTATTTTTTAAGACTGTATTATATGCATCCTCAAAACCTTTAATAGTATCTTTTATATAATTATCATACTCGTATATATCACCGTTAAAAAACGGTAAATTCTGAACTGTATCTTCTACTATTTTCTCTTCTTTTATTTCAATAGGATTCGATGTAAATTCATTTTTTATTTTAATTGTTTTTACCAAATTCTTCATTAGTCTCCCAATGGCACTGTAATCTCTTATTACCTCTCTACCTCCACTAAACTTTATAGGTAACATTCTAGAATTTAATACTGAATTAGATAATATAAAACTACTGGTTTCTTCAGTAGTACTTGGATTTAATGTACTTCCTAATGTCTCAAAATCAATTATGACTGGTGAGGATTGTTTAGCTATGATATTTTCATTATGTATGTCACTTCCATTAATCAAATACATTACAGAAAGCACTACACCTAAATTATAATAATAATCTTTAATTTGCTCAGTAGATTCACATGATTCATGATTAATATATTCCATATATCCATAATTTCTCTTATTAACTACTTGCGGAATAAAGATATTAGTATTTAAATCCTTATTCAGTTGATTAATTAAACTATGATATAAGATAGAATTTTTCAAATCAACTGGTTTTAAGATTACCTTATTATTAAATTTATCTTCTAAAAGTATTGTTCTCTTTCCATTATTATGATAGTCACCTAGGTTAGTAACTTTTTCTACATGCATAATATTAAAAGCTGACATTTTATGAATTTCTTTTTGATCTTTTTCAAGAGCTCCTTGTAACCAAATCATATAATTTATTTCATTTTCAATGATTGTAAAAATTTTTTCATTTAATAAAGGTAATATCTCAAAAAATTTTATATAGAACCTTTTAAAATGAAAGAAGTTCTTTGTAAAATACTTATATTCTTCACCGCTATCCATTCCTATCAAAACGTTTTCTACTCTAAGTTTATTTATGTATACAATTAAGGATGGTCTTAAAACTTGGTATAGTCTTCTTTCTAAATCAAACATTATTGATTCAGAAACCCTCTCAACATTTCCAAAAAAATCAATTTTATTTTTAATCATATTTTTAAAGAATACTACATATGTTTGTATTATTTTTTGAAAGTTATAGTTTTCGTCATTCTTAATAATATCATTACATGAAAAATCCTCTAAAAAGATACCAAATTTTTTTTCTAGGCCTTCTTTTGTTACTAAAGAAGACCCATTATCTATTGTATTCAAAATTCCATGTGAATTATTTTTCATAATAACCTCTTCTTTTTATAGGTAGGAGAAACAGTTAGAAATTCATTATTATTAAAGAGAGTAAGGCCTTTCGCCTTACTCTCTTTAACTATTAGCGGCATTTTTTACAAATTGTTTGTCCCATAATTGTGACGCATGCTACAGGCATCTTCCAAGGACAATCTTTAGTTATAGTTTCAACCCAACCAGGTCCAATACCACCAACTAATTGTTCAAGCTCTTCATCTTCTACGACTTGTAAATATTTTTCATTCTCCATTTTAATACCTACCTTCTTATTTTTTGAAAATGATGTTATAAATTCAATAATTTACCACAACATTGTCTATAAACAATATACCATTAAATGTTAATGAAAAAAAGATGTGTTTTATAAAAAATAAAATAATAGGATATTTAACTATATCAATATAATAAAAATGAACTTACTTATTATATATTTAAATTATTCTTCTAATATCTGAATAACGATTAAGAATTGTAATTAAGCTTGTGAAAAAGATTAGATTTATAGAAGATATACCTTAAGGAGATTTTACCACAAAAAGGAATAAATGACTCTTTTTTTAATTGTATAATGCTTCGCCAGAAAATTTTAATCATGAAATAACTTTAATATATTTAAATTCTTTTACAGAATTACGCTGCCTTAAAGCCTCTGTAAGGATCTATTATCAATCTTGAATTGCAAAAAGCGTGTTAAAAATAAAAAGATGAAATTGCAAATATATTCACTCCACAATTCCACCTCTTTTAAAAATTGTATATCATCAAGTCTCTTGATCCTCGCTATTCTACCAAATTAATAGCAACACATTATGTAGGTATAGGTTTATATTATTCTACATTTAAATACATGTGATATTGCCTATACTTTGTTATTATCATGTGAAACTAATTCACTATATATCTCTTTCTCTATATTTTTCAAGAGAATTTCCAGCCTATTTTTTGTAGCTAGATTAAAATGTGGATTTAATTCTTTTATTATAAATTCAAGTATCTCAAAGCTTATGTACTCTCCTAATTCAAGTGAATATTGATCACCCAAGAAAGTTTTTAATTTTTTAGAGATCTCCACTTTATCTTTTTTGGTAATATTTACCCCATCCAATAACAAACCTCTCTTAGATTAGTCTTAAATACTAATTCAAAAAGTTTTTATAACATAATAAAAATATTTTGGAATTAATATAAATCATATAATGAAATTTTTACAAATAAATAAAAAATATACATCATAATCACTAAACAATTTATTAAGCATCATAAACATATATCGGCTCGTCATAAAGGCGTAAACATTTTGACCAATTTCCACATAACGCTTCCCATTCACCAGCAGGATATACTTCCGTACGCAATATATGAAGTGGTATACGTAAATTCAATAACCGACCACTAAGCGTCGTACGAGTAACTCCCGCTGGCATTAAAAACTTTGCTTCAATTACCTTTTTCAGTTCCATCAACGAGTATTCTGGATAACTCATCAATATTTCATTTGAATGAGGCCAGACCTCAGTATCATTTGAATGACGGCGTACCGTATACTCATGTTGATATAAGCCGACAATACGATGCCATATCTCTAAATGGGTAAATAAATCGCTATGTAAATCCCTTGCATATAAAAAATGTTCTTGTTTATTTGCTTCTGTAATTTTTGCAAGCAAACGTTTATTAGCAATACTCTTACCTGACCAAATTATTGTAGGTTCTTTCTTTAAATTATTTACCCATTCCCCCATTGGTAATAAATGATTCCAAGCACGAATTTTTATTTTTTCATCAGGTACTACCTGTACAGCAACGCGTTTACAACCTAATGCCATCATAGCCTTCATACGATGGGCACCATCAAGTAACAGATAATTACCATCACTAAGCTCAGATACTAAGGGAGGATTCCGTAAAACACCTTCGCTTTCCATTACACGACAAATTTGTTCCAATCTTTTGTGTTCATATGATTCATGAAAGCGAATTTGCTTGGGATGTAAGAGATCTAAGGCCGAAATAATTTCACTCATAAAAACAGCTCCTCAAATAATTACATAAATTCTAAGCTTATCAAATAACTAATTTTCTATAATGATTAGTCGTGTTTACCGATATTTAGAAGCTATTAAACAATTATTTCAAACTACGTTTTAATAATTTTACTAGTCTTCTAATAAAACACCAATTTCATTTTCCCTAGCCCTTTGATAGTAATAAGCAGCAATGGCTACATCAAATATGGCCATACCCATTGGATTAAATAATATTGCTTTGTCATAAGGGAAATTTTGCAGTGCTCCTCGGATTACAACGTCAGCAATTGATATTGTATCTTCTTTTTGTAAACCTCTTTCAAGGTGCATCCTTTCAACATCAGTTTTTTCACGACAGACTTCTTCCCAATTATCAACAACTAGGGATTTTGTATATTCTAAGATATCAGGCTTAAAATCACGAAGAGAAACATTGAGTAGTAGTGCTCCATCTTTAGGTTTCTTATCGATATAACCTTCTGCAGAAACAGTACAAGTAATAAAAATATCAGCATCATTATAGGCTTCTTCATATGCATTAACCTTTTGAGTTTTAGAATAAATTTCCTCAGGAATTAATTCGTCTTTAATTCCATTGATATCATATAAGTAAACACTTTCGATTTTATCGCCTAATAGGGCAGTTACCATCTTTAAATGCATCTGACCAATAGGCCCAAATCCAATAATTCCAACTTTAATATTATTTAAATCTCTTAATTTGGCAAACTCTCGAATCATTAACCCTGTAACAGAAGCTGTTCTTATTACACTAACCATTGCTGTATTAAGTGTCGCAAATGGTTTCCCAGTCATAGCATCATTTAATATAGTAACTGAATGAGCACGTTGAATACCTTTCTCAATATTCTTTGGAAAACTAGCTATCCATTTGATTCCTGAAACCTTAAATTCTCCTCCAATATAAGCTGGCATAGCAATAATTCTATTAGCCGGATCAGCGAAACGTAAGTATGGCTTAATTGGCTGAGAAAAATCTTCTGAATCAAGACTTTGTACTGCCTTTGAAATGACATTTATTGTTTCTTCCCAATTAACACCCATTTCATTGATATGTTTCGTATTTAAATACATCATAATTGCTTCCTCATTTCTATATCATTTTTATAAAGAAACTAACTGGTCTTCTACTGATTTTTGTGTATTAAGCCATTCTACCCATTCTACGTTGTAAATAGTAGATGTGTAAGCTTGACCATTATCAGGACATAAGAAAACAACATTAGGGGTATTTTGAACATCCCTATTTTCAAAATACTTTTGGATTGCATAATAAGAAGTCCCTGATGATCCACCGGCAAATATTGCATGTTTATTAAATAGCTCATAGCAACCTGCAACAGTATGAACCTCCGGTACAATAATTACATCATCAATCAATGCTTTTTTAACCATACCAGGTATCATACTGGCACCAATTCCTGGTATATATCGTTTACGAGGCTTATCACCAAAGATAATGGATCCTTGACTATCTACCGCAATAATTTTAATATTAGGGAATTTTTCTTTTAATCGTGTAGATACCCCAGCGATCGTCCCTCCAGTACTCACTCCAATGAAGGCATAATCTAACTGTTTAAAATCATTAGATATTTCTCCACCAATTCCTTGATAATGAGCTTCAAAGTTATCGGCATTATTATATTGATTTGTCCAGTATGCATTAGGAATAGTATTTAAAAGTTCTTTCACCTTATTTAAACGCGTTAATAAATAGCCACCTGTTTCATCTCGTTCATCCACTTTAGCTACTTGATAGGAAGTTGCTCTCAAAAAATTCTCATAACTATCATTAATATTTGGATCAATAACTGGTATGAAATTCAGACCAATATACCTACAAAGAGTAGCAAGAGCAACCGCAAAGTTACCAGATGAAGATTCGATAATTGTAGAATTTTCAGTCACTTCACCGCGACTTATTGCTGATTTTAAAATATGGTAAGCAGCACGTACTTTAACACTATTCATTAGATTGTAATATTCTAGTTTCGCATACAGATTAATCTTTTCATGCTCTAATTTAATCATAGGTGTGTTGCCGATTACCCTTTCTAAACTCTCTAATTTCTTGAGCATAATTTGCTTCCTTTCTTGATTAAAATCTAAAAAAATTAATTAAACATTTGCAAATTCAAATATAAATCACTTTTAAATAACTTATATTCAGGTTTACTTTAAATGTCCTTTCGAATGTAGCTCAAATAGAACTTATAGCTGAAAGACAATAAATGCTAGATTCTTTAGTATCGGTAAGCTAAGCACCATTCAAGTACTGCCATAGCACTATTTAGCTTGTTTTCGGCTTGGGTAAATACAATACTTTTCGGTCCATCAATAACTGTTGCTGCTACTTCTTCACCCCGGTGTGCTGGGAGGTCATGCATAAAAGTAGCTTCCGGATATAAAGTCAAAATTTCCTCTGTCACTGCAAATGGATTAAATGCATCTTTCCATAAAGGATCTATTTTGCTTGTCCCTGTTGTTTGCCACCTTGTTGTATATACAACATCCACTTCACTAGGTAACATTTTTATATCATGACATTCAATAACTTTAGCACCAGAAAATCGTGCATATTCTTTTGATTTTTCAAGTACACTTGGAGACACTCCATAACCAGCAGGTGTAAAAAGATATAACTCTGTACCTGGAAAACGAGATAAAGAAAGAGCTAGAGCTGCTGCACTGTTATTACCTTCTCCCATATATAAAACCCGTAATCCAGCTATTTCACCAAATTTTTGTTTCATTGTTGTTAGGTCTGTTAGTGCTTGTGTTGGATGTTCTTCCGCACTCATTGCATTAATGACTGCCATACGACTTTGAGATGCCAGTTTTTCCATTTCCTTTTGACTATCTGCAGTTCTTGCTACTAGTCCATCCAGCATTCGCGAAAGTACTTGAGTAGTGTCTTCTATAGACTCCCCTGTATTTTCTTGCAAATCATTTGGACCATACGATACAATTTGTGCACCCATCTTTAATGCTGCAACAGAAAATGCCGATCGAGTTCTAGTCGATGTTTTACGGAAGTAAATCCCAATTATATTTCCAGCTAATATTTGATTAGGTTGCGATTTACCTGTGGCAAACTCTACCCCACGAGTTACAATTTGGTTAATATCACTATCAGTAAGATCCTCAAGAGTAATTAAATGTTTTCGAATAGCCATTATTATATTACCTCCCTTTTGAATAAGTGCATGTAACAAAAATGTATTTACATATGTATGTAAATAAAAACTATTAAAACCGCTAAGGTAAAAAATAATAGATTACAAATATAATTCATGTGGATCCATTACCACACTTTTCTATATTTGTTTTTAAACTAATTTATAGCAGTTGACATATAGCCTGTATGAACTCCAATACTATTTTTACTCATAAATACTTAAATATAATTCTATTGTTAGTCTATATTGCTATTTTTTATGATATAGCTCTGCTGAATATATTACACACTACAACGCTAAAAATATACTCAAAATACTGAATTTTCAGCTTTCTCAATTCTTTTATCAATTTTCTGTCAATTTATACTTGTATTCTCTTTTTTACTAATAATATACATACAATGTTGGCCGTTTCTTTTATAGCCCCATCTCTAAAAAACCCATCCATTCAAAAGTATCGTTTTCCAGATTGTCAGTTAAAATGCAAATTACTGCTGCAGTTATTAAAGAGCCCTCTTTAAAAGAGATATACTCCTTCTACTGGCTCGCTATTAGTAGTTATGATAATCTCTTAATTGTTACAGCTACAACGTTAACAATTGTTATTGCAACTATTGATCTAAGTAAACAAACAATGAATGACATACTAATATATACAAAAAGTAATCTATTAAACGTAAAATAATTGCATATCCAGCAAGTTTAATTACTTATTCAGATCTTTACTTTTAGAATTTTCAAAATTAAATTCCCGAAAATTTTCTTTCCTTAGGGAAATATCGATCATTTTAAACTATGTAAGAATGCTTATCTTCTATAAAGTAATTACACAAATCAACAAAATCAATTTCAATTATTGATTCTGGAAAACTATCTAAAGAAGCACAACAAGAAAGCTTATAATCTTTACCAATAGTAAACTTTTTATAATAAACCTCATTAGATAGCATGTCACCATAAAATATTGTATTTTTATTAATAACAAAAGAGTTTAAAGGTATAGTTAGTCCTTTCCCTATCCATTTAACAAAACTTTCTTTTATAGTCCATAATTCATAAAACACATCTAATTGTTGTTCTACATTTAATGAATTTAAATAATTAAATTCTTCCTCAGTAAAAATATTTTTAATCATTGTAGTATCTATGGGCCGGACTTTTTCTACATCTATTCCTACTTCTTCCTCATGAATAGCTCCAACAACCCAACTTTCGGAATGTGATATATTAAAATGAAAATTATTTAACTCATCAACATAAGGCTTTCCGTATTCATTGTATTTATATTTAATATCTTTATTTTCTTTTGAGAAATTTGTAGTAATTAAATATCTTATTATAATATCTCCAATTAAGGCGCTATATTGGTCGGGCTTTCTTTTATATTTCTGTATTTTCATCTGCTTTTCTTTTGAGACCAAACGCATAAGTTTCTGCATAATATTATGTTCTATATTTCCTGGCACACGTACCTTATATATATTCATTATTTCCTTCCCACCTAACATCTTATATAAATTTAAAAACTCTCAATGAACAATTCCTATTTATTTTTGATAGTAAAAAACATTTTCAGGGGATAATATTCTATTTCACATTCATATTTTCCAACCTCTTATGTTTATTATTGAATGGGCTCAAAGAAAAAAGTCTCATAATATGTTATACACGAATTTATGAGACTTTTAGAAAACTAATAGTGTACAATTTTAAATAATATTTCACTTATTTACATGTGCTAATAAGAGCATTTGTTTAAAATTCATTTTTATACTCTTTACCAATTCATGAATATGCGGTTTCACTAACATACTCAGATGGGAACCTGGCACTTGCAAAGCGTATACTTCCCCTGATGTATATTCATTCCATCTGTTATAATCTACTAGTGGGTGAATGTCATTAATAGATGCATTAAATAGAAAGATATCTGCTTTTAT
This sequence comes from Bacillus cereus group sp. MYBKT14-1, assembly GCF_051915185.1. Taxonomy (NCBI): domain Bacteria; kingdom Bacillati; phylum Bacillota; class Bacilli; order Caryophanales; family Bacillaceae; genus Bacillus; species Bacillus cereus group sp. MYBKT14-1. Next base: position 53,068 of record NZ_JBQAEF010000015.1, on the reverse strand, counting down.
TTTTTGTTTACAATTATATTTTAGGTATGCATATCTATTAGCTATCATTACTTTTAACTTATTCATCATTGGATCTTCAAAATTTTGCTGACAACTATTTTCATTCAATGTAAATTTTTTCAGTAAAGATTCTATTAATTGTTCTTCACTCATTTGCTCAAAACTATTTTTCTCAATCCCTAACTGATCATTGAATTTTTCCAATTCTTCAAACGCATTCCTAATATTTAAACTAAGAATCTCCTTACCTTGTTCAATAGGATGAACATCAAGTAAACCTAGAAAACTAACTTTATCACCTAGTTCTTCTAATTTTCTAGCCATTTCAAATGCAACTATCCCTCCAAAAGACCATCCTAATAAGGTATATGGCCCTTCCTTTTTTACTTGTTTAATCTCTTCTATATATCTTACCGCCATTTCCTCTACAGATAAGTTTGGAAATCTACCATCATCATATCCTATAGATTGTAACCCATATACAGTCTTATCCTCTCCTAATTCTCTAGCCAAATCATAATAGTTTAATATACCCCCGCCTTGCCCATGAACAATGAACCATTGACTATCCTTGTTTGTTCCATTTTGAATTGGAATTAAACACTCACTGTCTATTCCTTTATTCCTACTTATTACATCACTTAATTGTTCAATAGTAGCCTTTTGAAATAATAAACTTAATGGCAGTTGCACATTAAACATTCTCTTGATATTTTCGAATAACTTTAATCCCTTAAGAGAATGACCACCTAATTCAAAGAAATTATCATTTATACCAATATTATTTACGCCTAATATACTACTCCAAATATCAATTAAACTACTATCTATTTCATTTCTTGGTGGTACATAATTACTATTGCTCATTGTATTTAGCTTTGGTAACTTGCTTCTATCTATTTTCCCATTTTGTGTTAATGGTATATTGTGAATTGGTATGAGTTGTTGAGGTATCATATAATGTGGTAACTTTGTTGCCAAATATGCTCTTACCTCTGGAATACTAATATCTTTTTCGGTAACTACGTATGCACATAAATACTTTTCTCCATCTTCATCTTCTTGATCTATTACTACGGCCGTTTTGATTGTCTCATATTTTAACAAACTCGCTTCTATCTCACCTAGTTCTATTCGATATCCCCTTATTTTTACTTGATGATCCACTCGGCCCAAGTATTCAATGTTACCATCAGGTAGCCACCTTGCTATATCTCCTGTTTTATATAGTTTCTCACCAGGTTCAAATGGATGATCAATAAATTTATCTGCTGTTAATTCTTTTCGATTGATGTATCCTCTAGCTAACCCTATGCCAGAAATACATATTTCTCCTGGAACACCTATAGGTTGTATCCTGTGAAATGAATCCAATATATAAATTTTAGTATTTAACAATGGCGAACCTATCGGTACGTTTTGTGTTGTAATTTCTTTATCACTCTCATATCGATAAGTTGTACAACAGACTGTAGCCTCTGTAGGTCCGTATCCATTTAATATTTGGAGGTTCCCCCTAAATAGATGATCGTATTTTGCGAGTAATTCTGTTTTAATTGGTTCTACTCCTACAAGTAGCTTATTTAACACTATCTTCTGGTTATCTCTAACAAAATAATCATATATTTCATTTAATAAAGTAGGTGGAATATATGCTAACGTGACCTGTTCCTCAAGAATGACTTGTACAAGTTTTGGTACATCAAACTTCTCACCTTGATAAATAGTCATTCTTGCGCCATATACCAATGGGACAAATATTTCAAATATGGTAACATCAAAAGAGATGCTACTAGAGAATAGAACGTTATCAGATATCCCTATATCTTGAGAGAAATCTTCATACATTGCACACACAAAATTCGTTAAGGATCGATGTTCAATCATTACGCCTTTAGGTTTTCCTGTAGAACCTGATGTATAAATAACATACGCTAAGTTGTGAGGTTCTATCATCATTTGCATGTCTTCTCCTTGCCCTTCTTCAAAAGACATATCCATTAGATCTATTACATTACCTTGGAATTCTATCTCCTTTATAATAGAGTTTTGATGTACTAATACATGTGAACATCCACTGTCTATAAGCATATACTCCACTCTTTGTTTTGGTAAGTCAGTATCAATTGGTAAATACGCCCCACCTGCTTTTAAGACACCTAATATACCTATAACCATCTCGATAGAGCGTTCCATCATCACGCCAACAATGGATTCTCTTTTAACCCCTTGGTCTAATAACCTTCTCGCCAACCGATTAGCTTTTATATTTAACTCATTATATGTAATTCCTTTTTCATTACATACAACGGCTATTTGATTAGGGTTCCGTTTCACTTGTTCTTCAAACATTTTATGCACTAAAAAATGATTAGAATTTGAATTCTCTTTTTTGTTAAATTCATTCATTATACAATGTTCTTCTTCTACAGATAACATATTAATATTACGCAATCGTATTTTAGGGTTATTAGTTACTTCCTGAACTATATTTGTAAAATGTACCATTAACCTTTCTATTGTCTCCGCTTTAAATAACTTAGTACTATATTCTACTTTTAAATGAATGTTATTATCTATTTCCGTTGCTACTAATGACAAATCAAATTTTGAAACTGACTGTTTAAATTGATACGGTGTAAATTCTAATTCACCAATAGATATTGGATTCATATCCATATTTTGAAAAACAAACATGGTATCAAATAATGGATTTCTACTTGTATCCCTATGCAAGTCTAAATCTTCTAATAGTTCTTCAAAAGGATAGTCTTGATTTTCATAAGCTTCTAATGTATTAAGTTTTAATCTACTCAAAAACTCAATGAACTCATCGTCATTTTCTAGATAATTTCTCATTACCAAAGTATTAATAAACATACCAATCATATGATTAGTATCAGAATGAGACCTTCCAGCAATTGGTGAACCTACAATAATGTCTTCTTGACCTGTGTATCTAGATAAAAGTATGTTATAAATGGCCAATAAAATCATATATGGCGTGGTACCAGTTTCAGTTGCTAGCTTATTTACTTTAAAAGTTAAATCTGTTCCCAAATTAAAGGAACAAACCTTACCTTTAAAGCTTTGTATAGTCGGTCTTTGAAAATCGGTTGGGAAATTTAAAACCGGGAGTTTTCCTTTTAAAGTTGTTAACCAATAATTCTTTTGTTCACTAATTAGATTCTTATAGTAAGTTCCATTTTGCCACATCACATAGTCTTTGTACTGCACTCTCAATTTTGGAAGTTCATTTCCTTTATACAATTCTACAAACTCTTTTATTAATATCCCCATTGATAAACCATCAGAGATTATATGATGCATATCTACTACAAGGATATGTCTTTCTTCAGCTATCCTTAAAAGCAACACTCTTAATAATGGCGCTTTTGATAAATCAAATGGACTTATAAACTCATGTATTAAATAATCCGCATCTTTTTCATTTACATGAACGTATTTAATATTGAATTCTACATTAGGCTCAATTTTCTGCACTAATTCTCCATCTAAAATTTGAAAAGAAGTTCTTAATATTTCATGTCTTTGTATTAAAGATTGAAATATATTTTCAAACTTATCTTTACAAATATCCCCTTCTACTTTAAGTATTGTGGGCATATTATAAGTTGTATTTGTACCATCTTCGAATTGATCTACTATAAACATTCTCTTTTGTGACGTAGAAGCTAAATAATACTCTTGTTGTTTTATAGGTTCTATGGAAATATAATTACTTTTTTCCATTTCTAATATACATTTTGAAAAATCAATCAAAACAGGAAATTTAAATAGGATTTTAATAGATAATTGCACATCAAATTCTTTATTAACAATAGAAATTAACTTAGCAGCCTTTAACGAATGACCACCTATCTCAAAAAAGTTATCCTGTATTCCTACCCTTTGAATTCCTAAAACATCTTTCCAAATCTCAACTAATTTTCTTTCTGTAGAATTTGTCGGCTCTATATGACTAGATTTTAAATTATAAATAGGTTGAGGTAATTTTTTTCTATCTATTTTTCCGTTTTGTGTTAACGGTATGTTTTGAATGGGTATGATCTGTTGAGGTATCATATAATATGGTAACTTTGTTGCTAAATATGCTCTCACCTCTGGAATAGGAATATCTTTTTCGGTAACTACATACGCACATAAATACTTTTCTCCACTTTCATCTTCTCGCTGTATTACTACGGCGGTTTTGATTGTCTCATATTTTAACAAACTTGCTTCTATCTCACCTAGTTCTATTCGATATCCCCTTATTTTCACTTGATGATCAACTCGTCCCAAGTATTCTATGTTACCATCAGGTAGCCACCTTGCTATATCTCCTGTTTTATATAATTTCTCACCAGGTTCAAATGGATGATCAATAAATTTATCTGCTGTTAATTCTTTTCGATTGATGTATCCTCTAGCTAAACCTATGCCAGAAATACATATTTCTCCTGGAACACCTATAGGTTGTATCCTGTGAAATGAATCCAATATATAAATTTTAGTATTTAACAATGGCGAACCTATCGGTACGTTTTGTGTTGTAATTTTTTTATCACTCTCATATCGATAAGTTGTACAACAGACTGTAGCCTCTGTAGGTCCGTATCCATTTAATATTTGGAGGTTCCCCCTAAATAGATGATCGTATTTTGCGAGTAATTCTGTTTTAATTGGTTCTACTCCTACAAGTAGCTTATTTAACACTATCTTCTGGTTATCTCTAACAAAATAATCATATATTTCATTTAATAAAGTAGGTGGAATATATGATAACGTGACCTGTTCCTCAAGAATGACTTGTACAAGTTTTGGTACATCAAACTTCTCACCTTGATAAATAGTCATTCTTGCGCCATAGACCAATGGGACAAATATTTCAAATATAGTAACATCAAAAGAGATACTACTTGAGAATAGAACATTATCAGTTATCCCTATATTTTGAGAGAAGTCCTCATACATTGCACACAAAAAATTAGTTAAGGAACGATGTTCAATCATTACCCCTTTGGGCTGGCCTGTAGAACCTGATGTATAAATAACATATGCCAAGTTGTGAGGTTCCATCGTTATCTGCAAATCTTCTACTTGTTCTTCTTCAAAAGGAATATCCATTAGATTTATTACACTACCTTGGAATGCTACTCCCTTTATAATAGAGTTTTGATATGTTAGTACATGTGAACACCCACTATCTGTCAGCATGTATTCCACTCTTTGTTTTGGTAAATCGGTATCAATCGCTAAATACGCCCCACCCGCTTTTAAGATACCTAATATGCCTACAATCATCTCAATAGAGCGTTCCATCATCACACCAACAATGGATTCTCTTTTAACTCCCTGGTCTAATAACCTTCTCGCTAACTGATTAGCTTTTATATTTAATTGCTTATATGTAATTTCTTTTTCATTACATACAATCGCTATTTGATTAGGATTCTGTTTTACCTGCTCTTCAAATAATTGAGGAGCTGTTACAGTCTCACAAAGTAATGTTTTATGAACTCTAGTCGTATGATTGAAATCATATAATATTTGATTCTTTTCTGTTTTAGACATTACATCTAGATCCATTACAGATTTATTTGGATCTTTCATTAATATATCTAAAATATTATATAAATGATTAACTATTCTACTAACTAATCCTTCACTATATAAAGTTGAATTGTAATCTACTTGAACCTTTAACTGTTCTTCATTTTTCATAAACCTAATAACCATATCAGAGTTTATTTTATCTGTACTCTCATAACAATGAATACCATCTAACATTACTATTGTATTTAATAAGGGAAGATTATTACTCTCTCCACCTAGACTTAATAATTGAGTAAGTTTATTAAAAGGAAAATGACAATGTTCATTTGACTCTAAAATTGTTTCTTTAATTTTATATATTATTTCTTTGAAATTATCTTCTTGATTTATTTGAGTACGTAATAATAAAAAGTTGTTTTGAAAAACCGTCTCTTCTTGACCTTGCTTAAAAACTGGCATTCCAATTACTACATCATCCCTATCGGTATATCTACTTAAGAGATATTTCACACCTGATAATAAAATAGTGTACAGTAACATATCAGAATTATTGCTAATTGCTACAGCTCTCTTCGCAATATCCGATGGGAATTGACAATAATAACTTTCTTTAGAAGCCTGAATACTATTTAAAGACAGACAATCACAAGGAAATCTACTTAACTCAACATCACCTGATAACTTGTCTAACCAATATTCTTTTTCTTTTTTAAATTTTTCACTAGATAATAAAACCTGCTGGGTAAATTTATCAAGCATTTTTTCTTCCCACCATTCTCTATGATATTGATACTAAATACTACATATTTAGTGGTTATGTTCCCCATAGACCCATCCGTTTTATCATGAGGGGGCACAATCATACTCGTCATTGGGAGTTTTCTTCCTCGGTAATAAAACTCCCAATGACGACCAATTAGATTGCTACTTTAGCGATAGAAGTTTCAACATAAAGCATAGAAATGCACTTTTCTCTTACTCAGATACATCTCTTAATTTTTTTACTTCACAGATTTTACCCTATCTAGTATTTTCATAATTAACTCGCCCACGATGTCAGCTTGATGTAGTAAAAACATATGAGCACCATTCACTGTTAGAAAATGAACCTCATTGCCCCATTCTACCCACTTCTTAGCCCCTTTTACTGTATAATTGGAGTCTGTTGTTCCACTAATAATGTATAGGGGCGCTTTCAACAATGTTGTGTCATCATTTATATAATTCTCAATGGCGCGAAAGTCTGATCGAATGACTGGAAGGATATAGTTTAAAAGCTCCTGATGTTGTAATACTTCATCCGGTAATCCTCCCAAAGACTTTATATAATCTATAAAGTCTTTATCATCTAAATGATTTGTTTTTCTTCTTATTTCCGGTGGATTCATAGCTGAGATAATAACATTTTTAGGATTTATACCTTTACTTTCTAAAATTTGAGCCATACGGTGAACTATAATTCCTCCCATGCTATGGCCAAATAATGTAACTTCTCCCTCTAAAATTGGTTGCATCTCCATTAAATATAAATTAACAAGATCATCTATGTTATCAACTAGTGGAGAAAGATTGGGACCATGGCCTGGGGGATCAAATGAAATAAGTTTTATATCTTTCGGCAAATAATTCTTTAAAGGTAAAAAAGAATTCGAATAGCCCCCAGCATAAGGAACACAAACCAAATATTTGTTACTATTCAATCCTGGCGATAAATCTTTCATTAATTTTCTCAAGTGACTTCTCCTTTATTAAATAAAATTTTCATCAAATAGTTGTTTAGTCAAACAAATTATCAATTTCTTCATCACTAAGGTTTAAGGTTTCAAAATCTGATGAAGTAAATTCTTTTGTTTGCATTTGACAACAGGATTGGATATATATCTGTAGTCGTTCTAGATAATCTGAAAATAAATTTTCTACAAAATTCTTTTGAAAATGACTTGTACTAAATGTCACATGAATTTCTAAATTTTTATTCTTAACCATGGCCACAATATCTAATAATGCAGTAATATGATTATCTTTTGATTGTTCACTGCCACTTTGATAATCAACAATAGTAAACCATCCATCCCCGAGAGAATTATCTATCTCTCCTAAATAGTTAAAACGAATTGTATTTTGAGTTAAATCTTTACAAGAAGGAAACCTCTCTTTAAGAATTCCATATCCAATTCCCTTATTAGGTATTTTACGAACTTCTTCTTTAACACTCTTTATTTGATTAGCAATATTATGCGAAACTTGTAATACAATAGGATACATCGTCGTAAACCACCCTACTGTACGTGAAATATCAAGATGCTCAAATAATTCCTCTCGACCATGACCTTCTAACTCAAATTTAATTTGATCTTGGTTTGTATATTTACCTAAATTTTCTGTCAACACAGCAAGTAACAACTCCATTGGCTGTGTATTGTAAGGCACATTTGCAGTAGTTAATAGTTTTCTTGTATCATCTGCATTCAATGTAAAGGTAAGAGTAGTACAACTTTCAACAGTACTATTTTCTTTTTCTCTATTAATTTGAAAATTATTATCTAGCGTGTTATCTATGGATTCCCAATAATCTAATTCAGCACGTACTAAATTAACGCCTCGACTATTTAAAGCTTCAGACCAATCTTGGAAAGAGTTAGTTTTTAATGGTAGCGATGGAACTTCTCCTAAATACAAGCTATTCAAACATCGGTTTGCATCTTCAATTAAAATACGCCAGGACACAGCATCAACAATAAGATGGTGTGCAGTTAATAACAACAACTGTTGATCATTTGAAAGCTGGAATAAGGCCCCTTTAAATAATGGTCCTACATTCAAATTTAAACTTCCTTTTAACTCTTCACCTTTTATATGAACCTGATTCAAAGCCATTTCAATTGGAATTTCAGACAAATCAAACATGGTAACCTTAGAATCAACAATGGACATATCTTCGTCATAATAGAAGTAATCCTGCTTATTCTCATACCTTAACCGTAACAAATCATGATGATGCATGATCGTATTTAACATCTTATTAACATATTCTTCTTTAACCGGCTTCTTCAAAGACAGTAATACCGATTGATTCCAATGATGCGGGTTCTTAAACTGTTGATCAAGGAACCAACGCATAATAGGAGTAGGCTCTACCTTTCCTGTTACCAATGTTTGTGAGACTGTAACATCTTTTTGTTTAACTAACATTGCTGCCAATTCACTTACAACTGGATAATTTAGTACATCTTTAACTCTAACTTTCCATCCCAGTTCTTGTAATCTAGCGCTCACTTGGATCGCTTTAATAGAATCTCCACCTAAATGATAAAAATTACTATGCAATTCGATCCTATCAGTCTGTAATATTTCCTTGAGAACTTCACTAACCATTCCAGTAACATCTTCATCTACTTCTTCTAAATGAGTATGGTTAGAAGCGTTATTTAACATCGGATCTGGCAACGCTTGACGATCTACCTTTCCATTGATAGTAAGCGGTAGCTGATCCATATAGATAAAAAATGAAGGAATCATATAACTTGGTAGCATATGCGAAATAAAGCTGCGTATTTCTATATTTTGAACACTGTCTTTCAAAACAATGTAAGCGACTAGATGGTTTGAATTATCCTCACCTTGCCAATTCACCACTACTACATCTTTAACAGACTTGTGTTGTAACAGTGCATTCTCAACTTCCCCTATTTCAATACGATATCCTTTAACTTTCACTTGAGAATCCATCCGTCCTTGATACTCGATTAATCCATTTGGCAACATGACAGCTAAGTCACCACTTCGATACATCTTCTCACTCGAAATAAATGGATTGGATAAAAAACGTTGCGCTGTTAAATCCGGACGATTTAAATAACCTTTAGCTACCCCATCACCCGATATATAAATTTCTCCTTTTACACCAATAGGAACCGGCTGAAGATTCTTATCCAATAAATATATTTGAACATTATCAGCTGGTGTACCAATTGGTACGGATGCTCTTCGATCTAGATCTGGATCATAACGATGAATCATACATCCAACCACAGTTTCAGTTGGTCCATATTCATTAATTATTTCAACTTTACCGCTAAAAAGATCATATATCTTTTCGGCTACTGAGGTTTTCAAATCCTCTCCACCCACAATCAATCTGCGAAGAGATGAAACTCTTGGGGGTGAATAGTTATTTAACAATGCTAAATGTGAAGGCGTAACTTTCAACACTGTTACTACATTTTCCTTTAGGATTTTTGACAAAATAAACTCATCTTCATTATCATGATATATTACTAACAATAAACCACTTATTAAAGGAGTGAATATTGAAGTTACTGTTAAATCAAAAGAAACGGATGAATATAATGCGAAAACATCATTTTCACTACTAATATAGTTCTTTTTAGCCCAGGAAATATAGTTAACCAATCCACGTTGAGTAATTACAGTTCCTTTAGGATTCCCCGTGGTTCCAGAGGTATAAATTATATATATTGGATCATTTGGTGCAGTTACTAGGGTTAGATTGGCATTATCTCCTTCATAAAGTTTCTGATCACATATATTAATTTTCTCACCTAAATATTCTAAATTACCCTCATTTGTATAGTCAGTTAAAAGTAATGTTGTGCCGCTATCATTCAAAATATAACGAATTCGGTCCTCTGGGTAGGAAGGATCTATAGGCAAATATGTACCTCCAGCCTTAATAACTCCCCAAATTGCAATTACTATCTCAAGTGAATGTTTAGCTAGTATACCCACGACTTGACCATTTTCGACTCCTTTATCTCGTAACTTTCTTGCTAACTGATTAGATTTCTTATTTAATTCAAGAAAAGTCATTGATCTATCAGCATGTTGAATTGCTATTTTTTCTGGTGTCTGTTTTACTTGTTCTTCAAATAATTCTTGAATAGTTTTTTCTTTCGGATACACAATAGCTGTATTGTTAAATTTCTCTAACATAAACTTTTGTTCATCATCCGATAACAAAGATAATTCTTTTATCGATTGGTCTTCATTACGTAAAACTTGTTCTATTAAAGCTAAAAACCTCTCATGCATACAATTGATTTGATCTTCTTCAAAATCCGCGACTTTATAATCATATTGAATTTCTAAACCTTCATCTGCCCATTCCTTAATAACTAACTGCAATGAATAGGCTTGGTAGCCACTATAAAACTCCACGTTTTCTAAAGAAAATCCATCGATAGTATTTTTAAGTTTTGTATTATAATAATTCACACTATATTGAAATAAACCATCGTATCCTTTACTAGTCAATTGCAAGTCTTTTACCAATAAGTTATAAGGATAACGCTGGTGAAATAGACATTGTTTTATTTCATGATTTACTCTTTTAATGAAAGATAGAACACTCTCATCTTCATCCACATTTAACCGTAACGGCATTGTGCTAGTAAACATACCCACTATTTTCTTTTCTAGTACGCCGGAACGATTTAGTACAGGAGATCCAATAATTATGTCTGATTGATCATACATTTTATGAATATAAATAAGCATAAAGGTTGAAAATAATGTATTCATAGATATTCTATGTTTTTGTATAAAAGACTGTAGTGCAACCGATTTTTCTTTTTCAATTAAAAATATCTTTCGTTTCCCTTCTAGAGAATGAGATGTTTTTGATAAAAAGAAATCTGGCAGATTCATAAATTTCTCATTCCAATAATTCTTATTTTTTACGTATCGAGGGGATTCCAGATATTTCTCCTCTGCTTGTAAATAAGACAGATAAGTAGATTCAACCGTATCATTTATATGCTCATCATTCTTTAACTTAGAGTAAAAATCGATAATTTGACTCGTCATAAGTTGGATTGTCCAACCATCAGCTATAATATGATGAAACTTAACAAAATAGGAGCTTTCTACATCACTTATTTTCAAGAGCACAAATTCAAACAGAGGGCCTCCTTCAAGTGGAATTTGTTTTTGAAATTCATCCTGGGCCCATTTTCTAGCTTCTAAACTTGGATTATGGTGATTAGAAAAATCAATTAAACGTATTGGTGTAGGTTCAAATGGTGATATATATTGGTGGGGTTCTCTATGTTGTTGAAAAATCCGTAGACGTAAACCATCATTTTTCTTAATGAATAATTGAATTGCTTTTTCTAAAATTGTAAAATTAATTTCCCCATTAATAAGAACCATCCCTCCGATGTTATACATAGATGTGTTTGGATAAATTTGTTCATTATACCAAACTCTTTTTTGTGGATGCGTAAGAGAATGCTTTACAATTGTTTGTTGCATATTTCCACTTCCCCTCTATCCACATCCGTTGGTGTTTCCGGAAATTGTATATTAATATAGTGAGGATAAGGATTTATATTCTCAAGATTATGTTCTAAAATTAATATTCCATTTTCGTTGCTAGTTTCCTTAAATCCAGCTAATCGGTACGTAACAAACATCATACGGTTACGGTCAGTCTGTCGAAACTCAGCCAAAAAGCGTTTACCTGCCTGTTTTGTTCTTTCCATTAGATATGTGAGGAGTATAGTACCAACGCCACGGGACATTACACGACAAGACATGAGAAGAAGTTTTAGGCAGTCGGCTTCCTCCGTCCTTTTTACAAGTGTTAAACCAATCTTCCCATAGGAGCCATATTTATCTGATAACTCACAAACTAATAATAAATAATCTGGATGATTACGATAATAGTTTAATTCATCATAATCATAGGTAATACCAGTCGAATTTAATTGATTCGTACGTACTGTTAACTCCTCTGCACGCTGCAAATCTTCCTCACGAGCCTCACTAATCACAAAATTCATCCCAAGTGAAGCTAAAAATTCTTCTTTTGGGCCTTCATATTTTTCTTCATCCTTCGTTCTCTTAAGATTTTCTAAATACATCAGTCTTCGACGACGTGAGTCTTCTGTAATTCTTTTTGGTTGTAGTCGTGGCAAGTCTAATAACGACTTATATTCATTTACATGTATACACAGGATATCATTGTGAACACTCTGTACTTCCTCTAATTCAAAAGGTTGGTCATCAATGAACGCAAAAGTATCAATACCTATGTTTAAATTTTTACTAATTTTCTCAATGGAACTAGATTTAGAGTTCCAATGAATCTCTGGATATAAAAAGTACTCTTCTATTCCAAATTCCCGTAATTTAGCTATTGCATCTTCGTAATTATTTTTACTAGCAACTGATTGCAGTATTCCACGTCGATCTAATTCACATATAATTTCATAAATTCCAGGTTTTAAAGTAACTGTGCCACTCTCTAATAAAACACCATCCCAAATTGTACAATCTAAGTCCCAAACAACACATTTAATTTCCTTACTCATGATAATGCCTCCTTTGTTTTATTCATTTTCACAGTTCCCATCTCCATCACTAAAAGCTTATCTGCTAAATGAAAATATTGATCGTCGTGAGTAATAGCAATAATACATTTACCCTTCGCTCGCATTTGAGGTAACAATTCTTCATAAAAGAAGCGTCTATAACCAGGATCTTGATCCGCTGCCCATTCATCAAATAAAAGTATAGGTCGATCTTCCAAATACGTAACCAGCAATGCCAACCTTTTCTTTTGTCCAGTTGATAGTTGCGTAGTAGTAAAACGCCCATTCTCAATGCCAACCTTGTCACTCAGTTGGAGAAGTTCTAAATAATGATCGATTTCTGTTTTCATTCCTTCTGTATTAATTCCATATAGCCTATCAAAAACATGAAAATCACTCAGGATAGCTGAATAGTATTGATTCAATTCCTCTGAAGCTATTTCTTTTCCATTTAATAAAACGTTACCTTCATTAGGTTCATATAGCCCAGTAATCAGTTTTGATAAAGTAGATTTTCCACTCCCATTACCACCAGCAATAAAGACTATTTCTCCAGAATTAAACTCCATGTCTATTGGACCAATACCAAAACCAGTAAAATCTCCATCTTTATTCTTATACTTATAACTTACATTTTGTAGCTGCAAACAAATTGGCACATCTAAGTACTCTTTTGTTGTCGCGATTTGCTCATTTGCCTTTATATGATCTACACTCTTCACCATTTGTTGAATACGTTGCCAAGAAATACGTACATTTACGAGCTGAGGGATACCGCCCAGTATTTCATTAACTGGACCTGTCATATACAGAAAAACAATTACATAGTTACTTATCGTCTCTTTTGGCATATTAACAAAAATTTCTGGAAATACAAAAACTACAATACCAATAACAAAAATGAATAATAGTTCTCCCAGAACAAACACATTTGCAAATTTAATATCTCCTATCGTTCGTTTAACACGATAGTTATTACAGCTTTCATTCATAACTTCTCGAAAATCGTTTCGTTTTCCAGTATGAAGCCTAAGCTCTTTGAAACCATGCCTTAGATCACCAATCAAACGAAAATATACATTCTGAATATCTCTTGTTTCATTCCAAACTTTATCTGCTTGTCGTCCGATCAGAGAATATACCCCTGCAGTAATAAAGATGATACACAAGGATAGTAAAAAGGCATACATATTCATTACACCAAGATAGAGAAAACAAAACAGTAACGTTAATAAACTTGTTCCAGCAGTAACTAATAGATTGAGAGAACGAGAGATAACTTCCGTATCGTTATTTAATGTCGCCTCTATTCGGCCCTTCTCAATCAACTCCAATTTATAATAAGGAGTCTGTAACAACTTATCTGTTAATTCCATCCTTTTTTCATAAACTAGCTCGTTTGTATACGATACAATACTAGTTCTAATAATACGTTGTGAAAAGACATACATAACGATTCCAAGTACAAAGTAAAACAACAAGCCATTTTCCAAATTATTTGATCTAACAAACGTTTCATTAATCACAAAAATGAGAAAGGCATTACCAAATCCTGATATTAATCCCAAAACAATTAAAGTCAAAAGCGACTTTCCCTTTTGTCTTGGAAAACAAAGATTTAAGAATGTATGGATAACATAGGCCAAACCCACCCCAGCAATTGCATATATTGCAAGTACAACAGTTGAAGGAGCCCAAACTTTTATAAATGCCCACGGAAGCCCTCCAAACAAGAGATTTGGTAGTTGATAGAGTGCATAAATCATTAGCCCATATATCGCAACAACTAATACCATATGTAACCATGTTTTTCCCGTTGGTAATATAAATTTTCTTCTTCTAAAAATAATCTCTCTGATTAAATGAAATAACATGACCAATAACGTTAGTAAACACAAAGATGAGATCACAAATAAGGCTGTTCCTATTTGATCTGTTTTCTTATATTCATCATAGAGTAACGGTTTAACTTCTTTATCTATCATCATATTTAAAAGACTGCTACCGATATAGTAAGTGTAATTACTATTCAGATTTGCTAATACTACGACCCCTATCTGTTCCTCATCACGGAAACCAATATACGATGAATAATTTGGGTTACTTCCACCATGTGAAATTTCCCCTCCGCCACTTTGATAGACCTCCCATCCAGCTGCATATGAAGCTCCATTGCTATCTGGGGCAACCTTTCTATTCGCTTTATGAGAATCGTTAATCAATTCCTCCGGAAACATCCTAGGCTTTTCAACCCCAAGCTGTAATTTTAACCATCTTTCCATATCATTTATATTTGAAATAAAATATCCAGCCGGTGTATTCCCCCTATAATTAGGAGCGTCATAGGGTAATGATTGTAAGAAGTTACGCTTGTAACCCTGGGCCATATTATCTAATGGGGCCATCTCACGTCCAGCGTATGTACTCAATAAATCCAACTTTGATAGCACATGATCTTGAACATATCTTTCAAATGATTGATTAGTTGCCTTCTCGATTACTAAGCCTAATAGATCGTAGTTAACCGTAGAATATTCAAAACTGCTACCCGGCTCTTTGTTTAGTCCTATTGGCATAACATTTCTAATCGTTTTCTCAATAGGATCTTTGCCATTGGTTATAGGAATATATCCAATGGCCTTTTCCGGTATTCCACTAGTATGGTGTAATAAGTCATAAAGTGTAATTTCATAAGGTTTGCCTTTATACTCCATTTCAAACCATGAAACATATTTAGTTAAAGAATCACTAAGTTTAATTTTCCCTTCTTTTTCTAGCTGCAATACAGCTAATGCCGTAAAAGCTTTTGAAGTAGAACCTAGCTCGAAAAGCGTCTCATTCGTAACTTGACGTTTTTTGTCTGTATCGGCATAGCCATAATTCTTCTTATAAATCGTTTCGTTTCCTTTTACAATTACGACTGAAAGTCCAGGAATACCCGCTTGAGATATTTGTTCTTCTATATGCTTCTGTATTTTCTTCTCATTAAACTGTACCGTTTCCTGTGCTTCCACCTGTCGATAAGGGAGTACTATTAAAGTCATTAAAATGATAAACTTCAACCATATGTTTAACTTCATATTTTTAGCCCTCTTTTAGTTAACTTGGATTAACTTTTCAATTTTCTTTTTAAATGGTTGCACAACATTTTGACCAATACGTTCAATTTCATGCTCACTAATCTGAGAAGTAATAAGAAAATAATTTGCCCCTATTTCCCAAAAATCAGTTAACGTCGAGATGACTTCCTCATAGCTACCAACTATAGAAATTGAATTAGATGGGTTCACTAAACTTAGACCTCCCCAAAGATGATCATCTATCCACATGCTATCTTTTGTAATTAAATCTTTGTATCGGCGAAGTCCAACAGAATCTGCATTATCTAAAAATAGCTTAGTCATCCTCTTTAAGGCTGCTGGTGTTCTCTCAAGTAATTCATATGCCTCTTCATATGCTTCTTCCGAAGTCTCACGAGCAATGATGTCTACTAAAATAGCACCTGGAATTTTCTCGCGCCCATATTGCTTAGCGTAATTATTAACTGTTTGATAGTGTTCTCTAAGACTTTTGCGGTCTGTTGCATAAAGTATATAAGCATCACCATACTCTGCAGCTATTCTCATTGCCTCCTCGGAGGACCCCGCTACAAAGTAGCGGGCACTTCGAGAGAGATCTTCCTTTGGATAAATATCACTATTTTCTACTTGATAAAACTCACCTTTATAGCTAGTTACTCCTCGTCTTAATTGTTGTAACAGCTCAATATATTCTTTTGTCCTAGCATATCGAACATGGTGCGGTTCTGGTAATCCATCACGTGCAAGGACAAGCGAGGCACTACCAGTTACAATGTTAATATCCGCACGATTACCAATTAAACTATTTAAAGTATTCAATGCTTTTGCTGTTACGGTAGGAAGCATCTGGTTTGTATTTTGCGCAACCAAAATCTTTACAAACTCCGTATTCATTCCAATCATAGACGCTGCTATCATTGGATCAACAGAAGTTGGTGCAATCGAAACCAATACCGAGTCAAAGTTATTCTTCTCAGCTCTTTTAGCTTGATTAACATATTCCTCTAGAAGTTCTTTTGTTTGTGGCGTTGGAATAACAGGTAATCCCCAGCAAAACTCAACTTTTGACGGAACTACTTCTTTATTAATCATGTTGTTCCCCTCCCTTTACTACTTTCTACTTTTTAAAGCAGATAATGTATTTTTCATAACCGATTTCGCTTTCAATAACTCTTTTTTATTTGTTAAATTGTTATTTACTTCTTGATTACTTAAATATTTAGCAAGAGATTTAATTGACGTATGCTCATAAAGAACAACTATAGGTAAGTCTCGTTTAAAGGCCTCTTTTAATTTCACATTAATACGAACAAGATCTAAAGAACTCATTCCTAGATCGAAGAAATTATCGTAAATTCCTATTTCTTCGATTCCAAACATATCTTTTAATAATTCGTATAATTGTTGTTCAATTTCATTAGTTGGTGGTCTATACGTTGTTGAAACATCTGAACGATTCTGCTTTAATCTATTCTTACTTCCTTTTTCCAATAGTTCATTATAATAGTTGGCACCATTTAAAAGTTTCCAATGTAAATCTATTGGAGAAACCACAACTTGTTGTTGATTTCTATTGATAATACTACGGAATACTTTTAAGCCCTCTTCTACAGTTACACCATCATGTAATACACTTTCCATATCCATATTAAATTGCTTTGCCCATATTTCAGCAGACTTAAGTGACATACCCACCTCTTGCCAATCTGGCCAGTTAATAGCTACAGTGAACACTCCATCATGAGCCCGCTTATAAAATGCAAATGCATCTAAAAATTCATTCGCTGCATTATAACCACTCTGACCAAATTTCATATGATACGCCACATTACCAATTGATGAACATAGTACGAAGAAATCAATTGGTTCATCTTTTAATAAAGCATCGAGCACTAGTGTACCTTTAATTTTCGGAGCTAAAATTTTATTATTAGATTCTTTTTCACGATTCATCATAATACCTAGATAATCAGCGACACCTGCTGCATGAATTACGCCATTAATAGAACCAAAGCGAGATTTAGCCTTTTCAATTGCCTGTTTCATATCATCTTGATTGGAAACATCTGCACTTAGGATCATGTATTCTGCACCTTGAGACTCCATTGTTAACAAATCAGAAATAACTCGGCTTACACGCTCGGCTTTATTTTCTAGGTACTGTTTCCATTGATTACGAGGTGGGAACTCTGAGCGGCCAATCAATATAAGTTTGACATTTGGTACTCTATTAGCTAAATCTTTTGCAATTTCAAATCCAATTCCACCAAGTCCACCAGTAATTAGATAGACGCCACTCTCTCGTAATCTATCAATTTCTACATCTTCTTCCTCAAAAGGACTTTGAATAATCGTTTGCGCCCATCGATGACGTCCTCGATAAGCTACAACTATATCAGTAGAATCCACAAAACTCTCCATTAAACCCGCTTCTTCAAACATTTTTTGAGAATCTGTATCCATATCAATGGTACGACATTTTATATTTTGAAACTCAAGATTGCATATTTTTGAAAAGCCTAGAATTGTAGCTTGCTCTGGTTTTAAATTCAGCTCTGTACCTGTAACTTCAAACATACGGTCAGTAAAGATATTTAACTGTAATGCTCCCTCATAATTAATTTTCCCAATTGCTTGTGCAATATAAAGTAACGAATAATATCCTTCATCCATTGACCGTTCAATTCTCTCTTGATCGAGAATAACCTCATTAACTGGATTAAAGCTCCAAGCATGTATAATCTTATTTGGTAATAAATCTTTTTGTTCTAATTCTGAAAATAGCATTTCATAATGCATTTTTTGAGATGGACATATCGTATATAAACTGTCGGATTTTTCAGAGAAAATACCACCTGTTTTAACTTCAATTACATCATGACCTTCTCTTTTTAATTTTTCTATCAGTCGATTGAATCGATTTAGATGATCATTGAAAATAAGCCATTTATATTTTTGTTCTTTCTTTATTTGTATAGATTTTAATGTTTTGCGTTCCCAAGAAGGCAAATAAAACCAGTCTTTAATATTAGCCTGTTTATTATGGCCTCTTGTTTCCTGAGTTAAACTCTGAGATTGAGTATTAAAAAATGGATCAGCTTTAAATCGTTTTTTCATGAAAGGATACGTTGGTAAATCTAATAACCTTTTATTCTCACTGTTATTAAAAGTATTCCAATCTATAGTTCCACCTTGCATCCATAACCGTCCTATTTGCTTGCATAAATGCTCGAGGTCATTTGATTTATCCAGAGGATGACGTAACATGTTTAAAGCCAATTGATCTTTACTTCTATTTAAATGTTTTAATACAAAAGTTGATAATGCATTACCTGGGCCAATCTCAAGGCAAATTACATTTTTTAAATGAAAAATTTCAGATAATCCCTTTGAAAATTGAACAGTACTTCGTAGATGCTGTGCCCAATAAGAAGGTGATGTGGCTTGATTTGCTGTAATCATTTCACCTGTAACATTAGATATATAAGGTATTTTAGGACTTGATAATTTTACATTTCCTACAGCTTGCTCAAATGAATCTAGAACTTCATCCATCATTCGAGAATGGAAAGCATGCGAAGTAAATAGACGCGTTGTCTTTACTCCATGATTTAAAAGTAATTCCTCAATTTTATTGATTGAAAGTACAGTACCAGAAATTACTGAAAGTTGAGAGGAATTTACAGCTGCTATATCTACATCATCTGTTATATAGGTTTGTAATTCTTCAACAGATAAATTTACACTTAGCATAGCGCCTTCTGGTACGCTATTCATTAACTTCCCTCTAATCATTACTAAATGTAATGCATCTTCATAAGACATTACTTCTGCTAAACAAGCTGCTACAAACTCACCAATACTATGGCCAAACATTACCCTTGGATAAACTCCCCAATTCATTAGAAGCTTGGCTAATGCATATTCAATAGTGAATAGT
Organism: Bacillus cereus group sp. MYBKT14-1; assembly: GCF_051915185.1. Classification (NCBI taxonomy): domain Bacteria; kingdom Bacillati; phylum Bacillota; class Bacilli; order Caryophanales; family Bacillaceae; genus Bacillus; species Bacillus cereus group sp. MYBKT14-1. Next base: position 33,155 of record NZ_JBQAEF010000015.1, on the reverse strand, counting down.
AGAGGTTGCGTCATTGAAGTTCTATTTAACTGTTCAGTTGCTTTATCCTCTGTCTCCTTTGTAGGATACAAAATATTTTTCATGTCTATATCTAGCCAATTTGAGAGTAAGGCTAAACCTTGATCAACGTGTTCACGAAATACAGGTTCATTTTCATATAAATCTCTACCCATATTGATATACTGTGATCCTTGCCCTGAAAAAAGAAAGGCTAAAGGTCTACTCTCCATTGCGTTTGTTTTCTCTAGTCCTGTATCAACAAGTTTTTCTATGGCATCCTCTATTCCATTAGCAACTACAGCAGTTCTATATGGAAATTCACGACGACCTTTTTGTAATGTATAAGCTGTATCAGATAGTGATATCTCTGGATTCTCCTTCAAATACAATAATAGATCGTTAGTAGCTTTATCTAAAGATTCCTCTGTTTTTGCTGAAACAGTTAATAAGTTCCAAGATTGTTTTTCAAAATTCTTAGCATTGTCAGGAACAGACTCTAACACTATATGTGCATTAGTTCCACCCATCCCAAACGAACTAACACCCGCTCTTCTTACCTCTTCTTTCCATGGGATAAGTTCCGTATTTACACGAAACGGATTTTCCCCAAAATCAATGCTAGGGTTTGGGTTATTATAATGAAGGCTCGGCGGAATTTTCTTGTTTTTCAAAGCTAAGACCGTCTTTATAAATCCTCCAACTCCTGCTGCAGCATCTAAATGTCCAATGTTCGTCTTCACTGATCCAATTAAAACTCTACCTGGTTCTTGCTTACCAAAAGCTAACTTCAATGCTTCTACTTCTATAGGATCACCTAGTTGCGTACCAGTACCATGAGTTTCTATATATGAGATTTCTTCAGGCTTAACACCAGCTATTTTATGAGCCGATTTTATAACAGCAGCTTGTCCATCAACCCCTGGCGCTGTAAATCCAGCCTTATTGGACCCATCATTGTTTACTGCAGCTCCTTTAATAACTCCATGTATTAAATTTCCATCTCGAAGAGCGTCCTCTAATCTTTTCAATACTACAATACCAGCACCATTTCCACCCACTGTTCCTTGCGCATCCTTATCAAAAGCACGACAATGACCATCTGGTGAGAAAATCATACCATCTTCATATAAATATCCTGTTTTTGTTGGATAAGTTATACTTACTCCCCCGGCCAAGGCTATATCGCATCGTCCATCGATAAGATCTGCCCATGCATTTTGAATAGCAACTAAGGAGGTAGAACAAGCAGTTTGTACTGTAATCGCTGGTCCTTTTAGATTTAATTTATAAGCCAATCGAGTAGCAAAGAAATCTTTTTCGTTTAACAACATTGCTTGGAAATCTTCTAATGTATTAGAAGATTCACTAGCAATAGAACGAAGCCAGTGGAAATTTGGTGATCCTCCAACATAAACTCCTGTATTCATATGAGAAGAATTAACCTCACCTGCTTGTTCTAGTGCTTCCCATGCGCATTCATGAAGTATACGCAGTTGTGGATCCATCATTTCAGCTTCTTTTAGACTGTAATCAAAAAATTCATTATCAAATGCATCTACATCTTCTAAATACCCTTTAGATTTTATATAATTAGGCTTTTGAATCACTTCTTTTGGTATGCCCATCTCACTAAGTTCTTCATCTGTAAATGTTCGAATGGATTCTATCCCTTGTTCTAAATTTGACCAGAACTGCTTAAGATTAGAAGCGCCTGGCATACGCACCGCCATACCAACCACTGCTACATCATTTTTATTCATAGATAAAAGATTTTCTTTCTTAACTTCTTCAGGTTGGCGGTCCATATCATTATCACTTCTAAAGTAGGAAGCTTGATCATGAACCGTTGGGTATCGGAATAACATAGGCATTGTAAGTTCTTTTTCAAACTTGCTTCGTAAACGAGAGAACAATCGAACCATTTTTAAGGAGTTCCCTCCAACATCAAAGAAATTATCATACAATCCTACTTTTTCTACCCCCAAAACTTCCTTCCAAACATCAGCTACTGTTGTTTCAAGCTCATCTAGCAAATCATTTGGTTGTACTATCTTAGTAGGCTTAGGTAAAGCACGACGATTAACTTTTCCATTCGTAGTTAATGGCATTTCACTTAAAAGCACAAAATACATAGGTATCATATACGAAGGTATTTTGTCAGTAAGATAATAACGTAATTCATTTTGAGATATATCTTGATCAGTTAGTATATAAGCACACAGTTCTTGCTCCTCTCCAAAAGCAATAGATAAAACTACCGCTTCCTTCACATCCGCATGCTGTTGTAAATGATGTTCTATTTCTCCTGTTTCGATTCGATAACCACGTATCTTCACTTGATGATCACTACGACCTATATACTCCATCTCGCCATTTTCAAGAATACGAACTAAATCTCCTGATCTATATAATCTTTCACTTGGATTATAAGGATTCTGTATAAAACGTTCACTGTTTAGTTCAGGACGATTTAGATATCCCCGCGCAACTCCATATCCTCCAACATAAAGTTCCCCTTGCATTCCCTTAGGTGTAGGATTCATATGTTTGTCAAATACATAGCACGAATACGTAGGAAGAGGCACGCCTATAGCACTAAGATTACTGTGCATTTCTTTTTCTCCAATTTCCTTATAAGTAACATGTACTGTCGTCTCAGTTATTCCATACATATTTACTATGACCGTATTAGGTGAACGCTTAAACCAACTTTGCAGTAAACCCGGCTTCAGCATTTCCCCTCCAAATGTAATTAACCTAATTTTAAAAGCAAGTTTAGGCATCTCTTCAACTATTTGTTGAAAAACATAGAATGCAGATGGAGTTTGATTCAATACCGTTACTCCCTCATCTGCAATTAACTGAGCAAGTTTATACGTATCACGGATTGTTTCTTTTGTTGCCAGGACAAGACGTCCACCATAAGTAAGTGATCCAAATATCTCCCAAACTGACATATCAAAACAGAAAGAATGAAAAAGTAACCACACATCCTTACTAGAGAATTTAAAACTATTTGGTTGATGCATGACAAGTTGTATTACATTACGATGTTCAATCATAACCCCTTTAGGACGTCCTGTTGTTCCAGAAGTATAAATGACATATGCTAAATTATTTGGGGCAACATCTACTCTCTCAAAATCTTGCATCGGTGTCTCATTAAGTTCTTCAATAAAAAGCATTGTGCTATCAAATTTAACTTTATCCTCAAATAAATTTGAGGTTATTATTACACTTGAACCACTATCTTGAAGAATAAAATCAATTCGTTCCTGAGGATAATCAGGATCAATTGGAACATAAGCCCCACCTGCTTTTAAAATACCAAGTAGAGAGATAATCATATTAAATGAGTAATCCAACATTACAGCTACTGGAGAATCTAAAATTACACCTTCTTTTAAAAGAGCAAATGCCACTTTATCCGCACGCTCATTCAACTCTCCATAAGTCATCTCACTATTCTCAAATGTAAGTGCTACTCTCTCAGGATGCTTTTCAGCTTGCATCTCAATTAATTGATGAAGTGTTGTGTGTGGGAATGTAGCACTTTGATTTTGACCACCTTGAAGCAAAAACTTTTCTTCTGCCTCATCTAACATTTTAAGAGTTTGTATTGGTTGTCCTTCATCTAAAAGCATTGAATCTAATAGCTGTATGAAATGGTTAGTTATACTGATAATAATAGATTCATCAAATACATCTTCAGGCCACATCATTGCAAGTTTAATAGAATCGAAACACTCTATTGAGACAGTTAAATCATAGTTGGTCATTTCATTTACTTCATAACCTGAAATTCTTACACTTTCATCAATTTCTTTCAGCTTTTCTATATCAAGAGGGTAATTCTCAACTACCATAATAGTGTCAAATGACACGTTTAAATCAACAATTGGAGTCGTTTCATATTCAGTTCTTTTTTGGACATCACTTTGAATTCTTTGTAAAAGATCTGAAACAGTCATTCTCCCATTAGCACTTACACGAAGTGGTGGTGTATTTATAAATAAACCTACCATTTCACTCAGACCATGCATTGGAATTGAACGCCCGGATACTGTTGTACCGAATATTACGTCCTCTGAATTTTTGTACCTTTGTAATAATAGACCCCAGGCTGTATAAAATAATGTAGCCAATGTTACACCTTGATTACTTGCAAAACTTCGAAATCTATCACTTCGCTCTTTATCTATCTCTTTTACATATGTTTTTGCTTTTTTTAGTTGATTAGAATTTTTATTGGATAAATTTATTTGTTCAGTTAATTCATTTAAATATTGTTCCCAAAAAAGCTTTTGTTTTGATTTATCTTGTTTTTGTTGCCATAGTATATATTCTTTAAATTTCTTTTTATTTATAGATGATGGTACATCTCCCTTTATTAACTCTCGATATACCTTAATAAACTCTTGTAAAATAATACTATTACTCCAACCATCAAACAAAATATGATGATGACGTAAAACCATTTCATATTCGCCTTCGTTCAAATGGCACAGTTCGATAGAAAAGGGAACCGTTTGTAAATCAAAGCTTTCTGTATCATTAGAGACTTTGCCATCACTATAAATAATGTTCGGAGTATGCTCTTTTAGTATAAGTTGTACAGGCTGTTTAACTTTTTCCCATCGAAAAATTGTACGCAGCATTTCATTTTCCCGCGTTACATAATTCCACGCCTCTTCAAACTTTGGAATATTAATTTTTCCAGTTAAGCAAAGTCGAAGTTCTTCATGATATAGCTTTCCTTCGGGTTCTTTCAAATAATGATAAAGAATACCTTCCTGCACTGGTGTAAGGGCGATTACATCTTCAATATCTTCTTTATGAATCTTTACTGCTTTCCTCATTAACAGAACCTCCTACAAGTGTGGTATGGTGTGAATATTTATCGGAACCTAATAAGGCAAGTGCTTTTCTATCTATCTTTCCGCTATCCGTTAATGGCATTTCATTTACACGTACAAAACTGTTAGGTATCATATAATCTGGTAAAAATAAGCGAAGATATTTTTTTAACCTCTCTAACTCAATAGCATTTTCTGACTCATAGAAAGCTATTAACTTAACTACCATCTCAGATTCTTGTCTTACAATTACCGCACATTGTAAAACTCCTTCACAAGACATTAAACACGATTCTATTTCCCCTAACTCAATACGAAGCCCATTAACTTTAACTTGAAAATCAATTCTTCCATGAAACTCAATATTCCCATCCGATCTTATTAAAGCTAAGTCACCGGTTTTATATATACGGGTATCAAGGGAATATTGTACAAACTTTTCTGCCGTTAATTGCGGCCTATTTACATATCCACGTGCTAATCCTATACCTGAGATACATAATTCTCCTATATGGCCTTCCGGAAGTTTATTACCATATTTATCAACAACAAACATCTCAATATTCCTAATTGGTCGCCCTATTGGAACGCTCCCTTCTGTAATCTCATGTGTCGGACAATCATAAGCAGTCACATCAATGGTTGCTTCAGTAGGTCCGTACAGATTAGTAAGAAGTGTACCATTAGAGAAATTTAGCAGTTTGTTAAAACGATTTATATGTTGAGACAGTAGTGCCTCACCACTAACAAATACTTGTTTCAACGATTTTATTCGGTTAGTTTCACCTGTCACATCAAGATAGTGTAAAAATGCACTTAACATAGATGGTACAAAATGCATAATTGTCACGTCATTACTTTCAGTTGTCTCAATAATAGCCTGTGGAAACTTCTCCATCCCCGGCGCAAGAATACATACTTTGGCTCCAACTATGGCCCACCAGAACATCTCCCATACGGATACATCAAATGTATAAGGGGTCTTTTGTAATATAGTATCCTTTGAACTAATTGGATAAGCCTCTTGCATCCACTCAATTCGATTTATTAAGGCCGAATGCTCAATCATAACACCCTTAGGTTTCCCGGTTGAACCGGAAGTGTATATTACGTACACAAGATCAGAGGGTTTGTTAATACACTCTAGATTTTCACCCTTTCCTTCATAGGAAATCGAATCTAAAGCCAACATATCAGCTTTCAAACTATCTTGAAAACGATGTAGAATTTGCTTTTGCGTAAGTATTAATTTAGCACCGCTATCTTCTATAATGAATTGTAATCGTGATGATGGATGATTCGGGGAAAGCGGAAGATATGCTCCGCCCGCTTTCAATATCCCGAAAATTCCGACAACCATTTCGATAGATCGCTCTACCATAATACCTACAACTGTATCTGGACCAACTCCACCTTCACGTAAAAGACGAGCTAATTGGTTACTTTTTTCATTTAATTCCTTATAGGTTAATGTTTCTTTTTTAAAGATAACAGCAACCTCATCTGGCGTACGGACTACTTGTTCTTCAAACAGCTTTTGTATACATGTACTCATCCGGGTTGTATCACTCCTTTAGTTACAGATATTTTTTCAATGGCACGTTTCGCTTTTTTAGCAAATCCCTTACCAAGTAATAACTGATGAATCTGATTACTCCCCTCAACGATCTCCATTGTTTTAGAATCTCTAAAGCACCTTGATATTGAATAATTATCATTACAACCAAGTGCTCCCATAATCTGTACAGCATTCGTTGAATGCCTTGTACCTGAGCGCGATGCAAAATATTTTGCAATCATAATCTTTTCAGTAGCATCAGCTCGATGTTCATTTTTGGCCTTACAAGCTTCTAAACTAAGGAGTATAGAAGCTTCTAAATCTACTCCCATATCCGTAACCATATGTGAAATCATGCCATGATCAATTAGAGAGTTACCAAATGCGCTTCTATGTAATACATGATTCCCACAGATTTCTAAACAAGTACGTAATACACCAAGAGCAGCAAAGGCAATTGAAATACGCCCAAATTCTAAAGCATACGGTGCAAGGTAAGTAAAAGCAAACCCTGGTCTACCAATGATATTTTCTAAAGGTATTTCTACATTATTGAATTCAATTTCTGCCAAATATGCAGCTTTAAATCCAAGCATGTCTCTTATATGAGTAACATTGACACCCATACTATCTTTTGGTACTAAACAGGCAATTGGTTGTTCACCATTAAGCTTTCCAAATACCAAAAACACATCAGCAGCTGCACCAAAAGTGATCCACTTTTTCACCCCGTTAAGTATTAATTTATCCCCGTGTTGATCGAAGTTCGTTTTAATCATATTTAAATCTGATCCTGCTCCAGGTTCAGTAAGAGCTAATGCAGCTATTTGATTACCAGATGCAAGTAATGGTAACCACTGATTTTTTTGATTTTCTGTTCCCCATTTTAAAATCGTTTCTGTTACCATCGTATGGACATTAAATAATCCCGAAAGAGAGACACTACCTCTTGCTATTGCTTCAGTAAATAACCCATACGTTACATAATCCCATTCTAATCCACCATACTCTGCTGGAAGTGTTCCACCTAAATAACCATTTTTAGCACAAGTCTTTATTATGTCTGATGGAATGCCCTGTTCAATCTCCCAACTATTAGCGTAAGGTTCTATATTTTCACAAACAAAATCCAAAAAATTCTGATACATTTTATATTGAGATGGCTCTAAGTATTGTTTCATGTCCATTACCGAACCATTTGCTTATTTCTTATAAAATTACCAATAGAATTTACAGACTTATAGTTATCCATATCTAAGTCATCCATAGTTACCTTTATGGCAAATTCTTTTTCAAGAAAAGTCATCAATTGGATTGCAAATAAAGAATTAACTAATCCTTCTTCAAAAATCTCAGTATCATCATTAAATTCAATACCTACATGATCTTGAATATACATATGAATAATTTGTTCTAAATTTTTATCTTGCATTTTATACACCCCTATTTGTAATTTTTAATTTTAATAAGCGTAAAAACCTTTACCACTCTTTCTACCACATTCACCTGCATCCACCATCTTTTTAAGTAATGGACAACATCTAAACTTTGGATCTTGATATTCCTCATAAAGTACATTCAAAGAATGTAATACTGTATCTAACCCAATTAAATCTGCTGTTTCTAATGGACCCATTGTATGTCCAAAGCATTTTTTAAATATATCGTCTACCTGTTTAGGCGTTGCTACACCATCCATTACAACCCAAGCCGATTCATTCATGAATAAGTGGGAGATACGGTTAGAAACAAACCCAGTCTGATCATTAACCACAATTGCATCTTTATCTAATTGTTTGAGGAAAGATTGAGCTTTTTCGACCGTTTCATCTGAAGTTAAATACCCTCTAATAACTTCTATAGATGGTTTCATATATACCGGATTCATAAAATGCATTCCTATTATTTTATCTGGACGCTTTGTTACTCCTCCTACTTTTGTTATTGAGATACAAGACGTATTGACTCCAAAAATTGTATCCTTTTTACATATCTCATCTAATCTTCTATAGATCGGCTCTTTAATTTGCCAGTTTTCTGGAACATTTTCTACTATATAATCACATTCAGCCACTTCATCAAGATTAGTAGAGCTACTTATTAACGAAAGTACTTCTTCCTTATGCATTCTAGGAAATGCTTTATTAATTAGAGGAGCAAAGCGAACTGTCTCTAATATTTTCTCTTCCGCTATTTCTAACTGCTCTTCTGTAACATCAATTAATACCGTTTCTAGACCATGCAGCACTAAATCTACTGCCATGCCGATCCCCATTGTTCCAGCACCTACAATACCAATTTTCTTGAACATTTATCCATCATCGCTCCCTTAATATATTTATAATTTATATCTAAAAACTTTTACATTGAAGAACTCTTTGCAGGTAACGTTTTTGTTCTCTCTCTTTAATCTGTTTTTCAGTAAGTGCTGTTTTCATCATTTGGATTGCTTCTTCTACATCACTTTTCTCCACTGAATACCCCGAATTAATTTTTTCTTCCAATTGACTTTGGACCTTTTGAAATGGGAGTACTACCTTTTTCTGATAATCACTTAAATCTGTATTATAATTTTTTGTACTTACAACTACAGTTAAACACCCTGATATAACTTCTTCATAATCAGATTCTTGTAATGTAAAAGAATTTTTTGTATTTAGGATATCTTTCTCCCTTTCATAATTACATGTCGATATAGCAGGGTTAATAGCTTGCAGAAGATACTTCAAGACTTCCTTTGGTCCCATTTCAATAGCTTTCATAGACCCTTGATTCATTAGATAGTGAATCATGTCCAACCATTTCACAGGCTTTATTAATTGTAAGTAAAGGTTTTCTCTTATATTTTCCACACCTTTATACATTGAACTATCATGATTCGCTATGACAGGTACTAATGGCTGTTTCATATCTATATTTTCTAGTACACTCTTATATTTTTCAGCAGCAGGTTGCATCATAGGAGAATGAAATGGCCCACTTAATTTAAGGGGGATTGCAATTCCCCCATGCTCTACTACCATTTCACAAGCTAACTGAACCGCAGAGTTTGTACCAGAAATTGATGTTTTATTTGGAGTGTCATAAGCCGATATATATACTTCCTGTCCCTTGGTTAACAATTCTGAACAAATACCTTCAACAATTTCTGGAGCAAGATTGTTAACCCATGCCATAGTTCCATCTATAGTCAATGCATAGCTACTCAAAATCGTACTACGTTCTTGTACTAATTTTAAGGTATCTGAAAATGCAATTGCTCCAGAAGCACATAGAGCTGTATATTCTCCCAAAGAATATCCAATCATTGCCTCTGGTTTATTGCCTATTTCCTGTTCAAAAACTCGAAAAGCTGCCATGCTAGTTGTTACTAAAGCAGTCTGTGAATTTTGTAATTTTTCAAGGTCAGCTTTGTATGTCTTCTCCATACAAAGGGAAGCCATGTCTATTTTTAGAGTGTCACTTGCTTCTTCAAATATCTCACGTGCTACAGGGAAGTTTTCATAAAGGTACTTACCCATTCCAGAATAATGGGATCCTACGCCAGGAAACATAAATACAATATTCATCTTTTTATCTCCCTTATTTTCATCTTAAGCTATCTTCAACTCTATCTAATAAAGCTCGTCCCTCTTCAGTTTTTCTTAAATTCACTAAATCAACTACATAGCGAATATCTGATACATCATTCCATCCTAGATCTAGTGCAAGATTCATATGCTTTAACGAAAGATCGATTCTATCAATTAATGAATAACCACATGAAAGTAAAAAGTGATGCCATGCATTTAAATCTCCTATATTACGAGCTTTTTGTACAAACTCACTAGCTTTATTAAAATTTGAATAGTATCTTAATTGATGGTACGCGGTAAAAACGAAATTATCTAATTCGTTATAAGGAAACACATAAGCTGTATAGGTTTGAAGATTTGTGAATCCAACTTTTCCCGCTAGTTTAATAGATGGAATACGAAAATCCTCCGTCTTCCAATGTGGTGTTCTTCCTTGCCTTAAACAGTCATCCAAGAATGCTCTTGCAGCCAACCAAGCATACCCTTTACCTCGCTGGAATAAATCATAAGTATTAATTCCAATTTCCACATCAGTATCTGTTGCAAAAACCGATAAGCAACTAGTTACAACTTGTTCATGTACCATTACTACATAACCAAATCCATTTCGGATGAAATCCTGAGTTGACTCCCAAAAATCAACAATATCATCCCGTACCATTGCGAACTTTTTATCTGATAGCATGTCGATTGTAATACGTTCCACCGTTACCTCATCAGGCATATTAGGTTTAGATAACTTATTATAAGACTCCGGATCAAAAGTAAATGTTACTCGAGTGTAAGGTTTAGGAATAAACATTTGCAATTGTTCCTCGACAACCTGTTTCCATTTTGATTCGGGTAATAATTCAACCTGAAAAAAGTCATCCCCTATCTGCTGAGCCTCAGGTGCAATTACTTCTTTAATAAAAGTTGGTAGACTTGAAACAAAATTACTTGTAGGATCACCTAATAAATAAAAAATTTCTTGTTCTGCCCATACAAGTGCACATCTAGGGTTATTAGGATTATCCACATAAATATGTCCCTTATTGTAACCATGAGCTATACCATTAAGTATTGGATGGTTCTTATAATCAACGAGAAGTGGAGATATTTGTTTGAATTCATCCTTTTCTTTTACCAATTCATAAATCATATTCTTAAAAGTCCTCCCTTTTGAGAACAAGTGTGAAGTGCATGCTGCGCAATAATTGGCTGAAGTACCTGCGAGGTACCTTCAATAATTTCTAAAACCTTTGCTTCCCTAAATAAACGCTCAACAGGATATTCTCTTGAAAACCCGTTTCCACCAAACACTTGGACAGCGTCTGTGGCTACCTTCATAGCCATCTTTGAGGCAAAATATTTTGCAATGGTTGTTTCAATTACAGCATCAGTATGTCTATCCTGACGCTTTTTCCCAGCCTCTTGGCATAACGAACGAGCTGCTTTTATATTTACACTTGCTTCTGCTAAAATTGTTTGAATTGCTTCATATTCACATATATATTTATTTCCTTGTTTTCTTCTTCTTGAATAAGCTACCATTGCTTCTAGTGCTTCTTGAGCAATGGCTACTCCCGCCCAGGCAATACTATATCTACCATGATCAAGAGCTGTGTTAACTACATAACTCCATCCACCCCCAATTGGTCCTAACAAATTTTCAGCTGGTACCTTTACATCTTGCAAATGAATCTCAGCTATATGCGAGGAATTACTTGCTAACAGTTTACTCATTTTATTTGTAGAAACACCCGTCATTGACCGTTCAACAATAAAAGCGCTAACTTTTCCCTCACTAGACGCAAAAACTAAAAAACAATCCGCAATGTCAGCAAAAGAAATCCATTTTTTGTGCCCATTAAGAATAAAATGATCATTAACTTGTTTATAGGAAGTTCCAACAGCTTTTGCATCAGAACCAACCTCTGGCTCAGTTAGGGCAAATGAAAATAATAGGTTCCCCTTTGCCATCTCAGGTAACCATTTTCTCTTTTGCTCTTCAGTCCCCCACCTTTTAATTGACTCCCCTACTAAAGATACATGAACTGTAAGTAATTCACGAACCGAATTACAGGCTTTACCAATGATTTCAGTAAGACGACCATAATCTAAAGAATCAAGAGAAAGTCCCCCATATTCTTTTGGTATCGTTGCACCCAATACACCATACCTTGAGAGTTCTTGTATCACATCATAGGGAAGCTCTTCATTACTTTCAAACTCACTTGCTCGAGGCCGAAGCTTCTTTTCCGCAAACTCATCAACTACTCCCAGAATCTCTTCTGCATTACTCATACTGCGAAATTCCCATTCTTCTTTTTGTTAATTAGATCAACCATATTATTAATAGTAGAAAAGTTAATAATATCAAGTTCATCATTATCTACTACTATATCAAACTCCGTTTCTATGAAATTTAACATTTGCATAGCAAAGAGCGAATTTACATAACCTTTTTCAAATATGTTGTCATCATTAGCAACAATAGTTTCCTCTGCATTAAAAATAATAAGATTTTTTTTAATGTATTGACGTATTTTTTCATGATTATCCATGTAATTACTCCTTCTGAGACCTGGGAAATCAATTAACCAATATCCCAATTAAAATCGGTCTCTATTTTTATTTTTTCTTTCTCCTGAGTCGCAGATAAAACAAGTTCTTTTTCCTCACTTGTTAACATTTGAATATCTTTTAGACTAACATTAGGATGAGTTGTTATTTCTTCTAATAGAAGGTTAAATCGCCGTCCAAATTCTACTATTGTTGATTTATCAAATAAAGATGTAGCATATTCAAAAGTGAATTCATATATATCTTTATTTTCTTCAGCAATAAGAGTTAAATCAAACTTACTTGTTAGTGTATCTGTGTTTGTTTCCGTGCTAATTTCTAATCCATCCACAACTGTATGTTTTTCATCCGAATTTTGTAATACAAACATGACATCAAATAAAGCACTTCGGCTTAAGTCTCTAGAAAGATCTAATTTTTCCACTAACTGATCAAATGGATACACCTGATGTTCGAAAGCTTCTAACGTATCGTTTTTCACTTTTTTCAAGTGATTAATAAAAGATTGATCTGGATTTATTTGATAACGTAATGCAATTGTATTTACAAACAGCCCCAATAGAGGTAACAAATCAGCATGCGGTCTACCTGCAACTGGTGATCCTATAATGACATCCTTTTGTTCTCCATGCTTGTACAGAAAAATAGTGAAAGTAGCCATAAGTAACATAAAAGGTGTCGTATCAGTTTCTAGTGCTATTTTTTTTATTTTTTGAGTAATTTCCTTGTTTACTTGGAAATTGTATTGTTCACCCTCAAAACTCTTTACTGGTGGTCGACCTCGATCGTATGGTAATTCAAGAACTGGTATATCCCCTGAGAATAATTCCTCCCAGTATTTCTTATGGATATCAAATTCTTTAGAAGATAATAATTTTTGTTCCCACACAGCATAATCTTTATATTGCAAACGATTTTCCGGCAATGTTTCCCCAGCATATAGGGCCTTAAAATCATGCATAAGGATACTTAAAGACACGCCATCTGTTATGATGTGATGAAGGTCAATTACAAGTAAATAACTATTATCTTTTAGCTCCTTTAGTCCAGCCCGCATTAACGGAACCTTAGAAAGATTAAATGGTTGTAACCATTCTTTATAATCTCCCTTTATCATTTCTAGCTCAAATGTTACCTGTTCTAATACTCTCTGTACTAATTGATCCCCCTGCCACTCAAACTGTGTTCTGAGTATTTCATTGCGTTTAATAAGCTTTTCAAAGACTAATTCTATCCTTTTCCGGTCCACCGTTCCTTTAAGAATAAAACAACTTGGTACATTGTATGTCATCTGTACCCCATCCATCTCTTGTAATAACATCATTCTTTTTTGAGTCGATGAAACCGGGTATACCTCAGATTCCGGTACTATTTCTATCTCTTGCAACCTATTTTCTTTTGAATTTTTAATAAAATGACTTAAAGTTCTTATTGTTGGATACTCAAAAAGATTTGCTAATGATAATTGGACATTAAATTCTTTCCATATTTTAGCGTTGATTACAGTAGCATGAAGGGAATGACCACCAAGTGCGAAAAAATTATCTTCCACACCAATACAAGGATTACCTATAACTTCTTTCCATATATCAACTAGCTTTCTTTCCGTATTATCGAGTGGTTTTACATAATTAGTAGTCTCTTCTATCGATGGAGAAGAATCTATGATTATATTCTTTGAATTTCCTTCTATAACAGAAATAAGAAATGTCATTATTTGTTCAGCTAAATTTTGCTCGTATTCTGCAGCGTGGTGAATTTTATCTGAAATATTTACTATTCCTTCTTTAGTTACTGATTTTGTTAAGTGCATTTTTATCAATGATCCACGAATTACTCCCCAATTGGCAGCTGCTGCCTTCATAGATTCAGCGATAGTTTGGAATTCCGAGTGATAATGCTCACCAAGAAACGAAAGCATTTTTGAAAACTTTACTCGGCCATCTACAACTTGACCCAAATGTGAGAATAACGGAACATCATTAAAGTCTAAATATCCATCGGTCTCTTTATTCAAATCAAACTTACTTATTAGTTGCGTAGCAAAAAGGTGCATTTGTGAAAAAATATGTTTTTCATCTTTTATATGTTTTATCCAATTTGACAAATCGGTTGTAATCGATTGTATGTCTGTGATCTCATCTTCAGTAACTTTTAAAGTACTTACTTTTTGATAACCCTTATGAAAAAGTTCTGTTGAAAGTTGTGCATTTTTAACCATAAAATATGGATCGGTAATAATTAAACAGTCTTCTGCGGGCTCATATCCTACAATAACAAATGAATGAACAATATGATTTTTTAGATAATTCTCATCCCAAGGAAGCCAGTACGCATTCATGGTTACCACCACAGGAAATCCCGAGTATAATTGTTCTAATATAATTTCAAATCCTTCATCGGATGAATCTGTATCAAATATAGTACTTTTTATACCATGATATTTTTCTAAATCACTTACAAAATAACCAGACTCTGTATATAAACCATCCCCTAAATTTCCCTTATCGACAGGAGAAAAACCAAAATCCCATAATCTAGCGTACATTAAATAATGTTTACGCTTAAACCAATTAGCTAACGTAGCAATCACATCATCAATACAATTTTGTTCAGAGCTTTTACAGGGCTCTACATCATATAAGATTGAAGAAGCATAATTTCCCATTTACTCACCTCTATATTTTTAACAATAGGAAAAACTAGTGTAATTTGGTAATCTGGTTAATTTTCTTTACTAAGTTGACAAAGATATGTATATCTTCTTTAAAAAACGATCAATTATTATTAACACCTTTAATATGAAGAATCTTATTCCACGAATCACTTTTTTATTTTAATCACTTTTAAATAAGGGGAGAATTCCCTAACTCAGAATCACCAGAATATACACTATCATTCCAGAAATCTAAGAGGGAAAGCTCCTTTAATCCCACAGTGTAGCAAGTGTAAATTTAAACTCTTAAAAGTCGCTTTTACAATATAAAGTAATACTAATTATTTTTCTTTTCTGCTATATAAGCCGCTAGTTGTTTAATATTTCGCTTTGTATATGCGACTAAGTCATCCGTATTAAGATTCTCGTTTTCTAAAGCAAGATCAAGCTCAATAGCTAGTAGAGAATTTCCTCCTAAGTCAAAGAAATCATCCTCTACACCGACAGCTTCAATCTTCAATATACTTTTCCATATTTCAACCAAACGAGATTCTAACTCATTACTAGGAGACATCCTACTCTCCTCCTCATTCTTAGGTAAAGATCTAGGTGAAGGTAAGGAATGTCGATCAACCTTTCCACTTGGTGTTAATGGTATGTTTTCAACTTCAACAAAGAAAGTAGGCATCATATAACTCGGAACTAATTTCGCAAGATGCAATTTCAAATCAGAAATGGATACAAGTGATTTTGCTACGAAATAAGCTACAAGCTTTTTCTGCCCATCTTCATCTTGAATGTCTACTATCACGGCTTCTTTAATTGCATGGTGTGAAGATAAAGCATCTAAAATTTCACCTGGCTCAATTCGATATCCTCTAATTTTTAATTGTTCATCATTTCTACCGAGGAATTCTATATTCCCATCAGGTAACCAGCGTGAAAGATCTCCTGTCCTGTACATTTTCTCCCCTTTTACAAATGGGTCTGGTAAAAACTTCTCTTCAGTTAATCTCATTTGATTTACATATCCCCTTGCAAGCCCTTCTCCCGCAATATACAGCTCTCCTACCGCACCAATAGGCTGAAGTCTCTGTTTTTGATTAAGTATATAAAGCCTTACATTCGGAATAGGCTTTCCAATAGGAATAGTATTATAGTTTTCACTTTCTTGAAGTGAAAACGTACTTGCGATAACTGTCGCCTCAGTAGGACCATACATATTTTCTATTTGAGTCGATAGTCGATGCTTTTTAAACTTATTAACCACCTCATGTGTCAAAGCTTCACCCGCAAGTAATATATACTTTACTTTATTTAAAACCTGGCTATTTTCATTATTAAGTGTATTTACGAAAGCTCTAAACATAGACGGTACAAAATTTAATAATTTCACATCATATTTATCTATAGTTCTTAAAATTGCTCTTGGGTTTCGATGTTCCCCATTTTCCATTATTACTAATTTACTACCTACTATGGTCCACCCAAATAACTCTAGAACAGATACATCAAATATATAAGGTGTCTTCAGTAAATACGTATCTGATTCATCCATAGGATATAAATGAGACATTGAAAATAAGAAATTCACAATACTACAATGTTCAATCATGACTCCTTTTGGTCTACCTGTAGAACCGGAGGTGTATAAAATATAAGCTAAGTTATTTGGTTTTCCAGTAACCTCCAGGTTGCTTGTATCACCAACGTACAAATTTTCTTGCTTTAAATCAATAATCTCTCCTACAAATGGAATTTCACCTACGTATTTAGATTCTGTAAGTACAAATTGAGGATTACAATCCTCTAAAATATGTTCCATTCGACGCTTTGGATATTCAGGATCAATTGGTACATATGCAGCTCCAGATTTTAGCACAGCAAATATAGCTATAATCATTTCTACGGATCTTTCCACAACGATACCAATTCTAGTTTCCTGATCTACCCCTTTTTGTCTAAGAAAACGAGCAAGCTGATTTGCTCGATTATTGATATATGAATAATTGTACGAAACATCATTTGAAATAACTGCGATTTCTTCTGGTTTATTTTCAACCTGATCCTCAAAAAATTGATGAACTAATTTACCCTGAGTAAAATCTAATGTTGTATTATTAAGTTCATTTAACATCCTTGTGGATTCACTTTTACTTAAAACATTAACATCTTCAATTTTCGCTTCAGGATTAGCTACCATCCACTCTAGCGTATTTATAAAATGCATCATAAACCGCTCTATAGTTTGCGGATAATATAGTCCTGTCGCGTATTCCAATTCTAATCGTAGACCCTCTTCTTCCGGAAATACTTCTATACTCATATCTACCTTTGAAGCTTGATGCTTAATTTCGTAAGATTTAAATGTAATATCTTTTATTTTTTCTGATGTTCTTCCGATATTCTGCATCACTAACATGACATCAAATACAGGATTCCGGTTAGTATGATAAGCCATGTCTAACTTATTTACTAACTCATCAAATGGGTATTCTTGATATTGAAATGCTTCTAGCGCATTTTCTTTTACTTCATTTAAGAATTGAATTATTGTCTTTTCCGCTTTAGGATGATTTCTCATAGGTAGTGTATTTACAAACATACCTATGATAGGCTCAAGATCATGATGAATTCTTCCTGCAATTGGAGAACCTACTATAATATCTTCCTGTTGTGTATACACATGAAATACTATATTTAGTGACGAAAGAAGTACCATATATAAAGTAGCTTCTCTTTCATCCGCAAAGGATTTTAATTTATTAGAAAGTTCAGGTGTTAGATGGAATACTAATCTATCACCTTCAAAAGTTTGATTTAGCCCACGTGGCTTATCAGTTGGGAACATAAGAATTGGTAACTCACCTTTAAACTTATCTACCCAATACTCTTCAATTTCTTTCAGCCCTTCATCGTGTAAACGATTGGTTTGCCAATTGGCATAATCTTTGTATTGTATTTTAATAGGCTCTAAGGCTTTGCCTGAATATAAATCTATAAACTCTTTTTCTAACTTTGCTAAAGATACTCCATCTGCTATTATGTGATGAAGATCAAATAGTAGCAGATATTGATTGAATTCTAATTTCATTAAACCGACGCGCATAAGTGGAGCCCTATCTAGCTGAAAAGGACGAACAAATTCCTGTATTAACTCTTCAATTGTTGATCTATCAGATTTATATAAATGTTCAATTCTAATATCTAAACTATCATGAATAAATTGAACTGGTTCACCTTTAATAAATTGGAATGAAGTTCTTAATGATTCATGACGTTCCACTAATTCTTTGACACATTGTTCTGCCTTTATAAAATCAAACTCACCTTCAATTAACATTGCGCCTGGTATATTGTAGGCAGTTCCTATTCCAGCAAAGCGGTTTAATATATATAATCTTTTTTGTGAAGAAGAAGCTTGATAAAATTCTCTATCAGGTACAATCTCAATTTGAGAATAATTTTTCTTCCCTTCATATTTCTCTATATACTCCGCTAATAGCATAATTGTAGGCCTTTGAAACATTTCACGTATAGGTACATCTACACCTAAACGTTTATATATGTGTGAAACAACAGAAGTAATTTGTAATGAATTACCTCCTAATTCGAAAAAGTTATCATTCACACCTATTTTCTCTATTCCAAGTACTACTTTCCATATCTCAGAGAGCATTTGTTCAATTTCATTACGTGGTTCAATAAATAAAGCTGTGGATTGCTCCCAAATTGGATCTGGAAGAGCTTTCCGATCTATTTTACCGTTTGATGAAATTGGAAACTGCTCAATCGGGATGATGTATGCAGGAATCATATAAAAAGGTAAATACTCTCTAAGGAATTGGCGTACCTCTTCTACTTTAGCTGAAGAATTCATAACAACATATGCACATAAAACCGGAGCATCTTCTCCCTCTTTTTTACGTGTAATTACAATAGCTTCACCTATTTCAGGATATCGTAATAGTTGCTTTTCTATTTCTCCCAATTCAATTCGTAATCCACGAATTTTGACTTGATCATCCATACGGCCTAAATATTCAAGATTTCCATCTGGTAACCAGCGAGCCAAATCTCCAGTACGATATACCTTGTCATCTATAATAGAAGAACCCTCTTTGTTGATTTGTATAGGAACAAATTTGTCCATAGTTAACTTAGGTTGATTTAAATAACCTCTTGCTAATCCTTCTCCTGAAATACACAATTCCCCAGGAATTCCAACGGGTTGTAATTGTTGATTATCACCCATAATATAAACTTTTTGATTAGCTAGAGGTCTTCCTATTGGTAATTGATTCATAAATTCTAACTCAGCGTGCTGAACATGATAACATGTAGAATCTACAGTTGTCTCTGTAGGTCCATAAGCATTTGTTAAATTTGGTCGGCAGTTTTCATTAAATAAACCAAGGAATTTCCGTGCTAATTTCGGTGGTAATTCCTCTCCAGCAATAATAAAATGTTTAAATGAATATTCTATTTCTTCATCTATAAAATTAGTTAATAATCGAAGATGCATCGGCGTTCCATCCGCGATATTTATTTGCTTTTCTTGATAAAAATTAATTAGCTTCTGCCCATCAGTTCTTGCTTCCTCAGGTACTATAAATAAACTATTTCCTAATAGAAGCGCACCAAACATGTTTTGTACTGAAGCGTCAAACTCAAAAGGTGAAACTAACCCGATCCGCATAGAAGAACTATATTTATCATATATTTCATTTTTTAACCCAAATATTAAATTTACAACACTACGATTTTCAACCATAATTCCTTTAGGATTACCTGTAGTTCCAGAGGTGAAAATAACATATGCCAAATCGTAAGGTGTACTTACTGAAGGGAAACTAACCAACTCTGTTTCAAGTAGTTCATTAAAGCTCACCATACTACAATCCTGGATTTCTCTTGTAAAATCTTCACTAATAACCTCTGGTTTTACTATACAAAGTGGAGATTTACATTCTTTTAGCATCGCCTCTATCCGTTTATACGGCAAATATATGTTAATAGGTAAATAAGCAGCCCCACTTTTTAAAATACCTAGCATTGCAATGACTGCATCAATGGATCGATCCATCATAAGACCAACAATGTGTCCTTTTCCAATTCCTTTTTTATGTAGAGAACTGGCAACCAGATCTACCTTTTCTTTTAATTGAGCGTATGTTATTTCTCTTTTGTCATCAGAAACAGCAAGTTTATTTGGATTATGCATGACTTGTTCTTCAAATAACTGTATCACCGTTAAATGATGCGGGTAATCTAACTCAGTTTGATTAAATGCAATTAACTCTCTTATATCATTATCACTAACCCAATCTAAATCAATATGGGGCGTATTCGGTTGTAGTAAAGCTTGCTCTAACAAGTCTATAAAATGATGGCCAAATCGCGTAACAGTAGATGTTTTGTATAGACGTTCATTAAAATACATATCACCTTCTATACACCCATTTACTTGACGGAAAGAGAATATAATCTCAGCATTGCTCTCACTTAAATAATTTAAATCTTGAATTTCCTCTAGCAAAATTGCAGTACGGAATGGATAATTACGCCCCTCTGGAAGGTAGTTACTCAAAACCGGTTGTAAACTTTCCAATGGGAAATTTTGATGTTCTAAAGCATTAACCATTACTGTACTAACTTGCTGGAGAATTTGTCTAAATGTCATATGTTCCTCAAGATCATGTCTTAAAACTAACAAAGTATTAATAAGATTAGTATCACTGTCTTGTTTTAAAACAGGTGTACCAATGCATATATCTTGCAATCTAGTATATTTATTTAACAGCAAAGTAAATCCAGCAGTAAGAATCATGTGCAATTGAAGATCTGATCCATTTGCTAACTTTAAAATCTTCTCGGACAATTCCTCTTTTAGTTTTATGCTAACATTTGATAAATCCACCTGTTTGTTTGATGTCCGGTAATCATAAGGGAAATGGCAGTCAGCCAGTTCCCCTGATAAGTTTTCTAACCAAAATTCTCTTTCCTTTATTCGTTCATTTGCGGCAATTACTTTATCTTTATTCGCTATTCGTTCAACCATAGTTACTCACTCCTGACAATAATCAATTAAAAGTTAAAATCCCCAAAATCTACTGATACCTTAACTGGTTGCAGTTCTTGAATTTCTTGTTTAAATGAAATATCTTTTAATAAAATTTCAGGATGATCTACAATTTGTTCAAAAATCTCAACATAACGCTCACATAACTTTTGAACCGTGTCCCTAGTATATAAAGAGGTTGCATATTCCATAGTTAGTTCAATTGTATCTTCCAATTCAACCACTCTTAGCAATAAATCCATTTGCGCGCGCTTAAAGTCGTGATCATATGTCTTTAGTTCTAAACCATCGATAAACATATGATCTGCATCCATATTTTGCATAACAAATGAAACATCGAAAAGTGGGTTCCTATTATACGTTCCTTGAAGTCCTAATTGATTAACCAGGTCCTCATATTGACATTTTTGATGTTCAAACGCTTGTAAGACCTGTTCTTTTACTTCAAATAGGAATTGAGTAAAACTTTGTTCAGCTCTTGGATAATTCCTTATCCCTAACATGTTTACAAATACTCCTATAATATCTTGTAAATCCGCATGTGGGCGACCAGTAATTGGTGAACCAATAACAACATCCTCTTGGCCAGTATATTTACCTAGCAAAATATTATATACAGAGAGCATTAGCGTATATAATGTTGTTTCTTCTTTTGCTAATAGACGCTTAATTTTCTTGGTAACATTGGAATCAATAGTAAAGGATATTTTACTACCTTTCAGATCTATTATTTCAGGTCTTGTATAATCTGTAGGCATATTCAAGACAGGTACACCATCTTTAAACTGCTCTAGCCAATACTGTTCATGTTTGAGAGCAATTTCTTTTTCTTTTTCACTCTGCTGCCATTCTGAGTAATCCTTATACTGTATTTTTAAGCTTGGTAATTTCTCTCCAGAGTAAAGCGCAAATAGATCTCTAACGAAAATATCATAGGAAACTCCATCGGTTACTATATGATGTAAATCAATAATTAAAATATGTTTTTGTTCTTCCAATCTAATTAACCCTACACGGAAATATGGAGCATTATTAAAATTAAATGGGCGAATAAACTCATTAATTATTTGTTCCACTTCAGATTCAAAGCCCTCAATTTGAGTAATATGGAAATCAGCATGATCATGAATAATTTGTACCGGTTTATCATTTTTCATTTCAATAGTAGTTCTAAATATCTCATGACGCTTAATCAATTGAGTGAACGCCTTTTCTAAACGTTCAATGTTTAATTTTCCATTTAGAAGAATAACGGAAGTATCATTATAAGCTGTACTTTCTGGATACAATCGGTGTAATACATAAAATCTCTTCTGAGCTGAAGAAAGCTGATAATAAGATTTAGGTTCAGCTGGAACAATAACATCAAATTCACTCTTATCTGCCCTTGAAATATAATTTGCTAGTTTCTCAATATTTGATAGAGTAAAGAGTTCTTTAATAGGAACTTCAACATTAAACTCTTTATGAATTTTTGAAACAATAGTAATAGCCTTAAGTGAATCTCCACCTAGTTCCAGAAGATCATCATGAACACCAACTTCTGAAACTTTAAATATATTTCTCCAAATTTTTGAAAGCTTTTCTTCTACCTCATTACGAGGTGCTACATATTCAGTCAAGAGTTGTGGTCTAGAATGGTATAACGTAGAATCTAATTCTTCTTCCTTCTCATCATTGAAAGAATTTAATAACACCCATTGATCAATACGCGCTTGCAGTTCCCCTGGAGAATGAATCAGTACTTCCCCTTGTTTCCATGACAGTGCTATATTAAAGGCCTGAACTCCTTCTTCAGGTGTCATAGATAATTCATGTACACTTGCACCTATCTGCATATCTTTTTCTTCATCTTCCCAGTATTTCCAATCACTCCAATTCACACTTATCCAAGGCAGGTTGGAATAACGATTTATATATTGTGCAAAAACATCCATGTATATATTTGAAGCAGCATATGATACATAACCTAATCCACCTAAGACCGCTGAAATGGAAGACATTAGAACACAAAAATCTAAATCTTTATTTCGTAAGCACTCTTCTAAATTGATAAGACCATAAATTTTTGCAGAAAATTGTTCCTCACAGTCCTCTTTTTCAAGTTCTTGAATCAAATTAAAAGTCTTTCCACCAAGAATACCTGCACCATGAATTACACCATTAATCTTTCCAAATTTTTGTTCTGCCTTATAAATTGCTTCGTATAGTTGTGATTGATCTGTAACATCAGCAGCAAGTACAGAAACTTTAGATCCCGTTTCTTCTATCTCTAAAACTTTACGAATTCTGTCCGAATACATCGTATTTTCCTTCAAATGCATATCCCACTCATCACGATTTGGCAAACCAGTACGTGTAAGAAGAACTAAGTTGGCTTGTACAGTTTGAGCTAAATGTTTCGCAAGAATTGTACCAATACCTCCGAGTCCTCCTGTAATAAGGTAAGCTCCATTTTTTCGTAAAGGCAATTTCTCTTTAGCTGGCTGTTCTAGTTGTATAGGCTCATAAGTTTGAACAAATCTTTTATTTCCTCGATAAGCAATCATTTTATCATTCGTATTTGAAAGACATTCTTCTACTAATTGATTTATTAGCCTACTCTTCAATTCTTTGTTTAGAGGTAAAACAACATCAACACTTGAACAAGAAAGATAAGAATACTCTTGCGGAACAACTAATGACGTTCCAAGTACAGTTGATTTTTCTGGAATTAATTCTTCATCACCAAACACTTGTTGAACACCATTTGTAATGATTCGAATTGAGATTGAATCAGAGATATTCTTGTCTCCTAGTGCCTGAGCTAAGTAAAAAATTGAATAGAATCCTAAGTTTTGTTTACAATTTACATATTCAATTGAGGCTTGTCTTTCCTCATCCGTAATTCCCCACATATGAACTATTCTTGTAGGTAAACCACATATTTCTTGTACTTCATCCAATAACTTAACGTAATCTGTACGTTCTTCAGGATTTATAATGAAGCGATCGTTATTCTCCTTATTAAAACCAAAGCCAGGTTCTACTGTAACTACTCTCTGCCCTTTATTTAATAAGTCCTTAACTAGTTCATTACCTAATCCTTCTTGATCTACAAAAACAATCCATGTCTCATTCACATCATGATTTGGTTCAAACAATGTAGAACTTTTCCATTGTGGCGTATAGAACCATTCAGAAATGTTGTTATTCTTACTAATTTTAGATTGCTTACTATTAAGCTTTTGACCTAAATCATACGGATTACCTTGTAATTTATAAGATATTTTATTGAAAGAATACATTGGTAATGGGATACGTCTTCTCTTCTCATCTTTATAAAATTGTTCCCAATCTATAGAAATACCTGTTACCCACATTCGAGTGATGTGACTAAATAAGAAATACATATCTGATACATCTTGTTGAACGGATCGAACCGTATTAAATATTCTTTCATTACCATTTTCATAATCTAAAAGGCGACTAGTAAGCCTACTAAGATCATTTCCAGGACCAATCTCGATGAATAGACTTGTATTGTCCCTATTCAACTCTTGAATTCCATCAGAGAATCGAACAGTTCCACGCAAGTGTTTTACCCAATAAACTGGGTTTGTTGCTTCTTCAGGTCGTATCCAAGTACCAGTCAAGTTTGACAAATAAGGTATTTTAGGTTCTCTGAGTGTTAATGTACTAACATAGGAAGCATACTCGTCCAGAATTGAATCCAGTTCGTGTGAATGTGCTGCTCCTTCTATTGTTACTCGCATACACATTAAACGCTTTTTCTTTAATTCATTTTCAAAATCTACAATTGCTTCTTCTGTCCCAGAAACTATACAAGCTGGACCATTAACTACCGCTAAAGAAATGGTATGTTGATATTCTTTTTCAAAAGAATTAATCAAATGAATTAATTCCTCTTCTGGAAGTGGAACGCTAAGCATTACTCCTGCAGGAAGACTACTCATTAGCTGACCTCTTTTTACAACCAATTTAAGCGCATCTTCCAAAGTAAATACTTCTGCTAAACAAGCAGCCACATATTCACCAAATGAATATCCAATCATTGCTTCAGGTTTAATTCCCCAACCCATTAATAGTTTCGCAACTGAGTATTCAAACGCGAAAAGAATTGGTTGACTAAATTCCATTCTTTTCAATTTTTCCGTCGCCTCATCAATACTGAAAGTAGTTGGGTATAACACTTCTTTCATGTTTACATTCGTAACAAATTGTAGGATTGCAAAGCATTCATCCATAACTTCACGGAAAATTGCCTCTTGTTCGTATAATTCTAACCCCATGTTTACATATTGCGATCCGTTCCCAGAAAACAGGAAGTTAATTTTAGGATGTTCCTCTTTTACATTTGCATATTGTACTCTTCTTCCTTCTGGCTGGTTTAATTGTTCAATTCCCTCTTGGGTACTGGAACAAACTAAAGCTCTCCTATGCTTGAATTCCTTACGTCCAATTTGCAATGTATAACTAGCGTCAGCTAAATTCACATGAGGATTCTGTTCAAGGTGATTTCCTAAATTCAAAGTCATACGATCCAAAGCATCTTTCGATTTTGCCGAAATCATTAACATCTGGTATGGTCTACTATTTGAGGTTGCTTCAAGCTTTGGTGCCTCCTCCAAAATAATATGTGCATTTGTACCACCAATACCAAATGAACTTACACCTGCACGTAATGGTTTATTATCCTCTTTCCACTCATTTAAGTGTTGATTTACATAAAACGGTGTCTTTTCAAATCCAATTTGCGTGTTTGGTTTTGTAAAATTCACACTTGGCGGAAGAACCTGATCTTTCATCGCAAAGACCGTTTTAATTAGACCAGCAACACCGGACGCTGCATTTAGATGGCCCACATTTGCTTTAACAGATCCGATTGGTACAGATTGTTTTTCATTAGAGTTAAACACTTCACTAAGCGCCTTGATCTCAATGGTATCTCCTAGTTTAGTAGCAGTTCCGTGTGTTTCAATATAGGAAATGGACTCAGGTTCTACATTTGCTTCATGTTGCGCCATTTTAATAACTTCTACTTGGCCCTCTACACTAGGTGCAGTGTAACCAATTTTCCGATTCCCATCATTATTGATCGCTGTTCCTTTTATTACTGCATGTATAGTATCTCCATCATTTATAGCTTCCTGTAAAGGCTTCAGGACAACAATCCCAACTCCGTCTCCAAAAAGCATTCCATTTGCATTTTCATCAAAAGGACGACAATGACCATCTGAAGAAAACAGCATTCCTTCTTGGTAGGTATAACCTGCTTTTTCAGGTTGAGTTAATGTAATTCCCCCAGCTATAGCAATATCACAATGCCCCTGTAATAATGCTTGGCATGCATTATGAATAGCCACCAATGATGTTGAACATCCCGTAAAGAGATTCATACTTGGTCCTTTAAGGTTAAATTTGTAAGAAATTTGAGTACTAAGCGAGTCTTTGTCGTTAAGTAATGAAATTAAAAATTGCCCAGCTGGTTCATTTGCCTCTGAAAGAGTAGATAACACTTGCCAATATAAGTTAGGAGATGCCCCACTATATACACCAATTAGGCCCGGGTATGTCTCAATATTATATCCAGCATGTTCAAGGGCAGACCACGCACATTCATGAAATACTCGTAGTTGTGGATCCATTAATGATGCATCTTGAGGTGTATAATCAAAGAATGGAGCATCAAAATTATCAGTACCCTCTAAATACCCTTTCGCTTTAACGTAATTAGGGCTTTTTACTTCCATAGGATTCACACCAGATTCAATTAACTCTTCATCTGTAAAAAATTGAATAGACTCTGTTCCAGACTTTATATTATTCCAGAATTCATTTACATTCTGTGCTCCAGGAAAACGCCCATCTATTCCTATAATTGCAATATCGTTATCTTCTTTCGTTTTTCGATTAAAACGTTTTGTATGTTTAACTTGATTCTTTTGCTTATCTCCACTTAAGTATCTCGCTAAAGAACGAATACTTGGATACTCAAACATAACTCCAATTGAAATCTGTTTTTCTAATCTATTAATTAATCTCTCATGAATTTGAATTATATGAAGTGAAGTTGCACCAAGATCAAAGAAATTTTCATTTACATTTACAGTATCAACACTGTAAAACTCTTTCCAAATTCCTGTAATTATTTCCTCTACTTCATCTTGATTTCTGAACTTATCTCCCGTTTTCGTTTGAGTTTCCAATCCAGAAATTCGTTTACGAGAATTCAGATTAATCCATTGATCAAAACGTTTATTTAAATCTCCTGAAGAAATAATTACCTGATTTAAACCACTTAAACCAAGCACACATTGGAATGTTTTTTGTCCTTCCTCAGATGTCATTTCAAGCGCTTCTATACTTTGAGCATTGAATATTTTATTAACCTGTTGAGCTCCCGTGTACTGCCAATCTCCCCAGTTAATACTGGTCCATCGATTATTAGATGTATAACTCACTTTGTCTGAAAAACTATCTAAGTAAAGGTTTGCTGCTGAATAGGCTACAAAACCTAATCCACCCAAAATAGGTGAAAGTGATGAAACAAGATAACAAAAATCAAGATCATAATTACTTAATAGCTTATCAAGAACTAGCACACCATGTACTTTAGGAAGAAATTGCTCTTCACATTCAATCCTACTTATCTTTTCCATTGGACACTGAGCTGATTTAACACGTAAGACACCTGCTGCATGAATTACCCCATTTATGTGACCAAAATTAGCCTCAGCCTGATGAATCACGTTTCTCATCTGCTCTTCATTAGCTACATCTGCAACAGCTGTCATTACTTTTGCTCCCAATGACTCCAACTTCTGAATATGGTTAATACGTTGACATAATTGTTCATTTTCAATCTGTGATTGAAGAATTTGATCCCATTCTTCACGATCAGGAAGAGCTGTTCTACTAACTAATATTAGTTTAGCCTTTACTGTACGCGCCAAATATTCTGCTAATTTAAGGCCTACTCCTCCCATTCCACCAGTAATTAAATAAACTCCTTCCGATCGAATATTCGGAATTTTTGAAGCTGATTCATTTTCATTTATTACTAGCATTTCACTTACTTTTTCATCAGGTATAGGCTCATAGATTCGAATGTAACGAGTGTTATTTCGAATTGCTATTACAGTGTCAATAATGTCCGTTTGAATCTCAGAATATAAGTTTGATATTAATGCTTCTTCATTATCAGACAACATAAAATCTACACTACGGCATCTAATATTTGGATACTCTTGCGGAAATACTTTTATAGGAGCCAAAAGAGTAGATTTTTCTGCAATAATAGACTCGTCTCCTACTACCTTTTGCATATTATTCGTCATAACATTTATATTGATAGGATAAAGTAAATTAAATTTACTAATTGTCTTTGCAAGTGATATTAATGAATAGAATCCAGTATCTAAGGTCTCGATACCTAAATCCTTATTATCCACATTCCATAGATGAACAATCTCCTCTGGTAAACACTCTTGTTTTTGTAGCTCATTAAATAACTGATAATAATCTTCTTGTTCAGTAGGGCATATTGTAAATTCATTTAAACTAATCTTTTTATATGAAGGACCCACACCGACTGTTATAACACGATGTCCATCTCTTTCAAGTTTTTCTTTAAGAGCTAAGCCTATATGCTCGTTGTCTAAAAATAACAACCAACTTTTAGTAGATCCTTTAGTTACATCTACAATTTCTTTTTCCGTCCAACCTGGAGTATAGAACCACTCAGCTATATTAGAACGTTTCTTTATCGATGTTTCTTCACTATTAGTTATATTTTGCTGTTCTGCTGGATCTATCCAATATCGTTTTTTCTCAAAAGGATAAGTTGGTAAGGCAATACGTAATCTATATTCCTCTTCATACAGTTTACTCCAATTAATTTCTACCCCTAACTCCCACGCTTGTCCCAATACCTCTAACAAGTCGTTCTGTAAAATAATCTGATTATTATTAATTTCAGAATTTAATAACTCTCCAATATGTACAATCACAAAATTAGGATCTACATCCTTAACTTGTGTTAGAAGTTCTACTTTTTCTCCATGCGTCCATTCTGTCTGTAACTCTATATAGTTCTCAACTAATGGATTCAGGACATCTTCTGGCTTAAGAGATTTATTATAAATATCTGAAACCATTCCAGCTAAGCCTGTGCCAATAATGTTAGAAGGACGTACATCACATTCAATTAATACATCAATAATCGATTGCAAGCAGACGAAAAAGGTTAAATCTTCAACCAAGCTATCATCTGTTCCTTTAAAGAATGCTTCTTTCAATGCCTTTCCAGTATACATTTGGGCATCAGTCATATTACGCTCAAATACTTGTAAGAATAATGGTTCCTTTTGGTATAGTTCTTTTACATTCTCAATAATTGATGAGTATTCGCTAGGTAACACAAATACCAAATCTGGATTTTCTTGCGTTTTTACGTGAAAATCTTTAACTGTTTTTAAATTGTCTATAGCGCTATCTATATCCTTACATAAGACCGCTCTTCTATACGGAAATGGTCGACGGCCAGTTTGCAATGTGTATGCTACATCTGCTAATTCAACATCTTTATTAGATTCCAGATATTGGACCATATTTACTGTAGCATTATTTAAAGCTTCTTTTGACCTAGCAGAAAGAACCATTAACTTTTTCTCTCTAGTAGAAGCAGAACTTTTAACTTTAGGCGCTTCTTCTAATACAATATGAACGTTAGTTCCACCATATCCAAAAGCACTCACACCTGCTCGAAGGAGATCATTATCTTCACTTTGCCAATTCACCAAATCAGTATTGATATAAAATGGGCTATCTATAAAATCAATTTTCGAGTTAGGGCGCTTCACATTTAAAGTTGGCGGGAGTTGTTTATGCCTCATAGATAAAACTGTCTTTATAAGTCCCGTCACCCCTGCAGCTGTATCTAAATGACCTACATTACTCTTAACAGAACCAATTGCACAAAAAGATTTCTTGTCCACATCTTGAAACGCTCTCTTTAGAGCCTCTACTTCAATAGAATCCCCTAATGGCGTTGCCGTCCCATGTGTTTCTATATAACTAATTGTAGAAGGATCAACTTCAGCAAAACTATGAGCTGCTTGAATTACTTCAGCCTGTCCCTCAACACTCGGAGCAGTATAGCCTACTTTTCGACCTCCATCATTATTTGCTGCTGATCCCTTAATTACACCATATATCGTATCTCCATCAGCAATCGCATCTTCTAATCTCTTTAGTATTACCATACCTACACCATCACTAAAAACTGCACCCTGGGCTTCTGCATCAAAAGTACGTACTTTGCCATCAGGTGAACTTGTCATTCCTTCATGGTATTTATAACCATTCTTTTTAGGATACGTTATAGATACTCCACCTGCAGCTGCAATAGAGCATTCTCCAGTTAACAATGATCTACATGCAAGATGAATGCTCAAAAGAGATGTAGAGCATGCTGTATACAATGTAAAACTCGGTCCCTTAAGTCCCAACTTATAGGATGTAAGCGTTGAAATCGCATCTTTATAGGAAAGAGTACCTGCCTCTGAAAACTCAACCACACTATCACTGTTTAATAATGGCGTGTGCTTCATCCAATTAAAATTAGTAGATGCTCCTACGTATAACCCTATTAATCCTTCATAATCAAATGGATTATAACCTGCCATCTCTAATGCTTCCCATGTTGTTTCCTGTAACATACGGATTTGGGGATCCATTATTTTCGCTTCTCTAGGTGTATAAGCAAAAAAGGATTCATCAAAATATTCTACTTCCTCCAAATACCCTTTTGCTTTCACAAAATTAGGATGTTGTAAAACATCTAAATTAACACCTTCTTTAATTAACTCATCTTCAGTAAATGTAGAAATTGAATCAACACCATTTTTTAGGTTATCCCAGAATTGGTTTATTTCATTTGCACCTGGAAATTTACCTGCCATTCCAATAATCGCTATTTCCAAACCAGTTTTACTATCATCTTGATGCTTCATTTTCACTTTCCTCCTATTTTGTTTAATTCGTATTTTCTATGCTTTACATACTCTTAGCTACAATACTTAGAGCTAATACTCCTATTTCATAAACTTAAGCAAAAGAAAAAACACATGAAATTACCCATAAAGTAGCTAAAGTGATTTACATACCTGACAGAAAACAAAAAATTTTAATTACGATTTCTATTCCTGGATTTCAATGATATTTTGAGCACTCATTTTTATTCTAAAAACCTAATAATTTGGTAATAATTCTGTTAATATTACACTTTATGTAGTTAGTAACATATTCACAAGAAGTTTTCTTTAAGAAATTAATTTGTAGAGTAATAATTTTGTAGGGGTTTTATGTTATGAAATTAAGCATACTTTTTCCAATATCATATAGAAAAAAACAAAAAAGTGACATACAGTGAATATTGAGAAATAAAATTCATTTATTCCATATCTAACCAAAATAGAACGAATTTTCAATTTTAAATTAGATTTTCTTGCATTTATAATTGCATTCTCTATAAATAATCTATGGTGAGCTTTTAAACTTTAAACATAAATGAAATTATATGTGAATTTTTTAGTTTAGATGAGGATCTATACGTGAATCCATTCCAGAGGAATTACATATGCTACAGTCTTGTTTTACCCTTCCGTTCATGTTGTTGATTTTCCGTTACGTTTTGCTATTCATATACCATATTTTTCATCTTATATCCATAACGATTGTCCTGCAGACGTTTTAAATTATCTTCAAACCCACTATTTCACTAAACTGTAAAATTAAAACCACTAAATTTCCGAATAAACTGAAAACTTATGAGAAATTGACAAGAAATCTCAATAAGATCTTTTCAATATATCTTAACTTCAATCTCATGGAATCCGGACCCAATAATGATGCTATACGGGGGAATATTCTACTAAATAGAATTACTAAAAGAGATATCTATAGAGAACTCAGATGTTAAAGAGAATGCTTTGGATTTTGTTGAAGAAATAGCACAAAATATAGAAAGTGTTCAATTGAAGTTCAACAAAAAGCATTTGTTATTTATTCTATAACAAATGCTTTTTGACAAATTACATTCTTTTTTATAACCTAAAAAAGAATTGAGTGGTCGAGACTCAATTCCTTTGGTAAAGCTATTTTGCCAACGAACACCTGGTATGTGAATCCTTCATTAAACGTTGGATTCTTTTACTTTGTTTTCACCATAAAATGTAATACTGTATATGCCATTTTTCTTGCTAAGTTCATTCTTGAAATCCTTCCTTTTTCCTCTCGTTACAAACATGAGCAAACTTTGTGGCTTCATGCTACGACAGGTACTTTACTTAGCCCTGAGGACTTAAATACAAAAGCGGTTTTGTTTTTACAACATATTTTTCTTTACTGTTACAACAAAAAGTATGTGAACAAACGCAAATTTCTAACCATCTCTTCTCTTATTTTAGGCGGCGAATTCGCATCCTAAATGCCACATTATTTCAAGTGCCAAATGCTTTAGAGAATGTATATCAGGCTCTGGAGTATGTGCCCAAACAGCCGAAATCAAAATTCAATTAAAATATGATCTACACAGTGGGGAATTTCTCAATTTTCAAGTTGGACCTGGAAAAAATAATGAATATAGTGTTATTTGGGAGATTATTGATTGTGAAACAACCGATGAATCATCCGCATGCACTTGGGATGAACCAATCAAAATAATAAAACTAAAAAAGAGAGGATTAACTGGTCATCTCCCTGTCAAGTAGACAGTAATAAAAAGAGTATTATGCCACGGCCTTTTCCCGATATTCTATCGGGGAAAGGCCGTGAAGTTTTTCTTGGAATCTTTCTGTAT
>NZ_JBQAEF010000014.1:0-106878 GCF_051915185.1 Bacillus cereus group sp. MYBKT14-1 | reverse complement strand
TTTAGGTTTTACTATTTCTTGCGCTTTCGGTTCTTCTTTAACTTTTACTACTTTTGCCTCTTCTTTAGGCTTTACTATTTCTTGTGCTTTCGTTGTTTCTTTCGCTTTTGCTACTTTCTGCGTCTTTACTTCTTTCTTTTCTTTAACTGATTTTTGTACTTTCGCTACTTGCTTCGTTTTCTCTTCAGTTTTCTTTTCAGTTGGTGCTGTACTTGATAGGAAAGAAACGTTTGCATAAGCAGTTTTTCCTTTATACTCAAATTGCAACCATCCGTCTTTTACTTGATGCGTTGATTCAATTACATCATCTTTTTTTAGTCTACCAAGAATTTCTGAATCTGTGTTTGCTTCAGTACGTACATTTAACAAATTCGCCGTTACATGATATACATCTTTTGTAAACTCCGAACTTACAAACACTTCTTTACCATCCAACTCAATTTTTGACCAGCCATCTTCGGTATTTATGACTTTTAACTCTTGCCCATTCTTTACTTTTTCGACCACTTTTGATTCTGTAGTCGGTTTTTCACGTACGTTAAGTACATCTGCTGTTACGATTGTTTCTGCGGTAGCAGTTGTGGTAAACGCTCCCAATCCAAAAACAGTTGCTGTTGCTGCGCCAATTACTTTTTTCATATTAGCCTCCATTAAATTTTTTTGAATTTTATCAAATGCCTCCGTAAAATTGTATAATTTTACATAATATCAAAACATTTGCAACAGTATATTAATATTGTTTAATATACTGTTATTAAAACTCCTTACTCCAATACTATCAAATTCTCATTTCTAATTCTATATATTATAAATCTCCTTATCTTTTATAAAAGCTCCATGCCCTTCTTCACACTAAATAGTTGTGGCAATTCCCGCCAAAAATAAACTTACGATTGCTAAAATTTGAGTAGCGACAATAGCCCCTCTTAAATGAAACTTATAATCTTTATATCCTTTCATACCTTCCGTACTAGGAATCACAACAAACCTTGGAGTAATCCAGCAAAAAATTAGCCAATCAATTATAAGTAAATCTACTAAATTGAAAATCATTAAAATACCAAAAGTGTGTAAATAGGCATCCATATACATTAACTTTTCATGCTTATGTAGTATATATGTAGAAACGAAAGGAGTACCGAAAAGAATAGTATTATATACAATATTAAAATAAATGGTTTGCTTTTTTTCATGAATCGATTTTGGAAAAACTACTTTTTGAATATCTTTCGGATAATCAGTTAACGAAAGTCGAGGATTATAATATAAGGACCCTAAAATCATTACGGATAGTACAATAGACATGATGACACCAACGTACATCATTTGCTCAAATTGATTCATATGCTTCATTCACCCTTTTCTGTAATTACTATGATGGTCATTCACTTAATTACATATTGTATGTACGTACATAATCAAAAATTAACAACTAGCTTTAATAGCGAAGCAAAATTGTTGCAATGCAAATGCAAATTTAATACAGTGGAAGCCTAATTGATACAGATAGGATTGGTGAAACCTATGAAAATTGAACATATTGCAATTTGGGTAAATGACTTAGAATGTATGCGTGATTTTTATATGAAATACTTTAATGGTAAAGCAAACTCTTTATATCATAATAAAACGAAACAATTTGAATCTTATTTTATTACGTTCGAATCTGGAGCAAGACTTGAACTTATGCGTAAAAAAGGGATTGAAAATAAGCCTAATTTAAACATAACCGGCTATACTCATATGGCTTTTTCTGTCGGTAGTGAAGAACGTGTGAATGAACTAACAAAGGTGATAAAAGATGCTGGTTATCCTTTATTAAATGGACCACGTTTTACTGGAGATGGCTATTATGAAAGTGTAATAGGCGATCCAGAAGGCAATCAAATAGAAATTACGATTTAACTTACCCTTTTCCACCACCTCCGTATTTTTCCACAGATTAGGCGGTGCTGTTGTTGAGGTGCCAAATGAGGCAACTGCTTACTTTTACCGAAAGCACTATCAAACATGCCAATATTCGCTACTTGGGAACAGCCAGAAGGTGCTGGTGGAAGTATTCGATGGGTTGAAGACTTCCGCTTAGCAATGCTTCCATTTACAAAAGGTGTCTATGTTAATACTCCTGACCTATCCATTAAAAATTGGCCAGATGCATACTTCAGTTGCAACTTTGACCGATTAATGGAAGTAAAAGCGGAATACTTTGCGAAAAATGTCTTTAACTTTCCGCAAAGTATTCCGCTTTTTTAACTGTTTAAATATTTTTTCAAACTGCTAAATAAACATTCATTTTATATTGTTTATTTAGCAGTTTAGTATAAAGACTCTTTTGTTTACATAATAATATTAAGGATTATTAGATATTACTCTTTTACTTCTCTTTTTACTTATAATTACTCTTCCTATATTAAAAGCAAAAGCGATAAAAAAGATAATACTACCCATTAGAAACACTTCATTATAACTACGAATAATTCCTTGCTTATATTTCTCCTTTAGTTGTTTGTAAATCTTGCTCTCCTCATCAGTTTTTAATACTATCTGTTGTTTTTTATTTATTGCTTGCAATACTTTTTCCCTTTCTAAATTTGACAAATCACTTTTTTTAATCACCGTCACTACTTCCCTATTTATCTTCTCTTTTTCAACTAACAACTGATGATTCAGAAACATCACCAGTATTGCTACCCCAACAATACTTCCAACTGTTCTAGAAATATTACATATACTTGCAGCAACACCTGACTTTTCAATCGGTACACTTAAAACTGCTGTTGTTGTATACGGTGCTAATGTGCACCCAGTTCCAATCCCAACGATTATTAATCGCCAAATATAATCCCATGTAGTAAAATTTGAATCTATTTGACTAAATAAATATGATGCTACGATAAATGTTAATAGCCCTATACTACCTACTAATGAGCTTCCCCGATTTGCTGCAATTGGTGTTACGATTACTGTAACAAGCATTGAAACAATCGCTAGTGTGCTAATTATTAAACCTGACTGTAATTCAGACATACCTTCTACTTGAACGAAATAAAAAGCAAGTATAAACAAAAAGTTCATTAATCCCATTCCAACAAAGAATAAAGAAAAATTCGAGATTGAAAACTCTTTATTTGTGAATAACTTTAATGGCAACATTGGATTTTCACTTTTCTTTTCAATGATAAAAAATAATATAAAACCTATGAGTGAGAGCATAAAAAGAAGTATTAAGCCTATCGTGCTTAAATGGTTTATATTTACTTGTATGAGTGCATATACAAGTAAGCATAGTGCAGATGCAGAAGTAATCATACCTGCCCAATCTATTTTAGAGCTTGCAGCATGATCATAGGATTCCTTAATACAAAGAATCACGAAGATGAAAGATAATATACCAACTGGAACATTAATAAAAAACACCCAGCTCCAATTCAATTTGTCAGTTAAAATGCCTCCAAGTGAAGGGCCAATTGCCGCTGCTAATCCCCCAAAAGCTCCCATGATGCCTCCTATCATACCTTGTTTCTCTCTCGGTACTAAATTAAGACCTAGACCTAGCGGCATAGCAACTGGTACGATAACTGCTGCGGAAATTCCTTGTATTATCCTAAAAGCTACTAATGTATGAAAAGAAGTGGCTATACCACACATAAACGAACTAATAGAAAATCCCAATAAACCAATAATATATAGCTTCTTGCGACCAAACTGATCCGCCAGACGTGCTGCAATTAATAAACACGATACAAAGGCAACATTATAACTATTAGCAACCCAAGAAATTGTATCAATTGAAGTATGAAATGTCTTTGTCATTTCTGGTAATGTGATATTCACAATATTTGAATCTAAAATCGCCATAAAAAAGCCTGCAATTAAAGCTATTAATGCAAATTTATTCCTCATTTCTGCCACCCTTATTCGTTTTATTGATTTAAAATGCCACTCACAAATAAACTTACACATGTCTCTATATACTCTTCTAATTGAATTTCTTCTTCCGATATACTTACATTCATAATGTATAAAAACAATTGTCCATAAAACATATTCGCTATCAAACGGTAATTACAGGTAGAAATGTGTCCTTTCTCACCAAGTTTCTTTAAATATTTTTCTAAGTGATTCACTAGATGTGAATTCAACTCATGTAGTAATGCTTTCATTTCACTATTTTGTCTTGATTCTATTAGCACAGCCCAAATATAATTTAGCTTTGGCAAATTGATTTGAATGTATGTTTCCGCCACTTTCGTCAAATCCTTATGTAAATCACCAGTAAACTGCTCTTCTATTTCCTCTAACAAAGCCACTGGTGTCGTACGTAATATAATGCTCTCCCTAAAAAGATTTTCCTTATTTTTAAAATTACGAAATATCGTTAACTCGTTTACCCCTGCTTTTTCTGCTACTTCACGAATGGTTGTCGCTGTATATCCTTTTTCACCAAACAATAACGTAGCAGCTTCCATAACTTTTTCTCGTGCTGTTAATTTCCCCATCTTTATTCCTCCAATCAATATGTAAGTAAGTACTTACTTA
Organism: Bacillus cereus group sp. MYBKT14-1; assembly: GCF_051915185.1. Lineage (NCBI taxonomy): Bacteria > Bacillati > Bacillota > Bacilli > Caryophanales > Bacillaceae > Bacillus > Bacillus cereus group sp. MYBKT14-1. The sequence goes on along the minus strand of NZ_JBQAEF010000014.1, from coordinate 102,339 downwards.
CTTACATATTATCATAAAAGAAAAATGAAAGTAACTAGTTACTTTCATTTTTCTGAAATCTCATTCTCTATTCCACCACCGAAAGTAAAACTTTCTCAAGCTCATTTTTAGACAACATACTATCATTTATATACACTTGATATGCATTTCTTCCTTCCCTTGCTGGCACAACTATTTTCATAGCCCGTACATGCGATTCTTTATACTCACCGAATGTAACGTTATAGCCATTTAATTTATATTTCTTTATATCTCCAGTAAAATTAGGTCCTCTTTCAGATGGTTTATCAAATGGTTTATCAATAAAGTAATCTTTATATTCTCCTTCAACAATTTCTAATTGATGGATTGTAAAACCTAATTCTGCATCTGAAGTATGTGGCTGTTTTTTTACATTTTGATTTTCATATCTCATCGTAATAAGCGGCATAGGTTTTCCAAGTGTTGCTTCGGCTTTTACCTCTTCCAATACTAATTGATGTCCAACTGGAATATACGTTGGATGCTTAACCGGAAAACCAGTTATTTGTTCAGCTTGTTCAAATGTATAGGTAAAATGTTGATCTATTCTTTCTTCATATGTATGTAATTGTTCCATTACTTCTCTATCTCCCGTTTCTTCATCAGCATTTAGACGATCGGTTGCTGTATATTGTCTTTTTCCATTCTCTACGACACTTACTTTTTTATAAAAATAGTACGATTCCTGTAATAAAGTTACATACTTATCAAAGTCCTTTTCTGTAAATATACTTTTAGCAATTTCTATACGTTCCATTACGCCATTATAACCATCCTCAGTCATTCCCATATCTTGTCTTGCTTTTTCTGGTGTCCCTACAATTTTATCCATTAATGTTGTACCTGCAAAAGTACCGGTCGGTATTAAAATTGCCGCAGCTACAAAGCCAAGTAATAACTTTTTCTGCATAGAAACCTTCCTTTTCATTTTCGACTGTTGGTATTTATAAAAAGAGGTTTGCACTTTATTATCTAAATTTGGAGACGGCTCTATATTCTCTGCTTTTCTTTTTAGTTCATTTGTTACATATCTTTCAAAATCCATTTACTTCTTCCTCCCTTTCGTTTGGCATTTGCTCCATTTCCATTCTTAATCGTTTTAGTGCTGTGTGTAGTCGAGATTTCACTGTACCAATAGGGGTTTGAAGAAGTGCAGCAATTTCATCCAATCTATATTCATGGAAGTAACGCATAATAACTACTTCACGATGTTTATAAGATAAATTTTGTACAACTTCTACTAATTCACTTCGTGTTTCTTTATGTAAAATAGCTTCATCCATTATGTAAGACCGATCTTGTTCATACATTTTCTTCTTTTCAAAGATTCGAAATCGTCGCCACGATTTACGACGCCAATCCTGTACTTCCTTGACAACTAGTCCATGTAACCAAAAACGAAATGAACGATTCATATCATAGTTTCTTATGGACTTCCACATGTTGATGTACACTTCATTAACTATATCGTCTACATCTTGGTTTTGACTTCCTACTAAAAATACTACTGTTCTATAGATATCTTTACATGTATATTCATAAATAATCTGAAAGGCTTCTTGGTCCCCAGACTCCATTTTATATAGCCATTCTTTTAATTGTAATTCATCCAAAGCTCCGTTCCCCTCTCATAATCCTTCACACTATATTCGCTCGTTTTTCACAAAAGGTTCATTTTACATGAAAATTTATTTATTACAATAAAAATATAAGGTATATTTTTATGAAAAGGAGGAATTCAATAATGAATACAGAGGATAAAATTCACGCTGAAAAAGTGTTAAAAAATCTATTCATCGGATCACAAGTTGATGGATTACAATTTGGTATTTCTCCAGGCGCTATAAAGATTCATTTCACAAACTTTCACGACTCAGTTGATTATGACGGACAATTATATATCAATATCGAATCCAAATGGTGTTTATTTAATAAACCTCAAAAAAGCTACCCATTAAATGAAGATGAATTTGAAGTTTATTCTGAGAAAGAAGAATATGAAAGAATATGTAAGATAAGAAGACAAAAAGTTACCGATATACAACTTGGCTTAGAAAGCCCTCATTTAATTATTACATTAGAGAGTGGACAAATTATTTTTTTAAATGGTTTTCATGATTATTATGAATGTTGGCAAGCTGATGTCCTATGTGAGCAATGGCTTGTAGTCGCTGCACCTGGGAATGAAATCGCCACTTGGGCTCCCGATGAGTTTACCGATAAGTAAACTGTCTTCACGAAGAAGAAACGAAGATATTTTATGAAGTACTATACTAATGAACTACATAATCATTTCTATTACACGTAAACAAAATGACGATTTTACTTTAATAGAACTCACTTTATTAAAGTTGAAAGGATGATAATGATGGCATGTGTCCATGATTTTGGAATAATTGACGATTTTACTTCTCAAAAAAATTACGAAGATTATACACCAGAGAAATATCATTGTATATCTGTTGATGATGATATTATCAGTAGTTTAAATCAAAATTTATCAATTATGAAAACCTACTTCCATACAGTCAAAAATCAGAAATACGGTTTAGCTTATTGTGGTATTACAATTATCCCGCCTGAATCATTAGCAATTTTCTATGAAACAGTTACATCCTCAAAGTTCTTCAGAAAATCTGATGAGCTGAATGAGTTAGCTTCAAAAATTGTACAAGCTGCAGCAGAACAGAAGTACATAATCCATTATGGGGTTTAAATGTAATTCAAAAAATGCTTAGGATTTCTCCGAAGCATTTTTTGTATGTTACTAATACATTTATTCCTTAACCATTTAGTCAATTCTTGAGCCTATGGCCCCATCTTTTACAAGTGAGGGCGCCCCTATTAATCTAAATAAGCGTCTCATTTCCAATCTTCCAGCTAAACCATCTCCCGTGTCCTTCTGTTTCTCCAACCGTTTCACGATATTCGTTTCCGTTAATATAATAATCAATATGAAGGTCACGATCCCACATGTTGTTATACAGGTGGAATACATCACGTTTTGCGCCAATTTCTTGTATTTGTTTTTCTAACTTATGTTTTACTTGTTCTGGTATTTGATTTGCAACATGTGTATGGAAAATACAAATAACAGCTTCTTCACTTATTTGTTCAATAATAGATGATAATAGCTCTACACCGTCTCCTTCTATTAATTGGACAGATTCATTTTTCACTAAAGATGCAGCTTGATCAAACATCTCAAGCCTTTCTTTATGTTCTGGCCAAATTAAAGCACGTAACCATAAATAATCTTCCTCATTATGTAAATCATTCACATGTAAGTCCAGTCCAATTCTTTCTACGACAGATGGGCTTTCTTTTAGAAAATGCGGCACATTTTCCCCTCTTATTTCAGAAGTTACATGCACATTTGAATTTATATTTCCGTACATTTCATCCGTCCCGTACGAATAACTATATTGGTCCCAGAACAGTTGCAACCCAGAACTTGTCCCAATTTCAATTAACGCTAACGGCTTCTTCACTTTGTTAAATATGTAGCAGAAACTTGGGTATAAGTATGCGCACCGTCTTACTTCATTTGTTTGAACGAGTTTCGTTTGTAACAAAGTAATGATTTCTTCTCGGTACTCTTTACAGAAATCTTTAAAATGATTAAAAGCTTTATCTAAATTTGTATCAGCATTTTCAACTAAACTACTATAATACGTTTTTAAATGATGTTCTTTCCCTGCTAGCAATAAATAATGTACTGCACCTAATAGTAAGTTTGGGACTGGTTGACCTACCTGAGCATAGGACGATAGTGTAAGTACTTCCTCATCTTCAGCAATTTTCATTGATAAATATTCATATAAATCACTTGACCCTTTACATTCCTTTATTGAAAAGTTTCGAAATAAGTTTGAAATTTGTTCTTTTGTACACATTAGAGTCCCTCCTTTTTATTTTTCAGAATAATCTTACCATTACAGAAAGAATAATCCTATAAAAAGGTACTCGATTTAGTCACTTAAGGATACGTAAGCTTTTTCGAGATAATTTCAAACTGTAATTTTTTTCTATTTATCACCTTAAAAGAGCTTGTTAAATAAGATTTTTAGCGAATAAAACGTTAAATAGTTTAAAATTATCAGATAACACTAGATATTTTAGTCTATTAATTATTATAATAGAGTATGAGATGGTTATATAATTGAGACAAAAAAGGTATACACCTAGGTGGGGCCTAGGCGGTGTTTCTCTTTTACGGCTTAGACATAGAAAACACCTACACTTTTTTGCCAATATAGGGGATGGAGAGATTATCATGAGCAACATGCAGCAAAAAACAGACGTTATCTTAATTGGTGCAGGAATTATGAGTGCAACGTTAGGCTCATTACTAAAAGAATTAGCACCAGAATGGGAAATTAAAGTTTTTGAAAAACTCGCAAGTGCCGGGGAAGAAAGCTCTAACGAATGGAATAATGCAGGTACAGGGCATTCTGCGCTATGCGAACTGAACTATACTTCCGAAAAAGCTGACGGATCTATAGATATTAGTAAGGCTGTAAAAGTGAATGAGCAATTCCAGCTTTCAAGACAATTTTGGGCATATCTTGTAAAGAGCAAATTAATTCGTAATCCACAAGATTTTATTATGCCACTACCTCATATGAGTTTAGTACAAGGGGAAAAAAATGTTGAGTTTCTAAAAAACCGTTTTGAAGCGCTTTCAAAAAATCCACTGTTTCAAGGAATGGAATTTTCTGATGCTCCTGAAACATTAAAAAAATGGCTTCCACTCATTATGGAAGGCCGCACATCTAATGAACCGATGGCGGCAACGAAGATTGACTCTGGAACAGATGTTAACTTCGGTGCATTAACACGTATGTTGTTTGATTACTTAAAAACAAAAAATGTCGAGTTAAACTACAAGCATAGTGTCGAAAATATTAAGCGCACGAAAAATGGTTTGTGGGAAGTAAAAGTACACGATATGAATAGTGGTAAAATTGAGCATCATACTGCTAAATTCGTCTTTATTGGCGGCGGTGGCGGTAGCCTACCTCTACTTCAAAAGACTGGTATCCCTGAATCAAAACATATCGGTGGATTCCCGGTAAGTGGACTATTTATGGTATGTAAAAACCAAAAAGTTGTAGAGCAACATCATGCGAAAGTGTACGGTAAAGCTAAAGTTGGTGCTCCGCCAATGTCTGTACCTCATCTAGATACGAGATATATAGACAATAAAAAAGCTTTACTGTTTGGACCATTCGCAGGCTTCTCACCTAAATTCTTAAAAACAGGTTCAAATCTTGACTTAATCGGTTCTGTAAAACCGAATAACGTCTTAACGATGTTAGCCGCTGGTGTAAAAGAAATGGGACTTACAAAATACTTAATTCAGCAAGTTATGTTATCACATGAAAAACGTATGGAAGAATTACGCGAATTCATTCCGAACGCGAAAAGTGAAGATTGGGATATTGTAGTTGCTGGGCAACGTGTACAAGTAATTAAAGATACTGATGCTGGTGGTAAAGGGACACTTCAATTTGGTACAGAAGTAGTAAGTGCAGCTGACGGCTCAATCGCCGCATTACTAGGCGCATCACCAGGTGCTTCTACTGCTGTTCACGTCATGCTTGAAGTATTAGAAAAATGTTTCCCAAGCCGCATGATAGAATGGGAAGAAAAAATAAAAGAAATGATTCCTTCATATGGCATTTCACTAACTGAAAATCCAAGATTGTTCCAAGATCTTCACACTTCTACTGGTCGTACACTTGGATTAAACGAAAAAGAAACTGTTCATAATTAATGAAGAAATAAAAAAACGTCCGATATATTCGGACGTTTTTTTGTCTACTAAAAATTATACTTATCAATATTATCTTTCGTAAATACAACTCGTTCTGGTAATACGATAATTCCATTCCCTTCTGCCTCATAATCATATCCTTGAATGGAGTTTGGCTCTACCTTCACTTTTCCAATTCCTTTTACTTCGAAGCTATCCCCTACTTTTAACTTCTTCCCTTTTACAACAATTTCATTTGCTACATACGTTGCGAGAGCACCTTGTTGTTTTACATCCCATAAACCAAATTGTGCTACTGTTCCTCGTTTTACGTAATCACGCATAACGTTTGGTGTAGAGAAGCCAGTTACGACAACCTTTTTATCCATTTTTAAATTTTCAGCTGCTTGTGCCATTGCCGGAAGTGCCGTTGCATCTGGACAAATGACCGCATTAATATCAGGATACGTTTTTAAAATATTCTCTCCTACTGACAAAGACTTTTGCGCATTATTTTCACCGTACTGCGTCGTTACAATTTCCCAGTTCGGATATTTCTTTTTAATAATTTCTCTCGCTTTCGTTACCCATTGGTTTTGATCCGTTACTGTCGGGCTAGAATAAAAGAAGGCTACTTTTCCTTTATCTCCAATTTGCTTTGAAGTCATTTCTATTAATAAATTAGCAAGTTGGTCTGGTGTTCCTTGGCTGATATAAAAAGAACGATCTTTCGGATTCACATCAGAATCCCATGTTAACACCGTCATCCCTTTTTTCTTAGCACGTTGCAGTGATTGCGATAACCCATCCACTGACGTAGATGAAACCATAATCGCATCATAGTTTTGATTAATGAAATTGTTTATATATTTAACTTGCCCTGAAACACTCGCTTCAGACGGTCCATCATACTTCACTTGCACGCCTAACTTATCTCCCATCTCTTTTGCCCCTTCACCACCCGATGTGAAGAAACCAACTCCTGTTAATTTCGGAATAAATGCAAATTTCACATCATCAACCTTTTTCTTATCTGCTGTTTGGCTAGAACACGCAATTAAACCGATTAAACAAATACATACAATCAATACAATCCCCAGTTTGCTCTTCATGACATTTCCCCCTTATGCAAATTCTTTCTTTTCTCCGCTAAGAATTGATGTAATTTGAAATGTCTCATAATAACTGAAAGAATAAGGATAATACCTATTACTACATTGGATTGTTCATTTGTTAAACCCGTCATTTGCAAGCCATACTGCATGAGCCCAATGAAAATACTCGCCAGTACAGTACCAATAATGCTTCCTTTTCCGCCTGTAATAAGTGTACCGCCTAAGACGACTGCTGTAATGATTGGTAAAATTGTTTCACTTCCCATATCAGCACGTGCGGAACCGAAGTAGGCAGTTAAGAAAGCGCCTCCTAATCCACCTCCTAACCCTGAAAGTATGTAAGCAATAATGACTACTTTTTTCGTTTTAATCCCGGTGTATTTTGCTGTATTTTCGTTCGCACCTGTTAATTTTACATGGCGCCCGTATATAGTTCGGTGAAATAATACAGTACATAAAACTGTTAATACGATCAGTAGCCATAATAAATTCGGTATTCCTATAAAACTACCGTTTGCCAGTTGTACAAATGTGTCAGGTAAACCGCTTATTCCTTCGTACCCAGAAGCACCTGCCCCTCCTGAAATGACGAGGGCAATTCCCCCGTATAAAAACATCGTTCCGAGTGTAACGACGAGTGGTTCTACATCCGTCATTTTTATAATGAGTCCGTTTAAAGCGCCTGCTAAACAACTAATTATTAGGGCGATTATAACAGCAAACAAAATAGGTATTCCGTTCATCCAAAGTACACCGATTAAGATTGAAGTGAGCCCCATTATTGAGCCGATCGATACATCAATTCCTCCTGTTACTATAACAAAAGTCATTGGTATCGCCGCAATTGCGATAAATAGGAAATCATTTGTACTAAAAAGGAGATTACTAATATTTAAGAAATCACTATTTATTAAACTAAAAAGGATGAATTCTACAAGAAGTAATACAATTAGAACCCCTTCCCATCTATATACATACTTCATAGATTCATCCTCCTTTCTGCCTTCCACTTTTTCATAACACTATCTAATATGATGATAAGTAATAATAAAAAACCTGAAATAGCATTATTCCAAAATGCTGGTATTTTTAAAAAGACGAGTGAGCTACTTATTGTTTCTAAAAATAACGCTCCTAATGCAGCTCCAAATAAAGATCCTGTTCCTCCTTTTAAATGAATTCCTCCTAGTACAGCGGCTGCGATTACTTGTAATTCTAATCCTGTACCTGTTTGATTTGGCACGAAACCGATATTCATAACAAATATGCAACCAGCGAGCGCAGCGCTTATGCCTGAAATCATAAACGCATATATCTTCACTTTATTTACAGGTATACCAATAAGCCTCGCGCCATCTTCATTATCACCTACCGCATAAAAGTATCTTCCCAATGGCACTTTTCTTAAAAAGAAGTATAGTAGTAGTAAAATAATAAGAACGAACCATACAGTTATAGGTAAACCAAGAATGATGATAGATGACAGCTGCTTAAAATCGTTTGGAATATCTTCAATCCACTTCCCTCCTGTGAAAATTAACATTGTACCTCTAATAATTCCTAACATGCCTAATGTCATAATAATGGCTGGTACCCGAAACTTTGCAACACCAATCCCGTTTATGAAACCAATAATAGCACCGAGCATTATAGCAGCAAAAATTGACAAGAATGCATTATACCCGTTCGTTAACAACATCCCGCAAATTGCCGCGCTTAATCCCATAATTGAGCCAACTGATACGTCTATATTTTTCGTAAATAAAACGAACGATTGGCCAATTGCTAGCACGACTAAAATAACGCTTGATTTCATCAGTAAAGATAACGAGTTAAATTGAATAAAACTAGGGTTTATCATTCCTACAATAGCTATATAAATTAGTAGTAACAGTATGATAGACGTTTCATGCATTTTTAATATATGTTTCATTCCGCTACACCTCCGTATGCAAGGCGCGTAACTTCATTCACACTCAGTTGTTCTTTTTCCATATGAGAAACAAATCGCCCATTTCTCATTACATATACACGGTTTACTAATTGGACAATTTCTTCAACATCTGAAGAGATTAATAAAATTGCGAGTCCTTCCCTTTTCATTTTTTTTATCGTCTCATACACTTCAAGCCTTGCTTTCGCATCAATTCCGCGAGTCGGCTCATCAAGAATAATAATTTTAGGATTACATGCAAGATACTTCGCAAGCACGACCTTCTGCTGATTACCTCCTGATAAAGATGCCAGTTCTTTATTCATATTCTGTACAACAATTCGGAACTGTTCTATAAACGAATTAACTAAAGCGCTTTCTTTTTCTTGATTTATAAAAAAGCGATTATTTTGATATAAACTTGCTGCTGCAATATTTTCTTTAACAGAAGCAATTGAGAAAATTCCATTCCTCGCCCTATCCTCTGGCACATAAACTAGTCCTTCGTCTAGCCTTTTATGCAAAGAACACGTATCAATTGATTTTCCACCCAATAAGATAGACCCTGATTTTATAGTTTTCAATCCAAATATCGCTTCTGCTAATTCCGTTCTGCCAGATCCTATAATGCCAGCAACACCTACAACCTCACCCGCATGTACAGTGAATGATATATTTTCGAATGCGTGACCATTTATATCAACCACTTCTAATATTTTTTTCGTCTTTACTGTCTCTTGAACTACTTCTATTTTCTCTTTCTGCTTATATCCTTTTGGCAATAGTCCCTCCATCAGCATGTCATATGTATAGTCACATACATCACCTTGGCTTACAACCATTCCATCACGTAGTATTGCTACTTTGTTGGCAATTTCAAAGATTTCTGGAAAACGATGCGTAATATAAATCATCCCAATTCCTTTTTCTTGTAAACTTTTCATCAACACAAAAAGACTCTTAATTTCGTGTGTTGTTAATGTCGATGTTGGCTCATCTAGAATAAGAATCTCAGCTTCTCTTATTAATCCTCTAACGATTTCTACTAACTGTTGTTGCGCAATCGATAATGTTCCTCCTAGTTTATTAAGGTCAATATCCCATCCTAAGCTGCTAATCAATTGCTGAATCTGTACTTTTAGTTTCTTTTTCTTTTCTTTTAACCCGATACATATATTTTCTTCAATAGTCATATGCGGAAAAATGAGTGGTTCTTGCGGTATTAAATAAATACCTTTTCCGTGTGCTTCTGATGGATTTGAAAACTGTTGCTTCCTTCCTTTTACATACATCTCTCCATCATCATACGAATATAACCCCGTTAATATTTTCATTAATGTTGATTTCCCGGCGCCATTTCCCCCCACTAAAGCGTATATATCTCCGCGCTCTACTTGTAAGTTCACTTCTTTTAATACAAGTTGATTTAAAAACGCCTTACTCATTTTCTTTACTTGTAATAAAGGTACGTTCTCCACATGATGTCACCTGCCTTTATCCAGAACATTTTTTGAGAAAATGATTATTTGTTCTACTTGTTTTGTAGCATTGTATATTCCTTTTTTTATATCTAGAACACTTTTTTCTACGTACTATTAATCGTTTCAACTGGAATAAACAAAATATATGGTACATATGTTTAAGCTGTGGTCAATTGTTGAAAGGGATGAAGAGTATGACTCAGCTGAACTTTGAAGAAAATTTATTAACTAAAGTAGCTTGGTACTATTATAAAGACCAATTAACACAACAGGAGATCGCGTCACTTCTTCATATTTCAAGAAATAAAGTCGTCCGGTTATTAGATAAAGCGCGGAGTGAAGGTATCGTTACATTTCACGTAAAAGGGACTGGTTTGCACTGTTTAAGTATTGAGCGTGACCTAATGAAAAAATTTCACTTAAAAGATGCTTTTATTATCCCTACCCCAGTAAACAATTATCACGCTTCTCTCGGAAAAGCTGCTGCACAATATTTAGAAACTCATCTCCAGCAAGGCGATTTACTCGGTATTGGCTGGGGAGAAACAATTAGCAAAATGCTAGAAAACATTCATTTTGAAAGTTCTATCAACCTTTCAATCGTAACGCTCACAGGCGGGGTAAATCACTATCTCCCGAGAAAACAAAACTATTTACACTACATGCAAGGCGAACTTCACATTATCCCTACGCCGTTTCTAGCGTCTACAACCGAAATGGCACAAAGTATTCTATCAGAACCGAGTGTAAAAGATATGCTTCAAGTCGCTTCACTTGCTCATACGGCTGTTGTCGGTATTGGGGGATTATCTCAAGACGCTACGATTGTAAAAGAAGAAAAATTAACACTACGTGAGATGACATATATTCGTAGTCAAAACGGTGCTGGCGATATTTTAGGACAGTTTTATAATACAAATGGCGATTTATTAGAACTCTCGCATCACAATCGTCTAATTGGCACGCCCCTCTCTATTTTGCGCAATATGAAGCATGTCGTCGGTGTTGCTGGAGGTACTGAAAAGATAGATGCAATTTATGGTGCCTTAAAAGGAAAGTTTATTCATTCATTAATTACCGATGAGGAAACTGCCCTCTCCTTATTACGAAAGGATGGTGATTGTTAATGTCCCATTTATTAGCTTTCGATGCTGGTACAGGGAGCATTCGAGCAGTTCTTTTTGATTTACATGGTAATCAAATTGCAGTAAGTCAAAAAGAATGGATTCACAAATCTGACCTTCGTTATCCAGGCTCTATGAACTTTGATGTAGTAGAAAATTGGAAGCTAGTACAAGAATGTACGAAAGAGGTGCTTCAAAAAAGCAACACTCCTGCCTCTTCTATTCTTGCTATTAGCGCTACAAGTATGCGAGAAGGATTTGTTTTATATGATCAAGATGGGCAAGAAATATGGGCGTGTGCAAATGTTGATGGGCGCGCATCCGTCGAAGTTAGTGAATTAAAAGAAATTCGGTCACATCTTGAAAAAGATTTATATACAAAGTCTGGTCAAACTTTTTCATTAGGTGCTTTACCACGCCTACTCTGGATAAAAAAACATGAACCCGACGTCTATAATAATATTTACTCTTTTACAATGTTAAACGATTGGATTTTATATAAACTAAGCGGCGTACTACAAATTGATCCCTCAAACGGATGCACGTCAGGTATTTTTGACTTACAAAATAGAGTGTGGGATAACGATGTCGCTAAGGAGTGCGGTCTATCTTTGCCATTTTCACCAACAGTAAATGAAGCTGGTACAGTAATTGGCAACGTTACAAAAGAGTGTGCAGCATTAACTGGATTACGTGAAGGGATTCCTGTCGTCGCCGGGGGTGGAGATGCTCAAATGGCATCGCTCGGAACAGGAATCGTGAAACCAAATCAAACGTTAATATGCGGGGGTAGCTTTTGGCAACAAGAAGTGAATGTTACTGAGCCAATAACAGATCCACATGCTGCGATTCGAGTAAATTGTCACGTCGTTCCGAACCTATGGCAATATGAAACAATCGCCTTTTTCCCAGGTCTCGTTATGCGCTGGTTTCGAGACGCTTTTTGCCAAGAAGAAAAGAAACTTGCTGATAAACTTGGTGTAGATGCTTATGAATTACTAGAAGAACAAGCGAAAGACGTACCTGTCGGTTCACATGGCATTATCCCTACTTTTTCAAACGTTATGAACTACATTTCTTGGCGTCATGCCGCACCTTCATTCTTAAATTTAAGTTTAGACGCTGACAAATGCGGAAAAAAAGAACTGTTTCGTGCTATTGAAGAAAATGCAGCCTTCATTACACTTGGAAACTTAAAATTAATAAAAAATCTAACTGGCACATTCCCTTCTGAAGTTATTTTTGCTGGCGGTGCCGCTAAAGGAAAACTATGGCCACAAATTCTATCAGACGTACTCGGTATTCCTGTAAAAGTACCTGTTGTGAAAGAAGCAGCTGCTTTAGGAACTGCGATTGCTGCTGGAGTTGGTGCTGGCATATATTCATCTATGGAAGAAACTGCCGAAGAGTTTGTACAGTGGGAGCAAACATTCGAACCAGTTACTGAAAATCACGAACTATATAAAGAGTTCTATGAAACATGGAAAACTGTATATGACAGTCAGCTCGCTTTAGCTGATAAAGGGCTCACCTCACATATGTGGATTGCGCCTGGTGCACTGTAACACATTACATAAAGGAGTGAACTGTATGTTAAAAGCGAATGAAAATGACTTCTCCTATCGCTTCGGTGATAACGGGCCGAAATATTTAATACAAGGGCCAAATATTGATCTTGGCCTTGTTGTCATTCAACCGGGCCAGGAGTTTCAAAACCATTATCATACGACGTGCGAAGAGGTCTTTTATGCATTAGAAGGTGAAATAGACTTCTATGTAAATAACGAAAGAGTTCCGATTAAACAAGGTGATGTCCTGCAAGTTCGCCCTCATGAATCTCACTATCTGATTAACCATTCTGACAAACCTTTTAAAGCTGTTTTTATAAAGTCACCACATTTACCAAATAAAGATACGGTACAAACGGAAAATCCAACATTAACGAAGGAGTGATTTTGAATGACTTGGGGATTTAAAAATCGATTAAATACAATTTTACCTGACGGTAGAGCGGTTATGTTAGCAATAGATCACGGCTACTTTTTAGGGCCAATTCACGGGCTAGAACAACCACTTGAAACAGTTAAAAACTTACTTCCGTATACAGACTCCCTCTTTTTAACACGCGGTGTACTTAGTTCCTGTATTCCTGAAAACTGCAGCACACCGATGGTTATGCGTGTATCTGGTGGCGCTACTGTCGTCGGTAAAGATTTAGCGAATGAAACAATTGTTACACCTGTAAAAGAAGCAGTGAAGCAAAACGCAATTGGCGTTGGCGTTTCTGTTTTTGTCGGATCAGACTATGAAACACAAACTGTTACAAATCTCGCAAATGTAGTTTCTGAAGCTCATGATTACGGCCTACCAGTACTCGGCATTACCGCAGTCGCAAAGGAATTACAAAAACGTGAAGCTCGCTTTCTAGCACTTGCTTCCCGCGTATGTGTTGAAATGGGTGCTGATATTATTAAAACGTATTACTGCGAAGGATTCGAAAAAATAACGAGCACATGCCCTGCCCCAGTCGTCATCGCGGGCGGCCCAAAACTAGATTCAATTGAAGACGCATTAAACATTACGTACAACGCACTGCAAGAAGGTGCAATCGGCGTAGATATGGGCCGCAACATATGGCAATCCGAACATCCAGCTGCGATGATTCAAGCGATACATGGTATTGTGAAAAATGGATTGAATGTGAAAGAGGCGCTTGAACTTTATGATGATGTGAAGAATTAATGTGAAAAGACAGACTATTTATTAGTCTGTCTTTTTTACTTTACAGTGAAACTTTCTTAATCCGGCTTCTAATATGATACATACTTAAATTCTATACACCTTCAAATGATTACTCTTGATGATTACTATTAAGCTTTGAAACTTTCTTATCTTCTCTATAATCAAGATAAGACACTGGATTCATTTTCATAACACTTAAATATGTAAGGCAAGATATTTAAGCGTTCCGTCTAAGACTATGCTTAATAAGTCTAATATTTTTTCTATATCCTAGAACGTTTTTTAAATGAATGAAAGTTTTTCTATCATTCCCATCCCCCCAGTAATAAAAAAGAGGATACATGATTACTTCTACAACATGTATCCTCTACTTATATATTACGACTGTTGATAAGCCGATTTCGATGATTTCACATAATAAACCGCATGATCCACATTAATAATATGATCTGGTTTTGGTTTACCGCGGCCCGCTCTATGTCCAGCTAAGTGTTCTTCACTTGTTTCCCAGTTTTTCCATGCTTCTTCAGATTCCCAGCGAATCATTACGACCACTTCTTCGTCTCCTCGTCTTACTTTTTTCACAAGAACACTCAAGTCGATAAAGCCTTCAAATTTTTCAATTATACCTTCTCCAGTAAAACGTTCTACAACTATATTTGATGTACCTTCTTTTACTGTAAATGTTTTCGTTTCGATAAACATATATCCCACTCCTTCTTTGTAATACGAATACTACTATTCTTCCATTATAATTGATTATGATAATTATTTTCAATTGTAAAGTTTTAATTTTTTGAATTATGCTGATTTCTTTTCTATCGCCTCATCTAAAAATTTGAAATATGGAAGTAACATTCCTATTAAAGAGGTGACACATATAATTGCACCGATGATTAAATATAACGCTCTTACTCCCCACATTTCACTCAATATTCCCCCTACTAACACACCTAGCGGCATAGTGGATCGTATGAAAAATAATCGCACTGAAAATACTTGCCCTATCATATTGTTCGGAACTGATTGTTGACATATCGTTGTGTTATGAACATTGAAAAATGCAATACAAATCCCTGCTATTACTTCAATTATTATTGCAATGATAATACTATGATTGAATCCTAATGAAATGTATGTGAGTCCCCCTATAAACAATCCTCCAAGCATAAGTATACGCCGGCTTTTATATGTTACTTTTCCGACTAATACTGAGCCAATTACGTAGCCAAGTGGAAAACCTGCCATGAAATAACCGTACTCTGCATATCCCGCTGACAGCTCGTCTTTTATATAAGGAAGATTTGTGACCATCGTTACCCCTACTCCAAACTGCACGAAAGTAAGAAATATACCGAGCCAAACGATGATTGGTTTTGTGAAAAAATATGTAAAACCGTGAAAAAACTGTTCTAGCCACGTTTTCCGAATAGGTTGCGACGTTCTATTTTCTTTTATATAAAATAAGAAAGTGCCACTAACAAATAAACATATGCATACGAAAGATAATGTAAGTTCTGTTCCAATCAAATGAATGACTACTCCGCCTAATACTGGCGCAAGAAACATCATAAGGCGAGTCATTCCATCAATGTACGCATTTGCATCTTGAAGTTGTTCTTTCCCTACAATGCTCGGTGTAATTGCTTGACTTGCAGGTGTATAAAGTGGTGTAATAAGTCCCACTACAATTTGAACAACATAAATGTGCCAAACTTCTATACTACCCGAAACTAGCATCACCAAAGGTAATAAAAATACGGACGCTCGTATCCATTGTGAAAATATCATAATCCACTTCCGGCTCCATTTATCAATAAATGGGCCACTTATTAATTGCAATATGAGTGATGGGATGAAATATAATAACCACATACTACTTAAAGCCATTTCTGATCCTGTTAACTCATATACTAGAATTGAATTACATAACGTTCCGAAAGCCCCTCCTAATTCAGAGATTGCACTACCAATCCACATAAAAAAGAACGAACGATTTTTCAATATACTCTTCATTATAGCTCACCAACTTTTCTCTTAAATTCCTCCCTTTATGTACATTCTTGTTGCATATTATCTATTCAAAAATGCTTCTAATTCTTTCGCTAACGACTGCACTGCTTTCTTCCTTAATACATACTTTCCATCATGTATATCAACTAACTTCGCTGCACGTAACAATTTCAAATGATGGTGTACTGTCGATTTACCAAGCTGCAATCTTTCCGTTATTTCCTGTAATGTACGTTCTTTTTTAAACAACATTTTTACAATTCGCAATCTCGCCTCATCCCCAAGAGCCTTATGTTTTTGAACTAAAAAATAATTCGGTTCATACGGATCTTCAGGATGAATGCTTTCATTCGCAACTGGATAATGAAATACTTTCGTATCATCAATATCTGCTTCAATATTCCACGGTCTGTACGTCATTTGCGGAATAAGAAGTACGTGATGAACACTTGGCTCTGGCATATAGTTCACGCCACCAGTCGCCCACTCGACAAACTCTTCCGGCTTCATCTTTTTATTCATTTCATTTTTTGCTTCATAATCTCGTTTTAATATAGAAAGTATTTCTTCTTCCTCACTCTTAATTACACTCTCATACCAACCTGTCATTACAGCGATTAAATGAGATTTCAGCACTTGTACATCTACATCACATATAAAGCGAATGTACGTAGAGAAAAACTGATGATCATGTGTTAATTCCTTTAGTTCATGTATTGCAGTTCCATCTCTACTTGCGGCTAAACGTCTTTTTTTCTCATATTTCTCCCCTAAAAACGGTAAACATATATACTTCAAATCTTCTTCTGAAAGTGAATCGATTTTAACATGAAACTGTGATACATCCTGTATGTCTTCTTCATACAACAACTGAAGCAATGCTTTCCACGTATTATTTTCTTCGACAAATTGTAAGTGCTCTCTCATTTCTTCTGTTAATGATTTCTTAATTTCTTCCCATTCATTTTGACTCTTTTCAAGTGTATCAATTAACCTCTTATGAGTAATTGCTGCAATGCCAAGCGCACATTCGAAAAGTATCGAATATTTCACTTGAACATTATAAGTTTCCCTCTTTCTACTCGTTATGTGATAGACCTCCATTTTTATCCCCTCCTTGTTTGCTATATATCAAATTCTATTTTTATCGAATTTAACCTTCTATATTTTTAGAATTATTTTGCGACTTCAAAAAAACTCTAATCAATGAGCAAATAGAGAAAGGTTTATACTCTTTTTCATTCTGACTCAATTAAAGCCTTGATTATTAAGTATCATATTAAAAAGAAGTTTTTTAATGGCTCTTGTTATAAGTTGTCTTTCACCCTCTTGTGCAACTATAGAAAAGGTTTATTGAAGAGAAAAGAGAATTGGTTTTATTAAGAAAAATGAACAGGAGGCTATACGAATGGGAAGAAAAGAAATGTTGCAAAATGGAGTCCAACAAGTTTTTTACGAAGAAGAATGGTACCCACCAATATCAGAAGCGTTAAAGAATCTTACGGCTGAACAAGCATGTTGGCAACCAGAAGGTGCTGCCAGTAATACGATTTGGGAAAATGTGAACCATTTATTAATCTTTAAAGAACGCCTACTTTCCCGCTTACATGAAGACGACACATTTGTTGCTCCACAAAATAATGATGAGACGTTTATCCAAGGTGGACCTAATGATGATGCCGCTTGGCAGCAAACCGTAAAGCGAACGCTTCAAGTACATGATGCCTTACAATCTTCATTAACCGCCCTTCAAGAAGCAGAACTAGATCAACTAAGTCCTTCTCTACCAGTTTGGCAACAATATATGAATATCCTTTTGCATGATGCTTATCATACAGGACAAATTATACAGCTTCGGAAACTTCAAGGTTCATGGCCAACTCACCGTTCTTATTTATAAAGTGAAATTTTAATCAGCTCTTACCAATCGGGATTTTGCGGGCAGCCCATCCCCACCTCACTTCTTTGCTTTCCTTGAATTTTGAGGTAAAAATCTTACTGCCCGTTAATCCGGGATAAACGATGTTTAAAATCGCATACGTTTAATATCCAACAAAACAATTGAAAACAGCTAATTGTTCGATAATTACTGCGATTTCTCAAAATAAAGCAAATTAAAATACATTGATTCCTAACATAACTTACATGCTTCATAACTTCTAATCATAATCCAAATTTGGAAGAATAGATGCTTTTTTATATACAAATAATAACTCTCAAGGAGTTGTTGACATGTATTTCATATTGAATATGTTAGGGATTTTCGTTGTCATATTAATCATTTTCTTATGTTCGCCTAATAAAAAACATATAAAATGGAGACCAATTGTAATTCTCATCCTATTGGAGCTTTTTATTACGTGGTTTATGTTAGGCACAAAGCTCGGCAGTATTATCATTAATAAAATTGCGTCATTTTTCAGTTGGCTACTAGCATGTGCGAATGAAGGTATTCGATTTGCATTTCCTTCAGCTATGGAAAGTCAGCACATTGATTTCTTCTTTAGTGCGTTACTTCCTATCATTTTTGTTATTACTTTTTTCGATATTCTTTCTTATTTCGGAATCTTAACTTGGATTATTGATAAAGTAGGTGCAGTTATTTCAAAGATTTCTCGTTTACCAAAGTTAGAAAGTTTCTTTTCGATTCAAATGATGTTTTTAGGAAACACCGAAGCACTTGCGGTTGTTCGTGATCAATTATCTGTTTTAAAAGAAAATCGATTATTAACTTTTGGAATTATGAGTATGAGTAGCGTTAGCGGATCCATTCTTGGTGCTTATTTATCAATGGTTCCAGCAACATATATTTTTAGCGCAATCCCATTAAACTGTATTAACGCATTAATTTTAGCCAATGTATTAAATCCTGTGGAAGTTTCGAAAGAAGAAGACGTTGTTTACACACCTTCAAAACATGAAAAAAAGGATTTCTTTTCTACTATTTCAAACAGTATGTTAGTTGGGATGAATATGGTTATCGTTATTTTAGCTATGGTAATTGGTTATGTAGCTTTAACAGCATGTTTAAATGGGATTTTAGGATTTTTTGTAACGGGGTTAACAATTCAAAAAATCTTCTCCATTATCTTTAGTCCTTTTGCATTTTTACTCGGTTTATCAGGCAGTGATGCTATGTATGTAGCTGAATTAATGGGGATCAAAATAACGACGAATGAATTTGTTGCAATGATGGATTTAAAATCAAACTTAAAGTCGCTACAACCGCATACGGTTGCGGTTGCAACGACATTTCTAGCTTCTTTTGCTAACTTTAGTACAGTAGGTATGATTTACGGAACTTACAATTCATTATTTGGCGGAGAAAAATCATCAGTCATCGGTAAAAATGTTTGGAAGCTTCTTGTTAGCGGGATGGCTGTTTCTTTATTAAGTGCTATGCTCGTTGGGCTATTTGTATGGTAATTAATTTTTATAATAAAAGACACCCAAGCCAATTGAGTGTCTTTTATTATTATTTTCGAATTTGTCCATTTCCACGAATCACATATTTTGTAGAAGTTAATGCTGGAAGCCCCATTGGTCCTCTTACGTGTAACTTTTGTGTACTGATACCAATTTCCGCTCCGAATCCAAATTCGGATCCATCTGTAAAACGAGTCGATGCATTATGATAAAGTGCCGCGGCATCTACAGAAGTAAAAAACTTGCTGACGTTTTCCTCGTTTTCAGTAATAATTGCTTCAGAATGCATAGATCCATACGTATTTATATGATGAATCGCTTCTTCAACAGTGGAAACCACTTTCACTGCTAGTGTGAGAGATAAAAACTCAGTTTCCCAGTCTTCTTCTGTCGCAAGTAAGATAGAAGAATCAATCGCCACTGCTTTATTATCACCACGTAGCTCCACTCCTCTTTCATTCAAGGAAGAAAACAACTCGCTACCATATTGCTCTGCCCAATTCTCATGAAGTACAATCGTCTCAATTGCATTACATACAGATGGACGCTGTGTTTTTGCATTTATAATAATATTAAACGCCATTTGTTTTTCTGCTGTTTCATCAATGAATATATGACAATTTCCCGCACCTGTTTCAAGTACTGGAACAGACGCTTCTCTCACTACTGTATCAATTAATTGTTTACCGCCTCTTGGTATAAGAACATCCAAGTACTCGTTCAATGTAAACAACTGTTTTGCACTATCTCTCGTTGTATCTTCTATGAGCTGTACACTTTCTGAAGGCAAGCTAGTTTGCTTAAGCGCCCGGTGAATAACGCTAACGATGGCTTTGTTAGAATGGATAGCAGAAGAACTACCACGTAGTATTACTGCGTTTCCTGTTTTTAAACAAATTGTAGCAGCATCAACAGTTACATTCGGTCTTGCCTCATAAATCATCCCGACAACACCAAGTGGTACGCGCATCTCCTGAATAGATAGTCCATTTGGCCTTTCCCATGCACTTACACATTCTCCTACAGGATCACGTAATTCAATTAGCTGCTTAATCCCCTCTGTCATATCAATAATACGATTTTCAGTTAGCAGAAGACGATCAAGGAGTGAATCAGAAAATCCTTTTGCCTTACCTTCTTCAATATCCCTCTTGTTTTCTTCTAAAATATAAGCTGTTTCTAATATTAACTGATCAGCTATTGCGGAAAGTGCTTCGTTTTTTTGCTCTGTAGATTTAAGCACAAGCTCTCTAGCAACCTCTTTTGCTTTTATCCCCTTTGCCAACACTTCATTCATTTTTATTTCCTCCTTTTTAAAGTGAAACCCAATGATCCCTATGGATGACTTCATAACTATGTCTCTCGCCTCTTACTTGAATATCTTGGCTTTGCATACCTTTTACATCTATTAGTTCCTCTGCACTATATGTGCATTGTCCTTTTCCTATTACGCGCCCTTGTTGCGTTACAACCTCTACAACTTCACCCACTTGGAAAAATCCTGATACATTCGTAACACCAGCTGGAAGTAAACTCTTACCATGCTGAATGATGGCAGTAGCTGCCCCAGCATCTACTTCAATTTGTCCGCTAACAAGCGAATGTAAGGCAATCCATTGCTTGTTCATCTTCATTTCTTTTTGAGGAGCATTACCAACATACGTTCCATCACCCTTACCCTTCAAAACATCTACAAACTTTTCCTGTCCACGTCCTGTTCCGATAAATACACTCACACCAAGAGAGAGCGCTGTCTTTGCAGCGTCGATTTTTGATTTCATACCGCCAGTCCCAAGTTTTGAGCCAGCATCTCCTGCAAGAGAAGAAATTTCTTCCGTAACTTCAGGAAGAAAATAATATTTTTTTGCATCCGCATTTTTCTGAGGATTTTTGTCATATAACCCGTTCACATCCGTAAAGATCATAAGCATATCCGCCGAAACAAGCCCGCTTACTAAAGCTGACAGCATATCATTATCACCGAACGTCAGCTCCTCTAAAGAGATGGAATCATTTTCATTAATAATTGGAAGAGCGGAGCGGTTTAATAATTCTCCTAACGTAGCGTAAGCATTACTATATTGTTCTTTTCTAGAAAAATCACTTCTCGTCAGCAAAAGTTGCGCAGTAACGATGCCATATTTACGGAATTCCTCCGTGTACGCCTGCATTAACAAACTTTGTCCGACAGCTGCTGCAGCCTGTTTCCCTTTAATCGTTACAGGTCTGCTAGGATATCCTAGCGCTGAAAAACCTGCAGCGACGGCTCCAGATGTAATTAACACAACCTCGTGCCCATCTTCTTTCAACCGAGCCAATGCGGCAACGTGATCTGAAAGCTGTTCTGTAGAGATGCCTCCGTGACTATCTGCCAAGGAACTACTCCCAATCTTTACAACAACTCGTTGTTTTTTCACTTTTTTATCCCCCAAGTCTAAAATCAAAGTTTTTTATAAATTACACTTCATTCACTTTGTAACTATATCTATTCTCATCAATGCTGCAATGAGGTATTTAAGAGCAAAATAAAAATGACCGCTTCGCCCTTAATAAAATAAAAAGGACGAAACGGTCATTGTTCCGCGGTACCACCTTAATTGATATACATAGATATCCACTTGGTGCCTATAACGCAGGCGAACGCCTAAACTTTCATTTAAGACTCAGGGATAGGTTCGATATATTCTATACGAGGAATCTTTCAGCCGGTGAATTCCACTCTCTTTCGCAAGAAGACATATGTACTAATTCCCTTCAACGATTTTCAATCTAATTTTTTTATATTATGCGATATAGTTCGATTCGGTGTCAAGAGATATTTTTAAAAATAAATAGAGCCGCAAGTTATTTGTATGAAATTATCGCCCTACTGAATGAAAATACAAAATGATATAAGTTTAACTCATATTCATAAACATAAAACCTTTCATTATAGTGTATATATTTACATAATGTCGAATATAATTAATTTTTATCTTTTAGTGTTGCAAAAAGGAATATATTCTCTTAGAATGTTTCTTTATATTGCACAGGGATGTTATTCTTATTCTAAGAAAATAATATCAAACCGATATAATTGATTATAAAAGGAGCAAGATTGAGTTATTATGGATAAACAAATTGGATTCATCGGTTGCGGAAATATGGGAATGGCTATGATTGGCGGAATGATAAACAAAAATATAGTGTCTTCAAATCAAATTATTTGTTCAGATTTAAACACTGCTAATTTAAAAAATGCTAGTGAAAAATATGGACTAACTACAACTACCGACAACAATGAAGTAGCGAAAAATGCTGATATTTTAATTTTATCAATCAAACCAGACCTATACGCGTCAATAATTAATGAAATAAAAGAAGTAATCAAAAACGATGCTATCATCGTAACGATCGCTGCTGGGAAAAGTATTGAAAGTACTGAAAATGCCTTTAATAAAAAAGTAAAGGTTGTAAGAGTAATGCCTAATACTCCTGCTCTTGTTGGAGAGGGAATGTCTGCATTATGCCCTAATGAAATGGTGACAGAAAAAGATTTAGAAGATGTACTAAACATTTTCAATAGTTTTGGTCAAACAGAGATCGTAAGTGAAAAATTAATGGATGTTGTAACATCTGTAAGTGGTTCTTCACCAGCTTATGTATATATGATTATAGAAGCGATGGCAGATGCTGCTGTACTAGATGGTATGCCAAGAAATCAAGCATATAAATTCGCTGCTCAAGCTGTGTTAGGCTCTGCAAAAATGGTACTAGAAACAGGAATACATCCAGGTGAATTGAAAGATATGGTTTGTTCTCCTGGCGGAACGACAATAGAAGCTGTAGCAACATTAGAGGAAAAAGGACTGAGAACAGCGATTATTTCAGCTATGCAGCGTTGTACGCAAAAATCTGTTGAACTATCTGGTCAAACTAAAAAGTAAAACTGTAAAAGAGATCGCGTTAGCTATGAATTCATATGAATTTAATTAGAAATTCACTACATGATAAACGGCCAAACTCATATATACTTGAGTTTGGCCGTTTCAGTTTTAATTATATTAAAATAATTTCATTCAAATCTTCTTTACAGATTCTGTTTTATCCCTTACCTATTCCCTACTATGATTGTGTAATTTTATTAGAAACTAATAATTTTTCAATGCATTTCGGTAACATATCTAATAGCGTTTCAAATGCATAGTTTACATCTAGACGTTCTGTCCATTGATGTGCATCTTTTCCTACCGGCCCCATATTTAATACTGGAACATCAAACTCTTCTAATTCCTGAAGCGGAATTGAATAACCTTTATCCCATAATGGCATATTGTCTACAAGCGAACTCATTGAATCCAGTGGATACTGCAAGCCTACATAACTTAAATCTGAAATCCCCCCAAAATAATTTTGGTTTTCAAATGTAATTTTATGATTGTAGTGTGCATACTTTTCCATTTCTACAACTACCTCTTTTATTAAAGGATTGTTACGTGAACTCACAGCTGGATAGTACGGCGGAGCGAAGAAAAGTACAATCATCGGTGCCTTTTCTTTACATAAAATCGCTAATTTATCTACTAAATCAATCGTTACCGCACGATCATCTTTATCTCCTCTATTTTTTATAATATTAGATTGAATATGATTTATTTTTTCTCGTCCATGTTGCTCAATTGCATATGTGATAAGCTCTTCATAAGTTAATACATTTACTTTGAGATTAGGTGGTATAAATGGATTATATTTAGAAAAACGATATGCATGTTTTTCATACGACTCTTCTATTTTCTCTGCTACTTTCGTTACTTTTTGACGTAACAATGAAACTACATCTGTCATTGATTTTTCTAATAAAAACAAATTAAATAATGTAACTGCACGATGCGGAATTTGTACAGAATAATCCTCTTTTAAGTCCCTTTGAAGTAAGTTAGTTGGCGGAGGACTCGCTTCCCCTTCTACAATATCACAAAGGTCTGTGTTTAACTCTAATTCTGCTGTTATTAATGAAGCCATATAACTCCCATTTAACCCTGCAAAAGGTTCACCTACATGTGTCTCTTTTCCGTAGCAAAGAAAACCAGGTAACACTTTACCAATAGAGCCAGTGTAAATATACTTATTTTGGTCACCAGGATGTCTTGAAAACATAGGCTCTGAGTTTAAGACCGTTTTATAATCTAAGTTATGCTCTCTTGCTAAATCTAACAGTCTCGGAACAGCGGCCCTCATCCCTACAGAATTTACTTCTTCATCTGGTACAGCCAATAAAAGAACATTCCCATCAAATCTTTCTTCGCAAGCTTGCTCGATCATTGCCATTTGTAATGCGAGGCCGCATTTCATATCCATTGTTCCTCTACCAAACAGCCATTCTCCATGTTCTATATCTTCACGTACATGGTCTGGAAGTTCATCTTTATGAGAATAAAACATAGATGTTAACTTTTTAGGATTAAATGCATCTTCTTTCCACATTCCGTAATCTTGTACATCTACAACATCAAAGTGACTTACTAGAATTACAGTATTTTTTGTACTATCGCTTTTCTTTACTAGTGCTGTAACAAAATATCGTCCGTCCCCTGTCGGATTTTTTTGCAAATGGTGCGGGTTTTGTTTGAAATACTGTAAGTCAGATAATTGTTCCACAACAAAGTCTGGCAATATTACTTCAGCTTCTGAACCGGTAATACTAGGAATTTCAACAAGACTGCTTAATAATTGAATCAATTGTTCTTTTGATTGCCACTTTGACATATAAATCCCCCTATTTTCCGCATTATGAAAACTAATTCCAGTATATGAATAAAAAATGACGACAGCTATCAAAATTATAGTTCTGATGTACTGCCGATTTTTATTGATATTTCATGAGCCGCTTGTTTTACCTTGCTAATAAGAAAAGATAGTCGATCATCATTAATACGATGACTAATTAACCCAACACTTAATGCTCCTACTACTTTATGATTAAATCCAATAATAGGTGCAGCTACTGAAGCTGTCCCTTCTGTTTTTTCACCATAACTGACCGCATATCCTTCATTTTTTATTTGCTTTATTTGATTAAGAAGAATTTGCTTTTGTTCTGGTAATGAAGGAAGTAAACACTCTACAATATGTTCCATTTCATTCGTTTTCATATTGGCAAGCATCGTTTTATTTGCAGCACCAATTGAAAGTGGAATTTGTTCCCCTAAGTTATCAATAACTCGAATTTTTAAAGGACTATCAATTCTTTCAATGATAATAGAATGTGTTCCGTTTGGAATATTCAAATAGACACTTTCTTCCACTTCAGAAGCCAAACGTTTCATCACTTCTCTTGCAACAGATCTATAGTCTACCTTCTCCAATTGACGCAACCCTATTTCCATCCACATTGGTCCAATTTTGTACTGTTTTGTCTCTGTAATTTGTGTAACTAACCCATGCTCCATTAGAGAGTTAAGTAATCTATGTACTGTACTAACCGGGAGATGTGTTCCATCAGCTATATCAGAAATAGCCCAATACTCTTTTTCATTTGTAGAATTCAATAATTTAATAATACTTATCGCTCGATCAATGGACTGTACCATAACTCGCCTCAACTTTACTCGTAATATGTTAGTACGCTTAATTAACTATCAATTTAGCAAACATTCGAAATAAAATCAATCTATTTATTTAATTTTCTAACAATAAAAACATATCACTAACAACGAATTGAAAACGCAAACAAAAAAATATTGACTTTTCTTTTTAATTATCTGAAAATTAAAACAATATTTCACATCACGGAATACATTCCATAATACGGAAAAACATCAAACGTTATTCTATCAACTACGAAAGTGAGGAAAACAATGGCGCAAGTAAGCAATACAAACAATGAATTAAAACGCACGATGAAAAGTAGACACTTATTCATGATTGCACTCGGTGGTGTGATTGGAACCGGGTTATTTAACGGATCTGGCTTTATTATAAGTCAGGCTGGACCTGGTGGATCCGTACTTGCCTTTATTGCTGGTGGATTATTAATGTATTTCGTTATGCTATGTCTTGGTGAACTTGCTGTAGCCATGCCTGTTTCAGGTTCTTTTCAGGAATATGCTACTAAATTCATCAATCCTGCAACTGGCTTTACAATCGGATGGTTGTATTGGTTAAGCTGGGCGAATACGACCGGTCTTGAATTTACAACTGCCGGTATTACAATGCAGCGCTGGTTTCCTGATATTCCTGTTTGGGTTTGGTGTTTAATATTTGGCGTTACCATCTTCACTATTAACGCATTATCTGCTCGTAGTTATGCAGAAACAGAATTTTGGTTTTCAAGTATAAAAGTATCTGCCATTATAGCTTTTATAATTCTTGGTGGCGCCGCTATGTTCGGTTTTATTGATTTAAAAGGCGATGAACCAGCTCCACTTCTTTCAAATTTCGTAAATCATGGTGGTTTATTTCCGAATGGACTTGCAGCTATTCTATTAACAATGGTTACAGTCAATTATTCCTTCCAAGGTACAGAGCTTGTTGGAATCGCAGCAGGTGAAAGTGAAGATCCAGCAAAAACTTTACCTCGTTCTATTAGAAATATTATATGGCGCACAATGTTTTTCTTCGTCTTAGCAATCTTTGTTCTTGTTGCTTTAATTCCTTGGGAAGAAGCTGGATTAACAAAGAGTCCATTCGTTGCTGTTTTTGATAATATCGGTATTCCATATGCAGCTGATATTATGAACTTTGTTATTCTTACTGCTGTTCTTTCTGTCGCAAACTCAGGACTATACGCTGCTACTCGAATGCTTTGGTCTTTATCAAAAAACGAAATGGCTCCAGCATTTTTAAAGAAATTATCATCACGTGGGATTCCTCTCAACGCTTTAATCATGACAATAGCTATTTCTGCTTTTTCTCTTTTGACAAGTGTAGTAGCTGCTGAAACTGTTTACTTGTGGCTCATTTCAATTTCCGGAGTCATTACCATTATTGTTTGGATGTCAATTTGTGTTTCTCAATTCTTTTTCCGCAAACATTATTTAGCAGACGGCGGAAAATTAGAAGACTTAAAATTTAAAACGCCACTTTATCCACTCGTACCAATTCTTGGTTTTGGATTGTATGGCATTATATTAATCAGTCTTATTTTTATCCCAGAACAACGACTTGGAATCTATTGCACTGTCCCATTTATCATCTTTTGCTACACTTACTATCACTTTAAAGTTAAGAAAAGAAATTCTACTAACACTCATAGTGAAACTAAAATTAGCGAGACTTCGTAATATTTGACTATACATAAAAGACTACACATGGCGTTTCACTTCATGTGTGGTCTTTTTTCATCATTTTAATATGATTTCATCTGAATTTAATGAATATATCCCCTTTCCTACAAAAGTAGTAGAGTGTTCATTTAAACACTTACTACCTCAGTGGGATTTATCACATTCCAATTTCAATATAATAGTAAATAGGTATATCGGATATAGATGTACATTACTAGGCTTATACATATTTCAACTTTAGAATTATATTCACTATTCAATTGGTAGTTACCAATAAAGAAAGAAAGGAATGATCATAATAATACAGAACATATACGAAACTCATTTACATGTAAGAAATTTAGAGAAGGCAATAAATTTCTATCAAAACAAGCTAGGATTAACGTTAGCAAGAAAACTCTCCAAAAGAAGAGTGGCTTTCTTTTGGGTCGGAGAAAATAAACAACAAATGCTTGGACTATGGGAAGTACATAACATTGAAGACTTTGAGCCGAGACATTTTGCTTTTGGTGTAAATTTAGAGTTTTTAATGACTTCTAAAGCGTGGTTAGAAGAACGTGGAATAGCAGTGATAGGAAGTCAAGGAAAAGGAAATCAAGAGCCAATTGTCCAAAGGTGGATGCCTGCTGCAAGTGTATACTTTCTAGATTGTGATGGAAACAAATTAGAATTCATTTCTATGTTACATGCGAATCCAGATGAATTAGAATATGCGTCCTATTTAAGTGTATGGAATGCGGAACACCAAGAAAAATGAATGGAATTTTCGTTCAAGTCTTTTCTTATTTTTGGATATAATGTTGTACGATCCCCCCTTTTACTATGAATTTGTTAACATAATGCATTTACTGTCATCTTATATTTGTACTTACGTACGAGCAATTCCTAATCTGCTTCAATTACAATTTGAATTATGTAAATTTTCCTCTTATCTGGTCTGGCATCTACTCTTTAAACACAAACTCCCCTTAAATCGAAAATGATTAAGGGGAGTTTTATATACGATGCAATTATAGTTCAGATTTCACTCGAACAGAAACATTATTTTTAATTATATTTTTGACATCTTTAAAGCTAACAAAATTGTTACTTTTCTCATCCCAAAGACGGAAACGTAGTGATTGTAAGCTTGTAGCAAGCGTAATCGTTGGTACATTTTTTAACGGAAGCGTATTATTGTGTGCCTCTTCTAGTTTATAGTTAGGTACCCTTGGGCTTAAATGGTGAACATGATGGAATCCAATATTACCAGTTAAGAATTGCAAAATTTTAGGAAGCTTATAAAAAGAACTTCCTTCCACTGCCGCTTTCACATATTCCCAATCTTTATCCTCTTCAAAATAAGAATCTTCAAATGTGTGCTGTACGTAAAACAGCCAAATCCCTACTGAACCTGCTATTAAGAATATAGTACCATGTACTAACAGAAACGATTGCCACCCAATTGCCCAGCAAAGTATAGCTACTACAGCAACAATTATAATATTCGTCAAATAAGTATTCATACGTTCTTTCTGCCTTGCACCTTTTCGATTAAATCTATTTTTAAGCAAGAAAACATAAATCGGACCTAATCCAAACATAACGAATGGATTGCGATATAAGCGATATGCTAAACGAAGTCTAAATGGTGCAGCTACATATTCATCAACTGTAAGCGTCCAAATATCCCCTGTACCCCTCTTATCCAAATTACCACTCGTAGCGTGGTGAATAGAATGTTCATGCCCCCACTGATCAAATGGGAATAATGTTAAAACACCCATACACGTTCCAACTATTCTATTTGCACGTCGACTTTTAAAGAACGAATAATGGGTGCAATCATGAAAAATAATGAAAATTCTTGTCATAAATCCAGCGGCTAACAGTGCTGGAACTAATGTTAACCAATAAGAAACTGACAAACTTTTATAAGCAAGGTACCATAAAATAATAAATGGCACGATTGTGTTGATCAGTTGCCAAACACTTTTTTTAATCGTTGATTTTTCAAAAGGAGCAACTTGTTTTTTTAAATTTTTAGTATTTTCTAAGGTCATTGTTCTAATTCCTTTCCTTTTTGTTGCTAATTCATATTATAGCACACTATTAGTATCAGGTGTTAAAAGTAGCTATAATAAATATTATATACTATGAAAATCTCTTTTTTCTTACTCATTACTTACAAATTACTTACGCCCAAAATAGCTTCTATAATTGGACAGGCGGAGTATTTTATTTATAAAAGAAACTTCGAATTTTTCCAATAAGTACATAAAAAAACAGCAAGTTTTTTCACAAGAAGAAAAAAGCTGCGATAAGTCAGTTTCACCGACTTATCGCAGCTCCTCTTCGTTTTACCTTATTTTATCGATGAAGCCACACTGCACCTGCAGACTTGTCTTCAGCTTGGCCTACCACTTCAAACTTCAGTCCTAGTTTCGGTAACTTACGTCCTGCATCAGGAATAATGCTGTTGATGTATTGCTTAGAATCATCAAATTTTGCCACTCCTGGTAATCCTTTATAATCGAAGATACCGCGAGTTGGTGAATTTACTTTCCATGCTGGTGTTTGATCAAATGAGAATGCCGCATCGGCAATTTGGTAACGCGTACTGCTCTTCACAGTAGGTTGTCCGTTTAATGTCCCTACAATTGCCTCTGGATGAGAATCTACTACTCCTAAGAACCCTTCACCTGGATGAACGCCTACCCAGTTATCTGTAAAGCTTTGATCCGCATACCATACAACCATTCCTGTATTAAATACTGGGCCACGTGCATGTTGTAACGCAGTGTCAGAACCAGCGTAATTTCTCCACTCTACATAGTAATTATGTTTTTTCTGTTCAAATCCGTTAGACACAGTAAAGCCTTTTAACGTCATTGCTGGCTGACCTTCTGCATCATCAGAGAAAACAACTTTTCCATCTACAGTTAATGCTGCATTATCTAATGCAAACCCTTTATAAGCTACTGCAATATCTGTTAAGTACTCAAATTGCAGTTTTACTTTTTTTCCTTTGAATTGGCTTAAATCGTATGATTTATCAACCCACTTACCATCAGTTGTATCCGCGCCGCCTTTTACATCTTTTTCGCCCATTCTATCAATGCGTGTCTTCGTTCCATCTTCTGCAATCGCATATACGTCAAGGAAATCATACTTCGCTTCAAGTTCGTAAAATGCCTTATAATCGAACTTAGCATCCTTTGCATTTGTTAAGTCAAATACTGGTGTCTCAAGTGTTGTATGAATGTCATTTCCTTTTGTACTGTAATAGAACTTCTTACCAAACGCTGATTCGATATTTTTTATATCTTTGTCCGGCAAGTTAACACGAACGATTCCAGGTCGTTTAGATTTTGTAGTACTTTGATCTACATATGTCGCAACACCGATTCCTTTGCTAAGTTTGTCATAATCTACTTCAAGGATATTCGCCCAGTTCCCCTTCATATTCTTTTGGAAAAATTCTTTATTTTGTGGTGAGAAACTCGTTGGCTCTGTTCCTGCAATTTTTCCAGCCCAGCTACCACCACTCATAATAGACCATGACTCAACAGGTTCACCTTGTCCTGAGTACTTTGTATCATATTCATCTGGTAAGCCTAAATCATGGCCATACTCATGTGCAAACACACCAACTGCCCCGTCTTCAGGCTCGATTGTATAATCATATGCAGCCATCTTTCCGCCCCAGTTCGAAACAGAAGATTTCGTGCCATCAATTGCATATGGTTTTGAACCTAGTTTTGAACGATGTGACCAAATCGCATCATCTTTCAATTTACCGCCGCCAGCTTCTTGACCAACGCCAGCATGTACAACCATTAAATGATCAATAATGCCATCTGGCTCATTTTTATTTCCATCACCATCTTGATCGTATTGATCAAATTGGTCATAGTCTGCTAAATTGATTCCTTTTGCTACCGCTGCTTTTAATGCTTCTTTCACAAAATCTTTTGGTCCTAAAGGCCCCTTGTTATCATGCCCAGTACCCGCATCAGCACCATAATCTGATGCTTTTCCTGGAACAGTAAGCCATTCTGTTACAGTCCCATCAACTGTGTAGCTACCACCAGATTGTTCTTCATAATATTGCTTAAATGTGTTAATCTTCGATCCATCAAATAAAGTAAATGGTTCATCACCAAATAACATTTTTTGATAATGTTCACGATTAAAGTCTTTAGAATACATGTATCCTGGCTCTTGATCAATATTGTTATGCTTAAAATCGCTAAATTCTACAAGTAAAACAAGTACTTTATCTTTTCGAACAGCTCCATTGTATTCTTCTTGCTTCGCTGATGTAGTAGGTACTTTTCCATTTAATTTCCTAGGGTTCAATGCTGCACCTTGTCCAGCTACTGGGCCTACTTCAGGCTGCTGCGCCTGTTCATTTTCCTTCATTTTTGCATCTTTTACTTTTTTCATAAAATCAGAAGCTTCTTGCGTAAGACTATCTCCTGTTAAAATTTCTTTCCCAGGGTTTTCCCCTTTCTTTTTCTCAACATATTTTTCGACAGCCTTTGACGTCTCAGCTTGCGATGCAGATTGATCAATTACCCCCCGTTGTTTTAGCGCTTCAGCCAAGCGCTCCTCCGGTATTAAGTGCTCATCTATTGGTAGAGATGATGTTGGTGTCTCAGCATGTGCTGCGTGACCTCCAAAAGCAAACGTACTACTTAGTACTGCTGCTGTTGTTAATACCGCTAATGGTTTTAATTTCTTTTTCTTTTTCAATGTATTTCCTCCCCAGTGTCTGCAAATTATCGTTTTTCGCCGATAATAACATAATATTCGTTATAATACGAATATTCAATCTTTTTCAACAAATAAAATGTTGAGAAATATTTTTTATGCAGGGTGAAATACATACGATAGAAAAACAAACTCACCTATAAATAACAGTGAACTTTTTTAGTAAAAATAAGAATTAAATATTCTCTATACTATTTAATCTATGGGTTACCATATTACTCACTAATCTCATTATTACAAGCTAATAGTGGTTCGTACATCATTATAGCGTGATTCTCTGTTACATATTGATCTTCTATTAACTGTTTCTGTAGATTATATACTTTACGTTGAATCACATTATGTCGTATATAACCGCCCCAGTATGCAGGTTGAATTGAGTGTTCTTTCTCATACACTTCATATTGATAAAGTTGCGGATAGACTGTTCTCCATTCACCAACTAAATGTTCATCTGTCATATAAAGGTGAAGTTGATACGGTTGATCCGTTTCATTTTTAATTTGTAAATCCAAATAGTTATAGGAACAAGTTGCCCCACTCCCAAACGGTTGAGTTCGCCTAGAATCAGGAAAGACATCAAAGCTATGACGATATCGTTCGGTTACTGTCAGTGGTGTATGTAGAGTCATCCAATATATTAAATTTGAAAGCTGACAAAGACCTCCTCCAATACCTGATTGAAAAGATCCGTAGTGTAATACCATACCTTCTACATACCCTTTTTTCCTCGTTGGCTTACCTATTAAACGCCAGTAAGAAAATGTTTCTCCCGGTCTAATGACGATACCATTTAGTTTTTTAACAGCAATTTTCAAATTAACAACCTTATTCTGTTGATACCACATATCTACATCTTTGAGCTTACGAAGTAATATTGTTTGGTGCTGAATTGCTGTACAAGGTAGCTTTTCTTGTTGGAACCTTTTTGCATATGTTTTTCCGTCTGCTAACCACTGAATGTGCCTCTTTGTAGAGTAATACCACTTACCTAGCATAATGCGATACTTAGACCGCTGTTTAGGACGTAAGTGCACTATATTCATTTTATTCCCTCTCTCTTTCTTCAACTAAATTCTAATATATTTCTAATTCAATAAATTACAGTTTTCTTAACTGCATAATAATTTCCGCAAAAAAATAATAAATTTACTCTAGTGGAGATTTTATTTTGATGATTGCTTTATAATTATATAAAACTGAGCTTCAATACAATAAATTGAAATAAACACATTATAAATATAACGGATAACCTTAAATAAAAAATAATGAACATTAAAGAAATTCTAAAGTATTAATATATTTTTCGTAAATATTAATTGATAACCCATTAGACTTTACTATATGTATAACTTCTTATTCTACAAAACGAAATTTTTTAATGTAAGAAAAAACTATACTTTCCCTTTAACATTGATACCAGTCTCATATGGAAAACTTTACAAAACAATCCGAACCCTTATATTTAGAATAAACACAAAAAATTGCCACCAGTTAGCTTAACTGGTTGGCAATTTTTTAACTAGAATGCTTTACAAATAGTTGAATTGCTTCTTCTGGTAC
This sequence comes from Bacillus cereus group sp. MYBKT14-1, assembly GCF_051915185.1. Lineage (NCBI taxonomy): Bacteria > Bacillati > Bacillota > Bacilli > Caryophanales > Bacillaceae > Bacillus > Bacillus cereus group sp. MYBKT14-1. The sequence goes on along the minus strand of NZ_JBQAEF010000014.1, from coordinate 68,144 downwards.
ATAGCACTTTCCATTACTCTCTACAATAATACTTCCTAATTCATACCCTTTACCATTGATACGAATTATATTTTTGTTACCAAATAATTGTGCTTCTACTTTATTATGTTTTACTACGAGTAACGGGTTTGCTCCTTCGGTTTTGTCGGCTGTTACAGTTGCACCGATTTTCTTAAAGGCTTGTTCACTCTCTAAAAATATTTTATTCGTTACTTCTTCTAAGTTAAAGCCCATCGCTTTCGCCATCGTCTTCGCAATGTCTGTATTTTGGATTAAGCCTTCTGGTTTTTGAGGTCCATAAGAATGTAAGAATACATCCTCACCTGTATGTCCTCCTGTCGTAAAGCCGATATTTGCACGATTAGCCAATAATGTAGTAAGAATTCGTCCTACATCCATTTTCTTTTTTGCCGCTTTTAATTTTTCTTTTTCATCATGAGTTAGATTATCCAAACCGTATAGTTTAGCTACATCTTCTACATTTGATAAATCAGATTTCAGTTTATTTATAGTTCCTTCAAGTGTCATTTTCGCCTTTTTCAATGAATCAATGTATGCAGAAACCGGTGTAGTATTGTATCCTTTTGTCGTATTTCTATTCCCTATAGAGATACCGCTGTTACCATGATCAGTTAAAGCTATGAGCATCGTATCCCCATCTTTCTTCGCAAATTGTAACGCCTTTGCTACCGCTTCATCAAATGCCAATACATCACTAATCATCCCAATTGGATCATTAGCATGGGCTGCCCAATCAGGCTTACTACCTTCTATGAATAAAAAGAAGCCATCTTTATCTTTTGATAATGTTTGAATTGCTTTTTCTGTCATTTGAGAAAGTGTTGGTTGTTCTGGGTTTGTTGCTATACGATCCATATCAAACGCAAGAGCATGATGTGAGAAAGAGCCCCAAATTTTATTAGATTTGGAGTTCAATAACGCATCTTTCGTTTCAACGAAATCGTATCCTTTGTCTTGAATCACCTTCACTAAATTTTCACCATCTTTTCGGATTCCATTACTTTGCATAGGTAGCAGCGCTGCTTTTCCCCCGCCTAATACGACATCTATATTTTGATATACTTGCTGCTTCGCAATTACGTCAAATTGCTTGCGATTGACATGGTGAGCCGAGAATCCCGCCGGAGTAGCATGCTGAATTTCAGATGTAGCAACAATTCCAGTTGCACGACCAGTACGTTTTGCACCTTCTAATACGTTTGCGACCGGCCGTAACTTGTCCTCTTCTTTTATTGGCTCTAAGCTAGGCGAACTTACAATAGAAGGTAATACACCTACATATCCTGAATTTGATTTATTTCCAGTTGCTAATGCTGTTGCTGCTGGCGCTGAGTCTGTAATAGCTGATTCCGCCGAAAACGTACGAACTCCTCCTGTTACAATTTGATCTAACGTAAGCGGTGCCCCTTTATACCAGCGAGCCAATGTTGTCGCCGTTGAACTCGTTCCGTCCATAACCATCATAATTATATTTTTAGGCTGATGTTCTACTTTTTTCACCTTAGCTTTGGCCGCATGATAATTCATCATACTTTCCGTACTTAATACGCTTACTATTATAGCTGCCACTAATAGCAACTTTTTCATCTTCACACCATAATTCAACATGATTGTTCCTCCATAAACTTTGCATTCATTTAAATACACACTATTTCCTTTTCCATACCAAAACCTACATATGTTTTATTAGTTCCCAATTCTCATAAAGCTAACAATAGTTACTTTCCCTTTCTTTCCTTTATTAAATATCGGTATGTATCATCTATCTTATAAAAAAGATTTAACATCCTTTTCATTAATTACTTGTTTAACAATAAATCCTCGATCAAAAGAAATAAAAATTTATTGTTAAACAATAAATTTCGTGTTAAATTAATAAGATATTAAATAAATGAGGTGCTTTTTATGAAACAAGGATCCACACTCTTTTTAAAGACCGTTGTGATTCTGATTGGAATCCCCGTTCTTGCTATGTGCATTTTTTTAGTCCCTAAAATAGGAGCTTTCGCTGCAGAATTATATCCAGATATTGCATATATTAAATATCTTGTATTTATCAATTTATATGCAACAGCAATACCTTATTACTTCGCACTGTACCAAACATTTAAGCTTTTAAACTATATTGATAAAAATAACGCATTCTCAGAGTTATCTGTTCAAGCGTTAAAAAATATTAAGTACAGCGCATTGGCAATTAGTGTATTATATGTATTAGGTATGCCACTTTTCTATCTCGTGGCAGAGAGAGATGACGCCCCTGGCATTATTATTATCGGAATGATTATGATTTTTGCTTCAATGGTAATCGCGGTCTTTGCTGCCGTTCTCCAAAGACTATTAAAAGATGCTATAGATATAAAATCAGAAAATGATTTAACGGTCTGAGGTGAATAATATGGCAATTATTATTAATATTGATGTAATGTTAGCGAAAAGAAAAATGAGTGTAACAGAGCTTTCGGAGAAGGTTGGAATTACAATGGCTAACCTTTCTATCTTGAAAAATGGAAAAGCAAAAGCAGTCCGTTTTTCAACTTTAGAAGCAATATGTAAAGCATTAGAATGCCAACCGGGGGATATTTTAGAATATCAACCTGAAGATACCGAGTAAAAAGAGTCCTTCATACGAGAAGGACTCTTTTTATTACACATTACGGTGCAAAACTAATTTGACCAGTAAACAATAGGATAATTGCTATGATCCAAAATATAAAAAATGATGAGGACAGTATTAATGAAAGAATAGCAATTCCCTTCTTCTCTGTTCTTTTCGTCATTGTGATTATTGAAAGTATGATACCTACACCTGTCAGGGCAATTGTAATATAATCTCCAACTATATTACCTGCATTGGCTATCCTTGTTGGCGTTATAAAAACGAATAGAAAACACAAAATGCCGATGAGTAAAGATACATAGCTTATTATACTGTACTTCTTTTTAGGAACTATTTCAGTTTTCATACTAACCCCACCCCTTCTATATAGCTATGAATTCATATCAACATGAATAACCATAATTTGGTTAAAATATAAAAAAGATAAAGTAGACGCTATCACTTTATCTTTCGGTTTATTTCTATCTAACAATTAACCTGGCTACTTCCTTAATAAAGATGGACGATCATTCTTTAACCTCTAGTAATTATTATATACAGAAAATAAAGTGAAACTTTAATCAGTGGAGGTTTTGTTCACCCTTCACTGATTATTAGTTGAACCAATCAGGCTACCCGTTAATGCGGAATAAAATGAAAGAGTTCTAAAAAATAAAGACTGTACCTTTAAAATGAAAGATTCCGTCTTTATTAATAACTTTTTTTATAAAGAAAACTCTCTATCACTCACTATCTTAAAAAACTCCGAGTAATGTGATAAAGAATAATCCGCTACATCACAATCACCTTGAAACATACATGTTGAAATACCTAATTCTTTTGCAGGTAATAAATCTAATTCTCTATCTCCAATAGCTAAATCAATATTATGTTTTTTATGTAAATGATTATAAGCTAAAGAGTTGGGCTTTCGTGGAAAGCCATCGTCAATTGTAACCATATCTACAAAGTACTTTTCCCAGCCGTAATATTTAAAAATGTCCATAACCCCTGCCCTATGTTTATGGGTCATAATCACATTTTTATTTGCAAATTTCAAAACCTCTTCGACACCTGCAAAAGGTTTCATATCTTTTGGCGTGAATTTCCCCTTCAAAACTTTAATCTTTTCTTCCTGCTCACATGAAATATTATAATACTGAATTGCATGAGAGTATGATATTTTTAAGTTTTTGTATATTTCTTGTTTTTCTACTGAATCACCTAATATTTCAGAAAGCATCATTGTATATGCAGGATACGTATCAAATAACGTCCCATCAAAATCCCATAAAATATTCATTCTATTCACCTTCTATTTTCAAATCATTCAATGACTAAATCCGCCCTATCCCTCGGCAATTCCGTTTTTAAGTAATAATCCTCTGCTTTCCAATACCTATTTTCAAACTTTGAAAGGTTTTTCTGCGTTTTTTCACTCTCACGTAGAAACCTTGTCTCTCTTGGACAGTCCAAATAGACCATATAATGAAAAAAATCTCTCCATTCTTTTCGCTGCAGAAAAACTCCTTCAATAACAATTACGCCTACAATAGGAATCTGTACTTTTTCCATTTCACATATATCTGTTTCTTCATGAAAGAAAGGTAATTTCAATTTTGTTTCATGTTGTAGCTTTTGAAAAAATTTCCGCCTTAGCCATTCAATGTCCCATTGTAAATAATAATACTCATACCATTCTTCATATCCAGTATGATATCGTTTATTACGCTCCACTATATGATCATCAATATGGAAAATACGAAACGGAATGCCTTCTTGTTTCATATTTTCTTTTAAATTGGCTACGAATGTTGTTTTTCCAGATCGACTTAAACCATCTATACCTAAAATGAATCTATTTTCCCTATGCTTCTTCATAATCGTTATAAGTTCGTTTGTACTCATTACTTCTTCCACTCTTCTTTTAATAAAGAATATAAAATGGTATCATGAGCAACTCCATTTTGAATCATATGTTTTCGAAGTAATCCTTCTTCTTGAAATCCTGCTTTTATTAATAATTTTTGAGAAGCTTTATTTTCTACATATACAACCGCTGCGATTCTTATTAGTTGCAGTATTTCAAATCCGTAAGCTAAAATTGCTTGTAATGCTTCCAATGCATATCCTTGTCCCCAATATGTATCATCTAATTCATAACCAATTTCAGCTCGTTTATGATGATTATTAATTAAATGAAATCCGCACGTTCCGATTAATTGGCCCGTCCCTTTTTTCTCGATTCCCCAGCGAAATACACTGCCCTCTTCATAACGATTTTTGAACGTTTGAATCATTGTTTTCGCTTGCTCAATATTTTGGAAAGAATCCATTCCGAAATAACGTATAACTGATTCTTTCGAAAAATATTGGAACATCGTTTCTGCATCTAATAGTGTAAGTTCTCTTAAGAATAAACGTTCTGTTTCTAGTTTCGGAAATCCCATTTCTCTTTCTCCCTCTATTCTAATGAACTGCAAATTTCAATATAATTTCCATCTGGATCAGCAATGTAGGCAATTGTTTGTCCCCACGGTTTTACAATTGGCTCCACTAAAATTTTAATACCTTGCTCTCTAAATTGCTCAATCGTTTCTTGTACATTCTCAACAACGAATCCTAACTCGAAATGAGAAGACTGTAATTCACCTTCTGTAAGCGGTAGTCCTGTTAATTCTTTCACATCTTGCCGCGTATTCATCGCTAAAATGGTAGTTCCAGTATTAAATTCAATATATGTGCCGTGCTCTGCTTTTATAGGTAACTGTAAAATATCTTTATAGAACTTTAAACATTCCTCAAACTTTTCTACATATAAAATGATGTACTTCATTTTCAAATTCATTTTACATCCCCCTTTGTATCTATCCCTAAAATTTCGACAAAAGTCTCATAAAACCTTGTTCCTTGTAGTAATGAGCAAAAAAAATGAGGCCGATTTCTCGGCCCCCCAGCTTATTGGCATAAAACAGGAGATTTGGTTTGGACATAACCAGTTCGTACTTTTATTATATTTTATTTTTTCTGAATTTTAAATACATTAAACACCTATTTATATTGAGAAAGTTTTTTGCTTGCATAAAATTAAAGATTTTAAGAAATGATACAAATGGAGGTGTATACATATGGAACCAATGCTATGTCCAAGTTGTAAAACGAACCGTACTCGCTTTAATATTCTTGAGCAACAAGTAAAACCAGTCAAAATAAATCCACAAACTGGTCAAGTGGAAGAAGAATACACAAATGAAACGATGAATGCTTTTCATATGGCCTATCAAGGACCTACATACCGTGTCCAATGTGCTGTATGCGGACTTGTTGAAAACCCTGAACAATTTATTAAACCTGCGCAAAATCAGTCTTTCTAATAAAAACATGATTATCCCTTGTAGAAATAGATTTTTCTATAAGGGATTTTTTCGTTTAATACGTTAATTAAAAATGTATTTCTTCCTTATTATATGTTAAAATCCACACCATTTTAGTAATATTTACATAAGGGAGGTGAAACAAATGATTTTAAATAAAAAGATAATGCTTCCATCAACATTTCTACTATTAACTTGTCACATAATCCTCTTTTACTTTTGGATTTCCGATTGGAAGAAAATCTCAACTTCTTACGGTTTAGCTATATGGATACTTTCTACTATTTGTGGTCTTTTACTTTATTTCCTTTATAAAAAACAAAAATCTAATAAAGTGATATTCATTGCTAGTTCGTTATTATTAATTACTTCTTCATTTATGATTTTTTTAGATATTGTTACTGGTATCATCTTTGTAACTGTTAGTTCTATGCCTTAAATATATAATGTTTTATTATATAAAAAATAGTCAACAAAATAGAATTACATAAAAATTAAAGAAGATAATGATGTCATTGTTCATTGTCATCATTATCTTCTTCTAGGGTCTAATCTTTATTATAATATTTCACTTTTCAATTTCTTGATTTTCCAAAAAATCCTCATGAAGAAATAAGCATACATACAACCTACAAGCCCTGTCATAACTTTCGCCCAAATTGGCACTCTTGATTCTGTTGAACTTAAAAATACGCTATACATTGAGGGTAATATAGTTATTGAAATCAATGCGAAAAATTGTAATAATTCCTTCATTTTTTGTACCTTCGTGTCCTTCTCTGAATATATGTCAGGTAACTCAATTCCCTTCTCTACTTCCTTACAAAAATAATTCCATCTTGTAAAACTTGTGACACGTTTCCAACCAGACATTTCATATATTTCAAAGTACTCCTGTTGTTTTTCTTTTGAATCCCTATAAACCAATCTAAAATCCGCTTTATATATTACATCTTTCGGTTCTGTTTTCTTAAACGTATACAACAAATTATATCTTTGTAACGCCCAACCTTTTTGATGCATTTTCCGTAAAAAAGCTTCTTCTTTTTCTAAACTCCATGCCATGAAAAATTTAAATACCTTCTTTGTCTCCATCTCTCATTCACTCCCCTAATATACTATTTCCATTCCTTACAGATCTCTGTAATCTGTTATACTCGAGCTCTAACACTTCTCTCCCAAACGGCGTTAACTCATAGCACTTCTTTCTGTCTGTAGAGGCAACTTCAACAATTAACTTCTCTTTTAGTAATTTCGTCGTATTTCCATATAAAGTACCAGGGCCGAGCTTTACTTCCCCATTTGTCATCTCTTCTACCATTTGCATAATTCCGTAGCCATGCAACGGCTTCACGAGTGACAATAATATGTAATATGTCGCCTCAGTTAACGGAATATATTTTTGCGCCTTCGCATTCATTATAACTACCTCCGATACATCGTTTTATGATATATCGATTCACGATACATCGTATATCGATATTGTATAATTATATTCCAAAATATGCAAGAGCAATTTAATAATTAAATATCCATTTCTTTGAATTAAAAAATCATACCAATTTTCTGAATAATTTGTTAAAATATAGAAATATTAGCTCTTTTATAATGAAAGGAATGGTACATATGATAAATAAATTGAAAGAAAACATCGGATCTGTGTTTGTTGGTAAAGAAAATGTTATTGATCTACTGCTCGTTTCACTTCTTGCTGATGGACATGTACTACTCGAAGACGTGCCTGGTACTGGGAAAACGTTACTGGCGAAAACCATTTCAAAAAGTATTGGTGGTAGTTTTTCTCGCGTTCAATTTACCCCTGATGTACTTCCAAGTGATGTAACAGGTATTGAATACTTCAACCCAAAAACAAGCGAATTCGAATTAAGAATTGGACCAGTTATGACAAACATTTTGCTAGCAGATGAAATTAACCGTACAATGCCGAGAACGCAGTCGAGTTTGTTAGAAGCGATGGAAGAACGACAAGTGACGCTGGAGAAGCAGTCAACTCATCTTCCGAAACCGTTCTTTGTTATTGCGACGCAAAACCCAATTGAATCACAAGGGACTTTCCCTCTTCCAGATGCACAGCTTGATCGCTTTTTAATGACGATTTCAATCGGTTATCCAACTCCTAAAGATGAGTTACAAATGATGCGACGTTTTCGGAACGATTTACCATTAGAAAGTGTCACATCTGTCATCTCATTAGAAGATATTTTAGAAGCTCAAAAACGAGTAAAAGAAATATTTGTTTCGGAACCGTTAGAACATTACATTATTAAACTTGCTCATGCTACAAGAAATCATGATTATATCGCTAACGGTGTAAGCCCACGTGCCACATTAGCTTTAGTACGTGCTGTTCAAGCTTTAGCCTTTTTACGCGGGAGAGAATATTGCACACCAGAAGATATACAATTGTTAGTTCCTTCTGTTTGGAATCACCGTATCGTCTTATCAATGGAAGGTGCCCTGCGTACGACAAAGAATGATATTATGCAAAGTATTTTAAAAGAAGTTGACGTACCTGTGGAGATTGAACAAGCATGAATGGACAGCGTGTTGTAACTGTGCCTTTATTTTTTCAACTCCATATTATTCAACTAACCGTTCCAATCGCATTACTTTTCACATTCTTTTTCCCGCAACGAATGCTTATGTTTCTCTTTTTCTTCTATTATTTATTTGCGATTTTTATTTATAAATATGTCGCTTTCATAGAGAAGAAGTTTCAAATCATAAATGAGAAACAAACTACACGGATTTTTCCTGAGGAATCTGGACAGTTTTTTATTCATTTAAAAAATGGATCCAGCATACCGATCGTTAATGGTGTTTGTTACTTTCATTTAAATTCGTCCCTTATACCGCATAAAGAGCAAGGCATTGAACAAATATCAAAAACGTTATTCTCTTTCCCATTTTCACAACCTGCACATTCGACACAAAAATGGGGGTTAACATTAACCGCCACGAAGCGTGGTGTGTTTCAAATTGAACAATTTGAATGTGTATTAAAAGATCCATTTCATCTATTAACTGTACATTTACCTGTTTTTGATAAATTAAGGACTGAAATTATTGTGTATCCTTCTCCTAAAGAAGTAGCAGGTTTGCAAGAACTTCAGCAACTTTTGAATGGATCTTATCGAACGAATTTTTCTTTTTACAATGATGAAACATCTATTATCGGTGTAAAGCGATATGAGCGTGAGTCTTTCCGCTCTATTCATTGGAAGGCATCTGCTAAAATGCAACAATTACAGGCGAAGCAATATGAACCTGTAAAAAATTATAGTTGGACGATTTGTCTTTCTTTAGCTGCCGATCGTGGATTTGGTTGGAAAGATAATGTAGAAGAACTTATTTCATATGCAACATACATTTTCCAGTATGCAACGAAGCACCACATTCCGTTTGAATTGTTTATTAGTGTATTAGCAGAAGGCGGTGCATTACATGTACCGTTAAATGAAGGACAAACACAATATGCAAAAGCTTTAGAAGAATTAGCCCGTATTTCAGATGATAGTACGTTACTTCCGAAACAAGGATTCCTTCATTATGTAAAGAGAAAAAGAGAACGATCGTCTACAATGATATACATTGGTTTAAAAAGAAATGAACTCCCTCTTCTCTCGCAGCCAACGTTTCTCATTACTAGTGAAGGGATGGTGGAACCAGTTGAAAACTTGGCTATATCACATTCATGATTTCATTCTGCTCCTTCTACTTTCATTATTAACAGAAAGAGATGAACTAATTAGTATTGCAATATTTTTAACAACAGGCTATATTGGAGTATTTCTTATTCATAAATTTATGCAGAAAAAAACAACAGGATTTGTAATACTTTTAGTTCTTCAAATCGTTCTTTTCTCTTTATTTTTACCTTTTTCTCTATTTGGCACAATCATATTACCACTATTTTTCTTTATCGTACATGTGGTCGGACCTGGATATCCAGTTCAAAAATCTTTAGGTGGTATTGTATGGTTTGTCGTTTCAGCTATATTTTATGCACCCTTTCCACCGTTGTGGAAACTATTAATGTTAGCCTTGCATCTTATGATTACATTTTGGTTAACCGGGGCAAATCGCAAACAACAACTATTACGTTTTTCTTCTATCATTACGATTGGCTTAATGAGTATATTAATTGTTCATGTATTTCCTTTCATTCGACTTATTTTTGGTTTTATAACGGAAGTAGTCGCATTAGGCGTCGGCTATGCTTTAATGCCATTAATTAAAGCAGCGGAATTAAAAGATACTGAAGATGTTTGGGCAAATAAAGGACATCTCTTAAAACCAAAAATTGAAGACGGAAAAAAAATTCCTGATTTTGATCCAATACTCATAAATAGCACTACAATAATAGTCTGTACAGCTATCGCTATTTACGTCGTTTGGAAAATAGTAAAAAAACGAAAACATTTAAGTTTACCAAATATGCCCGCCTTCGAATCTACTATCATTACTGATAAAGAAGGAATGAGCCAAAATCGTTTTAAACGAAATAAACCGCCACATAACGAAATTCGGAAGGAAATTTTCAAGCTAGAGAGTAAGTTAACCCCTCCTTTAAATAGAAAACGGGGAGAAACTGTTGAGGCTTGGCTAGAAAGAATAAACGATGAAGAAGATGTAAATATTCAAAGTGATATTATTATAGATGCTTATAATACGGTGCGTTATTCAAATAGTGCAAACACTGTACTTCTACATGAATTTAAGGAAGAGATTCATAAGCTTTATGCATATCAAAAAAGTTTGAAGAAACGAAAGAAATAACGTAACAAAAAGACTCCTATATTCATAGGAGTCTTTTTGTACTTCTACGTTGCTTTTTAAATGGAAGCATTCTTCCCTGCTTCAATTTCTAATGACTCTTCATGCCACCAAAGTGTTTCTTCAGGGTCTTCTTTAGCGATTTGGTGTGCTTCTTTTTTCGTTTCTACTGTAGGATATGAACCTTTTAGCGCACGCCCTGAAGTTGTAACGAATAGTACACTAAATACAACTAATCCAATAATACTTACACCTGCTAAATAAAATGCCGGTGCGAGCGGGTTACCAGTTGCATGAACTAAGTATGAACATACAAGCGGTGTTGTTCCACCGAATATCGATACAGAAATATTAAATGAGATCGAAAGTGCTCGATAACGTACATCAGTGAAAAAGAGTGATGGTAATAATGAAGGTAATGTTCCTTCATATACACTTAAGAAGAAACCTAGTACGAAAATACCTGCAAATATAGCTGCAATATGTCCGTTACCTATTAGTAAAAATGCTGGAATTGCAAATACAGTTAAACCAAGTAAACCAATTTGCACAACGCGTTTATTACCAATTTTATCACTTAATTTACCGAAATATAGTGCTAGTGGAATCATAAGTGCCATCGTAATAGAAATAATTAATAAACCTGTTGTTTCTTCGACTTTAAGTACTTGAGTTAGATAAGAAGGAATATACGAAAGAATCATATAATTTGTAATATTAAAGAAGGCGACAATTACTGTGCTTAATAAGAAGTCTTTTTTGTGATATTTAATAATATCCATGAATGAAAATTGTTCATTGTCTTCAGATTCCTCTTGTGCTTTTTCCATCTCTTCAAAGATTGGAGATTCATCTAGATGACGGCGTAAGTATAAACCGACCAAACCAATTGGTGCAGCTATTAAGAACGGAATACGCCATCCCCAGCTGAGCATTTGCTCATCTGTTAACAATAACGTCAAAATGGTAACAATTACCGATGCAGCAATGTAACCTGAGAGTGTTCCAATTTCAAGACCACTACCGAGTATACCACGCTTTTTATCTGGAGAAGATTCTGCGATATAAACCATTGCACCTGAATATTCGCCGCCTGTAGAGAAGCCTTGAATCATTCGGGCAACTAAAAGTAGTATTGGTGCCCATACACCAATTTGTTCATAGGTTGGTAGTAATGCGATGAATAATGTAGAAAGTGCCATTAAAATAATAGTAGTACTTAACACGATTTTTCGGCCGTACTTATCTCCTATTCTACCAAAGAATACACCTCCGATTGGTCGAACGAGAAAGGCTGCTGCAAATGTACCGAATGTAAGTACAAGTTGCAATCCACTATTATCAACACCTGAGAAGAATAATTGACTTAAAATTACCGCTAAATACGCGTATAATCCGAAGTCAAACCACTCCATTGCGTTCCCTATACCAGTAGCAATTACTGCTTTCCTGGCTTGTTTAGGATTGACAATATTAACGTCTTGCGGTTCAAAATTTAAATCATTATTTTGTTGCATATAATAAAACAGCTCCTTATTTAATTTAACTTCTTTAAGCACACCTTCTCTTATTGAATAAAATTAATTCGAAGCACTTAAGGAAAAGCAACGTATCCTTATCTGTTATTATTATTTCACATAATTAATTATTTGTCCAATTAAATGCTCTTTTTATATAAAATTACACCCTATTTAACTTGTTATAAAATGACGTTTAGCTTATATAATACATACCTTTACACTACAAATGAAACTTTAATTTATTTATATTTATAACGTTTCTATAATTGCTTCCTTTAACCTGGAAATCAGTAACTTTTACTAAAGATTTGCATATATTTAAAAAGTGAACTCATTAGCTCGAATTTTGTCTTATTACATTCAACTATAGTATTATTATAGATTTAAAGGAGGCTATTTTATGTTGGAAATAATACTTTTACTTGCTACTGTTTCTTTTCTCTTAATTATTTCTGGATTTTTCATTACCTTAAAGCAATATAAAGAAATAAAAAATATAAAGACTATATTAACTACCAAAAAAGAAAATGAGAAAACTCCATCCGAAAACTCAATCCCTATGCAATTAGACCTTAGCGTTCTCAATAATTTACTCGCTTCTGGAATAAATAAAGGTTCGAATTCAAGTAATGAAAATTTTAAATCTGATAAAACTAAATAGTCGTTACGTATATAATAAAATATATATCTCCTATTTTATCTAACCTTATTAATAACTACCTCTGATTAAAAAGGAGACTACTTATGTGTAAAAATCCGATTTCTATTATTATTCGTATACAGCATAACATAAGAGTTTTACCTGAAATTTTGAAAGCCTGTGAACAACTACAGCCTTTAGAAATCATCCTTACTATTAACGGATGTATCGATGATTCCATTGATACTGCACAATCTTACAATTGTAAAATTATCACATTAGAAGAACCGATAGAATCAAATAATTGTTATGTAATTGGTGCCAAAAAAGCAAAGGGTAAGTACCTCTTATTTTTAGATGCAAATTACATTATTCACCCTTCCTTACTTATACCATTTCTTCAACCATTACTAGACGAATCAGCTGACGTAGTATTAAACAATTTAGATGATTTTTTTTATCAAAAGCAAAAGCCCACTATAGAAATGATTTGGCAGCAAGTTACGAATCATTTTTTTCATCGTCCAGATTTACATGTTAACTCATTATTATTTCCTCCCTATGCAATAACAAAAGAGATTCTTGATGCAATTACTCCAGAAAGTTTATTAAATCCGATACTGGCACAAATGAAAATTATTAAAAATAAATTTCGCATTAGCAATCATTTTAAAATTTCTATACCGCAAATTCCCTCCTTCCCCTCAAAACAACTCATTCGTTACCACCTAGAAGCAATTGAAAATTGGGTAAATATATTACAAGATCCAAGAGGAAACTATACTGATAATAATCGAAGACGGGATATTATTTTAGAACTTCAAAACGGCGAACAAAGAGCTATACCTAAAATAATTACAGGTAAAGAGTTTGATTCAAATACTTATGGAAATAAACAATTATCCATCATTATCCCTGTTCAAAATGAAGAAAAAACGATAGAATCTATCATTTTTGAGGTGCAGAAATTAAAACCTTTAGAAATCATCATTATTGTTAATGGATCAACAGATACAACAGAGGAATTGGCGAAGAATTGCGGTGCAACAGTTATTACTTACAAAGAAGCACTCGGCATTGATACCGGACGTGCCGTTGGTGCATATTTTGCAAAAGGTGATATATTATTATTTATTGATGGTGATTTCTTAATTCCTAGTTCTGATTTATTACCATTTGTACAATCTGTTCAAAATGGAACCGATTTAGCTTTAAATAAATTAGAGCACTACTACATGTATCGTCTTCCTTATACTATCGTGACTGCATGTAAGTATGCTGTTAATTTAGCATGTAATCGAAAAGATTTAGGTATGGGCTCCACAACTGCTGTCCCTCATGCTTTTAGTCGAAAATGCATTGATATAATTGGGTTTGATTCTCTTCTTTCACCAACCTTAAGTCAAGTTAAAACAATTTTAGCAGGATTGCATGTACAAAATGTTCATTCTATCGACGTTGACAAGATAAATCGAGTTCGACCAGAAAAACACTTCTCGCAGGAAGGCTACCTTTCATTAGCAACGCAACAAATCATTGGTGATCATATAGAGGCAATTTCTTACCTCCTCGAACAAAAAGGAGACACTGAATGCTTTTAATTGTATATTCTTACCACCAAATAATATATAAATTCAATTTAAATATATAGCAAAATAAAAAAGATGGTTTGTAACCATCTTTTTTATTTTTACATTAGTTCAAAAGAAAAAGTAGAAAGCAGGCTTTTCATTTCTTGATTTTCTTAGGAAGTTTGAAAAGAGAGGCTTGTTAATGAAGATACAACACTTAAATCATCGTTTAGTGTAATTGAGAAACATGCAACCAATGGTAAAGTAATTACAATTGATCCACTAGGACTAATTACAATTGTAGGACTTGTCCCACATGCCCCCCCACAATCCACTACAGCGTCAATTCCACTACCAGGGGTAATTGTAATTTTAAGACATACATCAAAACAAACATTATTCGTAGTACATGCCATAACTCTCCCTCCTTTCTCTTAACAATATATGCAGTTAGTTAAATTCGGACACGACTCTCTTACTAAATTTTATAAATTAGATGTTATTTCACTATTAGTTCCATAAAAAATTAACGTTTTATTAAACTATCTAAATCAACTAAAAAACTCAAATCATCCTTTACTGAAATAGAAACACATGCAATAAACGGTATTACATTAAAATTAGATGAACATTCATCATTGCACCTTACGAATATTTCTGCCCCACCATTTGGATTGACTTTAGTTTCTAAACAAATATTAAAACAACTTTTATTGATGCAAGACAAGATATTTCCTCCTTTCTTATATCTAATATCAATTTATTCACAAATAAGAATATTGTTACAACTTTATTCACTCTTTACTTTCCATACATAAAATAAAAAAGATAAAAGCTCCTTCATATATATAAAGAAGCCTTTACCTTTTGGTTACTTGTTCATTTATTATCAGTCAGTGAAACATGCTCTTCACTTGTACCTAAGCTAAAAATAATAAAAATTTTTGATTTCAGTTTCATTGCAATACTAAATATCATCAAGTTGCATAAATGAAATGTTTAGGTTACTCATTCAATAGAGAAATTTACCTTTTAAAATAAGTCTTTAAAATCCTTGTTCTTCAATAAATACGAAAATCCTTCTAAATGATCCCCAGTAATTCTTAATACAGCTGGTGGATGTCCTATCGTGGCAAAATGCTCTTGTGGCCGAATACGATTAGGTTTCATTACATCTACAAAATGGACACATTCAACTTTATATCCTTCTAATATTGCCTTTACTTGCGCAACACACGATGTATGAAGTGTATCCCAGCCGATTCCCTCTAAACATTTTCTACTAATAGCATGAGGAACAGCAATTGTGGATCCCACCCCTAAATCTTTACGGTTACAGGCAATATTCAACATATATTTATATAAATTTACAATGTATAGAGGAAATCTAAGATTTAAATTTAAATCATTTAAAGCTATATCAACACCATCTGTAACAGCCTGTGTTAACGGATGAAGATCTTTTGCTGGAATAGCAAAATCAGCATCAATAAAGAGAAGTATATCCCCTGTGGCTTCTTGTGCACCAATTGCCCGTCCTACATCATGCCCTAATCTTTCTTCATAAACAATTACTGTAGCTCCTAATTGCTTAGCAATTGCTTCTGTTTGATCTGTTGATCCATTAATGACAACAATTATTTCTTTCGGTTCAATTTTTCTTGCCTCAAGAATAACTTCTTTAATCGTTGTTTCTTCATTTTGTGCTGGTATAATAATAGATAACTGTTTTCCATTATAAATAGAGGAATTCATTCCCCATCCTTTATGAAAACGTGAATAATTCTTCTGTTTTTTTAGTTGCTCTATAACTTCTCTTTTTCTTCCTCCATCTGTATAATTACCTCTATCATCTTTTCCTTGTAACCAACTCTCTAAAGCTTTTACATTCTCATTAATCTCACGTACTTCTAACTTAGTTAGTTTATTTCTATAAAAAGAGGTATGATTTGCATTTAAAGAGGTTTTAGTGATTGCTGAAGAAGTGTGTACTCGCCACCCTTTCTCAATAAGAGTTACTTGGGACAGAATAGGGTTCTGCAAGATATCATATCCAATGTCTTCAATTGCTTTTTTAGTAATAGCATATGGCATAGATAACATCGAATCATATTTTAAATCCATACGCCCCAATACATCGTTTACTATTTTTCTATACACCATAGCAATGCTTGGCCATTCTACTCTCATCTTTTCAAAACAAACCGAGTCTATATTATTTAAAATTACATCCTGTTCCTTTTTTAGTAGCGGTTCTATAAATCGTTCTAATTCTACCGAAAAAATAACATCTTCTCCATTAAAAAATAAGACCACATCACCATTGGCGACTTTTGCCCCATGAACTGGTGCTTTCCGTTTACTTTTCTCCTCAATCACAACAACGTTACTTTCAACAAATGTTGGTATAGATTGTATCGCACTCATTCTATCATCAGATACAATAATTATTTCTAGTGGTTTTATATGCTGCACTTTATTTAAAATTTGATTCAATTTTGATTTATCTTCTCCTAAAACTATAACGACTGATAGGTCCACTTCTTTTTGTTCTTCTTTTACAGTCTGATTAGGTTTTACTTTTTTTATATATTCAATTGTTTCACTCTTACCTACAGCTGCATGCCCTGCTTTTTTATCAAAATATAAGTCAATTATAATTTGATTTACTTCCGTGTCTTTATCAAGTTGCTCTAATTCGGAAATAAATGGTAGCAAATGATTTTGAACATCAAATTCACACGCGAAATTTTGCAAAAAATAAATATTCGGTACATATTTAATGTGATTAAAAAATTTCACAACATTAATTCTTTCGCCAAATTTCTCTTCAACTTCTTCTCTTGATAAATTTGGATAAGACAAATCGAAAACTAGATTTATTGGTACAGGTATCCATTTTAATAAATTTGTTTGAGGATTATTAATGAAAGCTGTGGAGCCCTTAACGAATCCAGCTAAAATTAAAGACATAAATCCTCCCCCAGAACTGCCATAAAACAACACATTTTTCGAATCAACTTTTAACTTTACAAATACTATTTCTAAAATATTTGCTATATCTTGTAAATAAAATCTATTTAACTCTCCCTGTCCCCAACCTAAAGATAATTTTCCAAGATATAACGTAGGGTCATTATAATATATAACAGTATCTTCAAATTCATCCATCCAAGAATGTCGATGAAAAATAGGTGGACCAATTGGCTGTTCTTGAAACCCACCTGCTCCGGATCCAAAAACAATAGTGTTAGAAGCATCGGGCTTAATACGAATTAAAAATTCATACGTTACTTTATCCCAATCAACCTTGAGTATAAATGGTTCTGTAATTTGAAAATCCATTTGCCATAATTGTTCATATGAAATGTTAATTATTTTATACTGGTCTAACAGTTTAATCACCCTTTCCATCCATTTCGAGTTGTTCTATCAAGTAAGAGAGAGCTTCAACGTGATCACCAATTATTCTTAATACTGCTGGAGGATGCCCATTGTGACTTACATTTTCCTTTAAACGAATTCTATTCGGTTTTACAACATCAACATAATGAACACATTCTACCCTATATCCTTGT
Organism: Bacillus cereus group sp. MYBKT14-1; assembly: GCF_051915185.1. Classification (NCBI taxonomy): domain Bacteria; kingdom Bacillati; phylum Bacillota; class Bacilli; order Caryophanales; family Bacillaceae; genus Bacillus; species Bacillus cereus group sp. MYBKT14-1. Next base: position 50,044 of record NZ_JBQAEF010000014.1, on the reverse strand, counting down.
AATATAGCTTTTACTTGTGCAAGACTAGGGCATAGTAAAGTTTCCCACCCTATTGCATCTAAACATGATCTACTCATAGCATGTGGAATTGCTACTAATGAGCCATTGCTTAATTCTGGACGATTATATGCTAAATTAAGCATATATTTTACGACGTCTACGACATAAAACGGAGGGTGTAACATCGGATTCAAATCATTTAATGCTATGTCTACACCAGCTGAAACTGCTTTTGTAAAATGATGCAAATTACTTCCTGAAACACTAAAATCACCATCAATAAATAAAAGAATATCGCCTGTAGCTTCAAGCGCTCCAATAGCACGTCCAACATTATGACCAAGTCGTTCGTTATATTCAATAATAGTAACACCAAGTCTTTTAGCAATATTAGCCGTTTGATCTGTCGAACCATTTACAACGACGATGATTTCTAGTGGTTCTATTTTTCTCGCCTCAAGTATTACTTGTTCTATAGTCTCTTCTTCATTTTGTACTGGTATAATGACAGAAAGTTGCTTCCCATCATAAATTGAAGAATGCATTCCCCACCCTTGATGATAGGAAGGGTATCGCTTACATTCACCTAGTTTTTGAACAATATCTCTTCTTTTTCCTGCATCAGTAAACCCTACTCTTCTTCCTTTTTTCTCTATCCATTTAGCTATACCGCGTAAATATCTTTCTACTTTCTCTTTTTCATTTTTGGATAACTCTTTTTTTATTAAATATCCTCCTTCCTCTATAGTCTCATCTTTAGATAACGTATTGATTGCATATTGATCGTTAATCCGCCACCCTTGATTCACAATCTTCATATGAGATAGAACGATATCTTCCATATAATTAAAGCCGATATTTTCCACTACTTCCTTCGTAAGCGCATATGGTAACGAAAGTATTGAATTGCTTTTTAAATCTGGTCGACTTAAAATTTCATTTAACATTTTTCTCCATACAATATCCATATTTGGACATTTACCTATTTCTATAAATTTATCTATTTTATTTAAAACTACATCGGCTTGATTTGTAACAATTGGCTCAATAAATCTCTGCATTTCATTTGTGGATAATGAAAAATTGCCATCTAAAAATAATAAAACTTCTCCTTTTGCTGCCTTTATACAAGCTCCATATCCATCATAATGCTTACTATATTTGTCCATAAAAACAATATGACATTTATGTTTCTTTGCTATTTCATACAAATTACTTCTATCGTTAGGAACGAAAATTATAATTTCAAGAGGATTTAGCTTCCATATAGATTGAATTGACTCTTCTAATCTTTGCTCTCTTTCACTGTACAAAATAATAACCGTTAACGATTTCATTACACGCCCCCTTTACACATCATGTGACATAAAATGTTAATTATTGCCATTTCCTATGAATTTGCTACTTTATTAACATATTCAAAAGTGAATTATACTGTGTGAAAACAAACGTCTATTTTTGAAAATATAATCTCTACACTTGTATCCCTCCTCTTATCGTTGTCTGTTACAACTCTCACCATTTAAAAATAAAAAAAGTCCTAATTTCTTTAGGACTCTTTTACACTAATTTATAAATATCATTAATTTTATATACAACCTTTTTCCATGTTATACCTCTATCCGTTGTAGTAAATATTTCTTTTTTATTACAAGCCCAACCTTTACGCCGATTAAAAAAATGTAAACAAAATACATTTTTCAACAATGGATTACTTGATACCTTTATCCATTTTGCTCCTTTTTTTATTATTTGATATACACTTCCATGTTCACTATTTATAACCCAGCCATAATAGGAACTAAAAAAAGAAACAGCCGCTTTACTAGTATTTATTGTTTTATTTGAAATATGCCACGAATTCCCCTTATCAAATGAGTAATTCATTAAAAATACATCATTATTCATTTTAGTTGGTATTACTAACAAGTTATTTTTATAGATTGCTTTATAAGCCATAGAAGTCTCATTATTACTTCCTTCAAGACTTGGAATATCTTTTATAGGCTGCCAACTTGCCCCACCATCTATTGTTTTAAATACCGCTGATGTTTCATATTGTTTGTGTAATGAAATAAATCCAACTAACTCGTTTATAAATGTTATTCCTGAAATACTATCACTAATACTTATATTTTTAATTACTTTCCATACTCTCCCTTTCATTTTCATATAGTATAAATTATGTTCAAATTTATTTGATGCAAGCTTTCTAGACAATACAATCCATATACTATCCATATTCGCGGCATGCAATTGTACTTGAACATCCGTCGATTTCTCCCACTCTTCTTCAATTGGTAATATAAACTCACTCCATTTTTCCCCTCTATTAACTGTATAAAATATAGCGGGTAATAAATCATCATTCTTTTTTGTTAAACCATATGCCCAAGAGCTTCGAGCATTTATTGGATATCCAAATATTACAATTGAATTTAGAGGGTTAACAACATCCCATTCTACTCCTCCGTTTCGAGTATATAAGATGGCTTGCTTTTTATTTGTATATTGAATACCAGCCCACCCAAATCTATCAGTTCGCATTTGTAAAGAAGTAAATTGAATATCATTATTTTCCAATATATCACCTCATTCTTATCATATATATATTCGTATGCTATTATTTTCAAAACGTTCTATCATTAGTTATTTAAACCATCCGCTTTATCTACTATCTTTATACTTACTTTCCCTTTTCTTCACCACTCAAATATAACGAAATTCCTTCTATTTTTCCGTTATCATATACAAACGACTGTATTTTACAAAATTCAACTATAAAAAATGCACCCCAATTGTAAACTATCCCCAACAATTAGAGTGCACTTTATATAAAATATAGCTTTAATTTTTAAGCACTTACTACAGCAGCAACTTTATCTAAACAAATAATAAACTGATTCATAAATGCGTCAATTTCCTCTTTCGTAATAATATACGGCGGAAGTAATCGAATAATATTCCCTTTTGTTACATCGACTAACATTCCTTTATTCATTAGCTCAACCTGTAATTTCTTCACATTTTCATTCGTATCATTCAGACTAATTCCAAACATCATGCCAGCATGACGCACTTCCTGTATATAATAAGAATTTTCTTTCTGAATGTCTTGCAGTTTGTCATTCAAATATAGTGACGTTTCATAAGCTTCTTGCATTAACCCATCATCAAGTAATGTATTTAATACCGTTAAACCTAAAGCTGTTCCCATTGATGAATGAGCAAACGTTGTCCCGTGATCTCCTGGTGAAAATACATCACATAACTTTTCACCTACAATAATCCCTCCTAGCGGTATCCCGCCTCCTGCTCCTTTACCAATTTGAATAATGTCCGGTGTGATATTAAAATTTTGATAAGCAAATAGTTTTCCCGTTCGACCCATACCACTTTGAACTTCATCAACGACAAGAAGTACATTATATTTTTCACATAAATTTTGAACACCATGCAAATATTTACTTGATAAAGGATAAATTCCCCCACTGCCTAAAACAGGCTCTAGCATAATCGCAATTGGTTTTTCTTTAATAATGGTCTCCTCTAATTGGTCTATATTCTCACGCTCTACTTCGTATACAGAAATAGATGTTTTAGGGAAATTTTGATATACCTTTTCTTGTCTCGTAAAATGTAGTGCCCCTAACGTCCTCCCGTGAAAACTATCTTTTAATACAACTACTCCGTCACGCTCTTCATTCGCAATAGATCTATATTTATCAATTAATTTTAATGTCGTTTCTGTCGCTTCCGTACCAGAGTTTGTAAAAAAGACTTTTCCGCTTTTTAAAGTACACTCTACTAATTTCTTTGCATACTCAATTGCAACTGGGTTTAAGAAATGAAACGGTAAATGCAACGATTTCACAACTTGCTCCATTGTCGTTTGTACAATTTTAGGATGATTGTATCCTAGTACATTTACTCCTACGCCAGAAAATAAATCTAAATACTCTTTACCATCTACATCATATAGTTTACATCCTTCTCCTCTTTCCATTGCAACCTCTGTCCGACAATATGTAGACATCATATATTCTTTATCTAATTGAAACCAATCCGACATGTTAAATTCCTCCTAGTTATTTTTCCTTTTTTAACGTTTATTCTCTATATAATCGTTTATAAATTAAGTTTTAAGATTGAAATTTTAATAGTGGTTTTCTTCCACATTTTTTATTAAAACGTGTGCTTTCTCTTCCCGATATTCATTTTTCCATAATTTCTTCTATTTCAACAGGTCCACTACATATGTGTTTTTTTCATCTAGCGGTATGTTACTGCTTTGAACTTTGTATGTCATACATAATCGAGACTATAAAATCATATTTAGTAACAATCGACGAAAAAATTTGGAGGCTATATCGATGAATGAAAAATATGATAAACATAGGAAAGAATTATTAGAAGAAGACTTTAATAAACATCGAGAACTTACTGAACCAGCTAAATTTCACTCTCAAACAGTTGGTTCACGTGGACCTGTACTAGAGCAAGATAGTGTACTGCATGAGTCATTACAACAATTTATTCATGAAAAAATTTTAGAAAGACCTGTTCATGTAAAAGGATTTGGTGCGTTCGGTTATTTTCAAACGATATATTCGATGTCTGAACATACTAAATTAAGTTTTTTACAAAATTCTAATGAGAAAGTTCCTGTTATGGTTCGATTTTCGTTAGCTGTTAGTACGAAAGGAACACCGGATACTGCTAGAAATGTACGCGGTTTTTCCACAAAATTTTATTCAAAAGAAGGCATTTTTGACCTTTTATGTAATCACATTCCTGTTTTTTCTGTCCGTGATCCAATGCGTTTCCCTGAAACGATTCAAGCATTATTGCCTTCACCTAAAAATAACTTAATAGACCCTAATAGATTTTGGAGTTTTGTCGCTAAAGCACCTGAATCTATTCATTTTGTTGTCCGTTTATACTCTAATAATGGTACGGCCAAAAGTCTTCGCCACATTCCAGGACATAGTGTTAATACATATGTATGGAGAAATGCGGAAGGTAATCGAAAGTATGTAAAGTATCATTGGTACCCATTTGAAGGTGTACAGTACATTACAAGTAAAGAAGCAATTAAATTAGCTGCTGAAAATCCTGATTATAGCGGGAAAGATTTATATGATGCTATTGAAAATGGTAAACCAGTGGAGTATGGTTTATACGTCCAGCTCATGGATCCGAAAGATGAAGCGCACCTTTCTTATGATCCTTTAGATGACACAAAAGTATGGGATGAACAGACGTATCCTCTCATACCAGTCGGGAAAATGGTATTAAATAAAAATCCTGAAAATTTTATGGAACAAGTAGAAAAGGTCGCATTCTCTCCTTCTAATTTACTGGATGGTGCAGAACTATCAGATGATAAAATGCTGCAAGGGCGCGCTAACATTTACAGTGATTCACAAAGAAGAAGAATTGGTCCAGAATTTCGCAAATTAACGATTAACCAGCAGCAAGATTGGACACCTGCTAATCAAATTACAACCGGTGAAGGAAGGTACGTTGAAGGTAAACTTGAAAGAACTTCTATAATGAAACAGGATGACTTTACGCAGGCTGGTGAATTTTATACGAAGTTACAGCCAATAGAAAAAGAACATCTCGCTGAAAACTTAGCTAGTGATTTGAAAGTTATATCCGATGATATTAGGGAGATCGTTTTGGGGTATTTCAATCAAGTATCAACTGATTTGAAAACAAGCATTGAGACAAAAATGAAAGAGCATTAAGAAGATTAAAACATGCTTTACGAATGAGAATTCAAATCTATATTAATTATTTTCTTGTCAAAATCCAATGAGGTTATTTAATTTGAAAATATAAAGCCAACATATCCCTGTTCTATAATTAGAACAGGGATATGTTGGCTTAGTTTAATGTTTAACATTACATACTTTATTTCGCTAAAAAATGCGATAAGTAGCCTTTCAAAACAAACTATAGTAAACTATTTTACTTGTACCGTATAATTCCCTGTTCCACCACCATACTTATATACACTTAAGTAATATTTCCCTGGCTTTGCATTATAATTTCCAAGCAATTTGTTTCCATCACGTTTTGTTGCATAAGCTACATAATTATTTAAATCTGATTCAGAATATAATACCCAGTTCAGTCCAAGATTTTGTTCGTTCGTAACAGAAATTTGTAAATCTTTTTGATCCTTTACATCAATAACAAATTTATCCCCCTGATCTTGATTGCTCAAGGTTCCTCTTAACAAAATATTCAAAGATAGTGGGTTTGCTGTTTCAAATGAATTATTTGGTTCTTTTTCTACAGCCGTACCTTCTTCCGTATTCACTCCGCTAAACACAACATCATATTCAAATTGCCCAGCATTATTTACACGGTAATTTACAAAATAAGCAGTCAATGTTTTATATCCAGTCCACTCTTTTCCTGAAAGACGTTTCAACATATCATTTGTTGCTTCATTCATCACTTTCCAGTCCTCAACTTCTCCTTTAGCCACACTTCCTGTATATGTTCCCTGTAGTGTAAATGTATTAAAGAATTGTGATTTATTCTTTGTTACTTTCACATCTTTTAATTTCGCTTCATTCGTAATATCTGAAGTAACGTCCGAAAGCGATTTTGGATCATGTTGAGTTAAATACTCATCTGATACTTGTGGAATCGTATACTTATCACGATTATCAATAAGCATTTGCATATAAGATTGATATTCTTCATTTAACTTATTATCTTTGCTTAATGTAGCACGGTATGCATCGTAACTTGAAACATCATTTGCGCGAATTAAATCATGTACTTTATCGAACATTTCTGGGCGCTTATTATACATATATGATTGCAGCGCAAACGAATAATTATAAAAATCCCACGTTCCATATTTCGCATTTAATGTTTGTGATGCTGTATAACGTTTTGCAGGATCATTAGATAACCCGCCAATTATACTTTTTCGCGGTACTACACTATCTAATCGCGTTGCACCTGCAAAGAACTCTGCATTCCCTTCTTCAAACCATGTTAAACGTTCATTTTGATACATTTCCCCTTGGCCCCATAATCCCTGAACTTCGTACCTTCCCTGTAAATAGTGCGTAAATTCATGGCGGAACAATTCTTCCAGACTATAAATACTTTGCTCTGGTGTACGTTCATATGTAAAGAAAGTTCCTGTCCCTTCAATATAAATCCCACCATTATTCGTTTCATATCCGTACAGTTGACGATTAAATTGATACTCATCTGGGCTATTATAAATAACCATCGTTAACACATCATCAGCATGTCCACTTTCAAGTGGTTTATCGCTACCAACTGTACGATAAAATTGAGAACGCACCTCTTTTGCCGCCCAGTATAGACGTTTAATTTTCTCTTCGCTAACTTTATCCCCAGCTTTAAAGACAATTGCTCCATCATCAAACGTATACGTTTTCGGTAAATATTTCTTTTTACCTTCTTCTCGAATTTGATCTAAATTTACAGTTTTTCCATTCACATCTATTCCTCCATAATTTGTAGTAATTTGTTCTGCCGCAACAAAGTATTGCTCTCCTAAATATGGGTAAATTCGCATTGCATCTGTAACAACTTGTTGTCCTTTTGTCGGCGTGCTATGAAGCTTGCCCAATCGGCCAGCATAATAAATTCCATTATTAATTAACCATCCGTTTTTATTTGTTACTGTACCAAGTAGTGCAAAACGATTTACTTCATTAATAAAGTTATCGATATTCCGAAACCACATCGTATCTTTTGGCTCTTTTCCAGTCGTGTACATATCCGTCTGAATATCAAAGTCAATTCCCTTCATCAACTCATATATAGCGTCTCCTTTTGTTCGGTCTTCAATGAAAGTTGCAAGATTATCGTTATATTGTTTAAAAATTTCACCTGCATATAAAACCGTTTCAACATCTGCTGATGCATTTCCAATTAATTTTCCATATGATGCAATTATTTTATTTTGTTCTGATGTACCAAGTTTGAAATTTGGATTTTTTGCAATTGTTTTTAAAGCTGGTAAACACTTATCATGGTAGCTACGCTCATTTAGTTTGCTTAATTCATCATGGTAAAAACCTAAATAAAATGCTGCACGTAGAGCTTCTACTAATGTTTCAATCCCTTTTGAATCATCTTTCGTATAAGCTTGTCCTTGTTCTGCTAGTTTATTAATAATTGCTTGCATTCGGCTATCATCTTGATAGAATTTAAGACTATCACTATTAAACTGAAATAATTCCGGAATTTGATACCATTTAATTGTCACAAGAAGATCAGTTAATTGTTTATTATTTAATTGATTTAACTCAGCCATTGAATACTTTTTTTCTTCAGCTAACGATTTAATATTATCGGTTGGTGCTAGTGGACGCTGTGATAAATCCGCTAATTTTAACCGTTTTGTAAAAGATGCATTTTCTTGTACTTTTGAAGGGTGCGCCAATTCATCAACAGATTTCTGTATTCCTACCGGCTCCATTTGTAATACGTTCTTCACATTTTTCTCTTTTGTCTCTGCTTGAATTTGCAAACCATTACACGTTATTGTCACTAATCCAACACCAAGAATCCACTTAGAAATTTTCGAATATTTAACCATCCCATTGCCCCCTAATAATTTAAAAGAAAATTCAGAATTTTAAAACCAAAAAAACCACTTATTTGTATGTATTTACAGTTCCGCTATAAATACAATTATGATTAATAATGCAATAGTAGCTTGTTTTATACTATTACGAGTACAGATTCCTTACATACAATCTCCCTTCCTTACATGTAATACAAGCAAAAACCGTGCCAATCATATTTCTTATGAATAGCCAACATTCTTTTATAAATACTGTAGAATAAAATATACATAGGTGGTTCGGCAATGTATAAATCATTTGACACAAAATCTAATGTTTATGAAGAACAAATTCATTGAATATTATAAGTTCATTAGCCAGTAAATAATCCCCAATTATTAAATCTCTCAAAAAAAGGTAAACAAACATATTCCATAAAGCTAATATGTTCGTTTACCTTTTTCTATTTCACATCAACAGCAAAATATCGTTGAATAAAAACAGTATGAATAAGTATTTTGTTATTCATTTCTCTTTTTCATATAATCTTTTTCACATTGCAACAGCTTGAATTTCACTTTTTTCCCTTTCTTCTTTTTCGTTTTTATAACGAGCCATTCCCCTTTTTCAACGTCTAGTTTTAGGCGTTTCATTACATTGATATTATCTTTTTCTTTATAAAGTAAAAATGCTTCTTGTGCCCTCACAAATAAGCTGGGCTGTTCGCTAAATCCACCACTATCATAAATTTTAGTTAGCGAATTATAATAAGAATCATTTTCCTTTCCACCATACATCAAATGAGCAGCCTCCAGATCTCTTTTACTTACTTCCCAAAAACTATGTTCATCAATATTTAAATTAAATGTGGATTTAATGTCCTGTATTATATTCTTCACATGCTTTTCATCTCTAACTTTTCTTTCTTCGAGACAATCCGAAGATAATTCTGGTGCATCTGATTGGGAATGTACAACGTGTTGTATCGATACACACAGAATAAATACGCTTAAAATGTAAAATATTTTTTTCATATTTACATATCACCTCAAATGATTTAGATACTATATCATTTGAGGCTTACAATATTCTTATGCTAATAATGAGAAAGATCCTATAAAATTTTTATAGGATCTTTCCTTTTAATATTGCTTTATCAAATTCACGGGCGGGGCAACTACCTTACTACTTTTCACATCATATAATCCTATAGGTGTTACTCGTATAAAAGGCAAGTGCGTCGCAGAAAAGAATAAAATTGTAAATGCTGGATCATCATACGCGTAGCCACGCTCTTGTAGTAATTTCACCATCTGTTTCTCTTCCTGTATTAATTCACTCATTTTTAAATTAGACATACTCCCGAGCAATGGTAATGCTATTTCGTGTAGTACTTCATTCTTTTCAGCTATTACCATTCCCCCGCCAAGCTCTTTTACTCTACGAAAAGCTGTAAGCATATCTTCTTTTCTTTTTCCGATAAGAATGATGTCACCTGTACCAGAATAAGAGCTAGCAAGCCCACCCAGTTCTTTCGCAAAACCTTTCACAGCTATATTCACTTGCCAACTGCCATCACGAGCAATCACCATAAGGAAACATTCATCATGATCTGTGGATAATTCATCACAGTCTATATTGATTTCACTAGTATATGGTTTTGTAATAACGTTATTTAATAAGTGTATCCCCGTTTTATTAGAGAAAATCATATCCTCTTTTTCTATTGACCAATCTAATGATAATGGAGTTACTTTATATCTACTCCAGTCTATAAGTAATGCTTCATGTGTATTTACACCGTCACGCTTCACCCATTTCCCCTTTGCAAGGACACTGATTGGTACTGGGTTTTCTTTACTTTCTAAAATATTGATATTAGCAATTCTACCTGTCGCAATCGAACCATGTACATGTTCCATATTATAATAACGAGCAATATTATAACTTGCCATATCGTATGCATCTATTACTGGCACTCCTTGCTCTATTGCTATTTCTATCAACCGATTTGTCATTCCGTTTTCATAAAAGGATGGATGTGAACCGTCTGTTGTAAAAATGAATCTATCAAATTGTTTCACACCTAATTCCAGCAATTCTTTCAGTAAAACTTCTAAATCCGGTCGGATGGAAGAATTTCTAAGAGAAACAGTGTAACCTTGCATAAGACGAGTTAACGCTTCTTGACCTGTCATCGCTTCATGATCACAATCTGTACCTAACAGTTTTAACTTCGCTAAAGTCGTTTCAGATGCTCCTGGGAAATGTCCTTCTACTTTTTTCTGCAATTGCTTCGTTTCCTGCACCCAATTTAACATTTCATCATCGCCATGTAATAGTTTTGGCCATGCTGTTAGCTCGCCGCCTTGAAGAACCGCTTCATGCTGCAGCCACTCTATTATTTCTTCACGATTAAACAAAGATTCCCTGTTTTGCAATTCAGTTTGTCCATCAAAACGGCACCACCAATACATACTTGCTGGAATCTTTTTGAATTCATCTAATAAACGAAATGCTTCTTCACGCTTTAATGTGAAAAATAAAGTTAAATTATCATTAATAAAAGTTGTTGTCCCAAACTGCATCGCATAATTCGCTAACGTCTCTGGGTTATACAACTGATACGGATGTGCATGCGGTTCTATGTAACTGGGTACGACATACTTTCCTTCGCAATCAACAACTTCACACTCCATTAATTGCTCTGGCAGCTGCTCCCCTACGTATACAATTCGATCATTATATATCCAAATGTTCGCTGTCATCCACTCGCGCATATAGGAATTTAAATATGTTGCATTCTTTAATAATATGTGTGTGCTTCTCTTACCATCTAGTACTTCAACATGTTCTCGTAATTGTTTATTACTCCATTTATAATGATTTTCCTCCATTGTATTCAACTCCAAATCAACTCATAATTATTTTGATTAAAACGAGAAATATTTAACTAACTAAAGTATTTTCCATTCATAACTCCCAAATTGGCGCCCCTATATCCTTCATTATATGGAACAATTTCAAAAATAACAATTTTCAGAACTATATACATACCTCTTTTATCCAAAATAAAAAGAATGTCATGTAACTGACATCCTTTTTTATTTTGTCGTAAGCATTAAGATTGATTTTCACTTTGGAATACACTTGATGTCATATCATAAATGCAACTACTGTCCATAGTTGCGAACTTAAAAAAGCACCTCTTTTAAATACAACTATAACAAAATTCTATTCATTTTCTTTTCATCTATTTATTAAATTCAATTTGCATCATTTTATTAAACTGCGGAACAATATCGACCCCACCTATAGAGTTGAGACTGATAGCCAATGTATGTTTGCCTCCAATTACTCCCCCAGCAAAAGTTGTAAATCCAGGAATTCCTCCTCCATGCCCCCAAACTGAAACACCGTTTGGAAGTTTAGTCTCATAGATTCCAAGACCGTATGCGTCACCAACGCCTTTTCCTTCTATAGGAACTGTAGTAAGCATTTCTTTTAGCTCGCGTTCTTTCAGTAACTTACCACCGAGTAAAGATGAAAAGAACTTATTTAAATCATCCGCATTAGAAATCATATCTCCAGCTGCATTAGCTAAACTCGGATTATAATACGTAATGTCTTTCAACTCGCCTGTTCCTTCCATTTTCACATATCCACGAGCATGATTCTTTCCTGGGATGACGGGTGAATTTCCTGGTAAAAACGTATTTGATAGGTCCAAAGGTTCAATAATTCGCTTTTCGATTTCTTCCGCATAACTATTTCCAGTTATTTTTTCAATAAGCATTCCTAGTATTACGTATCCTGTGTTTGAATACGACCAGCTTTTACCTGGCGAAAAATCCGGAGGCAGCGCAAGTCCTATTTTCACTATTTCTTCTGCTGTATACGTTTTTTTCGAATTCATTATGTCAGCATCTTTTGACTTTAAATATTCAGCTATACCACTCGTATGATTCAAAAGTTGGCGTATCGTAATTTGATTACCATCATACCCATTTCCTTGCACGAGACCTGGTAGCCACTTTTCAATTGGATCGTCAAGTTGTAAGCGATTTTCTCCTACTAATTGAAGCACAGTCGTCGCAGTAAACGTCTTCGTCACACTACCAATCCGAAAGCGATAATCCGATTTCACCGGTTTCTTTGTACTTAAGTCCGCCACGCCAGCAGTAAAACTACTAGTTTTTCCGTTGTTAGACGCCTTAGCTAATATTCCTACAGCACCAAGCTGTACTGTTTCCTGCATTACTTGTTTCCAGCCATTACGATTCTTTTGATCATGTACTTGTGACGAACTAGAAATATTTTGAGTTGACTCTGCAGTCACAGTAAAACCAGGTGTGAATAGAACAGTACCCGCTAATAAAACTGCAAAACTTGCTAACTTAATTGAATTACATTTTTTCATAAGGCTTTCTCTCCTCCATTAATATCGAATTGATTCAAGCTATACTTTCATCCTATATGATAAATCTCTCTTTTTTCTTATCCATTCCTTACGAAATACTTACGTTTAAATTTAAATACGGTAAACTGAGGAAGAGTTATGCATGCAAATAAAAAGAGAACATGTTTTCATTTTTTATGTAAACATGTTCTCTTAAACATTTAAAATTCTATATCAACTTTTCATCCTATTCTTTACACAACTAATTTATATTCCTTTTTACCAGCCCGCACTAGCATTCATACCATTTCCAATAATAGAAAGTAATAGCGGCCATAATACTGGTCCCAATGTAAGAAATACATTTAGAAGTATGAGCATTCTATATCCAACGGTGAAATTGTGATTTTTACGATTAACAAATACTAAACTGATTAATGATATTATAGTTGTTAAAAATAATACTAACATTAGCAACCAATACCACACCATTAAACTAAGACTCCACGGTGTTAATAGCTCATGTATGATACAAAATGAGATTCCTAATACAGCAAAACTAAAACTAGTCACCGATGTTTTTATAAGCCATTTATTTATTTATTTTTTTATCGTATGTATTTTTACAATATAAATCTATTAAAGTATATAAAGATAAATATGCCATTAATACACCTATCCAAGACAATAACCAGTCTCCGTCTCCTTTGAATAATACGTACAGTAACCAACACATACCTACTGCTGAAAAAACAAAGGAAATAAGTATGCTTTTTAATACCGATTTCATTACATTTTCACATCCTTAAAAAATCAAAAATTAATTATAATTTATAAAAATTAAGTATAGGTTAACATGTAATGAAGTATAAGTAAATAAAGTTAATTTACAGTTAATTTCATTTTCTTAGTTGAAGGCAGTTTTATATATGAAAATGATTCATGATAATCAAATTTCTCTACAAAAAATAAAGGTGGATATTTACGTATCCACCTTCCCATCTCCCTCTACCCACTTCATTATTTTTTCCACATCTAACTCCGTATACGTCTTTTCTCCATAACGAACAGACTCATATAACGAAGTAATATTTCTCGTTCTACAAATTCTTTTTAACCACTGTTGTATCGTTTCATAGGATCTTCTCTGTTCATGAAATGGTAATGTTCTTTCCCATTCAACTAACGTTTTTCTTATCGTATCTGTCGGTAACGGCTGTTCTAACTGATGAATGACTTTTTCATTCTTTATGCTTCTTACCGCAGTTTGCTTTGTGATCGATTCTTTCTCCTGTACTATTTCTGTTTTCGTCAATTTTTTCCTAATATACTTGTAGATGGCATATATAATTGATATTGCGATTATCACATAAAAAACTATAGTAATCCATACATTTGAAAGAATAGAAAGCACGTCACTCCATAGACTTTCTCTTTCGAAAGGTTGAAATTTTCTACCCGTTTTCGTTCTTATACCTGTATCTTTTACTTCTTCATATTCATCTTCATCTATTTTGGAATCATCAAAATTTTCACCTATACTAGTAAAGTCATAATTTCTTTCTGATATTGTCTTAGTCTTACTGAAAAAACGCTCTTTTACTATGTCTTGTACATACACAACACCTTGTGATAACGTTATCGCACTAATCGCAAAGAAAAGTATGATTAAAGTTCTTACACTCCATAACTTCACTTTCATATGCCGCTTTTTATTCCCCATGACATAAGCCCCTTCTTATTCTTTCATTACAATCCATTTATTCGTTCTACTGTATTTCTTTGGTGAAGTACCAATAATTAAAGGAACCGCATCCAGTTCCTTTCGACGAAAGCCTGCTGTGTAAAAGTAAGAAGAAGATATAGGCGTATCTTGGTCTGATATCGAGGCAAGTACCCTTAATACATTTTGCAAATGTTTCCGATTATCCCCATTTTTTATATGTAGCAAACCGTTATCTTTTACACTATTGATCCATACTTCAAACGAACAGTTTTGCATAAGAAGTTGTTTGCATATACCTGCTGTTAATTCAATTAGTTCCTCTATATCATTTCGCAAAGAAACACCACTTTTATTTTGCAAGTTGAGATAAATCGCGTATTTATCACATTATGTTCGCTCATACTTTTTCGCAATTATCGTCCCTGTTTTCGCTGTTGCACTCCAGTGGATGGAACGAAAATCTTCATTTTCATAAGACTTTACTCCCATTACTTTCGTTTCATCATATAAGGGTGAAGACATCGCTTTTCGAAATCCTCGTGACCATTCTTGTAATTCAGGAACTTGTATTTTCGGAACAGCTGGTAAGACTAAATAAGAGGGCGTATCAACTTGTTTATATGTTATATGGTTCGTTATAAATCCAAAGAGATCAGTAATAACAATTTCAACTTCTTCCCATTTTGCGATGCCTCTTTTTAACGCTACAGCTTGCAAATCAAATGAAACTGACTCCCTTCCTTTTAAATTAAAATTCATATAATAATTTGAACCTGTACTATGATTTTTGTTTATTTCATCATGATTCCAAGTTAGCTTATTTTCACATTTAAATCTAAATACGATATTAAGAATAGGAAATATCGACTTGTTTGAAATTTTCATTTTGCACATATTCGTTTCACCTATAAAAACATTCGAATTCCCTTGACTGTATTCCCATTCAACACGAGATACTTTACGTATATATACATGCATAGCACCTATTAAAATTACATATAAAAATACGAGAGATAAAAACAGTAGATTACTTGAAAATACACTTAAAATAACGGCTACAACTGACATAACCCCCATTACGAAAGGCTCCGCTAAAGGTGTATACACAAGCTGTTGATTCATCGTACATTCTCCACTGGCACACTAATCGTATGAAGAATTTCTTTCATAATTTGTTCTTTCGTCGTTTTCATCTCTCCCTCAATCGTTAACGTTAAACGATGAGCACAAACTGATGCAGCGAGCGTCTTAATATCATCTGGCGTACAGTAATCTCTTTCATTTAATATTGCCCGTGCTTGAATTGCTCTCATAAATGCCAACGTTCCCCGAGGGCTTACACCAATTTCAATTAACTCATGGTTACGAGTTGCTTCAATAATTTCAAGGAGATAATCTTGCACATCATTCCCTACTAACACTTCTCTTGCACGCTTTTGCATCGTAATAATTTCTTCACTTGAAATAATAGAATGTAACGTTTCTAATGGATCATTCATTTGAAGCCGATTCATCATTTCCTTTTCAGCTTCTCTCGTAGGATAACCTTGGCGTATTGTGAGTAAAAACCGGTCTAACTGAGCATCTGGTAAAGGAAATGTGCCCGCTGATTCGAGTGGATTTTGCGTTGCTATAACTAAAAAAGGGTCTGGTAATGAATGTGTCTGTTTCGCAATTGTAACAGTACGCTCTTCCATAACCTCAAGTAACGAAGATTGTGTTCTCGGTACAGCTCGATTAATTTCATCCACTAATACGATATTTGCAAAAATGGGTCCTAACCTCGTTTTAAAATCCGATTCCTTCACATCAAAATATTCAAGGCCAATAACATCTCCAGGCAAAGTATCCGCTGTAAATTGTATTCTTTGAAATTTAGCGTCCACACTTTTAGCCAAACTTTTCGCTAATGTTGTTTTTCCTGTCCCAGGTACATCCTCTAATAAGATGTGTCCTCTTGCTATAAGAGCTATAGCTGCCAGTTCTATCGATTCATCTTTTCCTATAATAACCTTCGAAATATTATTAGTAATTTTCTTTAATGTACTCATATATTATCTACCACCTTTTAATTATCTAAAAATTAAGAATATATTTTTTCCAAATTATAACATGAAATTCGAAGATGAAATAGAGTGAAAATGAATCTTTTATTTTTTCTTCATTGCACGCAAAAAAGCACCTATTGTCGTATATTGACAATGAGGTGCTTAACTCAATCCAACAGCCTTCTTTCCCTCTAATTTTTAGTAACAATACATCCTTTTTACTCCCACGCATACATTGTTTTCAATTAACTAGTAAAATGCATTCTAATATTACATATAATAAAAACCATTTCGATTTGTTCGTTATAGAACTTCCTCTACATCGACACTCTCTATCTTCACTTCATACATATTTGGGATGTTTGCTTCTTTTGGTACCCATGCATAATAATTTTGATCATTCTCTAAAATAAATTGAATTAACTTTGTTTCTGATCCATTCCAGAAATTTTTAAGATTATCAATGTAGTCCTCTAAATCTTCTTTATAGTCCAATTGTAATATATAATCTCTTACCGTCAGGGCAAACACAATTAAACTTCCTAATAGATTTTTTTGCTCATTTTCTTCTTCATACTCTTGTGGTAAGAACCACACTTGACCTATTCCTATCGTTTTTTTGTATTTTTCATAAAAACTACTATCATTCATATTCTCATAATCATGTATTAATTCATTGACCAATGAATGCCATTTTGGCGGAATCATGTTTTCCAATGCAGGATTATGTTCAATTCCTTCTACTATATCCTCGATTTCTTCTGTCTCATCTTCATAGTGATATTCACCTAGGTCTATATGCTTGAATTTCATTTCATTTTTATAATGTGCCAAATCATATGGATAATGATTATTATCTTTTAAACTTGTATCATCAAGTCCGAGTATCTTTACTATTGCAGCTGTCTCAAAGCTCCAGTACCCCACATATCCAGGTTCTTTGTGCGCATTTTTCCATTCATAATCATAATGGCCTTTAAACCATTCTTTCTCCATGTACGTTTGTAATCTTTTAGATGCTTCTTTTTTATCTGTTTGTGCAAGTTCTATAATCTCTCTCGTTTTTGCATATGGATTTTCTTTATAATATCTATTCGTCACTTTTGTGTATCCGATATCACTAGCGCATAAGAGGAAATCGATTACTGCGTCGTTCATATTTTCCTTCTCAACTAGCTTGGCTAAACTTACAAGATTCTTTTTATCTGTTTCTAATAAAATCCCTAGAGATATCATCCAAATTAGATTTAAATATCCAACTTCATTTTCCCCTATATGCCTCAAATCAATAAGAGCTTTGTCAAAATCTCCTTCTATTGTATGGATAGCTTCTCCTAGGGAATATTTTGCGTTAATATCCTCTAACTCATAATTAAAATTTAATAGATACCTTCCTTCTATAAGACTTTTATTATCTTTAGCCTTTCTTTGAATACCATTCCTTTCATCTTCTTCAAAACTTTTAATCTCCTCTCTATTTTCCTCAATAAACTCTTTATTATATTCTATTCCTTCTCTACATTTTTCTTCTATACATAAAGGATCTCTCATACTATTCAATTCCTCCTAGTTCCTTAAATTATGGCCATTCTCCAATTATGTCTCCCTTTGCATCTATTCTAAATGTTTTCACATTTCCACTACTATCAACCTTTGATAACACTCTCTCAACTTCCTGATCTTGTAATGCTTTCGTAATCTTTGATGCTAATTTTGCATCTCCATCAACTGCCTTCAATATTCTACTTTTTCGGGTCTTCGCACCATTCAACCAATCATTTGACATTTGTCGTCCATCTTTAGTTTTCCCCAATTGTGAACTACCAAACTTAGCTTCATCTATAACGTATTTGATCTTTGATTCTGCATTTGCATTTTCGTATAATCCATCAATCCCTTTTACTATTTTATCATTTATGCCTGATGATGCACTTTTTTCGACTGGCTTTAAATCAAATCCAGCTTCTTTTAAACTTTGATTATTCAATAAATTGTCACTAGATTTTATTTCACCATAGTTCCCTTTTTGCTTATTTGTAGCTGTTTTTGCATCAAAATTATCTACATTTGTATTTTTGTTACTGCTAGGTTTACCGTTAGCCGCACCCCCACCAGAAGACTGGATTTTTTGAATAGTATCCTTAGTATTTTGAATCGATTTATTCCAAACAAATCCACCATGTACAAAAAGACTTGCCCCAGTAGCTGTTGCTGCTATATCTAATGGAATAACAATTGGTGATGCTAACCCACCAGTTCCTACTTCTGCCACGATAGTTAAGAAATTAGATCCGCCTATGAGCGAGATACCTTCAAACATTTCTAGAATGGACCCGGCTATTTAATAATATTGCCCTGTTTTTTTTAATGTTTTTTGACATTGAAAAACAAACTATATACCTGCAATTGAAGCCTATGTGCATATTCTGTTAGCTTTAATTCATAAAAATAATTTTGATAAATTTATAGCTTACCTTTCAATTAAAAAAGCACTTATTATCTCAAATAGACAACCAAGTGCTTTAAGTTCATATGTTTTTAAGTAGCATAAATTTGTAAATTTTTGCCCATTCCAAGTCTTTAATATTCGTCGTACAGTAAAATGTCATCTCGCCTAAGCTCGTAATTCTTTTTCTATTCTCTCATTGCACACAGTACTCCACGATGGTACAACCATCATGATCTATGAATTTCAAGAAAGTATCATTATATCCCATGGTTCTATAATTAAGCACACCAACTATTCCTTTAATTTAAAGATTTTCTATATAACTTTCTGCAATATCAATATCATTTGTCATTTCTAATTCTGGAAATTTTCCATCTAATTTTCTTAAGCAATTAATTAGTTCTTTACTTTGTATAATTTCTACTATATCTTCCAAAACTTCACTTATCCAATATAACTCTTCTTTACTACAGTTCTCTAAATATCTTATAGTATTTTCCTCATTTTCTGAGAGAACTTCTATTATTTCATTCCAACTTTTTTGTATCCCATAGTCATCATTCAAATTTAATTTTTTTCTTTCATTTAATATAACTTCCATTTTATTTGCTATATCCATATTAATCCTCCAAACTCTATCTACGGTTGTTTAGTCGCATCTGGAAAAATAGTCCCTATCTCTCCATTTGTTTTTATAACTCCAACCCTAACCCCATTATACTCTCCAAAAATAGCCACACCATTTTCTGTATTCGCAAATTCGGGCAATTCAGCAATCTTAGCACCTGCTGCTGTAATATCAGACTCTGTCCAGCTTTCTGGAAACCATGATTGATTGGAACCTGTTCTTTTTGCTTTCACCTTGTGTCCAGGCACATTACCTACCCTAACACCGTTTTCGTATACTTTATTTATATTATAATCTACATTATTTTTTTCCAAAAATTCAATATTACTTTGTCCATGTCCTCCACCCTTCATTTTTGAAATATCTCCTGTTTTAGGATGTGTTGTAAAGTCACCTACATTTGAATGTTTAATGCTACTTTCGGGTATATTAACCTTGTTAGCCCGACTAGTTCCATTACTGAATCCACCCGTACCCTTACCACCTTCTTTAGACTTCGCAAACTTATAATAAGCTTCTATTAATTCGCCTTGAGGTATTTTGGTTACAATAGTTCCACCAACACTAGAGAGTGCATAGGAAGCCTCTCTCTTAAATGATTGTAACATTTCAAGCGTAGGCTTCAATTCTTTTGCTAGTTTTACTGCATTAGCAAATGTACTTACTCCACTTGATGCTTTTGCTCCTTTTGTGATATGGCCTACTTTATTTAGTGCCCTATCGCCTAATATTGTGGTAGCTACTTGTGTTAATCCATAGGTAGTCAATTCTGTACGACTCTCTGCATCTCCCTCTATCATATCTCGTTTTATTTTATTTGAAAATGCATGCCACATATTTTTTGCAGTTTCATCCAAATGGAAAAGTGCATAGGTTACATTAATAAAAGTTCCTATGTCCATATTACTTAAAGCTATTGCGGACTCGATTTCATCACCAATAGCTTTCCCCGATCCTCTTTGAATAGCTTCCCACATCTTTTTCGCTGTTTCAAACGTGCCAACTATACTGTCTGTCGCATCGTCCCAAGCATTTCTAACCGGAGATTTCTTCTCAATTATGTTATTTGTTTCTATATCATTAATTGACTGATCATTTTTTCGAGCTGTTTCTTCTATAATCCCCTGAATCGAACTCACCCAATCCATATTCAACCCTTGTGTACTAAACGTACCACTCACAGGACTAAATCCTTTCCCACTTTGCACTTCAGCGAGTCCGGCTGTGATGCTAGCTGCTAATTGGAGAGCGGTGCTGTAGTTGTTGCTGGATGAATGATTGAATTCATATAAATGCTCTAGTTTTTCTTCCAGTTTTTTTCTCATTGTACCTAATACCGTTACAATTGCACCTACTCCGGGCATTGGTGTAAGTACTTCTATTGCTTCTATACTTGTAATCGATTGATTAATTCCCCTTATTTGTTCTCTTATTTCTTGTTCAATCACATCTGTCGAAGCAACTTTCGCTTGGAACTCATTTGGAAATGCTTCGTTTTGGCGAATTAATTCTTCACATAAGCATATAATTCCTTGCGCTAATGGCCGAAATGTTTGGACAAGGTAGGATTTTGCACTACTGTATGTTTGTCCTTGTAATACTGTGTCTATCGCAAAGGCATCAATAGATTGAATGACTTGTTCCATACTTTGAATCGTAGCATTACATATAGCGTTCATACTTTGAGTTTGACTTTGTACTTCTCCCAAATACATGTTTAAACTCATGTATTGGCCTCCCTTTGTAGTTGCTGCTGTTCATAGGAAAGGTCGTTTTCTTTCTCACTGAGATGCCGTTTTTCTTTAAGCAACGTCTCTTTTTCATTTTCTAATTCGAATGTAAGTTTTCTTTCATACTGTCCGATTTCTTGCCGCATATTCGTAAAAAGGTGAAACACTTCTTTGTCGCCGTGCCAAGTTTCTAGTATTCGGTTAAATAAACGATTACTTCTATTTTTCCATTCATGAAAACTAGCCTCAGCTCGTTCTTGATTTTGCAGCGCGATTCGGTTTTCATTTTGTTCTTCAAATATAATTCGTAATTTTTGATTACATTGATTGATTCTCGTTTCAATTCCTTGACTCATCTTTTCCCCCTACCTTTTCCCCTTTACGTAGGTTGTTACATTATTGAAAAGTCTTTTGAAGTCCTGTATCCATTTTCTCAAATTCATTTGCTACGGAATGGATATTATCAATTGTTTGTTGAAAAGCAGTACAAAATTGTTTCGTGATCTGTAAATTTTGTTGATTTGCTTCTTGTGCCTTGAAGTTCACAGATAGTGTAGTACGCGTTGCCTTATTTATAGAGCGACTAGTAGCACTTTTCATTCTATCTGAAGCATTTCTCATTTTCGTTGCAAGTTGCGTTGCCGTATGCAAATTACTTTGAAATTCTCCCATTACTTGCTCCTCTCTACCTTTTATTTACAAGAAAATTATACCACGGAAAAATATCCCAATAAACCGAATGTTCGAATTTAACATACAATTCAGCACTGTTACTGAGGATACGAGCAACGCTTATCTATCAACATAACTGAGTCCAAAATGGATTCTACTTATACAAAAAAGATGACTTCAGCCATATGCTAAAGTCATCTTTTTCTACCTTATTATTTTACTAACTCTCCATTATAAGCTTTTATATCAAGAGGAGCAGTTAAAAATTGTGCTGCTTTACTAACGAAAGATGTGAAGTGTTCACTCGTATTATGGCTCGCAACTGCTGCTTCATCTTTCCATACTTCTACCATCGTATAAACACTTTCTTTTTCTGTATCTTTATATAAGTCATAAGATACATTGCCACTTTCTTCTCTTGAACCATGAATGAGTGGCTGAATTTCTTCTAAAAATGCTTGTTGTTTTGCTGGGTCTACTTGAAATATTGCGTGAATAATAATCATGGTGCTTCCCCTCTCATCTTTCACTTATTGAAGTTCTTTTATAAAATTATTTCCACTCTGCAACTTTTTCAATTGGAAGACGTACTGATTGGTAACCACTGTCTGCAGCTTTCCCGATTGAAATTAACATAACTGGTACGTAGCTTTCTTTATCTAGTCCAAATGCTTCTGCGATTTGATCTTTCTCAAATCCACCAATTGGACAAGTGTCATAACCGTGCGCACGAGCTGCTAGCATAAATTGCATTGCTACAAGACCACCGTCAATTAATACCGTATCTTTCATTACTTCTGGTGTAACCATAGAGAAGTAAGCTGAAAGTTTTTTCATTTGATCTTCTTTTACTTCTGCTGGCATAAGTCCACGCTCTACTGCTGTACCGTAAATTTCTTCTGCGTTATCAAAGTTGTTTAAATCACCAAATAAAGCAATCATTGCTGAAGACGTTTCTACTTGAGATTGATTGAATTTCGCAAGTGGCGCAAGTGTTGCTTTCGCTTCGTCACTTTCAATCACTACGAATCTCCATGGTTGCATGTTTACTGAAGATGGTGCAAGTGTTGCTTCTGTAAGAATTTCTGTCATTTCTTCTTTGCTAATTTTCACTGAAGGGTCGTACTTACGAATTGAACGACGTCCTGTTAAAATTTCGTTAAAATCATTTGTTTTTACTGAGTTAGTCATAGTTGTATTCTCCCTTTTTTATAATTCTTTTATATTTTCTTGAATGTGATTTAACATATTTAAAAGATTATCGCGTTCTTCCTCACTTAATCCTTTAAATGCAGATGCTGCAAAACGTTCTTTTTCTTCTTGAAACGCCTGAATTTTATTTCGCCCCTCTTCAGTAAGAGAAACTAACGTAATTCTGTTATCATCTGGATTTTTACGTCTTACAATCATTTCATTGGCCTCAAGCTGCTTTAAATGCCTTGTTATCGCAGCATTATCAATATTCACTTCTTGCTGAAGTGCTTTTTGACTAATTTCACCTACTTCAAATAATTGAAGTATAAGCTCTAATCGAGACTGGCTCATACCCGTACACCCTTCAAATTTCGAACTTACTTCTTTATTTAGAAAGTGTAATTTATATAAAATAATCGCTTCTTTTGAGCATGAACTTGTCAAATTAACCCTCCTTTACAATCAAAATAAAAACATTTGATGTATCAATAGTTGATATGTCAATTAATATAATCTATATCGATTTAGAATGCAAGCATTTTGTTTTCATTTTATTTTTTCCAAATTAAGGCGCTTTGTAGCGTTACAAATAATGTTAATTGCACTATAATAATACTAATTTAAAGAACTGGAGAGTGATTGATAATGCGGCAATATACAAATAGAAATGAGGAATTGAAAATGGAAAATGAAATGAGGATATTCACAAATGACAACAATAAATATAGGGATTGTCGCGCACGTAGACGCTGGCAAGACGAGTTTGACTGAGCGTATTCTTTATGAAACGAATGTGATTAAAGAAATTGGCCGAGTAGATAGTGGTAATACACAAACTGACTCAATGGAATTAGAAAGACAACGCGGAATTACGATTAAAGCATCTGTCGTTTCTTTCTTTATTGATGCTGTAAAAGTAAATGTCATTGATACACCTGGACACGCTGATTTTATCGCTGAAGTGGAGCGATCATTCCGCGTTCTAGACGGTTCGATTTTAGTTATCTCTGCCGTTGAAGGTGTGCAAGCACAAACAAAAATTTTAATGCGAACATTACAGAAACTAAACATACCGACTATTTTATTCGTTAATAAAATTGATCGTAGTGGCGCAAACAATGAAAAAGTTATGAAACAAATAAAAGAGGTTCTTTCAAATGAAGCATTCCCCTTCTATTCTGTTCTAAACGAAGGAACGAAAGAAGCCCGGATCATTGAATACAAATCATATGACGATTGTATGGAACTGTTAGCACCATTTAATGAATCATTACTTGAATCATATGTAAATAACGAAATAATACCGGACGCACTATTAAGAGAAAAACTAGAACAGCAAATACAGCAAGCGAATGTGTATCCAATCTTTTTCGGTTCAGCAATGACTGGTATGGGCGTAACAGAACTTCTTGAAAAACTTCCGGCTCTCATTCCAGCTCTTACATCGGCACAAGAGGAACCATTATCCGGTGTTGTTTTTAAAATTGAACGTGAACCTTCTGGAGAAAAGGTTGCGTATATAAGAGTTTTTTCTGGTAGTTTACACGTTAGAAAATATGTGGATATACAGCGCAATCAGTCTCTACCACATAAGGAAAAGATAAAAAAAATGTGCATATTTCATAATGGAGATGCCGTTCAAACTACTACCGTTCCTAGCAGTGAATTTTGTAAAGTGTGGGGACTGAATGATATTAAAATTGGTGATATTATCGGTGAACGTACGGATTATATAAAAGATACTCACTTTGCCGAACCACAAATGGAAGCAGCCATCAATGCAGTACCAAAAGAACGAATTCATGATTTATACGCTGCACTTATGGAACTATGTGAAGAAGATCCGCTCATTAAAGTGTGGAAAGATGATATTCATAATGAACTTTATATTCGCCTTTTCGGTGAAGTACAAAAAGAGGTTATCGAAACAACACTTTATGAGAAATATAATTTGCAGGTTACTTTTTCAAGTACGCGAGTTGTATGTATGGAGAAACCAATTGGCATTGGGAATTCCGTTGAAGTCATGGGTGAAAAAGCGAATCCTTTTTACGCAACAGTTGGATTCAAAGTCGAACGTGGTGAACTTAATTCTGGCATAACATATAAATTAGGCGTTGAACTTGGCTCACTACCTTTAGCATTTCATAAAGCAATTGAAGATACTGTATTTCAAACGTTAAAACAAGGTTTATACGGATGGGAAGTTACGGACATTTCTGTCACGTTAACGCATACAGGTTATGCAAGCCCTGTTACAACAGCGAGTGATTTTAGAAACTTAACACCACTCGTACTAATGGATGCTTTAAAGAAAGCTGAAACATATGTATATGAACCAGTAAATGAATTTGAATTAACTGTACCGGAGCACGCAATTAGTACCGCAATGTATAAGCTCGCTGCCGTTCCAGCAACTTTTAGAGAACCTATATTAAGTAATAACTCTTACCAGTTAACAGGATTATTACCTGTTGCGAAAACAGAGAATTTCAAACGAATGCTACATTCATTTACAGAAGGAGAAGGCATATTTACAACGAAGCCAGCTGGTTTCACAAAACTTATGGCTCCCTTCCCTACTCGAAAACGTGTTGATTATAATCCGCTGAATCGTAAGGATTATTTACTTCATGTTTTGAAGGCTTATTAAAGTAAAAGAGGTGCAATTCGCACCTCTTTTGCATGTATTAATAGGTTAGTTTGTCCTAACAACTTCTTTAAGTTTTCCTATTATTTTCGCTATAGCCTCA
Organism: Bacillus cereus group sp. MYBKT14-1; assembly: GCF_051915185.1. Taxonomy (NCBI): domain Bacteria; kingdom Bacillati; phylum Bacillota; class Bacilli; order Caryophanales; family Bacillaceae; genus Bacillus; species Bacillus cereus group sp. MYBKT14-1. Next base: position 23,869 of record NZ_JBQAEF010000014.1, on the reverse strand, counting down.
ATTGAATTTTCCGTTTCATATCCCCCAACATTTACAGAATGATTCGCATTTTTGACAACTCCAATCTGTAAATTCGTTTTATGTAACTGATCAACTTGATCTGCATTGTATTGATGATCTTTATCCCCAATAACTAAAAACCCTTCGTGATTACTATGCAAGATAGAATCAAAAATCGTATCAAACGTCAGTAACGGTGTCAGTAATATCATTTTCGACTGTAAAAACTCTTCTCTCTTCATTAAATCATTCGCAATTGGAATTGTTCCGAGTGACTTCCCTAAAAATATAGTATCGTTGTATTGCTCAGCTTTTAATACTTCCTTCATTACAGGATTAATATCATCCATCATTATTTTTGTTACTTCTTCCATTGGTTTATTCATTACTTGTTCGTCGTAAGAATAATGAATATGTACAACATCAATTTTATGTTCAAGCATAAGCATCGTCGCGTAATAAAATAACGGCTTATCATAATTGTATCCTGAACCTGAAAACATAAAGCAAACCGTACTAGAACCTTTTTCGATATGTGTGTAATAAATTACTTTGTCATTTATATGTATCTCTTTTTTAATCCCCTTCATCCTTTTCTCCTCCGAATACATTTAATCTTGTAAAATGATATGTTCTGTATGAACTGCTATATTCTTTACTTTCTCTTTTATAAATGCAGGCTGTAAATTATATGCATGTAACTCTTCTACCGGCACCCACTTAAACAAATATGTTCTATCCTCTTCTTCCAAAATATATTGATCCGCTCCATTTGCAGGTAATTCATGTAGCTCTACTTCATAATAAAAACTAATCTCATGAAACTTTTGCTCAGAAAGTGTAAAGAAATTTTCTACTGACCATATTAATCTCTTCCCTTTAATAGGAGCAGCTAGTTCTTCTGCAAGTTCCCGTTGTAACGCATCCTCACTGTTTTCTAACATTTTCACTCTTCCGCCCGGTACGTACCAAAAATCTTCACCGTCACCTTGCAGAATAAGTATTTTATTATCCTGTTTACAAATTGCTCCGACTCGGTAGTTAAAACATGTTACCTCTACTTTGAACGTAAGATCCACAACGATTGCCTCCTATACTTTATTTAAAAATCGCTATAAAACTATTATGTATGTATCGTACAAATAAGATTACTAAATTTTTCTAGTTCGTTCAATAATTTTCGAACTTTCCAAAAATAATACACATCATTTGCCATCACAAGTATAAATACATATGTCACAATTACTGCGCACACTTTTGAAGCATTATGGGGGATGAATGCATCTATCTCAACCAATATACAAAACTGAAAAATCAAATATTTTTTAAGAAATCATTGTAAAAGATAAAGTGAAACATCAATAAGTGGAGTTTTTATCCTTTTCCTGTTATTTTTAAATATAGTTAAGACATTATTAAAAAGACGCAAGGTCAACTTATGTGCTAATTAATTCTTTTTCTAGAAAAAGCGTCTTTTATTGCACTTGTTACTACATTTAGGAATAATAAAATAGCCATAACTGCCGTTAGTACATTAAATTGCTTTGTTTTATAAGGAGCGAACCATTCCGTAAAGAACTCTGAATTAACGAGACGATCCCCAACTCCTCCTTCCTTGAAGTTCGGTATCCACGAATTCATGTCAAGGATGATAAAAATTAGTTGCATAACGAAAAATGCTCCAATAGTTTTCAGCCAATTTCGTATTCGACTAGGACGCTCTTTTTTTGATGTCATTTAAACCATCCTCCTTTTAGAACTTGCTATTAAAGAGCCTTGTTCTGATAGATACGAATAGATAATATCCATGAAACCCCATAGCACCCCACTGCTATGACAGCAAATAAAAGAAATAATTTCAAATCTGAAATCTCTTTTAAAAAGGTCAGTACGCCATTAGCATATTTATTTAATAAATATGGAGTATTTCGCATTAAATATATAACTCCAATAGATAAAAATATAAAAACTGGTACAAGTGTTTTCACTTTAAATGCAACAAAAAATGGGATGTAAAATGCTGTTATCAGCATGACTGCCAAGAAGCCTAGTATGTAACTTTCTAAGGAAAGTTGAAATTCCATGCTGTCTAAAATGAAATATTTTCCAACTAAACAAAATGGGATGATTACTATTGTAAAAAGTAAGGTTCCAACGTATTTTGAACTTATAATTTCCTTCCTAGTATACGGTAATGAGTTTACTAAAATATTAGCATTATCTTTATCATCAGATTGATATGTGTTAATTACAAAAACGGCACTACAAATGATTATGACATATGCTACATCCATGCCGGCCCACAAATAGGTAACTAGAAATAAGAGATAAGCAGGCAAGAAAGTTTTTTGTAAAATCAAATCCTTTTTAATTAAATTAAGCATCTTGAATCCCCCTTTTTCATGAAATACATAATATCCTCTAAACTTGGTTTTTCAATCACTACATCCTTATCAAATAAGTTTTCGATAGAATGTGCATTTTCAATCAATCCCTCGAAACCTGTATTTGCCTTACGTACAGAAATAAATTCACGCTCAGTATCAAACTTTAACAAATCTAGTGGTCCTTTGACTAAAACATAATCCTCCGCAATGGCATAAATATCTTTTGTGAAAATATGCTTCCCATTTTGAATAAATGTTATATAATCGGCTATGCGGTCTAAATCCGTTGTAATATGTGATGAGAAAAAGATAGTTTTCTCTCCATCCTGCATAATATTTTGTAGAACATCCAATAATTCTCTTCTGAATACAGGATCAAGTCCAGATGTAGGTTCATCCATAATAATTAGTTCAGCATGATGTGAAAGGGCAATTGCGAGAGAGGCTTTCATTTTCATTCCTTTGGAGAATGTTTTCATTTTTTTATTTAATGGTAATTCGAACAGCTCTTTATAATATGTAAATTGGTTAAAATCCCATTTTTTATAAGCAGGCGCAATAATTTTAGTAATTTCCTTTAATGTGAGTTCATCATAAAACACATTATCGTCATAAACGAAGCCAATTCTTTCTTTAATTCGTTTCGCATCAGTCGAATAGTTCATGCCAAATAAGGAGACGTTTCCACTATCCGGGTTTATTAGATTCATAATCATTTTAATCGTTGTAGATTTACCTGATCCATTTCCTCCAATAAAACCCGTAACAAATCCTTTTTTTACTTCCATCGAAAAATTGTTTATTTGAAACCCTTTAAAAGATTTACTGACATTTTGAAGTTCTATTACGTTTTCCAAGAGTTTTCCTCCTCGTATAAAATTGTAAGCATTTCTTTTAGCTCATTTAAAGAAACATCCATTTGCTTAGCATTTTGAATCGCTTCACATAACTTTTCTTCAACTGTTTTTAATTTTTCTTCTTTCATAGTTTCAATGTTTTGTTCTGCTACAAAGGACCCTCTTCCGACAATTGAATTAATAAAACCGTCTTTTTCCAGTTCTTCATATGCTCTTTTCGTTGTAATAATACTTACTCGTAAATCTTTTGCTAACTGACGCATTGAAGGAAGAGCATCTCCTTGTTTTAAATCACCTAGTAAAATAAGCTTTTTTATTTGGGCACTAATTTGTTCATAAATAGGTTCCTTTGAAGTGTTCCTAATAGTGATTTGCATGCAAATACCTCTTTTTAAAAATATTGTATATATACTTTATATACAATATATACTATCGTACATTTTAAATCAACAGAAAATTCCCAAAATATAGTTACAAACACAATCTAATAATGTAATTACTACAACTTATTTATACAGACCTTCCTTGTATTAGTCTGATTTTGAGGCACCGGTCTTGCTACTAGCTAATACACGATAAAGACTTCGTTGTGTTTTACAGAAAAATTGGCACAACTGATAGTGTGAAAAAGAAAGAGTTTGAAATAGAAAAAAAATTTGAGGAAGTTGATATCAAGTTAGACTAGGATGAGGATGACGAAGAAGGACTGAAAAATATGTTTTCTAAGCTGTGGGAAATGTACGGGGAAGAACCAATTGATTTATAAATTCACATACGAAAAACACCTTGTTTCTTTAGTAACAAGGCGCTTTTTCTTAATACTATGTTTAAATTGTTATCTTTCCGCTTAATTTATTGATACCACTTTTCTAACAATTCCTTCTCCCTTTCGCCTGAAATACCTGCTTTTAATTCCCATTCGTCTGTGCTCTTCATCCACTCATACACGTCTGTAACTGTCTCTTCTATTCTTCTAAAAGTAAGCCCTTCTTTCACAGCATTCTCGACACTAATAGAAAACCCGCCTTTCCACGGCTTCGTCTCACCATCTAATGGAAAAGTTTCCGGAATCCATAAAGGCATCTCTATCCAAGGCTCTACTTTTTGTTTCTTCATAAATGACTCATCTACCCAAATGAATTCAGCATCACTATTCGTAACCTTTTTACACGTATTTAATAGCTCTTCCATCGTCAATTTATCATTTGGACCTGTTATATTAAATGTTCCTGCTTTATTATTTTCTGCCATGTTTAGTCCCCAGTTTGCGACATCTTTGATATCAACTAATTGCACTGGACGATCTTTTCTTCCTGGAACTAACACTTCTCCTCCTTTTGCTACACGCTGAATCCAGTATGGAAGTCGATCTGTATAATCGAACATTCCTGAAAGAAGTCCTGCTCTTACGTGTAAAACACGCCCCGGCCAAAACTTCTCTGCTTCTTTTTCACATAATACTTTCAGCGCACCATAATGCTCATAAGGAGATATTTCACCATTCTCTACAGCCTTTATTTGCTCTTCCATTGGTTCAGGTTGTAATATATAGTCTTCTTTTATGCCATGCGGAATCCAATCTTTATATACGGAAAGACTTGAGATGAATATATAATGTTTTATATTATCTTTTAAGACATCTCCAATATTCCGAATGTGATGCGGAGAAAACCCACATGTATCCACGACGACATCCCATTTTCGATTTTCTAAGCTTGATACATCACCATTTCTGTCACCGATCAGCTGCTCCACTTCAGGAAAAACTTCTTTGTTTGTTCCGCGGTTAAATAATGTAACTTCATGCCCTCTGTTCAAAGCCTCTTCTACCACAGCTCTTCCCAAAAATCGTGTACCACCTAGTATTAACATTTTCATGGTTCTCCCCCATTCATCATTAAAAATCGTTTCTTTTGTTAAACGAATTTCAGTCGTAAAAAGTTACGGGGGATTTGTTATTTTACTTTAATTCTAGAAACAAAAATAGAATCCATTTTGAAAAATAAATTAACATGGATTCTTAAATAAAAAACAATTTTTTTGATGTATCTTAGTTGAATTTTTAACTCTGCACAATTTCCCCATCAACTAACTCAATAATTCTATTACAATTATTCGCTACTTCCATATCATGCGTTACAATAATAATTGTTCGCCCTTCTTCATTCAGTTGTAATAGCAAACTCATAATTTCTTCTCCCGTTTTTCTATCTAAATTCCCTGTCGGTTCATCTGCCAATATTAATTCTGGTTCGCCTACTAATGCTCTTGCAATTGCGACGCGCTGCTGTTGTCCACCTGATAGCTCGTCGGGTGTTTTATGCATATGTTCTTTTAACCCTACTTTTTCTAAATAGAACTTCGCCTTATTTTCTCTTTCACGTTGCTTTAGCTTTCTATATGTGAGTGGTAGCACTACATTATCTAGTACAGTATGTTCTTTTAACAAAGCAAAATATTGAAAAACAAATCCGATCATTTCATTTCTTGTCCTATGAACTTTATTTGCTCTAATTTCAGTTAATGATTTTCCATTTAACGTATATTCCCCCTCATTTGGCATATCAATTAACCCTATAACATTTAATAGCGTACTTTTCCCCGACCCTGATCGACCCATTATCGCTATCATTTCGCCCTTATTTATCATTAAGTTTATACCATTTAACGCGAACGTATTATGGTTCTTGTTACTATACACCTTCTTAATGTCTTTCAATTCAATTAAACTCATTATTCCATCCCACCTATTAATGTTTTCGGTTCAAGCTTTCTAATATATAAGAAGACAATTACATTCGAGACAATGATGATCATTAATAAAAAAAGAAATACTAAAAATAATATAGGCATATCCAATTTAAAGTCTAATACCGTTGCTGTTTTTATATCCTTTGACATTTGCAATAGAGCCCCATATCTCCATGAAAAGTAAACTAGTGACATCCCTAAGCCAACTATTGCTACAATAATGTTTTCTAAAACAATTTGAATAAACATTCCAAATTTACTTTCACCAAAAGCTATTTTTATACCAAATTCCCGCTTTCTCATCAAGATAGAAATAATAGTCGTTACTACAATTCCGACGATTGAGAATAAAACAAATAAGATTCCGACTATAAGTTGAGGTATTTCAGAATAGCTATCAAGAGTAACTATATAGCCCTTATCTATACATATCCCAATTAGCGCAGAGATTATCGTTTTTGTGACTGACGCTATGTGAAATGCATCATCTGGACCGTAACCGTTATAATATTTTTCAAAAATAACATTACCTTTCTGCACTACTAACATACCATTCATATTTTCATATTCTTCTTTTATAATCTGATCTAACTTTTCAGCAGTTTTCATTATTCCTTCCCCTTTAACCTATAATTAAAAAGGTTCGATAGGTACATATATTTCAACTATATGTTTATGCTTTGGATGCTGCTTTGGATCATTTTTATATACTTCAAAAGGATACGAATCTCTCGGTTTATATCCGCTATTTGGAAGCCACTCACCGTATATAAAGTCCCATGCTCCTTTATATTCATCTTGGCATATTTCAAAATGTCCTACTGCATACTTTCCAGAAGGTATTACCATTATTCCAACGTCGTTCGTTTCTACTGTGGATTCATCTGAAATTGTTATACATAAACTTGTTCTTAAATGATAGTCCTCAGTAAATTCATGATGATCGTGGTAAATGGTTAATACTTTCGTATCCTCAAATACATGATAGTTTTGCTTAGCTGCGTAATGAAATAATTTCTCTATCATTTTCGGAAAAGCTATAGTTAACTCTTCATATGTACCGATATGTCTTATGTATGCGACGTTTATATTGTCTGCTGTTACAATTTCAACATTTCCTCGAACCTTCTTACATTCATTGTATTGAGGAATTCCCCTTACGTCTTTGCAATTCTTGCTATTGTCGTTTCGATATTGAGATGGACTTACGCCGTAATAATTTTTAAATGTTCGGGAGAAAACTGCTGAATCTGTGAATCCGAAGTGATATGCAATATCTGTAATCGTCATATCTGTCCGATATGTAAGTAGATGTGTGGCCCTTTCTAACTTCAATCGGTTTACATACCGTGATAATGACTCGTTTACTATCCCCTTAAAAATCCGATGAAAATGAAACTTTGAAAATCCTGCTACATCCGCTAACTCTTCAATTGAAAGTGAATCATTTATGTTTGATTCTATATAATCTTGCACTTTATAAATGCGTCGTAAGTATTCATTTCTACTTTGTTTACTCTCCATATTTCTAGCTCCTCACAACAAAAAGGCTAACTTTTCGCTAGCCTACTTTTACACATGTTTCAAAAATAAAACTCTACTCCCGCCGTTCCTATCATAATTTGTATGTACCGATACACCCTCTATCTCATCATCCCCAGCCTCAATTTGAAAGCCAATCTCCCTATGAAACTGTATCGATTTTTTATTAACCGGTGACGTGATTGCTTTTATAACTTTACGATTGTTTGCACGAGCTACATCGAAGAAATAAGAATACAATGTCGATGCGATTCCTCTTCTTCTATACTTCGGATTTACTCCAATAAAATGAACGTACGCTTCCTCTTTATGCGTTTGCGAAAAGAATCCGCATAAGAAACCTAACGTTTCGCCATCTTCTTCAATGATAAAACTCGTTTCTTGAAAGTGAACGAAAAACAATTTTGGCAACATGGCAGCCATGTCTCTCCCGCCCCACCAATCATTTAAAACAGAATGAATCTTTACATAATCTTCCCCTTGGATGTTTCTTACTCGCATATGTTTCTCCCTCTCACTCACTTCATTTTTTCATAAATTTTAATGACTGTTTCTACTAAAAGGATGAATACCCATATCCCGCAAAATACAAGAACAGACTGGAATAAAGAACCTAGCATAACAATACTTATTAAACCTAATTCTGATCCTGAAATGGACATTTCATCAAACCCTATATTATGTATAAATGGACCGGTTGAAAAAGCCATTAAAATAGATGCTATTAAATAAATCACACTCATTATTTTTAATATTTTTATAGAAAGATACGAAGTTTGTTCTTGCTCCACTTGTGATAATTCGATTTCACCGCTCGCAATTCCTTTTTGTAAACAGTCCTCACATAGAAATTCTTCCTTAATTTTTTTACCACCGTGCAATGTACCTGTAATTTCTTTACAGCGCGAACACTTTCGATTTATCATTTTGTTATCACTCCAATCTCGTAAGATTATACTTATACAATTCTATTTTTACCTTATTATTCCTTTTGTGTATTTTATAGAGAGGTGACGTGTTTTATGATATCTAAACTTATTTTTGGTTATAAAAAGCCTACTGAGCAATATGTATTACGGCCTAGTTGTTATGCAATTATTTTTAACTCAACTTCTTCAAACATTGCTATTATCCAAAAAGGAGACCGTTATTTTTTACCTGGTGGCGGTATGGAAGGTACCGAAACAAAAGATGAATGCTTACATCGTGAACTACTAGAGGAATTAGGATGGGCAATTGAAATTAATCAATATATCGGTAATGCAATGCGATATTTTTATGCGGAAAAAGAAGATACATATTATTTAAACGATGGATTTTTTTATATTGCGAACATGGTGCAGACACAAACTGAAAACTGTGAGGAAGATCATGTTTTGCGGTGGATGTCTCCTTTACTTGCTGTAGAGCTTCTCATTCATGATCATCAAAAATGGGCTGTTGAACAAGCGCTTTTATTACAAAAACCAAAAGGATCTCCTTCTATATGAAAGAGATCCTTTTTATTGTTAACTTACTTTTTTCAAATTGAGAGCTGGCTTTTGAATTCCACCCTTTTTTACAACATATAAGCCGATAAAGATTATAAGTCCGCCAACGAGTTGCATCATGTTGATTTGCTCTCCGATAGTTACTGCCGCGAAGATAACTGCGAACAATGGTACAAGATACATATAAACCATTACTTTCGTTGAGCCTATTTTACTAATACCGACATACCACATTGCAAGTCCGAAGATTGTCGCGAAGACGATTGAATATGCTAGAGACCCCCAGCTTGGCATGTCTACTGGCCACGTTAATGTATTTACGTTGAATAAACAATATACAACGAGAGGTACAATCCCAATTAAAGTTGACCAAGATGTGACTCTCATTGCGGAATATTTTGTTATAAGAGGTTGCGCTAATATTGGGTACCATCCCCACGCAATCGCTGCGACTAATCCAATTATGTTTCCGAGCCACGCATATTCGTAAGTAGCTCCTCCTGTATGCCCTGTTAATAAAACGAATGCTGCACCAACAAAGGCCACTATTGAACCAATTTGTACTTTCATCGAAAAACGTTCTTGTTTGTGCAATACTGCTAATATCCCTGTAAAAATAGGTGACATTGCAATTAATAATGAGGCGTTTGTTGCTGAAGTATATTTCACAGATAGCATAAACATCGTTTGATACATTGTTGTACCAACGATACCGACTGCTACTAATCGTAACCAATCTTTTCTTTCAATACGTAATGAGCGTTCCATCATAAAAGTGATAAGTAATAATACCGGTGATGCTACTAAAAATCGTAAACTATTAAATTGAATGGATGACATATATGCCACTCCATACTTTCCTATTGTATAATTTGCTCCCCATACTAATGCAACTGATACTAGGAGCCATTCCATTTGCCATCGTTTCATCCGAATCTCCCCTTCCCTATTTAGCATAGTAAAATTGGCTGGATATAACACCGTCCAATTGGCTGTTTTTTTACCCAGCCAATTTGCTATACTTGATGTATATAAGAGATACGGAGGCGTTTTTTATGGAATGGAAACTAGATAGTGACAGTAAAATCCCTATTTATCAGCAAGTTGTTGACTTTATTGAAAAACGTATTACATATGGAGAACTTCCTCCAGGAAGCTTCCTCCCTTCAGAACGGAAATTAGCTACGCAGTTAAATGTAAACAGAAGTACAGTAACGACTGCTTATAATGAACTACGTGCTATGGGAATTGTAGAGAGTACGACTGGTAAAGGAACACGCGTGAGTACACATATGTGGGGTGTTTCTCCAACATTAACGCCGAACTGGAGAAATTTCGTAGAAGGTGGTACTTTTTTACCAAACTTACCACTACTTCGCCATATTCGGGCAGAAGTACAACAAAATGAAAATATTATTGATTTTGCAAACGGAGAGCTCGGTTGTAATCTTTATCCCCACGATCAACTACAAGCGATTTTACGTGAACAACCGTTAACGCATTCATTAAGTTACGATCATCCGCAAGGCTATCTCCCGCTAAGACAAGCGGTCGTAAAATATATGAAGGAATATTTAAAAGTTGAGGCGACTGAACAATCCATTATGATTACATCTGGCGCACAGCAAGCACTTCACCTTATCGTGCAATGTTTATTAAATCCAGGTGATGCTGTTGCTTTCGAAAGTCCTTCACACTGTTATTCCCTGCCTCTATTCCAATCAGCAGGTATTCGTATTTTCCCATTACCTGTTGATGAACATGGGATTAACCCAGATGATGTACAGGAGTTATATAGAAAACACCGTATTAAAATGATCTTTTTAAATCCAAATTTCCAAAACCCTACGGGAACGATGCTTCATCCAAACCGTAGAAAAAAACTATTATCACTTTGTGCAGATTTACGAATTGCAATCGTTGAAGATGATCCATCTAGTTTGCTGACGCTAGAAAAGAAACAACCTTGTCCTACTTTGAAATCAATAGATGAAAACGGAACTGTCATTTATGTACATTCTTTATCAAAAATGATTGCACCAGGCTTACGAGTTGGTTGGCTTGTTGCCCCGCAGTCTGTAGTAGAAAGGTTATCCGACGCAAGGCACCAAATGGAATTAGGTATGAGCATATTCCCGCAGTGGCTTATGCAACAATTTTTTGAAACCGTACCATTTCAGTCTCATATCGTACCGTTACGAAAACAACTAGCAGAAAAAAGAGACGTTATCGTTCGCGCCTTAAACGAGCAACTTCATGATAAAATCTCTTTTTCAAATCCGACCGGTGGAATATACATATGGGGAAAATTAAAAGAACCGATAAACGAAAAACAACTTATTATGCAAAGTTTAAAACAAGAAATTGCTTTTATGCCAGGGAGTATTTTCGGCGCAAAAGATGGTTATATACGTTTATCTTATGGAAAAGTGAATATTAATCAAATTGAGGAAGGTATTTCTCGTTTGCGGGAGGCTATTTTGGTTTGTGAAAAATAACGTGAGATAAAGCTTTCTCGTTTGACAAAAGAAAAATCTACCATTATTATCAACACGAACCTAGTTATAGGAGTGATAAAAATGAAAATTTACGTTGATGCAGATGCTTGTCCTGTAAAAGATGTAATTATTTTTGAAGCTACGAATGCAGAAATCCCTGTAACCCTCGTTACTAGCTTTTCTCATTATTCTAATGCTCAGCAACCTAAAGGTGTGGAAACAATTTATGTTGATTCCGGGGCAGATGCTGCAGATTACCGAATTATGCAGTTAGCAAAAAAAGAAGATTTAATCGTAACACAAGATTACGGTCTTGCTTCGCTCGCTTTAGCAAAAGGCTGTATCGTTCTACACCATAAAGGCTATAAGTATTCGAATGATAACATTGAACAATTGTTACAAACACGATATTTAAGTGCAATGGTTCGAAAAAGTGGTAAACGTACAAAGGGACCGAAACCATTTACAGCAGAAGATAAAGAGAAATTTAGAGAGCTCTTTAAAAGTATGATCGCACTTTAAAAATGAATCGTCTATTTGCAAGGAAAACTTCGCAAAACAAAGAAGAGAATATCGTAATGAACATTCTCTTCTTGAGGTTTACCCGTTTAAAATGAAGGTAAATTATCTAAGTTATTTTCTTTTATTCCATCCGGTTCACTACGTATAATATCTCTACCATACTTATGAAATACGTCCACATGAGCTAACTTCCCTGATTTTGCTTCATTAAGAGCAGTCATATAATCTAACTCTCTCCCGCTACTTGTTTTAAACGCTATTAAATCTCCATCATCATTTTTACGAACGGCAACTATTTGTTCTGCTCCTGAATTGACTTCATGGCCTACTTCAAATTGAGCTTGCTCTTCCCCTTGATGTAAATAATCATTATACCCTTTTTCAAAGTCTTTTTTGACCATAAAACTCACCTCCAACACATTTTATTAGTATGGTTGGGAGATGTTGATTTTATGTAATTTGCTCTAAACTTTAGTATTTTCAAATGAAAAAATTGTCCCCTCACTATTTGATTGTAAAGTGTATTTTATATCGAACATCTTTGATATATCTTCAATATTTTTCAAACCAAGTCCCGTTCCTTTACTATTTATATCAAACCCAATCCCATTATCTCTAAAAGAAACAACATCTTTATCTATAATGATTTTCAGTTTTTTAGCTTCTGAATGTTTAAGGACATTTTGAAAAACATTATCAAATAGCCTTTGAATCCATAACTCATTACTATTCCATATCAACTCTTTATCTTGTGGATTATATACTAATTCAATTTTATGAATGCTATACAAATAGCTCCATTTTTTAATCATATTTTCTATTAAATTGTGTATATTCACTTCATCATGCACAATATAAGTATTCTCTAAGGTTTCTGTAGATTGAATATTAAATTCGTTAGTTAAATCACTTATATATTGTATCTGATCATAAAGTGATTCAATTACTGGTACTTGTTCCTTGTACTCACCTTCTAAATAATATAATTGTAATCTGACCGCTGTTAAGGGTGTATTAATATCATGCCGTAATTTATTTAATAGTTCCTTTTTTATTTGTTCCTGTTGCTGTAATTCCAATTCTCGATAAGTTGTTCTTTCTATAAGCAAGTTTACTGATTTAATCAGTTCTCCCATTTCATCATCGCTTTTAACATCTATTATATTAGGGATTTTTTTATCACTAGCTAAATCTCGAATTGTTTGATTTAATATATTAATTTTGTTTAATACGGTGTTAATCGACTTTGAAAATACAAAAGCTAATACTAATAGTGATAATAAAAATATGATTAACATAGTAGGATATGCATAGGATTCGTGAAAAGGGATGTTCTTATTTTTAGTTTTAAAGACAACATTATAAATAACTGATACAAAGATACTAATCGACAACAATAACAGTGGTACGCTAATAATAGCGGAGAATAGTAGTAACTGATATTTTTTCTTTAAGTTCATTTCTTCATGTAGGTATTTAGTCTATACCCTTCTCCATATATGTTCTGTATAATATCACCTGTTTTATCATCAATTTTGGTCCTAATTTTCTTTATATGTACGTTCATGATATTTTGATTTCTATCTTCGAGTTGCCATAGGTAATCATAGAAATGTTCTTTCGATAAAATTCTATCTCTATTTTCATATAAATAGAAGAATATTTTACGTTCAATTGCTGTAAAAGCAACTTCATTACGCAAACCATTTATAAAAACTCTTTTATATTCTGCATCTATAAATAAATGGTTAATTTGCGTGAAGGTACCATATTGATTATCTAACATTTTCTGAATCCTTAACAACAACTCTCTAGGGTCAAAAGGTTTTATCATGTATTCTTCTCCAATAGTCAAACCTTTTAGTTTACTATCCATATCATTCCGAGCTGATAGAAATATAATCGGAATATTTAACCCTAGATTTTTTATTTTTTTTGTAATTTGATAACCATCTTCGCCTGGTAACATAACATCCATTATGACTAAATCTATTTCATGAATTACACCAAGAACTTTCCTTCCCTCTTTCTCCCAATGCACATTATACTTCTCGCGCTGCAAAATTTTTTGTAATAAATCTCCTATAATTAAATCGTCTTCAACAATTAATACGTTATATGCTTTCATTATGTAGACCTTTCATTGCTATCATAGCAATAGCTTAGTTCTTCACTACTTTATTATTAATAAAATTCATAGCAAATTTGTATATTTCATCAGGAGCGTATAAATAAATACTATGTGTGCCTTCAATTATTTTCACATCAGCTCTTAATAACTCGCTAGCAAACTCCCTATAATCTTTATTTTTTTGCTTTGTATACTTTGAATCTTTATTTTGCCTAGCAATTGCATCTATAAATAAAATAGGTGTTTCTTTTGGGATTGATAAGGAATTCGATTTTTTACTGTTATTATAGCTTTGTAAAAGTTCTTGCTTCATATCATCATTAAAAGCTCTTTTGTATGTAAGCGCTTTATAAATTTCTTTTTCTTGTTCGTTTAAAAAGGATTGCTTAATGACCTGGGGATTATAAGTAATAGAGGGAGCTAATCTCTGAAAACCAATTTTCGTTAAAATATTCATCCCTTTTATTTTTAATGAATCCACCATGCCTATTTTATGAGTTACGTACTGTTTAGGTAAACCAATATCTAATGCAATAATCCCTTTTACTTCACCCGGATATTTTTGTGCCCAATAAATAGCCTCTATACCCGATAGAGAGTGTGGTACTAAGATGTATGGTGGTTTATTTCCACTTCGAATAAGCGCTTCTCTTGTTTGTTCTAATATCGTATCAATATCTCTCTCATCTTGAAAAACATCACTGTATCCATAACCAGCTCTCTCAATTACAGAAATCTTGTTTTCTTTCGAAAATTTACTATATAAGCCTTTCAATTCATAAACAGGAGCGGCAATTCCAGATCCGGCCATAAATACAAACGTATCCTCCCCGCTCCCCTCATTATAAACATTCAATTTTTTATTATCGAAATTAACAAGTTCGCCTTCATTGTTCATTAATTCCGATTCCATTTTTAATTGATAGTTATGATATATAAATACAGCTCCTGTTCCAAAGAAAATCATACTAATACATATTAAAAATATTATTTTCACTGACTTTAATAATTTTTTCATTTGACACCCCTTTCAGCCTATACTAAAAGGGTACAATGTAAAAATAAATTTCTAATAAATTTTTCAAAATGAACATGTATTCTTTGTTTCTAATTATGGATTATTTTAATACCTACGCAACCCTTTCAAAGTCTCCAATACATCATCTGTAAAGGCTGTATTACCCTCTGTCTCTAAAACTCTAAAATATAAACTTCTTAAGAAAGCTCTAATATTTTGTACTAAAATAGCATGCTGCGGATGTCGGATGTCCTCAACAGTTGCTATACTATGTAGCCAATTGCTCCACTCTTCTTCAGTTAAAAGCTTTTGGTTATGTAACGACATAATTGGCTTTACTAATCTCTCATCCTCAAAGTGTACATATACGTAATCACTCAATCGAACCTTCTGACGAACAGCCGCAAGAATCGCATATGAAAACTCACGATTTTGAATTGTACGTGCTAACGCATCGAGCGCATCTGCTGCATGTGCAGTAGAGTGTGCCCAGCCTTTTCCTTCTACGTAGCCCCTTACATCTTCTTCTAAATATACATATTCCAACACTTGTTCTGCCACACTGTACAATTGTTCTTCCGATAACAACGGTTCTCTTTCATGAACAGATAAAATAAGTGGTGGAATTAATACGGAGAATGCACGTTTAAATACAGAGTCTGTTCCCTTTTCACCAATTTTATAAAATAAATAATCAGGACTAATTGCTTGTAACATTAATCCTCTTAACTCTTTTTGTCTAAATACATCATTTGTAATCCATGTGTGAAGCGTACTATAAATTAAATCATCACGTAATTCAGCATCAGGTGATCCGATATAATCTAGCATCCACTGCGCATATGGATATGCATCTACGTCTTCTGGTACAGCATAATTATTATTTTTAATTTGTAGTAGTTCTTCTTTTAGTTCTAGTACTTCTGTCATTTTTTTATCCCCTTTAAATTTCTCTTCCTAAATTATTCCCTATTAGTATCATAAAATTAAACCCATTCTTAACGCAATATAAAATGGAATCATTAATTATCTTCACTATGTAACAGTTCTTCCAATGTTGCTTTAACTTCTTCTTCTAATTCATTAATCGTTCCGCTATAAAGTGTTCCTATGCTACTACTTTTTCGATATCCTTGGTAATAATACCAAAGCGAAATAGTACAGACTTCCCATGATTTTGAAGCATCATATTCAAAATTAATTTCTGATCTATATTCATACTCTAAACAATTCTTAGATGTTAGTTCTTCTAATTCATCACCGTCTATATCTCTTTTAATTGACAGCTTCAAATTTAATTTACCATTTTGCGCAAAACGTTCTTCATATATTTTTTGATACTTACTGCAAATGTCTTCACTTATACTCTCTAGTTCCATTATTTTTTGTTTTAACTGTTCATTTATCTGTTCATTTTTGATTTCTAAATATTGTCCATCCTTCTCTTCATTCACTTTATTATTTTTTTGAAACCATCTAAACAAATGTTCATTCTCCCTATATAAACTGTATTAATGTCTTTTAAATAGAACTACTGGATCATCAAATTTACTATTTTCAAATAAAACATCTGCAAGTTCTTTCGGATTATGCTCATCTATATACATCTTACAGGCCGCATGATATCTGTTCAAAAATATCTTCTCTGCTTCTTCATAACTTCCAAAAGCTTCAGTTTCCCGCTTCGCACCACGTTTTCTCGCAATCTCAAAATTTGTATCTACAAAGATTTTGTAATCAAATAAATACGCAACGTCTTTTTTCAATAGAAACGTTCCATCTACTATGAATATCATATTTTGCGTGGCCAATAGCGGCTCATTATGTACAGACATATCCGTTAATAAGTTATGAGAAATCGTTTCATACTGTAAATTCCCGTTAGGTCCTAAAGGCATTAATAATCTTTCTTTGAAAGCTGTATAATCGTGTGCATCTTCATAATACCCTCTTGCAGATTCTTTTCCTTTTGCATAGCGAATCACTCTTGGATTATGAAAATCATCAATGCTTGCGCGTGTTACTGGTAATCCTCGTTTTTTTATTTCTTCTGCTAATTCGTTTGCAAATGTTGTTTTTCCTGATGCTGTAATACCACTTACTCCAACTCTTGTTGGATAGGTTAAGTTTAGCTTTACAATATGATTTGCAATTTCTTTGATTCGTTGTTTTCGGTTCATGATATCTCCCTTTATAATTAGTTTACATAATATAATTATAAGTAACAATTCATGTCACTATTTGTCGGTAAATCGATATCCTTTGTCGAATCGTTGATATATCGAAAAAATCGTTGATATATTTTAAGTTATGATAGATATATTTGAAAAATCGTTGATATATTATTAGCTTACTTCCCCTTAAACCCCCGATATAAGGCCGTCCGTAACTCTTGCTTATACTCTTCAATTTCTGGCATTTCGAGTTCTTCTGCTAATCTGATAGCTAATTCAATATCATACGGTACTCGTACGAGTTGAATAGAAAAGCTTGCTGCTTCTTTTTCTTTGTAAGTTCCTTCAAATATTAAATAGGAAGCTTGTGTGATTTCAAGTGGGTTTCCTACGCTACCGGCGTTACATAATGTTTTCCCTCTGAAATTTTGAATGAACGCTTGGTGAACGTCACCGTAACAAACGACATCTGGTTTTCTTTCCCCTTCTATATTTTCCGTCAGATCACTATTTTCGAACATACTAATACGTTCTTCTCTTGAAGCGTGTGGTTGAATTCTTTCATACAAACTTCTCGGTGAAGCGTGAAACATACGAATGAGTTTGCCGCTCATAAAAAACTCGATTGAAAATGGTAAGCTTCTTAAATAGACATTTTGTTCTTCCGATAATTGTTTTTGATGCCATTTTAATGCTTCAAATTCAGTTGGCTTTGTAATAAAATCATCCCAGTTTCCCATTACGACTACTTCACATTCTTTACGAATGATTTCAATTGCTTCACTGGAATGAGGTCCTTTTCCTACTAAATCTCCAAGACAAATAATGCGCTCGATTCCTCTTAATTTAATATCATTCAACACGGATTCTAATGCTTGAATATTACCGTGAATATCTGAAATTACTGCTATTTTATCCATATAGATTACTCCTTTATTTATTAAATTCGCTTGATTGATACCATTTTGGAATATAAGATGAAAAATGATTATGATCTTCTAAAATTCCATTTAATCTCTCCTTCATATCATCTACTAAATATGGTGTGCTTCGGTTTGTCCATACGATATCAGCCGGGAATATCATCGCTGCATATAATGAGTACAGTTTCCAAAAATGTAGATCAGGTTCTCCTCCGCAATAACCGTGAACTTGTCCAACCGCAAATGGTTTGCTTATTCTTGTAGTAAAAATCGCTACATTATAAAAATCGTGTATTGGATCGCCAAAATCATATCCACCAAAATCGATAACGATAAACTCCTTATTATGAATCATACTATTTGCTGGATGGAAGTCATCATGTAAAAATCTTATTGGACGATTTTTCAATAAATCTTTATGATTTTCTACAAAGTTTAATACTGGCTTCAAATCCAGAAAATTCACCTCGTAATCTGTTAGTGCCTCTATGTATCTTTCGTATTTATTCCATCTAGATGTTTCCCATTTATTACTTGCACTTTCTCTTTCAATTGAGTGAATCCTCTTTAATACTTCCCCTGCTTTTCTTCCTGCATTATACTGTTCTTCCACCGATAACTTCGTTAAACCTTCTTCACCATTTATACCTTGGGTCCATTCAAATACTTGAACACATTTATTTAATTTCTCAAGTATTATGAAATGAATTAACTTGGGTGTTGGAATATGTAATGACTCTAATTGTTTCATATACGTATATTCTTCTTGTTTACGTTCAAAATGAACAGTATCACATACTTTTACAAAATAAGTTTCTTGATTCTTTAATTCAATTTTATACTTCTCTTCATGTGAAAAACCTTTTGAAATAGCTGTACACTTTGCAATACGAGGCCATTCTAGTATTCTCTCTATCTCTCTAAGCATTTCTTCCAAAGCATTCACCTCTATCAATATATGTACAAACTACCTAGCACTTCATGCTCTCGTTTATTTCCACCTTTAAACTCTACTGCAAATGGATATTCGCCATGATTCTTTATGTATTCTTGCACTAGGCCTTCTCCAACCGGTTCACAAAACTGTACTTGAATATCTCCAAACGATACACTTTGACAATCAGCATTCCATTTTTCATTTTTTACGACCGAACTTACAGTTAGCCCCATTACTTCTTCCCATTTCCGCACTGTTTCTCGAACGTTTTTCACTGCGTAATGAATCGTATCCAGTTGTTGTACTTTGTTTTTATGTTCAGTGATTGTTCCTATTTTCCGTAAATCATTTCTTCTTTCTTCGTCCGTTTCATTCCACTGTATAAAGAAAGGTAATTTCGGTCCGCTCTCTTCTTGCTTAACGAATAACATTTTCCATTCTAAAAGTCGGCCATCTTTTCTCATGCGTTTCCCTTCAAATGGCCCTATCGTATGTAAGCCGTACTTATTAAAGTTAACTACTAGCTCCTCAATTGCATCTGTTCGGATTGCGATTTGTAGCATTCCTTCTCCATTTTGTAGTTTCACCACTGTTTCTTGTACTAATGGATTTTCTGCTTCTTTCGCTTTTTCTTCATGTTGAACTGCTAAAAATTCTATATATGATAAATCAAAATAACTTAAACTATTCCAAGTACCCCAAGTAATATGCTCTCCGCCTAGTGCAGTATGAAATCCCAGTTCCTGCATTTTTTTTGCCGCTTCCTCCGGTGTACTATGAACTGCGTGAACGAGATGATCAAATCGTAACATGTCTTTCTCCCCTTTCTCTCCATCCTTTTATTGTATATTTTATTTTTCTTTCATTCAATTCAAAAAACTTAAAAACCTAGTTGATTTATATGATTAATATGTATTATAATGAAACAAATTTCAATATTGCTGATTGGAAAAACCAAAGGCACTTTTCTCACACGGGAAAAGTGCCTTTTTCATTTATTATTACAGGGGGATTTTTTATGCAGAAATTAATTGTCTTTGCTATTATCGGATTTTTCGCTCAATTGATCGATGGAGCACTTGGAATGGCGTATGGGGTAACGTCTTCCTCTTTATTATTAATGTTTGGTATTGCACCAGCTGTTGCATCTGCATCAGTTCATTTAGCTGAAGTCGTCACAACTGCAGCTTCCGGCGCATCTCATATCAAATTTGGAAACGTTGATAAATATACAGTTTCCAGGCTTACATTACCTGGGGCAATCGGTGCATTTGTTGGGGCATGTTTTTTAAGTAATTTGCCTGGAGATGTAATTAAACCGTACATTTCCGTGTTTTTATTTACTTTAGGGGTTTATATTTTATTACGATTCATCATTCAAAAACAAATTGTCGCTTCAAATAAGCGTATGTCTGCAAAACAACTTGTGCCGCTTGGTTTATTCGCTGGATTCGTTGATTCAACTGGTGGCGGTGGTTGGGGGCCGATTACGACACCCATTCTTCTAGCAAGAGGAAATGAAGCTAGAAAAGTTATTGGATCTGTAGATACGAGTGAATTTCCTGTTTCACTCGCTGCAACAATCGGATTTTTCATTTCACTTGGCTGGGAACAAGTAAGCTGGGTTTGGGTATTTGCGTTAATGCTTGGCGGTATTGTCGCTGCACCAATTGCTGCATGGTTAGTTCGCATCGTTCCAGCACATTTACTTGGCGTATTAGTTGGCGGTCTTATTATCTTCACAAATATTCGTACACTGCTTACTACATTTAAAGTGGATCCAACTATTATTTCACTTTCTTACGTTGCAGTTGGTCTTGTCGTTATTATTTCTATTTTCATTGCTGTTCGAAATCATTCCAATCGACCTAACGCATCAACGGCTGAGTATCCGAATGATCAGAAGCAAATGCTACCATAACTATAAAAATACCGCCCAATTTAGAGCGGTATTTTTTATTTTTTTATTTTTTTATTTTCCAATTAATCATCGTTTCTGTAGCATTTACTCTCTTCATATGTAACTTTTCTAAAACACGCATCGAACTATAATTATCTAGGAGTGTCTCTGCAATTATTGTTTCTACCTCTCCTGTTTTGAAAGCCCAATCGATTAGTTCTCTTACAGCTTCTGTTGCATAGCCCTGATTCCAATATTTCTCAATAAATCCATAACCGATTTCTACTGTTTGATTCTCATTTGGTTTCCCCTTAAACCCAATATCACCTAGAACGATGTCATCTTCTTTTCGAATGACATACCACGCGCCCCAAGGTAATACATCCTTATTTTGTTTTACATTTTCTACATGCCCTACAATATGTGGGCCACTATTATATCCTTGCTCGTTAGCAAAGTGCATACTCTCTTCTGTACACGGTACTATATAGAGCCTTTCTGTTTCTAATTTCATTTTGATTTCCCCTTTTTTGCTTATACGTTATTCTAATTATATCAAAAAATATGACCTGATTATGAATGTCGAATTATATTTTCTGAATTTTCTTTTAATTTTTGAAGGGTTTTTCAATATTTTTTGCGAAACATTTGTATAACAATTTTTTCTTTGCTTATTGTTACATAATAGTAGGTTCGGGTGGAGTTTTGCAAGCGTTTCCTATACAATAACCGATATTTTTTGATTTTTTCCTACAAAATATCTTGCAATATATTCAGAAACTCATTACAATTGCCATATATTAAAAATCTTAGCAATATATAAATCCTCATCAATCCGATGAGGTAGAGGTTGCGGCTTTTAAGAGTAAAACGGACGAGATACAGAGAATGTCTAAGACTCCGTTTGAAAGGAAAAGTTGCCGAAGTTTATATTTCTTCTCTGGAAATATGAGCTGGGGCTGTCTCCGAAAGGAACAGAACTGTCACGTTTACAAAATTACCGTGTAAACGTGGGGTGCTATCTTAACGGAAGGGTATGATGGGGTGGTTATTTGTGAAACGTTCCGCCAAATTCCTTTGGCGGTTTTTTGTATTTTTCTCCCCCGCTCCTTCCTAACCTACAAGAAAAGGAGTGTTGAACATGAATAGCGCAACAAATCAATCTACCTCTAAAACGCAAACTACACAAGGACAAGGTGAATTAAAACGCGGATTAAAATCTCGTCACCTTACGATGATTTCTCTCGGTGGTACAATTGGTACCGGACTATTTCTTGCCAGCGGTGGTGTCATCCATACAGCTGGACCTGGTGGCGCATTAATTGCATACGCCGCAATTGGAATTATGGTTTATTTTTTAATGACAAGCTTAGCTGAACTTGCAGCTTACATGCCTGTTACTGGATCTTTTAGTACGTATGCAACAAAATTTGTTGATCCATCACTGGGCTTTGCACTTGGATGGAACTATTGGTATAACTGGGCAATTACGATTGCTGCTGAACTTGCAGCCGTAACATTAATTATGAAATTTTGGTTCCCAGATACCCCTTCTCTTATTTGGAGCGGATTATGTTTAGCTATTATTTTCCTTTTAAACTATTTGTCTGTTAAAGGGTTTGGTGAATCTGAATATTGGTTCGCACTTATTAAAGTAGTTACGATTATTATCTTTTTAATTGTTGGTTTCATGATGATTTTTGGAATTATGGGCGGTGAAACGGTTGGATTTAAAAACTTCACTGTTGCAGATGCACCATTTAACGGCGGTATCATGGCAATTATCGGTGTGTTTATGGCAGCTGGTTTCTCATTCCAAGGTACTGAACTATTAGGAGTAGCTGCTGGTGAAACTTCTGATCCAGAGCGTAATATTCCGAAAGCGATTCGTTCAATCTTTTGGCGTATTCTTTTATTCTATATCCTTGCAATTCTCGTTATCGGTTTATTAATTCCTTATACAACTGAAAGCCTTGCTGCAAGTGATGTTACAGTAAGTCCGTTTACACTTATTTTTGAAAAAGCGGGCGTTGCCTTTGCTGCTTCTGTTATGAACGCTGTTATTTTAACGGCAGTACTATCTGCTGGTAACTCTGGTATGTATGCATCAACTCGTATGCTTTGGGATTTAGCTCGCCAAGGAAAAGCACCAAAGTTTCTTGGTAAATTAGATAGCCGCGGTGTACCTGTTAACGCATTAATCGTAACATCGATTGTCGGTAGTATCGCTTTCATTGCTTCTTTATTCGGTGACGGTGTTGTATACATTTGGTTATTAAATGCATCAGGAATGTCTGGCTTTATCGCTTGGGTCGGCATTGCAATTAGTCATTACCGTTTCCGTAAAGCATATATTGCACAAGGAAAAGATTTGAAAGACTTACCATATAGAGCAAAATGGTTCCCATTTGGTCCAATCTTCGCATTTACACTTTGTATCATCGTAATTTTAGGACAAAACTACGGTGCATTTATGGGTGAATCAATCGATTGGAATGGCGTACTCGTTTCTTACATCGGTTTACCACTCTTCTTAGTACTATGGTTAGGATATAAATTTACGAAAAAAACAAAAGTGATTCCACTTGATAAATGTGAACTAAAATAAAGTGAAACGAGCAAACAAATTGAAGTGACCCCTAAAAGTTAGACACGGTTATTTCATTAGGCAGCTTGATAAAAATGAGTTCGGTATTGTACCGGACTCATTTTTAATTTTGCCTTAATCCGTTTCGTATT